>JBKQRV010000042.1:0-155305 GCA_052143835.1 Alphaproteobacteria bacterium
TAGGGTCTGGACTCATATCTTGATCCAATAGAGCGCGGCGACGAGTTGGGCGGCGGCAAGGAAGTTGCGGGCGAGTTTGTCATAGCGCGTGGCGATGCGCCGCCAATCCTTGATGCGGCAGAAGAAATTTTCGATCTTGTGCCGCTGCCGGTAGATGCGCTTGGGACAGTAAGCCTTCTTGGTGGCGTTGCTGCGGCTGGGGATCACGGGCAAAGCCCCCTCATCCTTGATCTGCTGACGCACGGCTTGGCTGTCATAGGCCTTGTCGGCCGCGACGGCCAGCGGCGCTTTGGCGGTGTCCAGCACCTCTTCGACGACTTGACTGTCATGGACTTGTCCACCTGTCAGCGTGAAGTTCAGCGGGCGCCCCTTGCTGTCGACATTCGCGTGGATTTTCGTGGATCGGCCGCCCCGGCTGATACCGATCGCCTGATTTTTCTCCCCCCTTTTGCGCCGCTGGCCGCGCGATGGGCTTTCACGATCGTGCTGTCGATCAGGTACAAGCTGTCTCGCGATTTCGATGCCAGCTTGTCGAAAATCCGCCTCCAAATGCCGCGTCGAGACCAACGGTTGAAGCGATTGTAGGCCGTCGTGTACGGCCCATAGCGCTCGGGCAAATCCCGCCACGGCATCCCTGTCCGCAGCACGTAAAAGATCGCGTTCATGATCTTACGATCGTCCCTACGCGCGCTCTTCCGGCTCTGCGGCATCAGCGGCTCGAGAAGAGCCCACTCCTCATCGCTCAAATCAAATCGCATGATCCACCTCCAACCACGGTGAATCACAATCCGGTCAGTTTTTCAAGCAACTATGTGGGTACAGACCCTAGCACCAGCCGCAGCGTCAGCGACGGCATGCCTCACTCTCTACAATGGGCCAAGCGTGACATGGCAGATCAGCGTCACGTTCAACCCTAACACGTACCCGTTCGTCATTACGGGAGGAACGATCAAGGGCACGATTTGCGGTTCGCCGAAGGGTGTCGTCACCGGGGGCAGCATGGGCCCAAACCTCCTAATAAATGGAAACCTCAACGGCGGCGCTAGTTGTGCCTCTACAGTGACCATCGTAGGTCATTTCCAAGATCCGCCCAGCTACGCAGGGACGTACGGCTTCGACGGGTCACAAACAGAATTCGCGCATACGACGCTGTACTCCTTCGGACCGTGTTGATAGCTGCCGGCGTCGCGGCGCGAATCTCGAAGATCGGCAGCAGCGGTAAGGCGGTGACGCCGGGGGGAATGACCGCGCGCGAACGGCCGCGCGCCACCGCCTCCTGTTCTCGCGTCTCTTTGCACGCGGGATATCGCGCGCCCGACCGGCTTCCCTCTACACCTCGAAATCGAGCCTGAGCGCGCGGTAGAGCTCGGGCCGCTCCTGCCAATCCTCCTGCACCTTCACGTGCAGCATGAGGTGGACGCGGCGGCCCAGGAGCTCCTCCAGCTCCTGGCGCGCGGCCAAGCCGATCGCCTTGATGCGCGCACCACCCTTGCCGAGCAAGATGGGCCGCTGGCCCTCGCGCTCCACGTAGATCACCGCACTCACCTTGGCGCTGCCGTCCTCGAACTCCTCCCAGCTCTCGACATCGACGGCGCTCGCATAGGGCAGCTCCTGACGCAGCTGGAGGAACACCTGCTCGCGCACGAGCTCGGCGGCAAGCAGGCGCAAGGGAAGATCGGAGAGCTGGTCCTCGGGATAGAGCCAGGGCCCGCGCGGCACCCGTCCCGCGAGGAAAGTGCCTAAGTCCGCAACACCGTCGCCGGTGAGGGCCGAGACCATGAAGCTCTCCGTGAAGATGCCCTCGCGGTTGAGCTCGTCGGCGAGGGCGAGCAGCGAGGGCTTCTTGACCCGATCGATCTTGTTGAGCACGAGCACTACCTTGCGCCCGGCCTCCTTGAGGGAGGCGGCGATGCGCCGCGTGTCCTCGTCGTAGCCCCTCGAGGCATCGGCGAGCAGGCAGACGACGTCGGCGTCCCTGGCCCCTTGCCAGGCGGCCGCGATCATGGCGCGGTCGAGCCGCCGGCGCGGCGCGAATATTCCCGGCGTGTCGACGAGGATGAGCTGGGTCGAGCCCACGATCGCGATGCCGATCGTGCGCATCCGCGTCGTCTGGGGCTTGGGCGTCACGATCGACACCTTGGCGCCGACGAGGGTATTGACGAGCGTCGACTTGCCGGCGTTGGGAGCGCCCAGGATCGCCACGAAGCCGCAGCGCGTCTCAGTCTCGGCCGAGCCTCCTTGTCCCGCGCTCTCCGCGCCCGGCTCGCCGCCCGCCTTCCTCGTCTCAACCACGCGCCGCGTCCTTGACGCTCGCCAGGAGGCGCGTCGCCGCGGCCTGCTCGGCCGCGCGCTTCGAGCGCCCGCGCGCCTCGGCCGCCGGCAGGCCCTCGACCGAGACGGCGATGGTGAACATGGGCTCGTGCGACGGCCCCTCGACCGCCACGGTGCGGTAGACGGGGAGCGGCAAGCGCTGGCCCTGCGCCCACTCCTGCAGAGCGGTCTTGGCATCGCGCGGCGGGGTCTCGTCCTCCTCGATGAGCGGGCTCCAATGGCGCTCGATGAACGGACGCGCCGCCTCGAGGCGGCCGTCGAGATAGAGTGCGGCGATCACCGCCTCGCAGGCATCGGCAAGCAGCGTCGGGCTCTTGCGCCCGCCCGCCTCGGCCTCGCCCTTGGAGAGCCTGAGATTGTCGCCCAAGGCGATGCCGCGGGCAACGCGCACGAGCGAATCGCGGCGCACGAGTGCCGTATGCCGGCGCGTCAGCTCTCCCTCCTGCTCGCGCGGAAAGCGGTGGACGAGGAACTCGGCGACAAGGAGGCCGAGCACGCGGTCGCCGAGGAACTCGAGCCGCTCGTAGCCCTCGGGCACCTTGCCGTGGGCCTTGACGGCGCTGCGGTGGGTCAGCGCCTGATCGAGGAGCTCGAGTCGCTTGAATTTATGGCCGAGCGCCTCCTCGAGCGCCCTCAGCTTGGCGGCACGCGCCTCGGGCACGTCTAGTGAATAGCCTCGAGGAGCCGCCCGTAACGAATGGCGAACGGCCACTTCCAGACTTCCCAGAGCGAGGCATTGCCGTCGGTGGAGAAAAAGAGAAACTCGGCGCGGCCGACCAGATTCTCGGCCGGCACGTAGCCGACTTGGGTGGTCCGGCTGTCGAGCGAGTTGTCGCGGTTGTCGCCCATCATGAAGTACTCGCCCGGCGGCACCACGTACTCGCCGGTATTGTTGAGCGGCCCCTCGTCGGTCAGCTTGAGGATCGGATGGCGCACGCCACCCGGCAGCGTCTCGATCAATTGCGGCACGCGCGTCTCGTAGCCATCCTCGTCCGTCACGTAGTCCGAGGTGTGCTCCAGCTTGACCGGCTCGCCGTTGATGTGGAGAACGCCGCGGATGACCTGGATACGGTCGCCCGGCAGCCCGATCACGCGCTTGATGTAATCGATCTTGGGGTCGCGCGGCAGCTTGAAGACGATGACGTCGCCGCGTTTGGGCGGGGTGAAGAAGATGCGCCCCGAGAAGAGCGGCAGCCCCAAGGGAAGCGAGTATCGGCTGTAGCCGTAGGAGAATTTCGAGACGAAGAGATAGTCGCCCACCAGGAGCGTGGGGATCATCGAGCCCGAGGGGATGTTGAAGGGCTCGTAGGCGACCGTGCGGATGACGAGGGCGATCAGCACGGCGTAGACCACCGTCTTGACCGTTTCCCAGAGGGTCGCGGATTTTTTCCTGGTCATGAGCTTTGGCCGGTAACTCTCTGACATGCCTTGATTCTCGCGAAAATCCGCCCCTCTGCGGCCCGCTGGATCAAGCCAGCCGAAGGCCGCTCTGTCAAGCCACTTCCCGGTCAAGCGCGGGCCCCGCCCGAAGGGTACTCGCTCCGCCTCAGCCCTCGGCCGCGCGCGGCACCGCCGAGATGATCACCACGGCCTCGGCGAGCGGGGGCTCGTCGGTCAGGGTCACGTCGATGCGCGCTTCCATGCCGGCGGGGATGAGCTCGGCGAGGCGCCGGGAGGCCCCGCCCGTGAGACTCATGGTGGGCCGCCCCGAGGCGAGGTTGACGACGCCCATGTCGCGCCAGAAGACACCCCTGCGGAA
Organism: Alphaproteobacteria bacterium; assembly: GCA_052143835.1. GTDB lineage: Bacteria > Pseudomonadota > Alphaproteobacteria > JACZXZ01 > JACZXZ01 > DASPPM01. Next base: position 4,091 of record JBKQRV010000042.1, read on the forward strand.
GCCCGTGCCGAGCGCCTTGGAGCAGGCCTCCTTGGCGGCGAAGCGGCGCGCGTAGCTCGCCGCGCGCGTGCGGCGGCGCTCGCACTTGGCGCGCTCGAGCTCGGTGAAGATGCGATTGATGAACTTGTCCCCGAAGCGCTCAAGCGTGCGCTCGATGCGGCGGATGTCGATGAGGTCGCTGCCGATGCCGACGATCACAGCCGCACTCGCCGGCTTTCGCTAGATCGAGCGCCACCCCCACCCCCTCGATCCGCTTCGCGGCTCGAGCCCCCCTCAAGGGGGAGGGGGAAGTTCTTTACTGCACTCGCGTATCCCCTCCCCCTTGAGGGGGATCGGCCGCCCGTTGAGGAGCGGCCGATGGGAGGGGGGTAGCTCATGCGCTCTTCTCCGCGCGCGCCTTGTCCATGAGGGCGCGCATGCGGCGAATCGCCTGGTCGAGCCCGCCGAAGATCGCCTCGCCGACGAGGAAGTGGCCGATGTTGAGCTCGACGATCGTCGCGATCGCCGCGACCGGGCCGACCGTCTCGAAGGAGAGGCCGTGCCCGGCGTGGCACTCGAGCCCGATCGCGTCTGCGTGCCGGGCGGCGGCCGCGAGGCGGTCGAGCTCGCGCGTGCGCGCTTGACCGTCGGCGTCGCAATAGGCGCCGGTGTGAAGCTCGACCACGGGTGCGCCCAGCGATTTGGCGGCATCGAGCTGGGCGGGATCGGGATCGATGAAGAGCGAGACGCGGATGCGCGCGGCCGTCATCTCGCGGACAAAGCGCGCGAGATGATCGTGGCCCCCCACGGCATCGAGCCCGCCTTCGGTGGTGACCTCGGCGCGCCGCTCCGGCACGATGCAGGCCGCGTGCGGCTTGTGCTTGAGTGCTACCTTCAGCATCTCGTCGGTCGCCGCCATCTCGAGGTTGAGCGGCAGATCGACCTCGCGGCTCAGGCGCAGGATGTCCTCGTCCGAGATGTGGCGGCGATCCTCGCGCAGGTGCGCCGTGATCCCGTCGGCACCCGCGGTCGCGGCGAGCCGCGCCGCGCGCACGGGGTCGGGATGGCGCCCGCCGCGCGCATTGCGGATGGTCGCCACGTGATCGATGTTCACGCCGAGACGGAGATAACGCTTCATCGCTTTCGCTTCCGCTCCCTCTTCCTAATGCCTCAGCCGCGCGCGCGCTCGACGGAATTGATCGCCGGCGAGGCGCGGAGTGCCGCCATGATGTTGCTGAGATGCCGCAGGTCCTGTACCGCGATGTCGACGCTGATCTCGAAGAACTCGGCCGAGCGGTTGGTTATGCGGAGGTTGGTGATGTTGCCCTTCTGCTTGCCGATGAGCGTGGTGAGCTCGCCGAGCGTGCCGGGCTCGTTCGCGACCACCACGGTGATGCGCCCGACGCGCCCATCGGCCTCGGCCGTGTCGGAATTCCAGCCGACATCGAGCCAGCGCTCGGGCTGGTCGCTGTAGCGCTCGAGCGTCGCGCAGTCGATCGTATGGATGGTCACCCCCTTTCCCGTGGTGACCAAGCCGACGATGCGGTCGCCCGGCAGGGGATGGCAGCAGCCGGCGTAATGGATCGCCATGCCCGGGATGAGGCCCTTGATGGGCACCGCGTTCTCGGCCGTCTGGTCGCGGCGAAGGCGCGCCTTGGCGAGGGGGACCACCTTGCCGTTGCGGCTCTCGCGCGCGACCTGCTGCTTGAGTCCGGGATAGACCGCGTGGAGCACCTCGCGGCTGGTGTGAAGGCCCTCGCCGACGCTGGCGATCAGGTCCTCGGCATCCTCGGCCTTGAAGATCTTGAGGACACCCTCGACACCTTTCTCGGTGAAGTCGTAGCCGGCCTGCCGGAACGCCTTTTCGAGGATGCTGCGGCCGAGCGTGAGATATTCCTCGCGACGCTGCGTGCGGATGAAGCGCCGGATGCGCGCGCGCGCCTTGCCGGTGACGACGAAGCGCTCCCATTCCGGGGACGGCGTCTGGGTCCGCGAGGTGGCGATCTCCACCTGGTCGCCGTTCTTGAGGAGCGTCCGGAGCGGCATCATGCGCCCGTTGATCTTGCAGCCGACGCAGGTATCGCCGATCTGGGAGTGAATCTGGTAGGCGAAGTCGACCGGGGTCGCGCCGGACGGCAGCGCGATCAGATCGCCCTTGGGCGTGAAGCAAAACACCTGGTCGCGGAACATCTCCAGCTTGGTGTGCTCGAGGAACTCGTCCGGGTTGGCGGCGTGCTCGAGGATATCGAGGAGCTCGCGCAGCCAACGGTAGCGCTTGCCGTCCGTCGGCGTGCCCTGCTTGTATTCCCAATGCGCGGCAACGCCGTTCTCGGCGACCGCGTGCATCTCGCGCGTGCGGATCTGGATCTCGATGCGCTGCTTCTCGGGGCCGAAGACGCCGGTGTGGAGCGAGCGGTAGGCATTCGGCTTGGGCAGCGAGATGTAGTCCTTGAAGCGGCCGGGGACGACCGGGTAGCGGCTGTGGAGGATGCCGAGCGCCTTATAGCAATCGGGCACCGTCTCGACCACCATGCGGAACGCCATGATGTCGGAGAGCTGCTCGAAGGCGACGTTGCGCTTCTGCATCTTGCGCCAGATCGAGTAGGGCTGCTTCTCGCGTCCCGTGATCTGGGCCACGAGCCCTTCCTCGCGCAGAATCCTGGTCAGCTCCATGATGATGCGCTCGACCAGATCGCCGCCCTGCTCGCGCAGGAACTTGAGGCGCGCGACGATCGACTCGCGGGCGTCGGGATTGAGCTCGGCGAACGCCAGATCCTCGAGCTCGTCCTTGATGTCGTGCATGCCGATGCGCTCGGCAAGCGGCGCATAGATGTCCATCGTCTCGCGCGCGATGCGGCGCCGGCGCTCGCTGTCCGGGATGAAGCGCAGCGTGCGCATGTTGTGGAGCCGGTCCGCGAGCTTGACGAGCAGCACGCGGATGTCCTCGGACATGGCGAGGAGGAGCTTGCGGAAGTTCTCTGCCTGTCGGCTCGCCTCCGATTGCAGCTCGATGCGCGAAAGCTTGGTGACGCCGTCGACGAGGCGGGCGATCTCGGGGCCGAAGCGGCGCTCGATGTCGGGAAGGGTGGCAAGCGTGTCCTCGACCGTGTCGTGGAGGAGTGCCGTCACGATGGTGTCGTCGTCGAGCTTGTAGCGCGTCAGGATGCCCGCGACTTCGAGGGGATGGGAGAAGTAGGAGTCGCCCGACTCGCGCTTCTGGCTGCCGTGCGCCTTCATCGAGAAGACGTAGGCGCGGTTCAGCTTGTCCTCGTCCGCGTGGGGATCGTAGGACTTGACCCGCTCGACCAGCTCGTATTGACGGATCATGGCGCCCGCGCTCCCGGGCCGGGCGGTGCGGGAGGAAGGCTCGGCTCAGCGAAGGCAGGACAAAGGCCGCGCCACGGCAAGTCGCGTGCCGCCATGGCGCTCGGCGCGGTCACCCCGCGTCCCGTTCGGACTCCTCCCCGGCTTCCGCCACGGAGTCCGCATCGACATCCTCGACCTCGGCCAGGAGCTCGTCGTCGTCCTCGCCCTCCTCCTCGGCTTCGACGGTACCGCCTGCGAGCTCGCCGCCCGCCGCCGCGAGTTGCTGGGCCGCAAGCGCGTCCATCTCCTCCTCCTCGGGCTCATCGGGCTCGACCAGCTTCTGCATGCCCTTGATGACATTCTCCCTGAGGGCATCGACCGCCAGCGTTTCGTCCGCGATCTCGCGCAGCGCCACGACCGGGTTCTTGTCGTTGTCCCGATCGACCGAAAGCGCCGCCCCGGCAGCCAGGTCGCGCGCGCGGTGTGCCGCGAGCATGACGAGCTCGAAGCGGTTGGGAACCTTGAGGACGCAATCTTCTACGGTTACACGAGCCATGTCCGAGTCTCTCCACCATCCGGCAAAATGAACTCACCAATATATGGGCTGAGCCGGCCCAAAGCAAGGCAAAGGCGGGGATTGCCGGGGATTCCCGTGCCTTAACTGCCGCTCACAGAGGGACCGCCGGCGCCTCCGGGTCGAGGGCGGCGAGGAGCTCGGCGAGCGTGCGCCCGCTCGCCGGATGGCGCCAATCGGGTGCCACGTCGCTAAGTGGCCGCAAGACAAAGGCGCGGCCCGCCAGGCGCGGGTGGGGCAGCACGGGGCCGCCCGCGCCGCCGCCGCTCACGCGCTCATGATAGGCGATGAGATCGAGATCGAGCGTCCGCGCCGCGTTCTTCTCGCGCCGCTCGCGCCCGAAGGCGGCCTCGATGCTATGGAGCTCGGCGAGCAAGGCTCTAGGATCGAGCGTGGTTTCGACGGCGACGACGCCGTTCACGTAATCCGGCTGGGCGGATGGCGGCACCGGCCGCGAGCGGTACCAGCGCGAGCGCCGCACCACGCGGATGCCGCGCGCCGCGAGCTCCGAGAGGGCCGCCTCGCAAGCTGCGCGCGGCTCGCCGAAGCGCTGAGTGGGCAAGTTGGCGCCAAGGGCGATGAGGATCATGTCGAGGCGGGCCTTCCTTTTTTGGCTTGCCAGCGGCGCATTTGATCATTACCTAACTGACGGCCACATACCAGACCGACCGCGCATGGATCGTCCTTTGCCGGTTGCCTCTGGCGGCTCTTGTCGATTTTGCAGCGGGTATTGAAAAATGCATTTCTATCCCAACGAGCGCATTGCGCTCTTCATCGACGGCTCGAACCTTTATGCGGCGGCCCGTTCGCTCGGGTTCGACATCGACTACAAGCGGCTGCTCGAGCTCTTCCAGACGAAGGGCAACCTCGTGCGCGCTTTCTACTACACTGCCCTCGTCGAGGACCAGGAGTACTCGCCGATCCGGCCGCTCGTCGACTGGCTCGACTACAACGGCTACACCATGGTGACCAAGCCGACCAAGGAGTTCACCGACGCCATGGGCCGGCGCAAGATCAAGGGCAACATGGACATCGAGCTTGCCATCGACGTGATGGAGATGGCCGACCGGCTCGACCATATCGTGCTCTTCTCGGGCGACGGCGACTTCCGCCGGCTCGTCGAGGCGGTGCAGCGCAAGGGCGTGCGCGTGTCCGTGGTCAGCACGATCCGCTCGCAGCCGCCCATGGTGGCCGACGAGCTACGGCGCCAGGCCGACAGCTTCGTCGAGCTGCAGGATCTCGCGCCTCAGATCCAGCGCATGCATCATCACCGCGAGCCAGGGGAGAACGTGCGGGAGAATATGCGGGAGAACATGCGCGAGAACACGCGCGAGAACGTGCGGCGGAACGACGATCAAGACGACATGTACGGCACCGATTGAGGTCCCGCCCGGAGCGGCGCCATGCGCGAGCCGGGCCGCGACTGCCGTCTCTGTCCGCGGCTTGCGGCATTCCGCAAGCGCAATCGCCAGCACTTTCCGGATTTTCACAATTCGCCCGTGCCCTCGTTCGGCGCCGCCGACGCGCGGCTTCTGGTCGTCGGCCTGGCACCCGGCCTCAAGGGAGCCAACCGCACCGGCCGCCCCTTCACCGGCGATTACGCCGGCGATCTCCTCTATGCCACGCTCGCCAAGTTCGGCTTTGCCAAGGGCGCTTACGGCGCGGAGGTGACGGACGGCCTCAGGCTCGCGGCGGCCCGCATCACCAACGCGGTACGCTGCGTCCCGCCCGAGAACAAGCCGAGCTCCGCCGAGGTCGCGACCTGCGGCCGCTTCCTCGCGGCGGAGATCGCGGCCCTCCGGCACCTCGGCGCCATCCTCGCCCTAGGTGCCATCGCGCATGCCGCGGCGGTGGCGAGCTTCGGCCTCAAGCCCGGCCGCTGCCCCTTCGCCCACGGCGCCGAGCACGTGCTCTCGCCCCGCCTCCATCTCTTCGACAGCTATCACTGCTCGCGCCTCAACACCAATACGGGGCGCCTCACGCCGGCCATGTTCGAGGCGGTGTTCGAACGCATTGGTGCGTATCTGGGACAGCCATGAAAGCGGCCGCGTTCCGCTCCGCGCTTGCCTCCGTATATACAAACGTGTAGTGTCAAGCCGTGCTCCCGATAGTCTCAGGATTTGATTGGGACGAGGGCAATCGCTACAAATGCCGAAAACATGGAGTTTCGCTGCCCGAGATCGAGATGATGTTGAGCGGCGAGCCTCGTATTGCCCCCGACCCGAAACACTCGCGGGCCGAGGGACGCTTCATCGCCGTCGGGAGAAACGAGGCGGGCCGTCCCCTCTTCGTGGCATTCGCCGTCCGGACGAAGGACGGCCAAAGCTTCATTCGACCCATCAGCGCCCGTTACATGCACGCGAAAGAGATCAAAGGCTATGAAAAGGAAGGTTCCTAGGCTGGCCACGGACGAGGAAGCCGAGGCTTTCCTTGCCCAGGACCTCTCCGAGCTCGATTTCTCCCAGTTCAAGCCGGTACGGTTCGAGTTCGAGAGGAAGGCGGCGCAACTCAATATGCGCGTGCCGACGAGGCTGCTCGAAGCCGTGAAGAAGCGCGCCAAGGCGCGCGGCATCCCCTATACGCGCTTCATCCGCGAAGCTCTCGAGCTGGCGCTTTCCCGGCCGGGAAACCGTCAACGCCAGCGACACTGAGGCCTCGCCTTCCCGCCCTCAGCCCTTCGCGCGCAGGATGCGGGCCTTGTCGCGCTGCCACTCGCGCGCCTTCTCGGCAGCCCGCTTGTCCACCTTGCGCTTGCCATGCGCCAGGCCGAGCTGCACCTTGGCGATGCCGCGCTCGTTGAAATAGACCGAGAGCGGCACCAGCGTCGCCCCCTCGCGCTGGACGAGGCCCGAGAGCCGGTCGACTTGGCGCCGGTGCAGCAGGAGCTTGCGCGGGCGCCGCGTCTCGTGGTTGAAGCGGTTGGCGGCTTTGTACTCGGGGATATAGGCGTTGAAGAGCCAAAGCGCCCCTTCGGACGGCCCGGCGTAGGAGTCGTCCAGATTGCCGCGGCCGTCGCGCAGCGCCTTCACCTCGCTGCCGGCGAGCACGATCCCCGCCTCGACGGTCTCCTCGATCGTGTAATCGTGGCGGGCGCGGCGGTTCTGGGCGACGGTGCGGGGTGGCGTCACTCGGCTGCGCTGCGCTCGCCGCGCTTCAGGAGGCCGAGATGAGCCAGGGCGTCGCGCACCTTGGCCTTCGTCGTGTCCTGAATCTCGCAGAGCGGCAGGCGCACGTCCGCGCTGCACAGGCCCAAGAGGCTCGCCGCGTATTTGACGGGCGCCGGGCTCGTCTCGGCGAAGAGTGCGAGGTGAAGCGGCATCAGGCTCTCGTTGAGCTCTTGCGCGCGCTTGATGTTGCCTTTCTGCCAGGCTTCGTGCATTCCGGCGCAGAGTCTCGGGGCGACGTTCGAGGTCACCGAGATGCAGCCGTGCCCGCTCCCGGCGAGGAAGGCCAGCGCCGTGCCGTCCTCCCCCGAGAGAAGCGAGAATTTGCCGCCGATCGCGAGCTTGGTGCGCAGCGGCCGCGTCAGATCGTTGGTCGCATCCTTGACGCCCACGATGCGCGGCAGCTTGGCCAAGCGCGCCATGGTCTCGACCGTCATGTCGACGACCGAGCGCGGCGGGATGTTGTAGATGACGATCGGCAGTGCTGAGGAGTCGTGGATCGCCTTGAAGTGGCGATAGAGGCCCTCCTGAGTCGGCTTGTTGTAATAGGGCGTCACCACGAGCTGGGCGTCGGCCCCCGCCTTCTCGGCGTGGCGAGCGAAGCCGATCGCTTCCTCGGTCGAGTTGGAGCCGGTCCCGGCGATCACGGGGACGCGGCCCTTTGCCACCTCGACGCAGAGCGTGGTCACGCGCTCATGTTCCTTGTGGCTCAAGGTCGGCGACTCGCCGGTGGTGCCGCAGGGCACGAGGCCGTGGATGCCCTCCTTGATCTGCCAATCGACAAAGGACTGGAAGGCCTTCTCGTCGACCGCTCCCGCGCGGAAGGGCGTGATCAGCGCGGTCAAACATCCCTTGAACATGGCTGTCGTCCTCGCTTTCGGGCTTCCTCCCCAAGCGACGATAGCGCCGCAAGGCGCCGCGGGCAAGCCAAGCCTTTGGCCTTGGCGGGAACGCCGCTTGCGCTTAAGATTTCGACTGTGCGAGCGCTTGCTGCGCTTTCGCCTGGGACAAGGAAAGCAAGGGGAGGCCGTGAGACCCTTTCTCTGGATGATGGTGCTGGCCTTGGGCTTGGGCCTCGCCGGTGGCGCCCGCGCCCAAGGGACCAAGCTCTCGAGCCACGACCAGGAGATCTACCGCGCCGCTTTCAAAGCCGCAGAGAGCGGCCGCTGGAGCCAGGCGAACTCGCTCGCCTCCGAGGCGCGCGACCGCTTGCTCGCCAAGGTGGTCGAGTGGCTCTACCTGGCGCGCCCCTCGAGCGGCGCCAGCTTCGACGAAATCGCGGCCTTCATTAAGGAAAACCCCGACTGGCCTTGGCAGGACACCCTGCACGAGCGCGCCGAGGAGGCAATTCCCGACGATTTGAGCCCTTCGGCCGTGCGGGCCTGGCTCGAGGCCAACCCGCCGGTCTCCGCGACCGGCAAGATCCGCTATGCCGAGGCGCTGCTGGCGACCGGCGAGCCGCAGCGGGGGACCGAGCTCCTGCGCAAGGTCTGGATCGAAGGCAATCTGGGCGAGCGCCAGGAGCAGATCCTGATGTTCAAGCACCACGAGCTCATCCGACTCGCGGACCATGTGGCGCGCCTGGATCGGCTGCTGTGGAGCGGGCAAGTGCAAGCCGCGCGGGAAATGCTGCGGCGCGTCGATAAGGACCACGCGGCCCTCGCCGACGCGCGCCTCAGGCTCCAGGGGATGGAGCCCGGCGTCGAAGCCGCGCTCCGCCGCGTGCCGCAGAGCCTGAGCGACGATCCGGGCCTCGCCTTCGACCGCCTGCGCTGGCGCGTGCGCAAAGATCGCGACGACGAGGCGCGCGAGATCCTCATGCATCCGCCCCCCGTTCTCGTGCGGCCCGAGCTCTGGTGGCGCGAGCGCGCGATCGAGATCCACCGCGCCTTCGCCCAAGGCTACTACTCGGAAGCTCAGCGCATGGCCGAGGACCACGGTCAGGCGCCCGGCACGCGCGGCTACGCCGAGGGCGAGTGGATCGCAGGCTGGATAGCACTTCGCCTGCTCAAGGACCCCGCTACCGCGCTCGCGCATTTTCAACGAATGGCGGAGGCGGTGCAGTATCCGGTGAGCCGGGCGCGCGCCGAGTACTGGACGGCGCGCGCGCTCGACGCGATGGGCAAGCGCAAGGAGGCGGAGGAGGCCTACGCATCCGCCGCGCATTACGGCACGACCTACTACGGCCAGCTCTCGGCCCTGCAACTCGATCCGGCCTCGCGTCCCGTGCTGCCGGCCCCCCCCGAGCCCACGCTTGCCCAGCGCGAGGCATTCAACGCTCGCGAGCTGGTACGCATCGTCCGTGAAATCGCTGAGATCGGCGACGACGACGTCGAGGAAGCCTTCATCAAACGCCTGGCAGCACTTGCGAGCGCGCCTGAGGAGGCCGAGCTGGTGGCCTCCCTCGCGATCGAGGAGTCGCGGCCCGATCTCGCCGTGCGGCTCGCGCGCCAGACCTGGCACGGCGAGATGCCGCTCACGGCGGAGGGCTATCCCCTCTTGCCGCTGCCGGCATCCAGCCCCACGGAGCAGGCACTCGTTCTCTCCGTGATCCGTCAGGAAAGCGCCTTCGACGCAAGGGCGGTGAGCTCGGCGGGTGCCCTCGGGCTTATGCAGGTCATGCCGATGACCGGGCGCAAGACGGCAGGCGGGCTCGGCCTCCGCTTTGCCGCGGCCAAGCTCACCCAGGATCCCCACTACAACATCCGGTTGGGCAGCGCCATCCTCGCCCACGACCTCGACGAATTCGGCGGCAATTACGTGCTGGCGCTCGCCGCCTACAATGCTGGCCTCTCGCGCGTGTACGAGTGGCTCCGCGAGTATGGCGATCCGCGCATGTCCCAGATCGATGCGATCGATTGGATCGAGATGATCCCCTTCGAGGAGACGCGCAACTACCTGCAACGCGTCCTTGAGTCGCTGCACATCTATCGCGAGCGCCTCGCCGGAACGCGGCTCAGCCTCGAGCTCGAGAAGGATTTGGGGGAAGCGAGGAATTAAGCGCCGCAGAGCGGACGCGTCCGAGCGGCGCTCCGCGCTCCCGCATGCCGAGATGCCTGAGACCGCCGAGGTCGACATGACGGACCAAAAGCTCGCCGGCATTCGCGCCGCGGTATTCGATGCCTATGGCACGATTTTCGACTACAACTCGGCGGCGGGGCGCTGCCGCGAGGCGCTCGGCGACAAGGCGGAGGCGCTCTCCCGCCTGTGGCGCGACAAGCAGCTCCAGTACAGCTGGCTCCGTGCCCTCATGGGCCGCCATGCCGAATTCTGGCAGGTGACGTCCGATGCCCTCGACTATGCCCTCGAGACGCTCGGAGTCTTCGATGCGGCGCTCAAGGAGCGTCTGATGGGCTGCTACCTGACGCTCGACTGCTTCCCCGAGGTTCCCGCCATGCTCGAGCGGCTCAGGGCCGCGGGAATGAAGACGGCGATCCTCTCGAACGGCTCGCCCAGAATGCTCGCGGCGGCGGTCGAGGGCTCGCGGCTCGGTGCCCTCTTCGATGCCGTGCTCTCGGTCGAGGAGGCCGGCGTCTACAAGCCGCATCCGAGGGTCTATCAGCTTGCCACGGATCGGCTCGGCGTGCCTGCCGACAGGATCGCCTTCCAGTCGTCGAACGCCTGGGACGCGCACGGCGCATCCGCCTTCGGCTTCAAGGTCGTATGGTGCAATCGCTACGGCCAGCGCCGGGAACGCCTGCCGGGCCGGCCCGACGCCGAGATCCGCTCGCTCGCCGAGCTCCCGGCAATTCTCGGCCTCTGAGTGCTAAGCGGCGATGCCGGCCCGTTACCGCGAGCGCACCTACCGCTCAGAGGACGATCTGGAGCTCTACTATCGCGACTACGGCGACCCGGCGGCCGCGCGAACCCCGCTGCTTTGCCTCTCCGGGCTCACGCGCAACGCCAAGGACTACGAGCGCTTCGCGGCACGGCAGGCCGAAGCGCGCCGGGTGATCTGTCCGGACTACCGCGGCCGCGGCCGCTCCCAATACGACCGCGACTGGCGCAACTACCGTCCGGAGACCTATCTCGGCGACATCCGTCACCTCCTCGCGGCCACGAACCTGCACAGGGTGATCGTGGTCGGCACCTCGCTCGGCGGCATCCTCGCCATGGCGCTGGGAGCGCTCCTGCCCGCCAGTCTCGCCGGCGTGGTGCTCAACGACGCGGGTCCGGAAATTTCAGGAAGCGGCCTCTCCCGCATCCTCGGCTATATCTCCGTCGATCGCGCGCAGCCCGACTGGGGAGCCGCCCAGGAGCACATCAAGGTCTTGTTTCCGAAGTTGGGGCTCAAGCGCGAGGAGGAGTGGCGGCGCCTCGCCGAAGGCACCTATCGCCTGGGCCAGGACGGCCTCCTGCATTTCGACTGGGACGTGGCGATCGCCAAGCCCTTGCTCAAAGGCGACACACCCGTGCCAGAGCTGTGGCCGCTCTTCCGCTCGCTCGGCAAGGTCCCCGTGCTGGCGATCCGCGGCGCGCTTTCGGACGTGCTGAGCGAAGCGACGTTCGCGCGCATGGCGCGCGAGAAGCCCGACCTCGTGCGCGTGAGCGTGCCCGGCGTCGGGCACACGCCTTCGCTCGAGGAGCCGGAGGTGCGCGCCGCGCTCGACGCGTTCCTCGCGCGGCTATAGCGATTCCGGCGGGCGCGCCTAGGAGGCCTGGACGTGCGCGGCGCTCTCCTCGATCGTCGAGGCACCGCCGGTAGCGGCACGGCGCGCTTTCGCCCAGCTCGCGACCTCGCCGTCGGCGGCGGTGGCCGAGCTCAGGTGCTTGCAGCTGCCTTCGAAACGCGCACCGGCCTCGATTGCCAGGCTCTCGTGCCAGATGTCGCCTTGCACGCGCGCGGTGCGCGCGAGCGACACGGTCTTGGCGCGCACCTGGCCGTGCACGGTGCCCGCGACCATGACGGTCTCCGCCGTGATCGCCCCCTTGACCGTGCCGCCCTCCCCGATCGTCAGCACGTTCGTCTTGATGTCGCCTTCGACGGTGCCGTCGACCTGGATGTCGCCGTCGGCGGTGAGGTTGCCGTGCACCACCAGTTGATTGCTGATGATCGACGGCATGCTCTTGCCGTGAGGGCGCGGTGCCTCGCGGGGCGCCGGCTTCTCGCTAGTTTTTGCTGAAAACATATTCACCTGCCCTGATGAACTTGACGGGATCGTAGTGCTGATCCTCGACCAGAACCTCATAATGCACGTGAGTGCCCGTACTGCGTCCGGTGCTGCCGATGATGCCGATTTCCGTGCGCGCGGCCACCTTGCGGCCGGGCTCCACCACGATCGACTTGAGGTGCGCGTAGCGCGTGCGCACACCCATGCCGTGGTCGATCTCGACCATTTTGCCGTAGGTTCCATTCCAGCCGGCGAAGACCACGACTCCGGGAGCGGTCGCGAGCACCGGAGCACCCGGCTCGCTCGTCAGGTCCACGCCCTCGTGCATGGCGAGACGGCCGTTGATCGGATCGATCCGCTTGCCGAAATCGCTCACGATCCTGTAGCCGTCGAGCGGGCTCGCAAGCGGCAGGCGCGCGAGAATGCGTTTCAGCCCCTCGTGGCGCTCCTCCTGCTTTTCGAGCGTCGAGACGACGTACTCGATTTCGCTCGAGCGGGCGCTGGACTTGGGCGAGGTCGTCTTCTCCGGGCGATAGGCGACGAATGGTCCGCCGAGCCCGACCTTGGGAGGCCGTCGGGAGCCTTCGTCATTGCCGGCATCCTTGCCGGCCTCCGCGAGGAGCTTGTTCACGTCGAGGCCGGTCATGGCGATGGCGCGCTCGACGGCGATGCTGCGGTTCGTCGCCCGCTCGCTCAGCCGTGCGATGAGCGTGTTCTGGTCGGCCTGCAGTGCCGCGAGCCGCTGCTCGAGCTCGTCGACATGGTGACCAAGCGCCGCGCGCTCCTCAGAGAGCCTGTCGCGCTCATTGGCGACGTTCGCGAGACTGTCCTCGATTCCGGCGAGCTGCGCCGCGGCCATCTCGTTGCGCTGGCGCGTATCGGCGATCTCGCGCTTGCTCTCACCGAGTGCCTCGGTCAGACCCGCATTGTCTCGCTCGATTTCCAGCTCATGCGACTTGTCGGCCGCGAGCTCGCCCTTGAGCGAGGCGACGGTGTCGTCGAGCGCGCTTTTTCTCTGCTTCAGCTCGGCAAGCTCGACCTCGAGTGCTGCGCGCCGACGCCCGAGGCTCTCATCGATCGACGCGAGCCGATCGCGTTCGGCGCGCGATTGGGCGAGCTCGCGCCCGAGCTCGCTCATTTCAAGCGCGAGCTTGGCGTTTCTTCCCCGGAGCGCCACCAGCTCCTGCTCGCTCTCCATGCGCGCGTCGCCCAAGAGCTCGAAGGGATGCGCCAGAGCGGAGAGGAAGCTGCGGTAGGACTCGCGCTTCTCCGCTACGGCCGAATCCCGCTCGGCGACTACGCGCGCGTAGGCCGCCTGCGCCCTGATAAAGCGCGCCTCGCTCGCGGCAAGTCGCGCGTCGTAGGAGAAGTAGACGATGCTCGCATAGATCGACCACAGGACGAACCCCGCAAGGAGTGCCGCCACGGCCATTTGCCTGCGACCCGAGAGCGTCGCGAAGCTGACGCGCGCACCCTCGCGCAGGAAGAGCTGGCGCTCGCGAAAAGCCCACTTGACGACATTTTCGATCCGGCGTCTGAGGCCCCACAAATGCATGATGCCGCCTCCCTCTCCCGGTTCGACCAACAATGCCGCGTCGCCACGCTCGCAAGAAAGAGGCGCCACGCGCGCTGTGCCGCACCGCTTTCGGTATTCTCGGCCGACTGGCCCGGGTCTCTGATGACAGCCTCGAGGCGCTCAACGCCCGGGCGTCGACCAGATGCCGGCCCCCTGCCAATCCCGCCCTCCTTGTTGTACGGCACCTCGAGCGCCGTCGAAGGTTTGGGACGTTCATGCTCTGGGCTGCACCGTAGCCCGCGATTGGAAGTCGCGCAAGTGTTGAATCTCCCGCTGACTCCCGCGCGACCCCGCGACAGAACGGGGGAAATACGGGCAATCCTCGGCCTCGCCGGATTTAATGCTCGATATCCTCATTGACGATGTGGAGTTGCGCGTACTAGGGTCCGCGCCGCGGCTGGAGCGAGCCCGGCGATAGGGCCTCCGCCAGCGCCTCTCGCATTTCCGCGCGCCCTTGCGAAGATTGTCCGAAGCAAGCGGGATCGCCTCGCGAGGGTAAACGCGACGGTGGTAGCCACGGTTCAGGCTTGCTAGGGACGCCAAGCCGAGGCAGATTCGGAATGGAACAAATCGCTATCCGGGGATGCCGGCTTAAGGCTGGCTCCCTGATCCGCCATGCCTTTCGCCCGTCGATAAGGAACCATCACGCGATGCAGCGCCTGTCATCTCCATTGCATCTTCTCTTTAGTACGGGCGGCCCGGCTGAATCGATGTACCGCGGCTTCCCTGCGAAAATAGTCTCTCGACCATAGAATGTTCGAATTTACTGCCGCGCTTTTGCTGTTGGCCTTGGGCGGAACGCTTGCGATCATGCTCCACCCGCGCGCCGGCCTGTGTCAGCTAGCCGGCCAAATCGGCGCGGTGGTGGGGTCCGCTTCCGGGCTCGTTGCGGCGCTCCGCGTGCTCATTACCGGCGATGCCGTAAGCCTGTCGGGCACCTGGCACATGCCGGGCGGTAGCTTGCATCTCGAAATCGACGTTCTGTCCGCGTTCTTCCTGCTGCCCGTATTCGGCCTGTCGATCGTGACGGGGCTCTACGGCCGCAGTTACCTTGCCAACCGCGGCGGATTCGCATCGGCGGCAAGCTGGTTCCATCTCAACATGCTGACGGCGGGGATGGCGCTTGTGATCGCGGCGCAGGACGGGCTGCTGTTTCTTCTGGCTTGGGAGATCATGGCGTTGAGCCCGTTCTTTCTGGTCATATTCGACGACCGGAAGACGGCCGTTCGGCATGCCGCCTGGACCTATCTCGCTGCAGCGCACCTCGGAACGGCGTTCCTGCTGGTTCTGTTCGTGCTGCTCGGCTCGATTGCAGGAACCTCCGATTTCGCCGCCTATGGCGCCGCTTTGAAGGACCATCAGGCGCTTCGTTCTTCGGTGTTCCTTCTGGCCCTCATTGGCTTTGGCGTGAAGGCCGGCATCGTCCCGGCGCATGTCTGGCTGCCTGAGGCACACCCGGTCGCGCCTAGCCACGCATCGGCCCTGATGTCCGGCGCGATGATCAAGGTCGGCATTTACGGGCTGGTGCGGATCCTGACCTTTCTCGGGACGCCCGATCCGTGGTGGGGCTGGCTGCTGATCGCCGTGGGCGCGTCGAGTGGCGTGCTCGGCGTGCTGTTCGCCTTGGCGCAGCATGACCTCAAGCGCCTCCTCGCCTACCACAGCGTCGAGAATATCGGCATCATTCTGCTCGGCATCGGGATCGGCGTGCTGGGGCTCGCCAGGGGAATGCCGCTTCTAGCCGTCATCGGCTTTGCCTCCGGCTTTCTCCACGTTCTCAACCACAGCATCTTCAAAGGCCTTCTGTTTCTGGGCGCCGGCGCGGTCCACCGCGCCGCGCACAGCCTCGAGCTCGAGGAGCTCGGCGGCTTGCTGAAGCGAATGCCCTGGACCGGCACGTTTTTCCTGATCGGCGCCGCCGCGATCGTGGGATTGCCGCCGCTCAACGGCTTCGTCAGCGAGTTTCTGCTGCTTTATGCGGGCTTTCTCGCGGTCCTGCAGCCGGCTGCGGCGGTCGCGGCGGCCGGGTTGATCGTGATTGTCATCCTGGGATTGATCGGCGGGCTCGCTGCCGCCTGTTTCGCCAAGGCGTTCGGAATCGTGTTCCTCGGCTCGCCGCGCGGCGAGGAAGCGAGCGAAGCACGAGAAGTGGCGCGACCGATGCGCGCTTCCATGGCGATTCTGGCGCTGCTTTGCATCGCCATCGGCCTTGGCGCACCGCTCGCGGTCGCTTCCCTCGCGGGCGTGGTCGCGGGGATGACCGGTGCCACGGTCGGCACGGTCTCGGCTGAGCTCGCGATCGTCACCCGGCCGCTTGCGCTCGCGGTTTCGGTGTTCGTATTTCTCATCGCCGTCGCGGCGCTGGCCTGGGCGCTGCGCGCGCGCCGTCTCGCGGTCGCTTCCGTCCGCCGGGGCCCGGTCTGGGGATGCGGATACCTGTTCCCGTCGCCGAAGATGCAATACACGGCCTCGTCCTTCGCCCAGCCGCTGACCACGCAATTCCACCTGCTCATCAGAAATCGCGAGACGCTCGTTCCGCCGCAGGGCTATTTCCCGGCCGATTCGTCCTATGCCAGCGACAGCGGCGACCCGGCCCTGCGGCTCTTGTTCGTGCCGACCTTCCGATGGTTCGACCGCGTGGTGGCCCGCCTCAACGTCATCCAGCACGGCCACATCCACGTGTACATCCTCTACGTGGCGGCGACGCTCATCGCGCTACTGATCTGGGAAAGTCTCTGACCGATGCCAGCGCCAGGCTCGCTCGCTGTCCCGGTTTGTGCGCTGATCTTCGCGCCCTTGCTACTCGGGATCATCAGCTGTACTAAGGCCTTCATTGCCGGCCGGCGCGGCCCGCCGTTGCTGCAGCCCTATTGGGACATCGCGAAATATCTGCGCCGGGGCGCGGTCTATGGCGAGGTGACGAGCTGCCTCTTTCGGCTGGGGCCGGTGGTGGGATTCGCTTCTCTGGCGGCCGCATTGCTGGTGACGCCGTTCGGCGGTGTCGGTGCGCCGGTGAGCTTTTCCGGCGACCCGATCGTGCTGGCCGGACTTCTGGCACTCGGCCGGTTTGCGACCGTGCTCGCAGCGCTCGATACCGGCTCGAGCTTCGAAGGCATGGGCGCAAGCCGCGAGGCGCATTTCGCGGCGCTCGCAGAACCCGCCTTGCTGCTCGCGCTGGCAACGCTCGCGCGGGTTACCGGGTCATTTGCGCTGACGCCGGTCTACCAGGCGATCACCATCGGCGCCTGGGCCGATACCCTCCCGACATTCGCGCTCGTCTCCATGACATTGCTGGTCATCGTGCTCGTGGAGAACTGCCGTATTCCCGTCGATGACCCGACCACCCACCTCGAGCTGACAATGATCCACGAGGTCATGGTGCTCGACCACAGTGGGCCCGATCTCGGGTTGATCCAGTACGCGGCGGCGCTGAAAGTCTGGATCGTCGGCGCTCTGCTGGTGGGCCTGGTGACGCCGGTCCGCAGCGGCAGCTTCTGGTTGGACGGCGCGGCGATGCTCCTCGGCATGGTCCTTCTGGCCGGCGTAATCGGGATGATCGAATCGGCGATGGCCCGGTACCGGCTCGTCCAGGTGCCGCAATTCATTGTCGCCGCCGCGACGCTCTCCGCCGTCGCGTTCATCATCAGACTGATTTGACGGGACCCATGTACGCACTGATCGAGACCATTCATGCCGCGGGTTTGCTGACGTGCTTTGCTCTGCTGAGCACGAGCCGCATCGGCGCATGCATAAGGTGGCTTTCCTTCCAGGGCATCCTGTTCGGGATGTTGCCGCTAATCATCGCCGAAAATGGGCTGACGGCGCGCACCCTGCTGTTGGCCGGGGGCAGTACCGCCCTGAAGGGGATCGTCTTCCCGTGGATCCTGCTCAAGTTGCGCGCGCGCGCCAACTACAATCGCGAGGTGCAGCCGTTCGTCAGCTTCGTCATGTCGATCCTGTGCGGCATCCTCATCCTGTCGCTGTCGGTCTGGCTGACCTTGCAGATGAAGCCCGCTCTCATTCATGCGCCGTTCGTCCTTCTCAACTCGTCGATCTTCCTGATCTTCGTCGGCCTGTTCCTGATGATCAGCCGGCGCAACGCCCTGATGCAGGTGATAGGTTATCTGGTGCTTGAGAACGGCATCTTCGTTTTCGGGGTGATAACGGTCGTCGGCACGCCGCTGCTGGTCGAATTGGGCGTATTGCTCGATGCGTTCGTCGGCGTGTTCGTAATGGGGATCGCCATCTATCACATCACGCGCGAATTCGGCTCGATGGACGTCGATCGGCTCACCGAGCTGAGGGGCTAGTACCTTGTACGCGAGCCCCTCGATCATCGCGGTCCTGGTCCTGGCGCCGGTGGGCGCGTTGCTATGCCTCGTCCTGCCCCGGCCGCGTCACGTACTGACGGTGATCGTCGGCGTCTCGGCGGCGGAACTGCTGCTCGCCGTCAACATTTGGACGGCGGTCCTAGGCCCCAAAGGCTTCGTGACGGCGGCCGAACAATGGTTCTACATCGATGCCTTTTCGTCGTTCCACATCGTCGTTCTGACGCTGGTGTTCGTGCTCAGCTCGGCGTTCGCCAGCATATATTTCACGCACGAGGCTGGCGCCTTTACCGTCTCCGTGGCGCGGCGCTTTGGCGTGCTGTGGCTCGGCGCCCAGGCGGCGATGCTGCTGGTGCTGGTGTCGAACAATCTCGGCATCATGTGGGTCGGCATGGAGGCGACCACGCTGCTAACGGCCTTCCTGATCTCGCTCCATCCGAGCCGCCTGTCGCTCGAGGCAATGTGGAAATATCTGATCATCTGCTCGATCGGAATTGCCTTTGCATTCATGGGGACGCTGCTCGCCGCGGCCTCGATCCAGTCCGACGGCGGCGTAGGGGCGGATGCGTTGTTCTGGACGAAGCTCGGCTCCGCCGAAGCGCATCTTGATCCGACCTTGATGAAATTCGCGTTCGTCTTCGTGCTCGTCGGCTACGGCACCAAGGCCGGGCTGGCGCCGATCCATTCGTGGTTGCCCGATGCGCACAGCCAAGCGCCGGCACCCGTATCCGCGATGTTCTCGGGCTTCCTGCTCAATACGGCACTCTATTGCATCATGCGCTTTGTCCCGCCGGTGCAGCACGCGCTGGGACAAGATTTCGCGAGCGGCCTGCTAATCGTGTTCGGGACCGTCTCGATCCTGGTCGCCGCCGGGTTCATCGTCTTCCAGCGCGACGCCAAGCGGCTGCTCGCGTATCACAGCGTCGAGCATATGGGCATCATCACCCTCGGCTATGCTCTCGGCCCCCTCGGCTGCTTTGCGGCGCTGTTCCATACGCTCAACCATTCGGTCTGCAAATCCCTGGCATTCTTCGCAGTCGGCCGTCTTGGCCAACGCTACGGCAGCCACGAGATGATCTCGATCGCTGGCGCGCTGCGGGCCGACCGGTTGTGGGGAGTCTCGCTTCTTATCAGCCTCCTCGCGCTCATCGGCGTCGCTCCGTTCTCGATCTTCATGAGTGAATATCAGCTGTTGCGGGCCGCGATCGGGGCCGGCGCCTGGGTGACGCTCGTCCTGTTTCTCGCCGCCAGCGGCGTCGTCTTCGTGTCGGCGCTGCGGCATATGATCGACATGGTCTTCGGAACTGCATCCCGTCACGAACGCGGCGGCCGCGACGGTAAGCTGGCTGTCCCGATAGTCGTGGCGGCGGCAGGGCTTCTCGTGGTGCTGGGCGTGTGGATGCCGCTACCCCTTTATGATGCCATCGCTAGCGCGGCGGCGGTACTGGCGGGTCGGCCGTGACGCACTTCACGCGCACCCACAATGCGGTGCCTGTCCGCGCCGACGCGGTTCCGCACGTCGACATCGAAACCTTTCGCCGCGTGGTGTTGCAAGCCATCGATGCCGGCGGACGCCTATTGCTGCTTACTGGCCTGTCGCAGAAGGAGGGCGAGACACGGCTCCTCGCCGCCATTGCCGACGATGCGCATGGCGAGATCGCTCTGTCCTCGACCATCGTGGGCGGGGCATATCCGGCGCTTACGCCCAATTGCCCCGCGGCGCACCATTTCGAGCGCGAGATCCATGAGCAATGGGGCGTCGAACCGCACGGCCACCCGTGGCTGAAGCCGGTCCGCTTCCCGCCGACCGGCCCCGCCATCGGCAAGGCCGATTTCTTCAAGGTGGCCGGAGCCGAAATCCATGAAGTCGCGGTCGGCCCGGTCCACGCCGGCATCATCGAGCCCGGGCATTTTCGCTTCAATTGTCACGGCGAACGCGTCATCCATCTCGAAGTCTCGCTTGGATACCAGCACCGCGGCATCGAGCGGGCGCTGCAGGGCGGGCCGCACCCAAGGACCCTGTATCTCGCCGAAACCATTGCCGGGGACACCACAGTCGGTCATACGACGGCCTATTGCCAGATCGTCGAAGGCCTCTCGGGCACCGCATGCTCGCCGCGCGCGCGGACCTTGCGCGCGCTGGCCCTCGAGCTGGAGCGGATTGCCAATCATATCGGCGATCTGGGGGCTCTAGCCGGAGATGTCGGTTTCCTGCCAGCGGCAGCCTATTGCGGCCGGTTGCGCGGCGACGCGCTGAACATGACGGCGCTGCTCTGCGGCAGCCGGCTCGGGCGGGGATGGGTCCGGCCCGGCGGCATCGCCCTCGAACCGACCGCGGAAACTCTTCGGCAGCTCAAGCGACGCATGGATGATGCGGAGCGCGACATGCGCAATGCCGTCGATCTACTGTGGAAATCGTCTTCCCTGAGGGCGCGCTTCGAGAACACCGGTGTTCTGACGCGGCAAGCCGCGGCGGATCTGGGGGCCGTCGGCCCCGCCGCCCGGGCGAGCGGCATCGATCGTGATGCGCGCCGCGATTTTCCGGCGCCGCTCTACTCGGAGCGGGTCCCTGCGGTCGCGGTCGGCGATGCTGGCGATGTGTTCGCGCGCGCGCAGCAGCGCTGGCGCGAGATCGAGAATTCCATCGCCTTCATCGGCCAGGTTCTCGACGAGCCTGCCGGCGGCAATGCCCTGTTGGCGGTGGAACGGCTCGCCCCGAATGCCGTCATTCCCTCGATTGTCGAGGGTTGGCGGGGCGAAATCGTTCACCTGGCGGTCACCGATCAGGCGGGGCGGTTTGCTCGGTACAAGATTGTCGACCCGTCGTTCCGCAACTGGTATGCCTTGGTGATCGCGATGCGCGGCCAGGCCATCATGGATTTTCCGTTGTGCAACAAGAGCTTCAACCTGTCCTATTGCGGCCATGATCTGTAGGAAATCGGGCACGTCATGTTCAAGACCCTGCTAGCGCGCGCCCGTCAGGGGTACCGCACCGCTGCTTATGGCGGACAAGATCCGGGTTTGCCCGAGCGGTTTCGCGGCCGTCCGGTGCTCGATCCCGATAAATGCGTCACCGGCTGCACCGAGTGCATCGATGTCTGTCCGACCGCTGCCTTGCGCGTGACCGAGTCCGGACTGGAACTTGATATGGGGCGGTGCATTTTCTGCGGAGATTGTGTCGCGGCATGCCCCGAGGGCGCGATAAGCTTCAGCCGAGATTGGCGACTCGCTGCCTCCAAACGCGAAGGGTTGGTGGCGACCTGCGATCGTTCGATGCAGATCGATGCGCTTAGCCGTGAGCTGCGGCGATTGCTGGGCCGGTCTTTGCGACTGCGTCAGGTCAGCGCCGGAGGCTGCAACGGATGCGAGGTCGAGGTGAATGCGCTCGGCAATGTAGTCTTTGATTCCAGCCGATTCGGAATTGATTTCGTGGCTTCGCCACGCCACGCCGACGGTGTTCTGGTGACCGGGCCGGTGACCACGAACATGAAGGAGGCCCTACTCATCACCTACCAGGCGATAGCCGAACCCAAGCTCGTCATCGCCGCCGGAGCCTGTGCCATCTCCGGAGGTCTCTATCGCGATCACCAAGAGGTCTCGAACGGAGTCGAGGGCCTCCTTCCCGTCGATCTCTACGTGCCGGGTTGTCCGCCTCACCCCTTCACGATTCTCGATGGGATTATGCGATTACTGGGTCGACTGTAGAGCATTCTTAGCTCGGAATTATCCCTTCGGCATCTTCATGAGCGAGTTCCTGGTAGTGCGCTCGGCCTTCGCGCGGCGAAGCCTCGGACGGACTCAGCCCCAGGGGCCGTGGCGGGGTGCTTCCTCCGGCACTGCTTCCACGGCCGCGGCCGGGCTTTCCTCGGCAGCTGCGGCGGAGCCTCCGAGGTTGCGCAGCCGCGCGATGCGCTCGGTGATTGGCGGATGCGTGGACAAGAGGCCGCTCAGCGACTTGTCCTTGGGCTCTGCGATGCACAAGGCGGCCACGGGCGAATCCTTGCGCGCGATCGCGGTCTCGCTGCGCTGCAGGCGCTCGAGCGCATGGATGAGGCCGACAGGGTTGCGCGTGAGCCTGGCCGAGCTCGCGTCGGCGAGATACTCGCGTTGGCGCGAAATCGCCATTTGCACGAGGCGCGCGGCGAGCGGGGCAACGATCAGCACGATTGCGAGCAGCGCCAGCACGGCAAGCGTGAGTACCAGGCGCGCGCCCGACGAATCGCGGCCGCGGCCGCGCACCGGCCCGGGTCCGCCCCAGCCGACCGAAAAGCGCGCGATGTCGGCAAGAAGATGCGCAAGCAGCACCACCACACCCGCCATGGCCGCGACGACGGTGGTATAGCGCACGTCGTAATCGGCGACATGGCCCATCTCGTGGCTGATCACTCCCTGCAGCTCCTCGCGGCTGCAGGCCTCGAGGATGCCCGCGGTCGCGGTGATCGTCGCGTGTCCGGGTGAAAAACCGCTGGCAAAGGCGTTGAGCGCCGGCGTGTCGATGACCATCGCGCGCGGCGCCGGCACGCCGGCGGCAATCGCCATCTCCTCGACGACGTCGATGAGCCGCCGCTCCGCGGGATTGTCGGGATTGGCCGGCCGCGCGCCGGCGAAGGCGGCGAGGATGTGGGCGCCCGCGAAGAGCGTGATCAAGCCCCAGAGCAGCCCCGCCCCGGCCACGATCGCGGCACCGGCAAGGGCCTGCGGACGCGGCGGACCGAGGAGGTCGAGCAGCACCGAGCCCACCGTCAGCCGTTGCAGCGCCGCATCCGGCAGGCTCCAGATGATGTCGAGGATGGCGAAAGCCCAGCCGAGCACGTAGCCCGCCGCCGCGCCGATCGCGAGGAGGACGACGAACAGCAGCACGGTATTGCGCTTGTTGCGCGCGATCGCGTGCTGGAAGTCGGTGTTGTAGAGGGTCTCGGAAGGCGCCGTCATCGCTCGGCTGCGCTAGGAAAGATGCACGTCCGGCACCGACTCGACCGCCGCCCGCTCGGCCTCGGGCACCGTGAACATCGTCTCGGCGGAGAAGCCGAACGCGCGCGCGAAGACCACGCCCGGGAACGAGGCGACGCGGATGTTCTGGGCCTGAACGGCGTCGTTATAGTGCTGGCGCGCGAAGCTGATCTTGTTCTCGGTCGTGGTGAGCTCCTCCATCAGTCCCGACACGTTCTCCTGCGAGCGCAGATGGGGATAGGATTCCACGAGCGCGAACAGCTGGCGCAACGCGCCTGTGAGCACGTTCTCCGCCTGCATGGAGGCTTCAGGCGTGCGGGCCGCGATCGCCTGGTTGCGCGCCTCGACGACGGCCGTAAGCTGCGCCTTCTCGACCTGCATGGCGTCCTTGACCGAATTCACGAGATTGGGAATGAGGTCGTGCCGGCGCTTCAGCTGTATGTCGATTTGCGACCACGCGTTGCGGACCTCCTGCCGTCCGGCGACGAGGCCGTTGTAGATGACGACGGCGACGATCGCCACGACGACGACAATGCCGAGCAATATGTAAAGGTCAGACATCGAACGACCTCCATGTCACCAATGGCGCCGCTGATCCGTCGCCCGTCGATCTCGAGTCGAATGCTTCACGTCGTACTCCTGGCGAGCACGTTGCGCTCGGCCTTGGCCGGCTTGCCAGCGGCGGGGGCGCTCGACGGGACCATTTGCCGCAAGGCCTCGCCCAGGCCGGCCCAGGACGGCCTTTCGAACATTTCGTGGCGAAGGCGCAGCTCTTCCACGTCGATCAACGCCGGACCGAGTATCTTCTCCATGACCGCGAAGTCGCCGGAACAATACTCCTCGAGAAGGGGGATGATGTCGTCCCGGAGCGTCTCGACCAGGGAAGCGAAATCGCAAATTGGCTGCTCGCCGCGCAGGAAATAGGAATGACCGATCTGCAGGCTCCGCGCGTTCCGGCCGACATGCGCGCGGATCCTCTTGTTGAGCTCGGCGAGCCACGAGGCCAGCTCGATGCCCTCGACCGCGGCGTCGCCGAGCACCGAAGGGTCGGGCATCAACTCGATGAACGCGAAGCGCCGGCGCAAGACGGCGTCGAGGAGCATGCTCGATTCCCTGGCGGAGCTCATGGTGCCGATCATGTAGACATTATCCGGCACCGAGAAGCGCGACTTGCTGAGCGGAAGGATGACATCGCGGCTGCGCTTGTTCTTCTCGATGACGCTGAGGAGCTCGCCGAAGATTCGCGGGACATCGCCCCGATTGATCTCGTCGACGATGAGATAGAAGTTGCGATTGGGCTCCTCCTCCGCCTCGGCGCACATCTCTTTGAATACGCCGTCCTTCCTCTGATAGACCATATGCCCTTCGATGATGCCCGGCCGCAGCCCCTCGATGAAGTCCGCGTAACCGTACCCCGCGTGAAAGGTACAGAATTCGACCTTCCCCGCGGGCGCCTCGCCGGCGCTCAATTGATAGGCCGCGCGCAGCGCCCAGTAGGTCTTCCCCGTCCCCGGCGGTCCGTGCAGGATGACCTGGCCCTGCCGTGCCAATGCCGCTCGAATGCGGCTGACGACCGGCGCGATGGCCGCGACACCTTGGGCCGGGACGATCGGCGCGCTCGAAAGCCCCGCCACCCGGCGCTCGATCTCGATGAAATTGACCTCATTCATAAGCTGCCAGAATGTCGTGCGCAGCGCTTCCGGCTCGGGCATGGGCCACGAATCCACATTCACCCACTCGACCTGCCGCTGATGAGGGAATGCCGCGTCGGCGCCGAACACGTAATCTCCCTTGATCCGCCCGATGCCGTGGTTGCCCCGCCCGTCGGCGGCGACGACGATGTCGCCCTCCGCCGCCCTCACCACGAAGTTGACGATCTGTCGCCGCACATTCGCGAGTATGCGCGGGTTGCTCGCGTAATGCTCCTCCAAGAGCCGCGTGAGGGCGTGCTCGTTCGCCGGGTCGTCGAGGAGCCAGGCGAGATCCCCGAGCGCAGGCCACCCCATCGCCGCGCAGGAGTGCTTTTGCATCAATGGCCAGGCGCCCTTGGCGCCGCCCTCCTCTGCCACGGAGACGCGCCAGTAGGCGTGCGGGCGGCCGTTGCGATGATTGAGCGCAATCGTCAGGTGGCTCATTGGAACGTCGAGCGCCCTGGCGAGAGCGACGAAGCGGCCGGCGGCGGCATATCGTCCCCGCTCCTCAGGCGGAAGCTGCAGCGACTTGATGAGGTGGAAGCGCTGATAAACGGGATTATGGAAGTGGTCCAATCTCTCCGGAAAGATCAAGCTGAAGTATCTGTGGCCCCACGCGGTTGGGCTGACGCTCGGAGCCAGCCGGATCATCTCCGCATCGAGCGTCGCGTAGTCCTCGTCGTCGCCATCCGGGCTGAGCCGCCTCAGCAAATCGCAGCCGCGAAGGAGCTCGTCCCGTTGCAGCTCGGCCAGGCTGACGGCCTCGTGAAGCGTGATCTCCTGCTCGCCCGCAACACCTTCCTTAAACCAGGCGTCGCCGACCTGATAGACTCCGTACGCGGCGGCGCTGTCGCCCGCGATGTGGCCGAAGCCCTTCGGCGATTCGTCGTTCCCGGATTCGAGCCAGTGCAGCAGGGAATTCGCCGACCGACCAAGATGCATGAGCCTCAGGAGCGGCTCGCCGTTGACCGCCGAGAGCCGTTCCGGTCCGAAGCGGGTGGCAAAATTGCGGTTGTACTCCTTGAGCTTGGCTTCCGCCGGCAATGCCCCGCTGTCGCGCAGCTCGGCGATTTCCTCGCGCAAAATGTCCACAAAACGCGGATCAAATTCGACCATGGTCACCACCTCGTGCGCGCCAGCGGCGAGCCGTGCCCCCAAGCGGATTATCTACTACTTTATCTTGCCGGTACAGGCTGAGCCCCGGCCCTCGTGCGGCGCCGACACCTGCGGGCGATTGCATGCGGTGAGGCGAGCTCAGCCTGTTCGTCGCTTGGCAGGACGCAATCGCGCCGCGCGAAGTGCTTGTCTCGCGACTTGGTCGTACCGGGCCCGGCATTGCACCTCCGCGCGATAATGGCTATTCATTCGCGAACGGCGGACGCAGGTTTTGGCTGGCGTTGCCCGCCGTCTCCCTCGCCAGGACGATGAGATGAGCGAGAGTGCCGACCTCCTGAGCTTCCTTGCGATCGGCGAGCCCGTGAAAGCGCACCGGCCCGTGGCGCGCGTGCGCCCCTCCGAGGAGGGGTGGCGGGCGTTGGCCGCGCGACTCAAGCACGTCTCGCGCGCCCAAGCGAAACCATGATCCGTGCCGCGATGCTTCTCGCGAGCTTCGTCGTATCCGCACTCGGCGGCCTCCTCTATTGGGCCCACGAGGGACGGCCGCACGCCGTGCCGGACGCGGGCGTCGAGCGCGCCGCGAGCATCTCCTACAGCCCCTACCGCCCCGGCGAGAGCCCGCTTGCCGGCATCGCGCCCACACGCGACGAGATCTCCCGGGACCTCGTGGCACTCGCGGGCCGCGTCGATGCGGTGCGGAGCTACACGAGCCGCGAGGGCCTCGAGGCCGTACCCGGCTTCGCGCGTCCGCTCGGGCTCAAGGTGATACAAGGCATCTGGCTCGGGCGCGAGCCCGAGGTGAACGAGCGCGAGCTGCGCGACGGAATCGAGCTCGCCAATCGCTATCCCGACGTCATCCGTGAAGTCGTCGTGGGAAACGAGGTGATGCTGCGGCGCGACTTGGCGCCCGAGCAGCTTGCCGCCTACATCGACCGCGTGAAAGCCGCAATCAAGCAGCCAGTCACCTACGCGGATGTGTGGGAGTTCTGGCTCAAGAACCCCGAGCTCGCGCCTCACGTCGATTTCGTCACGATCCACATCCTGCCCTACTGGGAGGACGAGCCGATCGCGATCGACCACGCGCTCGACCATGTGAGCGCAATCCTGCAAAGGACAGAGGCCGCCTTCCCGGGCAAGCGCGTCATGATCGGCGAGGTCGGTTGGCCGAGTGCTGGGCGCATGCGCGAGGGGGCCTTGCCCAGCCTCGCGAACGAGGCGCGGCTGCTGCGGGGCTTCGTCGCGTTCGCACGCGAAAAGGGGATCGCGTACAACCTCTTCGAGGCGTTCGACGAGCCCTGGAAGCGCAGCCTCGAGGGCACGGTCGGCGGCCATTGGGGCCTCTACGATCAGGACCGCAAGCCGAAGTTCGCGCTCTCCGGCCCGGTATCGAACGACCCGCATTGGCGCACATACTTCGCGCTCGCGACCGCCTTGGCAGGCCTCGCCTCGCTGGTCGCGGCTTGGCGGCGGCCGAAGCGCGGCCTCAAGGCCTGGCTCGCGTTCGCGGCTGCCGCCGAGCTCCTCGGCACGCTCTTGACGCTCGACGCGAGATTCACCTCGGAGATTTCCTGGTCGCCCTTCGATTGGATCACCGGTGCGGTCGGTGTGGCCGCGAACGGTCTCCTGGCGGCGCTCCTGCTGCATGCGCTGATGGCGAGGCTCGGCGGCGAGCGCTGGCCGGCGGGTGCCTTGCCGAGTGCGGAAGAGGCGCTCAATCTCCTGCGCGGCCGCCCGCTTGCCGGCCCGACGCTCGGCGAGCGCGTGCTCGGGCTCCTGCAATTCGGCTTCATCGTCGCGGCCGCCGTCGCCACGGTGGCGCTCGTCGTCGATCCGCGCTACCGCGATTTCCCGAGCGAGGCGTTCCTCTTGCCGGCACTCGGCTTCGCGGCGTTGGCCCTTGCCCGCGACGGCACCGCTCCGGCTGGGACCGGCTTGCGCGAGGAGGCGCTCTTGACCGCCCTCCTCGTCTTGGGCGGGCTCGGCGTGCTGATCCGCGACGGCCCGCGCAATACCCAGGCCATCGGCTGGGCTGCCGTGCTGCTGCTGTTGGCGCTTCCTTGGGGCCTCAAGCTTGGCGCGCGTCGTCTGGCGGGTGCTGCGGGCCGGCGCCCACGCCCGCGATGAGCCCGAAGACGAGCCCGAGCGCCCCCATGTCCACATTATAGTTGGCGATCGCGACGACCGAGAGACCCGCGGCCGCGACCGCGAGCCCACCGCTGCCGCGAAAGAGCGCCGCGGCGCCTGAGGCGAGTGCCGCCGCACCGAAGAGCAAATTGTGCTGGCCGAAGAGGATCGCTGAGCGGACGGCGCACCAGGGCGGGTGGGATGCGGCGTTGCAGATGAGCGCCACTTGGGTGGGCTCGACATAGAGCTGGCGCAGCCCCCAGGCGGCACCATAGGCCGGCGCCATCACGGCGAGGCCGAGCCAGAAGGTCCACGAGCGGGGGAGCGCTTTTTTCAGGAGGACGTCTCGAGGTAGCCTGGCGAAGCCAGCTGCGGCGCAGAGAGCTCGGGCGCATGGGCGACGCCCGTGCCCTCGTTACAGAAAGCCGCCACGAGGGAGACAAGCATGGCTCTTCTCGGCCTTGGCTCTGCCTTGGTCTCGGTCGCGCGCCGCAGCGCCATCGATCCTCGTCCTTCCACCCTGCTCGGCCCCCGGAGTCTCCGCTGCCGTCCCCTCCCGAGCAATGCCCTCGAATCCGCCGCAAGCCGTCTATATATATGATCGCTTGTCGCCGTCAAAAGAGCGATCCCGCGTGAGAGAGAGCCCAGCCGGTCCAAGGGATGCCGACGCCGTCCCGATCATCCTCTGCGCCGACGACTACGGCATTGCCCCCGGAGTCGGCGAGGCCATCCGCCATCTTCTGGCGCTCGGCCGTCTCAGCGCCACGAGCTGCATGACCGTGGGCCCCTCTTGGCCGCAGGAGGCGCGGGCACTCGCGCCCTACGTCGCGACCGCCGACATCGGGCTTCATCTCACACTCACCGACCAGGTCCCGCTCGGTGCAATGCAACGTCTCTGCCCTGCGGGGCGGCTGCCCGGCATCCGGCGCATGATCTATCTCGCTTACACCCGGCGGCTCGACCGCGCCGAGATCGAGGCCGAGCTCGTCCGCCAGCTCGACCGTTTCGAGGCGGAGCTGGGCCGCCCGCCCGCCTTTCTCGACGGGCACCAGCACGTCCATCAATTGCCGACCGTGCGCGAGGTCGTGATCGAGCTTTATCGCGAGCGCCTCGCCCGGCACGGCACCTACGTGCGCTACTGCGACGAGCCGATCGGGGCCATCTTGCGGCGGCGCGCCCATGTGGGCGAGGCGCTTGCCGTCAGCTTGCTCGCGCGGGGCTTCGCCCGCCGGGCACGGGCCGCCCGAATCCCCGGCAACCGAGGCTTCAGCGGCGTGCATGATTTCGCCGGCCGGACCCCTTATGCCCGCCTTTTCTCCGCTTTCCTCGAGGGACTCGGGCCAGGGGCCCTCGTCATGGTCCACCCCGGCATAAGCGATGCCGTCCTCGCCGCCGCCGACCGCGTCGCAAGCCAGCGCGAGGAGGAATATCGCTATTTCCTGAGCGAGGCTTTCATCACCCATCTCGCAGCCGCGCGAATAAGAATTACTCGCTTTGCCGAGCAGAACATCTCGAGCCGGTAGCTTCGGCGTGGGCCCTCTGAACCGCCAGCTGGCGTGATCGACAAAATGGAATTTTTGCGCCATCCTTCGGGCTCGCCTCAGCATTTTCTTGCAAAATTGCGACAGATACCGGAAAAGAAAACGGTCGTGGCGTCCGCCCTTTCGCCATAAGGGCCATATTTAGAGAAGCAACGAGAACAATATCCGGCGAAACTGCCTTGCACACCTCCATGACAGCCCTGGAGCATTCTCATGCCCGGGCGGGGGCGGAGTTGACGCCCTGGCCGTCCGAGGCTCGAAGAGGAGACGAACCGATGCGTCGATTGCGCCGATCATGAACCACCGCCCCGCGACCCTGGCCGCATTCCTTTTCGCGGCGGCGCTGGTGACCCGCCCCGGGGCGGCGCTCGCGCAGAGCCAGAGCGACGAATGCTCAGCCCCTCCAGCGGCGATGGAGCTCGGTGCACCCCTCAATCACACGGGCGAGCGCCTGAGGGAGGGACTCCCGGTCAAGATCGTGGCGATCGGCTCGTCATCGACCGCAGGCGCCGGTGCCAGCGACGCAGCACACGCCTATCCGAGCCAGCTCGCCGCAGCCCTCGAGCGCCGCTTTCCGCGCGCCGCGGTGACGGTCCTCAACAAGGGCGTCAACGGCGAGGAGACGCCCAACATGCTCGCGCGCTTCCAGCGCGACGTCTTCGACGAGCATCCCGATCTCGTCATCTGGCAGACCGGCAGCAACGAGATCCTGCGCCACGGCAACCCGGAATATTTCGCCGAGGAGGTGCGCGTGGGATTGCGCCAGCTCCGTGCGGCCGGCATCGAGACGATCCTCATGGACGCGCAATTTGCTCCGCGCATCCTCGATAACCCCGACTACGCAACCTTCAACGCGACGCTGCGCCGGCTTGCAGAGAGGGCCAAGATGGCCTTCCTCGACCGCTTCGAGGCCATGCGCCATTGGTTCGACAGGCGGCAGAACGGAGCACCCGCCATGGTCGGCAAGGACCAGGTGCACATGAGCGACGCAGGCTATCACTGCGTGGCCCGCCTCTTGGCCACGCTCATCGTCGCCGACTCGCCGAAGATCGCCGCACGGTGACTTGGAGCACGTCCCGTTGATGTGGAAACACCATCGTCACCCCCGCGAAAGCGGGGGTCCATGGATTCCCGCTTTCGCGGGAATGACGGTGAAAGGATACTGATTCCATATCAATGAAATAGGCTCTAGCCTGCCGCGGCTCGCGGCGCGCTCCTTCCCGTCTTTCTTCTTGGCAGCTCTATTGCGCGGGCAGCCGGTAGGTCGCGGCGATGCAGAGCGACGGCTTCCCCTGGTCGGAGGCGCGGTAGTCGTCCATCACCATGAGCGTCACGCGGAGCTGCATGTTGCCGAGGTCGCGCATCCCGACCCATTTGACGGGAAGCGTGCAGAAGCCGGCCTTGTGCCGATTGAAATTGAAATACTGCGCGAAATTGAGGACCTGATAGATGCGGGCGCCGGAGAGGTCCGGGTTCGCGGATGGGGGCAGGGTCTCGACGTAGCGGATCTCCATGCGGCCCTTGAGCCCGTCGAAACGGGCGTTCGCGTCGCTCAGCCAAAGATCGCCGTAGGTGATCCTGGTCCGCACCTCGACCGCCTTGTAGATGCGGATCATGCCCGAGGGAAAAGGATCGCCCGGCGCCTGCGCGTGCGCCGTAGCGCCGAGGGCCGCCGTGAGCACGAAGGCAGCCGCCAATAGCCGTGCCGCGAGGCGCATGACACCCTCCTCCGGAGCCAGCCGAACCTCGCTACCACGTCGCGCGCGCGCCCACAAGCCCGCCCGCGGCCGTCCGCGGCTTCAGATGGCACCCTTCGCGCGCGCGGCGGCGATCTCCTCCTTGCCCAAGCCCACGATCTCCTTGAGCACCTCCTCCGTGTGCTCGCCCAAGAGCGGCGAAGCGAGGACCTCGACGGGCGAGGCCGAGAGCTTGATCGGACAGCCCACGGTGAGGAAGCTGCCGCGCTTCGGATGGCTCACCTCGACGACGATACCGCGCGCGCGCAAGGAGGCGTCCTCGGCGAGCTCCTTCATATCGAGCACGGGACCGCACGGGATGTCGTGCTCGTTGAGCATCGCCATGAGCTCGAACTTGGTGTGCTGCTTCGTCCATGCCTCGATGATGGCGAAGCATTCGTCGAGATGCGGCAGGCGCGCCTCGGGGGTGGCGAATTTGGCGTCCGTGATGAGCTCCTCCCGCCCGCAGAGCTTCATGAGCGGCTCCCAGCCCTGGGGCTGGATGATGACGTAGATATAGTCGTTGGGCCCGCCCGGCTTGCACTTGAGCGCGTCGCCCGGCTGCCCGCCGCCGGACGCGTTGCCCGCGCGCGGCACGGCCTCGAGGAAATTCTTCTTGGGGAACTGGGGATATTCGCGCAAGGGGCCGTGGGCCAGGCGCTGCTGGTCGCGCAGCTTGACGCGGCAGAGATTGAGCACGACGTCCTGCATGGCGACCTCGACGCGCTGACCCTCTCCGGTGCGCTCGCGCTGATATAGCGCCGCAAGGATGCCGGCGATCAGGTGAATGCCCGAGCCGGAATCGCCGATCTGGGCGCCGGTGACGAGCGGCGCCCCCTCGTCGAAGCCGGTCGTGCTCGCCGAGCCTCCCATGCACTGGGCCACGTTCTCGTAGACCTTGCACTCGACATAGGGGCCGGGCCCGAAGCCCTTGACCGAGGCGTAGATCATGCGCGGGTTGAGCTTTTGGATCGCCTCCCAAGTGAAGCCCTGGCGGTCGAGGGCACCTGGAGCGAAGTTCTCCACCATCACATCGCAGGCCTGGATCAGCTTCCTGAAGATCTCCCGCCCCGTCTCGTCCTTGGTGTTGAGCGTGATGCTCCGCTTGTTGCAGTTGAGCATCGTGAAATAGAGGCTGTCCACGTCGGGGATATCGCGCAGCTGCTGGCGCGTGATGTCGCCGCGTCCGGGCAGCTCCACCTTGATGACGTCGGCGCCGAACCAGCCGAGAATCTGGGTCGCCGACGGACCCGATTGGACATGCGTCATGTCAAGTACGCGAATGCCCTCGAGAGCCTTTCCCATGTCTTTCCCCGCAACTTGAGTGTGACCGCCCATACCGCGCCGCAGCACCTCCTCAGAGAGCCCTCGTCACTTGTACATCGTCTGAGCCTTGGTGCCGGGCGCGTAGACGTTGGGGTCGACCCAGATGTTGATGAGTGCTGCGACGCCCGACCTGACCGCCTCGCGGCCGCGCTCGAGCGCAGGGCGGATCTGCTTCGGATCGCGCACCTCCTCGCCGTAGCCGCCGAGCATCTCGGCGAACTTGGAGAACGGCACGTCGCCGAGCTTGTTGCCGACGTTGCCGCGGTTCTCGCCGTACTTCGCGATCTGGCCGAAGCGGATCTGGTTCATCGCCGAGTTGTTGCCGACCACGCCGAGGAAGGGCAGCTTGAAGCGCATGCAGGTCTCCATGTCGAAGCCCGTCATGGCGAAAGCGCCGTCGCCGAAGTAGCAGAGCACCTCCTTCTCGGGGTGCACGAACTTGGCCGCCATGGCGAAAGGCGTGCCGACGCCGAGCGTGCCGAGGGGCCCCGGATCCATCCAGTGCCCGGGCTGGCGCGGCTGCACCGCCGTCGCCGTGATCGTCACCACGTCGCCGCCGTCGCCGATGTAGATGGTGTCCTCGCCCATGAACTCGTTGAGCTCCCAGGCGACGCGGTAGGGGTTGATCGGCGTGGCCTCGGACTTGAAGTCCTTCATCAGCTTCTCGAGCCCCGCCGCCTCGCCCTTGCGCAGCTCGTCGAGCCAGCCGGCGCGGCGCTTGGCCCCGTTGTCGGCGCGGCCCGTCGCCGCCGCGGTGACCGCGTCCAGGATCCGGCCCACGTCGCCGACGAGGCCGAGATCGATGTCGCGGTTCTTGCCCACGGTGCGGTAGTCCATGTCGATCTGCACCACCTTGGCCTTGGGATTGAGGCGGCGGCCGTAGCCCATGCGGAAATCGAAGGGCGTGCCGACGATGACGATCACGTCGGCCTTGTCGAAGGCGTAAGCGCGCGTGCGGTGGAAATGATGCGCATCGCCCGGCGGCAAGGTGCCGCGCCCGGCGCCGTTCATGTAGGCCGGGATGTTGAGCTTGCGCACGAGCTCGCGCGCCGCACCCGAGGCGCGGCAGGTCCACACCTGCGTGC
Organism: Alphaproteobacteria bacterium; assembly: GCA_052143835.1. Taxonomy (GTDB): domain Bacteria; phylum Pseudomonadota; class Alphaproteobacteria; order JACZXZ01; family JACZXZ01; genus DASPPM01. The sequence goes on from JBKQRV010000042.1 coordinate 37,698, forward strand.
CCAGGAGGATGCACGGCCGCTCCGCTTTCACCAAGAGATCGGCGAGCTTCTGGATGTCGTCGGGATCGGCGAGCTGGCGCGTCGAGGCGCGATAATGGCCTGCGGCCGGGATACGCGCCTTGCCGAGCTCGACCTGCCCGTCGAGGATGTCGCGCGGGATCTCGAGGAAGGAGGGACCGGGTGCTCCGTTGAGGCACTCGCGGAAGGCCATGCTCACCATGTCGGCGATGCGCGCCGTGGACGGCACGGTCGCCGCGAACTTGGTGATGGGCTGCATGATGTCGACGTGCGGCAGGTCCTGGAGCGAGCCCATCTTGTGCTGGCTCAAGGCGCCCTGCCCGCCGATCAGGAGGAACGGGCTCTCGGCGCGGAAGGCGTTGGCGACGCCGGTCATCGCGTCGGTGGTGCCGGGCCCTGCTGTCACCACGGCGCAACCGGGGCGCCCCGTCATGCGCGCGTAGCCGTCGGCGGCATGCGCGGCGACCTGCTCGTGGCGCACGTCGATGATCTTGATGTTCTCGTCGAGGCAGCCGTCGTAGATGTCGATGATGTGCCCGCCGCAGAGCGTGAAGATCACCTCGACCCCCTCGGCCTTGAGCGCCTTGGCGACGAGGTGGCCGCCCGAGATCTTCTCGACCGGCGCCCCCGCCTCCTCGATTTTACGTGCAGCTTCAGCCATGGCATTTCTCCCTTGCCCGGCGCCCCGTGGGCGGCCGGCTTTCAATCCAGGTAATTGACGTTCTTCTCCACATGCGCCGCGAGCCCGAGCGTGTGCTCGCGCACCAGCCGCTCGGCCAGCTCGGCGTCGCGCGTCTCGAGCGCCTGAATGATGTTGAGATGGTCGATGATCGAGCGCTCCGCGCGGTGGTTCTCGTGGATCGTCTTGTGCCGGATCGCGCGCATGTGGATGAACAGGTTCTCCGCCATCTGCCACAGGAGCTCGCAGCGGCTCATGCGCAGGATGGCGAGGTGGAACTCGATGTTGGTCTCGGAATACTCGTCGATGTGCGCGCTGATCTGGTCACCCTCGAAGGTCGCGAACATGCGGCGCAGCGTGGCGATCTCGGCGTCGCTCGCGCGCTCGGTCGCAAGGCGCGCAGCCATGCTCTCAAGCGCCGACCACACCGTGATCATCTCGAGGATCTGGCGCTTGTGTTTGCGCACGACGAAGACGCCCTTGCGCGGCACCGTGCGCACCAGGCCCTCCTGCTCGAGCCTGGCGATCGCCTCGCGCACGGGCGTGCGGCTCACCCCCAGCTCGAGCGAGAGCTGGCGCTCATCGAGCCGCGGCTCGCCCGGCTCCGCGTAGATGTTCATCGCGGTGATGGCGCGCTTGAGCGCGTCATAAATCTTGTCCTTGAGGACAAAATTCACCTCGATCGGCTGGACGTTCAGCTTGGCGCTGGGCATCGATGATTCCTCGACTGGAATACATTATGCCAAGGGGCCACCGCGCGCAAGGCTGCTGCCGGCTCTGTAGTGTCTCGGATTGAAATTCGGCAAGCCGACGTAAGGCCCGCTTCTCCTCTCCTCCTTCAGGAGGAGAGGAAGGGGCCCATCCCTGGCACGAAGTGCCCGGGGATGGGAAGGTGAGGAGGCCGAGCGCAGCGAGCTTCTGCGGCCGATGGTGTGTCTCGCACCCCCACCTCCTCACCCCGACCCTTGATCCGCTTTGCGGCTCAAGCCTCCTGAAGGAGGAGAGGGAGGTCCACCCGCTTGCCCTCAGCTTGCCCGGAACCCCGTCGCCACCACATAGACCTCGGCCGATTCGGCGCGGCTCGCCGGCGGCTTCACGTGGCGCACCTTGGCAAAGTGGCGCCTGAGCCGCTCGAGAAGCCCGCGCTCGGCCCCGCCCTGCCAGACCTTGGCGAGGAACACCCCACCCGGTGCCAGCACCTCGAGAGCGAACTCGGCCGCCGCCTCGGCGAGAGCGATGATGCGCAGGTGGTCGGTCGCGCGGTGGCCGGAGGAGGGCGGTGCCATGTCGCTCATCACCACGTCGGCCGGGCCGGACAGTGCCGCGCCGATACGCGCCGGCGCCTCCGGGGCGAGGAAATCGAGGCGGAGGACCTCGGCTCCCGCCACTGGGCTCATCTCCAGGAGATCGACGGCGATCACCCTAGCACCTTGAGGCCGCCCTCTCCCTGTGCGCTCGACCGCGACCTGGGTCCAGCCGCCGGGTGCAGCCCCGAGATCGACGACGCGCGCGCCCGGCCGGAGGAAATGGAGCTTGTCGTCGAGCTCGGCGAGCTTGAAGGCGGCGCGCGAGCGGTAGCCTTGCCGCCGCGCCTCGGCGACGTAAGGGTCGTTGAGCTGTCGCTCGAGCCAGCGGATTTGCGAGCCGGTACGGCCCTTGGTCGAGCGCAGCCGTTGCGCCAAGGGCCGCGCGGCCGAGGGAGCGCCGCCCTTACGCCCTCCCCGCACCTTGCGGCCGGGTCCTTCTTTGGCTGCCATGATCTCGAGCTGCGGTTTCTATGCCCAACCGGCGCGCGCGCGCATGAGGCCGACGAGGATGCCCTCGCGCAAGCCGCGATCCGCCACGCGCAGTTGCCCGACCGGCCAGCGCCGGCAGATGGCGTCGAGGATGGCGAGGCCGGCGATGACGAGGTCGGCGCGCTCGTGGCCGATGCAGGGATGGGCGGCGCGCTCCTCGAAGCTCATCGCCCCCAGGCGCTCGCTCTCGCCCTTGATGACGTCGAGGGTGAGGTAGGTGCCGTCGACGGCGGCGCGGTCGTAGCGCGGGAGCCTGAGATGCACGCCCGCGATGGTGGTGACCGTGCCCGAGGTGCCGAGCATCTGCACCTCGCCCTTGGCAAGTGCCGCCGAGATGCCGTGCGTCAAGTCGAAAGGCTCGAGATGGCGGCCGGCCTCGGCCACCATCGCGCCATAGACCTCGCGCCCGACGTGCCGGCCGCCGTAGCGCTCGGCGAAACCGACCACGCCGAGCGGGAGGGAGAGCGAGGCGAGCATGCGCGCCTCCCCTGCCCGCACCGTCTCGAGCCACATGAGCTCGGTCGAGCCGCCGCCGATGTCGAAGAGCAAGGCATAGCGGATCTGGGGGTCGAGCAGCGGCAGGCAGCCGGTGACCGCGAGGCGCGCCTCCTCGGCGGGCGAGATGACCTCGAGCTCGAGCCCGGTCTCCGCCGCGACGCGGGCGAGGAAGCTCGGCCCGTTGACCGCGCGCCGGCACGCCTCGGTCGCCACCCCGCGGGCATGGGTGACGGCGCGATGGCGCATCTTGGCAGCACACACCTTGAGCGCCTCGAGCGTGCGCGCGACCGCGGCCTCCGAGAGCTGGCTCTCCTGCCCCATGCCCTCGCCCAAGCGCACGATGCGCGAGAAGGCGTCGATGACGCGGAAGCTCGGCCCGGCCCGGCGCGCGATGAGCAGGCGGCAATTGTTGGTGCCGAGATCGAGGGCGGCATAGACGGGCGCCCTGGCGCCGAACGGCCCGCGCCGCCGGCGCTCGCCCACCGCGCGTCCGTCGTCGAGCCCTCGCGTGAGGTTCATGCGTTCCGTCCCATCCGCCGGCTGCGAAGGCAGGCCCAAGCCGCCGCCCGCGCCCCGGCCAACCTGTCATCTTATAACGATCGCGCGCCCGACGCCAACACGCGCGCCTGACGGCGAAGGTGCTGGAGGATTTGTTCCAACATTTGGCTCCTAGGCTCCAACACGGTCATTGCGAGCCGAAGGCGAACCCCGGCGTATGCCGGGGCAGCTTCCGGCACGATATCCTGGGTTGCTTCGTCGGCTTCGCCTCCTCGCAACGACGATCGCAAGTGGGGATGGGAGCTATTTGTTAGATTCGATCCACTAGAGGATCGGGAGGAAAGCCGGTAGCCTCCGGGATGCTGGTTCATTCGATGTAGCGAAGGCTGGCATGTCCCGACTCACTGTTTTCCTCGCGCGGTTTATCGGCCTTTTCGCCCTCTTGCTCGTGGTCGGTTTGCTCGTGCGCGGAAGCGCAATAATCGAAGTCACGGTTGCCGACCGGCCGGTCATGCTTACCTATGCCGTCGTCCGCCTCGCGACCGGCCTCGCGATGATACTCGGGCACAATGTCTGGTCGGGCGGTGCGTTACCGGTGGTGGTCACCCTATTTGGATGGTTGATCCTCGCGAAAGGCCTGCTGCTGTTGTTTCTGACGCCCGAAGCGCTAACCCCGCTCTTCGGGCGGATGCAATATGGCGAGCATATGCATCTCTATCTCATGCCCTGGCTCGTGATCGGCATCTATCTGACCTGGGCCGGCTTCACCGCGCCCCCGCAGCGCGGAGTCTAGAGCGATTCCCGATGTGCTGGAAGCATCCCCCTCACCCTACCCTCTCCCCCGACGCGGGGGAGAGGGTTGCGTAGGCTTAGCGAGGCGAAGCCGAGCTTAGCCGAAGCTGGGTGAGGGGGCGATTCCATGCTTTCGGAATTCGCTCTAGATTTCGAACGGTACCACCAGCCTTCGGAAGCAAGCGGAAGTGAGGGGCAAGACGGCCTCGCCGGCAAGGCAGCGGGAGGCCGGCTGGCCGGCCGCACAAAAAACTGGCATTTTCTCCGGCGGCGTCTTAGATCATGCGGGCTCGCGAGCGGCGCGCGAGGTACCACGAGTCGCGCTACCTTCGGGCTCGGCTGCGCGTTGGGGGATAGTTTAACGGTAGAACTCTCGGCTCTGGACCGAGCGGTCTTGGTTCGAATCCAGGTCCCCCAGCCAGCTAGCTTTCGTTGGCGAGCGCAGCGAGCTTACGAAAGCTGCTGTCCCCGCGAAAGCGGGGACCCATGTTCCTGCGTATTTCGGGGCCTGTCCCCTTTTTCGCTTCTAACGAAATGCGGCCAGCTTGGGAACTGGCTGACCGTTCTCGTTCAGATGATCAGCTGACGGAGCATTAAATGCTTGGCAATTTTCTTGCGGTCCTCGACCGCTCTCTCTTCTGGCTTGAGCTACGTCAGTTGCAAAGGCTCTCGGGCCAGCTTCAATTCTCAACGCGCGAGATGTTTATTCGCGCCGCGTGGATCGTCTTAAACTATTGGATTTTGGCGGCGCTGGTGTTCGGCATTTGCTCTGTAATCTTCTTCGCGACTAACAGCACCATCCCGCTCACCATTGGGGGAGTGATCGTGGCAATAATGACTCTTTCTTTCGCTGAGTACCGAAATCCCGACAGCTTTCTATTAGATGACCTGCGCCGCTTCCTGGGAATATCACTCCGGAATAGGGTTGGAACTCATGCTAACGGGATCGCGATCGTTAAGACCGCCTTAGACTCGATAGAACGTAAATATAGAAGGTTCAAGAGGGTCATCTTTGCGAGCCATTTCATGCTCGCAATCTCCGCGATATTGCTGGCACTTCTTGTGGAGGCAAGAGGCTGAGCACCTAAGTTCCTGAAGATAGGGCGGCCACCAGGCCGCGGCGGTCATTGCACGCCATAACCGACGTCATATTAGCCAGGCGTCGGGGGCTGCATCTTTTTGTCCGAACCGCTCTGCGCGCGCCTGATTGACTTTGAGGAGAACTTATCCTGTACTCATCGCGATCAGCGCGCCAGGAACGTGCCTACTGTCCCTTAGAGAAATGAATCCCGTGGGACATTGCGAATGGCATACATAATCGGCCTGATTGTTCTGTTGATCGTGCTTGGCGCAATGAGGGTGCGCGCACGTAAAAATAGGAAGCCGGAGGCAGCCACTAAGGCGCCGCCACAGCACCTTGAGGCTGCTCCGGGCATGCTGAGTGAATCGTTGAATTCCCCGCATCTCACAGCACAGCAGATCGCTGATCGGATTCGCAGCAAAAAAGATTTCAACGCCCTTTTGCGAGAGATAGATAGGCTTAATAGGAAGCTCGGGAGTGCGGGCATAAGTGAGAAAAACTATGACAAGATCGCTGATCTATCGAACAAACTCCAAGAAGCTGAGAATATTGCTCAAGCCAAAACCATAGCTTGGCAACTTATCGTCGCTGAAAGTCTTGATGTTCCGTCAGAAATCCTCGCTCATGCGTTCAAGATTTACGCGGCTGACGACACGACGATCGATCGTAAAGCTCTTGAGCGCGACGGTGTTTCCTGGTGGACCTCCCTTGATCCGTACAGCGAGCCGGAGGACGCTCCGAAGTCGCTTGCGGCACTTAGAGCATTTCGCAAGATTGTTGAGGGTGACGGTTCTGTCGAAGACAAGGTTCACGCAATCGATAAGCTATACGCCAAGATGAAGGACTTATTCGAGGGCATTTTAGTCCCTTCGGAGTCGCTTTCAGCGGGGCAACAATGGGTCGCTCAAGTATTGACAGCACAGGGGCTGCCCAATGCGCGAGACTTGGTTGCTTCGGGAGTGCTGACGGGGGACGACGTCCTCAAAATTGACTCCACAGAATTTAAAAAGCGGAAGGGAGTCGGATCAGCACGATTCAAGCAATTCGTCGAGTTCCAAAATCGAATGCGGGCCGTGGCTGGCAAGCATGGTGACGGAGGGCATTGAAAGAACAGGAACAAGGCCGCAGTGGATTACGCCCATGTCCATAGTCATCGGAATTATTACGATTATTGCCAGCGGCGTTTTCGCCGCAGTAGTTGCGTACCGCCTTAACGCGACCAAGGAGCATGTCTTCTTCATGCGGCAGAAGGCCGAAGCGCTGTACCTGGCAATAGAACGTTACAACAGAGCACTTAGTAGCTATTTTGTCCCTCACTACGACGTCATAAAAAACAAGATCACCTGGAACGAACTTCTTGACATCCAGATCAAGGGCCGTGGTAGCGCGGGTCGTGACTCCGCCGGCGCTCTTGACACGACTATCATGCTAATAAACGTCTACTTTACCGAGCTCAAGCCGCATCTCGACCACTACAGCGCCGCCCGTGAAAATATTCACGAGATCATTGCCGACTATAAGCGGGCGTACAAGAAGGGCGACACGGACGGCATCCGCTGGTTCAAGCCGTTCGACGAAGGCTTGCGCGAACTCGATCGTAGTGCAGAAGCATTCAAACAAGCGGTGCTTGTCGAGGCTATCCGACTTGCCCCGGCCGAACGATTATGGCCTCAATCCCTCACGCTCCGGGCAATTTTCGCAAGGATCGGATCTATACTCCGAATCAAAAAGGGGTAGCCTTACAGAATAGGGCGGAAGGGTCTCCTTTTTGCATTTGGTGCATGATTTATAATCTTTTCCGAGCAATCTAACCATCGTCCTCAGCCGTCGGCGCTACGCATTCTGTCCTCGCCCGAGCAATCTGCCATCGGATTCGTCATAAGCCCGGCAACCGATACGATGATGCTTCGCGCTCACGCCGCATCAACCCCGTGCGCCCGCATTTCCACTCCCAGCTTCTTGCCCACCACGCCGAGGGTGGCAGCGAGATTGTCCATGGTTGGGTTGCTCGCTTTCGAGAGCATGCGGTGAAGGGTCTTGGCAGGTTTCGCGCTCTCGGCACCCGCCCGTTTCGGCTTGCCGGCAAGGGCGGAAATGCGCATCCTGGGACAAGCGCGCGCGCCTTGCGGGAGACGGCGGGAGACGCCCTTGCAAGCGGCCGCGCGCGAAGCCTTGGGCGAATGGGGCGAAGGGAGGCGCTCGGCGTGGCACACGACATCTTCTTGAGCTACTCCACCCGCGACCAGGCCGCGGCGGACATGATCTGCCAGGCGCTCGAGGCGGCCGGGGTCAAGTGCTGGATCGCACCGCGCGACATCGCCGCCGGCTCCCAGTGGGGTGGGAGCATCGTCGCGGCCATCGAGGCGAGCCGGGCGGTCCTCATCATCTTCAGCGAGAAATCCAACGACTCGCCCCAGGTCGCGCGCGAGATGGAGTGCGCGGTGGCGAAGCGCCTGCCGCTCATCCCGGTGCGCATCGCCGACGCCATGCCGACCAAGGACATGGAATATTTCCTCGGCGTCTCCCATTGGCTCAACGCCTACCCTGAGCCGCTTTCGACCTACCTGCCGCAGATCGTGGTGACGACCCAGCGCGTGCTCAAGGGCGAGGCGCAAACCTGGAAGCGCTTCGCCCGCAAGCTGCCGCAGAAGCGCTATGCCCAGCTCTCGATCGTCGGCGTGGCGCTCCTCATAGCGGTCGTGACGGCGTGGCTGATGCGGCCCTCGCCACCCCCCAATCCGATGGATGCAATGAGATCGCCCCTGGCCGGGCGCTGGGAGACCTCGCTCGCCGATGCGCGCGGCACGAAAGAGGATTGCGTCCTCGACGTGCAGGACCTCGGCCAGGCGCAGTTCACCGACTCTTGTCCCGCCCCCTATACCGGCAACAAGGGCAATATCGGCGCCACCAAGGACAGCACCTACAACCCGCAGCTCTTCGTCAAAGGCAAGGACACCGGCACCTTCATGATGCAGGCCGGCTCGATCCCCTACACCACCGGCACCTTCCGCCTCGATGGCCGCAACTCCCTCACCCTCCATTTCGCCAGCGGCAACGAGATCTCGTGGCGGCGCATCGCGCAGGATGCACCCCTCCACAACGACGTGGACAGCATCCTCCCCAAGCAGGCGAGCTGGCCGCTCGCGGGTGTTCCGGCCATCGCCGAGCGGGCGATCAAATATGCGCGCGGCCATTGGCAGCCCGATGCGGTCCTGATGTCGGCCAAGCTCACCCTCGAGCCGCAAGCCGGAGGCATGGGCGGATTGCCGACGGCGGCCGGCACGGTCACCGTGCAGTTCGAGCTCTATTCGCCGGCCACCCAGCAAGGCCTCTCGCTGACGCCGAATTCGGCCGCAGGTGCGATGTTTCCGCTCGGCGCCGTCGACCGCGACGCAAGGCAGGCAATCCCGGCCGATTTCCTCGATCTCCCGCAGGCCTGGGCAGCCCTTCAGGCGCGCGGGCTGCGCGGCAAGGAATTGAAGGAGGCGCAGCTCGCGGACTGGCAGAACGGGACGAGCTACGGCAGCGCCCGGCTCGCCGGGCTCGAGTGGATGCTCGATTCGGCCCTCGACGAGCGCGGCTGGGTCCCGGCGGCGCGCTGAGCCGTCATGGCATAGCCCTCTTCCTGCTCCTTGGTCGAAACGCGGACGAACGTGATCGCTGTCACGGCCTATGCGGCCCGCCGGGATTTGTACGGCTTGATCCTGGCGACTTGGGCTCCGATGCGCCGCTTGGCCTCCAGCGTGTCATGGGCGTTCTGTAGACGCATGAAATAGCCCTCGGAGAGATCGAAGAACTTGCACAGGCGCAGATCGGTATCTGCAGTCACGTCCCGGGTGCCGTTGACGATCGCGTGGATGCGGTTTCCCGGAACGCCGATCGCACGGGCAAGCCGGTTCTGGCTCATGCCGATCTCCTTCAAGAACTCCTCCTTCAGGATCTCGCCCGGATGCGGATTACGGATCTGTCCCATGGCTGCGTCCCACGCTTGGCTAATCCTTTCAATGATAGTCGATAATCTCACTGTCCGCCTTGCAAGACGATCCGGTGCAGGCGAAGCCCCGCTATCTCGGCTTGCAGGTCAATTCACAGCTTTTCCAAACCTGCCGCAGCGCTCGCCGTCGGCAGGAAAAGCCGTCTCGGCCGCGACGGGAACGAACGAAATCCAAACCCCCTGTAGAATTCGGCCGCGCGCTCGTCCTTGGCATCGACGACGATCGCGAAAACGGCGAGCGAGCGTCCCGCGCCAAGGATGCGGCGGATGGCGTCGGCGAGGAGAAGCTCGCCTATGCCTCGGCCGCGCGCCCGCTCGTCTCTCGCGAGCCGCCCGATCAAGGCAGCCGGGATTGCGTCGTATCGCGGCAGCTTGCGCGCGATCTCTTCCGGCATGTCGCGGAGCGACAACGTGAACGAGCTGAGGCTGTAGAAGCCGATCACGCCCAATTCGTCATCGACGGCCACGAAAACGCGCGCGACGTTGCGCTTGTCGTCTTGGCTTGCCCGGTGCCGGAACCAGTCGTCGAGATCGGCCTGGCCGCAGGAGAAGGTTGCGCGGTCGTGTTGCTTGCCGAGCGGCTCGATCCTAACGCCCAAGGCGCTTTAGCCGAAAAGATCGCGATGGCGCCTCAACGCCGTAATCAGCTTCGCCGTCGGCGGAGGTGGGTTGAGCACGGCGTCCAGAAACGCATCGCGATCGGTGCCCGTAAGCACCATGCGCTCGTGCTCGTCGAGCACGCGGCGCGCGCCCTCATAGGCGAGATCGCCCGCGGTCAGCCCCGAGACCGCCATCGCGCGCTGGATGAGCTGCTTGGCCGAGGCGGCGACCCGCAGCTCGATCCGCTCCTTCTTGAGCTCGCGATCGTCCGACCCTTTACGCCGTGCAGAGCCTGCCATGACGATCTCCTTGCTGCGGCAATGTACGGTAAATCGCCGTGCATTTCAAGGTCCGCCCTCAAACCGGGAGATACGGATGTGCCGCTGCGGGGACGGAGGCATATTTTAGATTTGCCGGTGCGAATGATTTGCATTATCTCTTGCGGTTAGCGCGCAACCAACGGCCCGCCGGCGACAGCTGTTCCCGACAGAGGCCGAGAAGGACAACGAAACCCAGAGACGAGGTCGGAGATGCGCATATTCATCTTGGCTGCCGCATTTCTCTTGCTGGTCGGGCCGGTCGGGCCGGCGCGCGCGCAAGAGCAGCCGCATCTGACCATCAAGAACCACCGCTTCCAGCCCGAACGCCTCGAGGTGCCGGCCGGCGTCAAGTTCAAGCTCTTGGTCAAGAACGAGGACGATACGGCGGAGGAATTCGAGAGCTTCGAATTGAACCGTGAAAAAATCGTGCCGCCGGGACAAGAGATCCCGGTCTTCCTCGGTCCGCTCGACAAGGGCGAGTACAAATTCTTCGGCGACTTCCATCAGGACACCGCGCAAGGCGTTCTGATCGCGAAATAGCGGCCGTCGCCGTCATCCGGGGGGATAATGGACATGACGACGACCGTCCTGCGGCCGCGAGCGCGCCTCCTCGCCGCCATTGCCCTTGCGGCGTTCCTCCTCCCGCTCGCGGCACGGGCCGATTTCCACATCCGCTCGCCCGACGACATCGACGAAGGCGAGTACGAGCTCGAGCACAACGGCTCGGCCACCATCGACCGGAACCCCACGAAAGGCGGGGAGACCAGCTACACGGCCGAATTCGGCTACGGCGTCAATTCCTGGTGGCATCCCGAGCTCGAGCTCGATTTCGGGCGCGACGCGGGCCTCGGCGAATCCACCCAATTCCAGGGGGTCACCTGGGAGAACACCTTCATGCTGACCGAGCCCGGAGAATATTGGGCGGACCTCGGCCTCTATTGGGAATATTCCTATTCGACGCTCAGCGGCACGCCGGACGACACCTTGTTCGGGCCGCTCATCCAGAAGGACATCGGACACACCACCCACACCCTCAACCTCTTCCTCAGCAAGGAGATCGGCCCCAACCAGGACGTCCCCGGCCTGGACTTCAGCTACGCCTGGCAGAGCCGCTGGAATATCCTTCAGCTCGCCTCCCCCGCCGTGGAGATCTACGGTGACGCGGAGCGCACCAGCCCCTTCGCCAAGTTCCAGAACCAGCAGCTCATCGCCGGCCCCGTCGTGGTCGGCTCGGTGCTGCTGGGCAAGCTCGGCAAGCTGAACTATGAGGCCGGCTACCTCTTCGGCGCCACCCGCGCCACGGCGAGCGGCACGGTGCGCTGGCGCCTCGAGTGGGAGATGCATTTCTGAAAAGGCGGCTCGAGGCCGGGCTCTAAAGACGCATGAAATAGCCCTCGGAGAGAGCGAAGAACTTGCACAGGCGCAGATCGGTATCAGCCGAACATCCCGGGTGCCGCTGACGATCGCGTGGATGCCGTTTCCCGGAACACCGACCGCACGGGGCAAGCCGGTTCCGGCGCATGCCGATCTCGTTCAAGAACATGTCAAAAGCCATTAGGGCAGGCTTTACGAGCGCCGCGGGCCTCGGCCAGTTTGGCCTTCAGTTGCGTAACTGGATCGTATGGTGTGGAATGGCTCGGCCGATGCTTCCATCAGAAAAGGCTCTGACGAAAGATACCGTGCCGGCGGATGTCGAATAAGTAAGGGCGCTGGCGCAAACGTGCGCCGGTTGCGCTGCGAACCGAGGGAGTGCCATGCATCATTGGCGGTTCAGTGCAAGAGCCGTGGACGTCTTGGGCGCGCTTGCTGCGGCCCTTCTGCTGGTGTCGCCCTTCGCTGCACTCGCGGCACCCAAGCGGCTCGATTGCAAACTGACCTCCCTTGAAACGAGGGCGGGGCCGAAAACGGATGTCGCGGCCGAGAGCCGGTCGATCACCGTCGTATTCGACCAGGACGCGAAGGCGCTCACCGTGTACCTGGATGGCAGCGCGCTAGCGCTGACTAACGTCACGATGTCACAAATCGCCATGAGCGGCTACGTCAGCGGCAAAGTGAGCCTGAGCATCGACCCGTCGTCCTGGAACATCGCGTTCCAGACCTACAAGCCTGACTCAACGAGCACCGAATTCGGAACGTGCAGCCTGAGCGCGAAGCCGCCGCCATGAAGCATGTCTCGATGATCGCTCTCCCGATCACGATGGTGCGCTACTCGTAGCGCAGCGCCTCGATGGGGTCGAGATGTGCCGCCTTGCGCGCCGGGTAATAGCCGAAGAAGATCCCGACGGCGGCCGAGAAAGCGAACCCGCCGAGGATCGCGGTTGGCGAAATCGGCGTCGGCCATCCGGCGACGAGGGAGATCGTCTCGGACATGGCGACGCCGAAGAAGATGCCCGCTACGCCCCCCACGAGGCTCAGAAACACGGCTTCGGTAAGGAATTGCAGCAGCACATGCAGGCGGCGGGCGCCGATCGCCATGCGCAAGCCGATTTCGCGCGTGCGCTCGGTCACCGAGACCAGCAGGATGTTCATGATGCCGATACCGCCGACGAGGAGCGAGATCGAGGCCACGGCCGCGAGCAACAGCGCCATGACCTGGCTGCTGCCCTCCGCGGCGCTGGCGATCTGACTGAGGTCGCGCACGGCGAAGTCGTTGACGTCCCCCGGCCTTATGCGGTGCCGGAGCACCAATGTCGCGGTCACCTGCTCGATCGCCGCCTGAACCTGGGTCGAACTCCTGGCCTGGACGTAGATCTGGTTGACGAAGCCGGTCAGGCGGGCCTGGATATTATAGGGATTGGGCGGCGGCAGAAAGATCGCGCTGGTCGTTGCCGCTTGCGTCGGCGCCGCTACGCCGAGCACCTTGGATTCGGCGGTGCTGAAGGGCACCATGACGAGATCGTCCTGATCCTGGCCATAGGTCGATTGGCCTTTGGCCACGAGCGTGCCGATGACGCGGAGCGGCACGCCCTTGACCAGGATGACGGCGCCGAGCGGATTGTCCGAGGGCGCAAAGAGATTGTTGAGGACGGTCCGGCCGAGCACCACCACGAGTGCAGCACTGCTCTGGTCTTCGCTGCTGATGGCGCGGCCGGCGGCTATCTGCCAATTGGTGATCGGCGGGTAGTTGGGGGTAACGCCCTGGATGGTGGTCATCCAGTTCTGGTTGGCGTATTCGGTCTGGCCTGTCTGGCGGATCAGGTAGGCGACCTGTCCGACGGCTCCGCCCCCGCGGCGAATCGCCTGGGCGTCCGTGACGGTAAGGGTCGAGGCGCTGCCGGACCCGCCGCGGGCGCCCATGCTCGTCACCGCGCCCGGGACGACGACGAGAAGGTCGGTGCCGAGGCTTGCGAGCTGCTTGCGCACGGCATCGTTGGCGCCTTGCCCGATTGCCACCATCGCGATCAATGCGGCGACGCCGATGAAGACGCCAAGCATGGTCAGCGCCGAGCGCATCTTGTTGCGCGCGAGCGCCTGCACCGCCGCGGCCAGGATCATCAGACCGAAGGCCCAGGAAAGCGGCGCTCCGCTCGCCGTTTCCGCAGGTGGATGCGGGTGAAAGATTGACAGATCCGTCGCCGCCGGAGGTGGCGCGGGGATGTGGGACTTCTCGCGCTCGTCGCTGAGGATGCGGCCATCGCGCATCGTCACCGTGCGATTGGCGTAGGCTGCGATATCGGACTCGTGCGTCACCAGAACGATCGTGACAGCTTCCTCGCGGTTGAGCTGCGTCAGCGTCTCCATGATCTCGTGCGAGGTGCGCGTGTCGAGGTTGCCGGTCGGCTCGTCGGCCAGGAGCAGGCTCGGCGAATTGATCAAGGCCCGCGCGATCGCGACCCGCTGCTGCTGGCCGCCGGAGAGCTGGCTAGGCGTGTTTTCCGCGCGATCGCCGAGCCCGAGGCGGGCCAAAGCCTCCTGCGCGCGGGCAAAACGCGCGCTGCGCCCGGACTTTCCCTCGTCCGAATAGAGCAGCGGCAAGGCCACGTTCTCCGCGGCACTCGTGCGCGACAGCAGGTTGAAGCTCTGGAAGACAAAGCCGAGGCGCTCGCTGCGGATGCGGGCGAGGTCGGGCTCCGGGAGGCTCGCGACATCGATGCCGTCAAGCAGATAGCGCCCGGTGGAGGGGCGATCGAGGCAACCGAGGATCGACATCAGGGTTGATTTGCCGGAACCTGACGATCCCATGATTGCCACGAACTCGCCGCGCTCGACGGTGAGGTTGACGCCGGCGAGCGCGTGAACGTCGATGTCGCCGACGTGATAGGTCCGGGTCACGTCTTCGACCGCGATGACCGCGTCGGACATTTGCGCTGCCGTCATGCTACAGCCGCGGCAGCGGGACGGCCGACTTTCCGCTGCCGCCGCCGCGTTGTTCGGACAGGATGACCTGATCGCCGACCTTCAGCTCTCCGCCAGCGATCTCGGTAAAGCTGCCGTCGTCGAGCCCGAGCGTCGCGGCAACGGGAACGGGCTTGCCGTCGGTCAAGATCCAGACCTGCGCCTGCCGGGTCGCCGCGCCGGCAGTCTGCGCCGGTAGGGTGGCGGCCGCACCGGCGGGCACGTAACGGAGCGCCTGATCGGGCACTCGAATGACATTGTCGCGCTCGTCGGTGACAATCTTGGTCGTGGCCGTCATCCCCGGCACCAGCAGCAGGTCGGGGTTGGCGACGGCGACGATGACATCAAAAGTGACGACGTTCTGGAGCGTTTGCGGCGCCTGCCGCACCTGGACGACACTGCCCTCGAACGTACGGTCGGGATAGGCCTCGACCGTGAAGCTCGCGGGGTTCTTTTCCTTGACGCTGCCGACGTCGCTCTCGCTGACATTGGTGTCGACCTCCATCAGGGTGAGATCGGTGGCGATCAGGAACAATGTCGGCGTCGTGAGGCTCGCCGCGACCGTCTGCCCCTGCGTCACGTTGCGCGACACCACAATGCCGTCCACCGGCGAAACGATATCGGTGTACTCAAGGTTGACCTGCGCGCTCGCGAGCTGGGCTTCCCATTGCTGGATCATCGCCTGGTCGAGTAGGATCTGCGCCAGCCCCTGATGGTAGTTGCTCCTCGACTGGTCAGCGGTGTCTTGAGCAACCGAGTCTTGCCGCGCCAGCAAGTCGTTGCGCCCGGAATTGGCCTTGGTGTACTCGAGGGTTGCTTTGTCCTTTTCGAGCTGCGCCTTGGCGACCGCCAGGTTCGCCTTGTCCTGGTCGACGATGGTCTGAAAGGGGCGAGGATCGATCTTGGCGCAGATCTGCCCCTTGGTCACTCTTGTGTTGTAGTCGCATTGCAGCGACTGGATGACGCCGGATACCGCGGTGCCGACAATGATCGTAAGCACCGGGTTGATCGTCCCGGTCGCGGTGACGGCACGGGCAACCGTGCCGCGCGTCACCGGTGTCGTTGTGTAATGCATGGCCGCGCCGCGGCTGACGATCCACCAAGCCGCGCCGGCGGCGGCGAGCAGCGCCAATAGGACAGCCCCTGTCAGATAGAGCCGTCGATGCGAGCGAAATCTTGACGTAGGGAGACGAGGGGCCTTGCCTCGGTGAATATCCGTTGCGCCGGTCCTAACCACATCATTCATGCCCGACTCCACCGAACTTTCGCAGACATTTGCCGCTTCGGCGAAGGATGGCGGGATGTTAGCGTCCGGTGGCGGGATTTCCTTGATCTGCGTCAAGGCCGATAGCGCGAGGTGGCGCAGGCCGCAAAGCTCGATTCAGCTCAATGTCCCGGAGTGCGAAATTCTGAAGCGGCCGTCCCGCCCCCGTCCCCGTCCATCCCATAACATTATGATTTGTCTCGTCTTTCAGAGATTCCCCGGATGAACAGGGCTTGGCGTGAACGATAGCACTCTGTCGGGGTGACGGCCCTCAGCGCGCGGCGCCGAGCCCGTCGAGCCTGCCCTTGACCTGCAGATACTCGGGCGTTCCCGGGCTGAGCTGCGCCAGGAGCCGGCCCCATAACGCGGCCGCAGCCTGCTTGTCGCCCTGCGCCGCATCGGCGAGGCCGACGACCCAAAGCGCTTCCCGGCGCCCGGAATCGAGTGCGAGCACCTGGCGCATGACCTCGGTCGCTTTGGTGGGCGGCGTGTCGCCCGAGGTTTCTTGGGCCAAGAGCGCATTGCCATAAGCGACCAGCACGTCGGGATCCTTGGGTGCCAAGTGCGCTGCTTGAGCCAACGCAGCCGTCGCCTTGTCGCGCTCGCCGAGCACCTCGTAGGCGCTCGCGAGGCGCTGCCAGCCCGCGAGATCGTCCGGCTGCCCCTTGAGCTGCTCGGCGAGGCGCTCGGCCATAGCGCGGATCTTCTCCTGGTGCTGCTCAGCGCTCATGTTCTGCGCCGCGGCCACGTCGGCCGCACTCGGAGCGGGCGTGGCACCGGCAGTCGCGGCTGCAGGGGGCGGCGATTGAGCAGGGGCACCCTTGGCGGCCCCCTCGAGCTTGGCGACATGGGCCTCGGCGTCGGTCGCCTTGTCCTTCTCGCCGAGCACGGCGTAGGCGCGCGCGAGGCGCTGCCAGCCCGCGAGGTCGTCGGGTTGTCCCTTGAGCCGCTCGGCGAGGCGCTCGACCATGCCGCGGATCATCTCCTTGCGCTGCTCATCGCTCATGTTCTCTGCCGCGGCCACGTCGGCCGCACTCGGAGCGGGCGTGGCACCGGCGGTCGCGGCCGCAGCGGGCGGTGATTGAGCGGGAGCGCCCTTGGCGGCACCCTCGAGCTTGGCGACACGGGCCTCGGCGTCGGCCGCCTTGTCCTTCTCGCCGAGCACGTCGTAGGCGCGCGCGAGGCGCTGCCAGCCCGCGAGGTCGTCCGGTTGCCCCTTGAGCCGCTCGGCGAGGCGCTCGACCATGCTGCGGATCATCTCCTTGCGCTGCGCATCGCTCATGTTCTCTGCCGCGGCCACGTCGGCAGCACTCGGACTGGGCGAAGTGCCGGCCGAAGCGGCGCTGCCAGCGCCGGCACCGGGCGTTGCGGCCATGGGGGGGACTACCTTGGCGCCCGGCGGCACGAGCTTGGCAAGGTCGAGCTTGTACTGCTGCGCGGCGCGCTCGATCGCGCCGTGGAGCTCGGGCAGCCAAGGTGCGTCGGGCGGCGCCTCCGCTTGAATGACCAGCCACTCGCGCACGCCCGCCTCGACATCGCCCTCCTGCACTTTGACGAGGGCCAGGTAGAAGCGTGCCGGCACGTTCTTGGGATCCTTCGCGAGCACCCCCTCGAAGAGCTTGCGCGCCTCGGGCGTCACCGCCCCGCCGCCCTCGAGCACCTTGGTCTCCGCATAAGCGGCGACGAGGTCGGGGTCGTTATTCGAGAGCGCCACGGCGTGACGATAGGCCTCGGCCGCCTCGGCCATGCGGTCGGTCGAGGCATAACTGCGGCCGAGCAGGACCCAGCCTTCGAGGTCGTCGGGCTTGGCCTTGAGCCGGGCCTCAAGCTTGGGGATGACCTCGTTGATGTCGTGCATGCCCTCCGACTGCATCACCTTGTCGCGCGAGGCGAGAGGAAAATCGGGGGCCGTAGGCGTGCCGACATAGAGGTAAAGCGCAAGGGCGGCGAGCGGCAGCGCCGTCGCGAGCGCGAGCGCGGTCCAGCGCCTGGCACCTCGGCCCTTTGCCGGCTGAGGCTCGGCTGCGGGCGATGCGGCGGCATCCCCGTCCTTGGCCGGGGCCGCGGCGATGAGCCGGCGCGCGATCTCGCGCTCGGCGGCACGCGCCTCCTGCGGGGCCAGGAGCCCGCGCGCCTCATCGCGCTTCACCTCGGCGAGCTGATCGCGATAGACCTCGCGGTCGTACGCATCGCGCGCGGCCCCCGCCTTCATCCCCCTGAAGAGCGGGCGCAGAAGCATCGCCACGGTGAGAGCCGTCATCGCGCCGAGGATGAGCCAGAGCGTCACGGCCCGCCCTCCTCGATGAGCCGCTTCAGCTCCGCCTCCTCCGCGGCACTGAGTGCCGCGGGCTCGAGCTGGGCGCGGCGGCGGCGCAGATAGACGACGATTCCCGCGGCACCGAAGAGGACCAGAAGCAGCGGGCTGAGCCAGAGCGCGTAGGTGGCGGGCTCGACCGGCGGCTTCAACAGGACGAACTGGCCGTAACGGTCGACGATGTACTTTATCGCCTGCGCATCGCTGTCCCCGGCCAAGAGCCTCTCGCGCAGCAACACGCGCAGATCGTGGGCGAGATCGGCGTCGGACTCGTCGATCGACTGGTTCTGGCAGACGAGGCAGCGCAGCTCCTCGCTGATCGCCCGCGCGCGCGCCTCGAGTTTCGGATCGGCGAGCATCTCGCTCGGCTGCACCGCCAGCACCGGCGACGCGAGCAGCGCCAAGAGGACGACGAGTTGAAATGCGAGCAGGCGCATCATTTCGACAACTTCCGCACGAGCGGCACGATCGTATCGTTGATCACGTCCGGCGTGAGCGGACCGACCTGCTTGAAGCGGATGGTCCCCGTGCGGTCGATCACGAAGGTCTCCGGCACGCCATAGACCCCCCAGTCGATTCCCACGGTGCCCTCGAGGTCGGAGCCGATGCGCTTGTAGGGATCGCCGAGATTGGTGAGCCAAAGTTTCGCGTCCTCCGGCTTGTCCTTGTAGTTGATGCCGTCGAGCTCCACGCCCTCCTTGGCGAGGCGCATGAGGAGCGGATGCTCGGCGCGGCAGGGCACGCACCAGGAGGCGAAGACGTTGACGAGCACGACCTTGCCCTTGAGGTCGGCGGTCTTGAGGCCGTCGTTGCCGTCGATGAGAGCCGGCAAGGCGAACTGCGGCACCGGCTTGCCGATCAGCGCCGAGGGGACGAGCTGCGGGTCGCGGTCAAGACCCGCATAGAAGGCGGCGGCGAGACCGAGAAAGACCAGCGCCGGCAGGATGAAAATAAGACGCCGCCTCACGGGAGCTCAATCTCCGGGCGCGGTCGCGACCCCGGCCGGCAGGCGCCGACGCGCGGGCGCGCCCACGCGGTAGCGCCGGTCGCTCAGGGAGATGAGGCCGCCGAACACCATGACCACGGCGCCGAACCAGATGAAGGGGGCAAGCGGGTTGTAGTAGAGCCGCACGGTCCAGCCGCCCTTGCCGTCGCTGTCGCCGAGCACGGCATAAATGTCGGCGATACCCAAGGTGTGGATCGCGGTCTCCGTGGTGTCCTGGCCGGCCACCGGGAAGTTGCGCTTCTCGGGGGACATGGCGGCGACGAAGCGGCCGTCGCGGGTGACCGTGAAGGTCGCGCGCCGGCCCTCGAAATTGGGGCCCATATGGGGCTCGACGCGGTCGAGGCGTACGCTCAGGCCCGCAAGCGGCACGGTCTCGCCGGGATGCATGACCTGGATGAGCTCGACCTTCCACGCCGTCATGGCGACGATGCCGGCCAAGCTGATGCCGAGGCCGGCATGGGCAAAGGCCATGCCGTAGTTCGCGCGCGGCAGATTGCGCGCGCGCTGCCAGCTCTCCCGCCAGGGTGCTTTCAGAAGCTTGATCCGCTCGGCCAGCTCGACGAAGGCACCGACCACGAGCCAGGCGGCGAGCCCCATGCCGAGCACGGCCAAGAGCGGGCCGCCCGAGTGGAGGTAAAGGGTGATGAGGGCTGCCGCGAGGGCCGCAAGGGCCGCGAGCCATAGGCGCTGCAAGGCGCCGAGCAGATCCGCGCGCTTCCAGGTGAGGAACGGCCCCACCACGACGGCGAGGAGGAGCGGGGTCATGAGCGGCGTGAAGGTCATGTTGAAGTAGGGGGCGCCCACGGAAATCTTGGGCCCGCCGATCGCGTCGAGGAAGAGCGGATAGAGCGTTCCGATCAGAACCGTCGCCGCGGCACTCGCGAGCAGGAGGTTGTTGAGCAGAAGCGCTCCTTCCCGGCTCACCGGCGCGAACAGGCCGCTCGGCTGAAGGGCGGGCGCACGCAGCGCGTAGAGCAGAAGCGAGCCGCCGATCGTCACCACGAGGAGGAGCAGGATGAACACCCCGCGCCTCGGGTCGGTGGCAAAGGCGTGGACCGAGGTGAGCACGCCGGAGCGCACCAGGAAGGTGCCGATCAGGCTGAGCGAGAAGGTGAGGATCGCGAGCAGGATGGTCCAGCTCTTGAGCGCGTCGCGCTTCTCCACCACGATCGCCGAGTGCAGGAGTGCGGTGCCCGCGAGCCACGGCATGAACGAGGCGTTCTCGACCGGGTCCCAGAACCAGAAACCGCCCCAGCCGAGCGTATAATAGGCCCACCAGCTGCCCATCGCGATGCCGAGGGTCAAGGCGCACCAGGCGGCGAGCGTCCACGGCCGTACCCAGCGCGCCCAGGCGGCGTCGACCCGCCCCTCGATCAGCGCGGCCACGGCGAAGGAGAACGCCATCGAGAAGCCGACGTAGCCGAGGTAGAGCATGGGCGGATGCGAGGCGAGCCCGGGGTCCTGCAGCAAGGGGTTGAGCCCGCGCCCGTCCGCGGGGGGCGGCAGCACGCGCGCGAGCGGATCGGAGGTGAAGAGGATGAAGGCGAAGAAGCCGGCCCCGATCATGGCCTGCACGCTGAGCACGCGCGCCTGAAGGGTTGGGGGCAGATTGCCGCCGAAGATGGCCACACCCGCGCCGAAGAGGGTCAGGATCAGGACCCAGAGCACCATCGAGCCCTCGTGGTTCCCCCACACGCCCGCCAGCTTGTAGATAAGCGGCATCGTCGAATGGGAGTTCTCGGCGACAACGAAGACCGAGAAGTCCGAGCTCGCGAAGGCGTACATCAGCGCGAGGAAAGCGATCAGCACGAGGACGAATTGCGCCTGCGCCGCCGGCCGCGCCAGCGCCATGAGCGCGCCGTTGCCGCGCGCAGCCCCCCAGAGCGGCACGCTCGCCTGCACGAGCGCCACGCAGAGCGCCAGCACCAGCGCAAAATGGCCGATCTCGGCAATCATGGCTTCGGCACTCCCGGTACCTGACCGGCCGCGCGCTCGCCGTACTTCTGCTGATCGGCGTCGTCCCAATGGCCGGACTTCTTGAGCTCGGCCGCGACCTCCGGCGGCATGTAGCGCTCATCGTGCTTGGCGAGCACGCTCGTCGCGAGGAAAGTGCCGTCGGGCTGGAGCTTGCCTTCGGCGACCACCCCCTGCCCCTCGCGGAAGAGGTCGGGCAGCATGCCGTTGTAGCTCACGCGGATGTCGTGGCGCAGGTCGGTCACCTTGAAATGCACGGCGGCACCCGGCCCGCGCTCGACGCTGCCTTTCTCGACGAGCCCGCCGAGCCGCAGCGTGCGCACGCGCTCGCCCTCTTTGGCCATGAGATCGCTCGGACTGACGAAGAACACGATGTTCGCCTCGAAGGCGTTCAGCACGAGTGCGGCAGCGCCGCCAAGAATGACAAGGCCGACGAGTACCAGCACCATTCGCTTGCGCTTAGGTTTCATCCTGACGCCCCGATCGGTCGTCGCGCCGCTTGCGGCGGTGGCGTTCGCTCGCCCCGAGCTCGCGCTCGCGCGCGCGCATCGCCTTGAGGGATACGGCGAGCAGCACCACGAGGACGAGTGCAGTGAGCCCGTAGGCGGGCCAGACGTACTGGGAGTAGCCGCCCATGTCAAGAAATGCCGAGATATTGCCCACGCCCGTCGAACCGCCGCTCAGGTGCCCGGCACGAGGCTGCCGGCACCGACGCCGCCGCGCAGCTCGCCGAGACGCAGCACGCGCAGCTTGCGCGCCGCGATCTCGGTGCGCACGCGCACCAGGAGCAGCGTCACGAAATAGAAGGTGAAGCCGAGCGCCATGACGAGGAGCGGGGCGAGCATGGAGGGCGCGATCGTCGGGCCGCCCATGCGGAACACGCTCGAGGGCTGGTGCAGCGTGTTCCACCACACGACCGAGAAATGGATGATCGGGATGTTGACGAAGCCGACGAGGGCCAGCACCGCCGCCGCCCGGCTGCCGCGCGTCGGGTCGTCGAAGGCGCGGCTAAGCGCGATATGGCCGAGGTAAAGGAAGAAAAGAACGAGAACCGAGGTGAGACGGGCGTCCCATACCCACCAGGTCCCCCACATCGGTTTGCCCCACAGCGAGCCGGTCACCAGGGCCACGAAGGTGAAAGCGGCGCCGACCGGCGAGGCGGCCTGGGCGGCGAGGTCCGCCAGCGGATGGCGCCAGATGAGCCCGGCCGCGCTCGCCGCCGCCATTACGACATAGACGAAAAGCGCCATCCAGGCGGCCGGCACGTGCACGTACATGATGCGCACCGCCTCGCCCTGCTGGTAGTCGGGCGGGGAGGCGAAGAGCGCCAAATAGAGGCCGGCGGCGATGAGAATCGCGGTCGCGGCGCCGCTCCAGGGCAGCACGAACGCGGCAAGACGGAGGAAGCGCTGGGGATTGGCGAAGGCGTGGATGCGCGACACGGGACCTCGGTCTACGGCTATGAAGTTGCGTTATACCCAATCTCGCCCGCGGCGGCGACATCCGCCCTGATCTATGTCAGTCGGCGCCCGCGGCTTGGGCGGCCCGGCGCCTGCACCGCCCGGGGGGCGAGACTTGCCCATAATATAACGTTGCCGCCGGCCGCGAACAGGGCTCGCGCGCGGAAATCCCTGGCGGCACGTCGGCGGACAGCCGCCCGGCTAGAAACGATAGCGCACGCCCATGAGGAAGAGGTTGATGAAGTAGGACGGCTTGGAGTCGCCGGGCAAGAGCCCCGTCGAGTAGATCGTCGACGCAGTATAGGCCCAGTCTTGATAATCCAGGCGCTCCAAGGTGTCGCCGGCAAAGAGCGTGATGTCCGGCCGCAGAGCGTACTCGGCGCGCAAGTTCAGGCTATTGAGCAACGACACCACGTCGGGCAGCGGTGCGGTCACCAGGCTCGCGTTCGCGGGCGCGCCGAGCGCCAGCGCGCCGCCGTCCGAGATCACGAAGTTGGTGTCGCCGTAAGAGAGATTGTAGCTGAGCTTGATCTTCAGCTTGTCGGGGATCGCCTTCCAATCGGCCTCGAAGCCGACGGTGTGGACCTGGTCGGTCGTCTTGCCGTTCCATTGGCCGTTGCACGCGGCCGTCGAGGTAAAGCCGTTGGCGTTGCAGGTGCTCGTCGTCCAATAGACGTCGTTCTGATTATAGTAGACCCTCTGATAGGTATAGTAGCCGTGAAGCGTGAGGTCGTCGGTCGGCTCCCAGGTGAGGTCCGGCCCGAGCGAGATGCTGTCGTTGCTCCTGAGCCCCAGCGTCGATTGCGGGTAATCGTCGTTGTCGAACTTGACCATGAACGAGCCGTTCCATTCGTGGCCCGGCGAGAAGTCGAGGTTGCCCTTGACCTCGTCGCGGGTGCGCGACGCCTCGAAATACTTGAAGAGGCCGTTGAAGTCCTCATTGGCGCCCATGTTTATGAAGGCCCACGGCGCGTATTGGTTGTAATTATGGGCATCGCGTATGTCGTGCATATACCCGAGGCTGGCGTTGACGTCCTCCACGATATTGCTGCGCACCTTGCCGCCGAAGCTGTTCTCGGTCACGTCCTTGGTATCCGCGAAGGTGCGGACGGTGCTGTCGTAGGCGTAATCCAGCGTGATCTTGGTCTGCGGCAGCACCCTGTAGCCGCCCTCCAGCGTGGCCTTCTGGTTGAGCTCGCTGTAGGGAATATTATAGTTCGTCGAGATGGTGGTCGTATCGCCGACGGCGGTGGTGTATGCGTTGCGCGGGCTCATGTTGTCGCGGTCATCGATCGTGTAGCTCGCCCGCAGGTCCAGCCTCTCCAACGGATTCGACGTGATCGCCGCATTGCCGTAGATCGTGTTGATCAGGCCGTTGAAGCTCGAGCGCGGTATCGATGTCCCGACTACGCTCGAATTGCCGGTCGAGGGCGCGAAGGCGTCGTTCTGTATCTGCAGCCCGTACGCGAAATTGACGTTGATCCGCGTCGTCGGCAGGACATTGTAGCCGACCTGGGCCTTGATCTGATGGGCCGAGTTGCTGGGGGGGGTGCTCCAATAGGCGCTGAGACCGGCCACACCGGGTCCGAAGCTCGCGGCCGACAAGGCAAAGGGATTCGCAAGCTGGATCGAGTTCACGTTGTCGTTGAAGACGGAGAGGTTGTAGCTGAGTTGGGCCTGCAGGCGTTGGCCGTTGTATTGCCCCATGACCTGGTAGCGGCCGGTATCGTAATTGACCGGCTGGGGGAAATACTGCAGCGAGGCGGTGCTCACGGCGGCGTAGGACGGCGAGACCGGCGTGCTGCCGAAGGTAAAGCCGGTCTCCTGGATGCCTTCCTTGTGCTCCTGGCGTATGTCGGTGCTGAACACCCAGTCGCCCACCTCATAGTGGAAATTGCCGCCGAAGATGTCGCGCTGGAGGCTCACATCGAAAACGTTCTCCTTTCCCGTCAGCGCGGTGGCCGACGTCGCCTTGCCCGGGGCGAGGCCCGACGCGAGCGTCCCGTTCTTGTTGTAGACGCTGTGGAAGCTGTCGGAGGCATAATAGGGAATACCGTCGTAGTAGACTTTCACGCCCCAGGTGCCTTGCTGGCCGTACTCTGCGCTGAAGGAGCGGGACGTCAGTCCGAGATTGTGGCCCTCGATGTTCCAATACCGCGTTCCGCCGGAGTCCCAGGCGTCCCGGCCCCAGAAGCCGAAGTCACCGACCGCGAAACCCGGATCGACCAGGCCGGTGAAGCGGCCGAAGTAGAAGGACTTGCCGCTGACGTAGCCGGCGCCGACGTCTATATAGTTGTCGGTGACAACAGGCCCGTCCGCTCGGACTGCAAGAGGCAGAAGACAGGTTGTCGCCATTGCCGCGACGATCGCTATGCGCTTCATGGTCGCCCCCATATGCGACTTGCAGTTGACCTTCAAACGCCCCCGTCAAGCGTCTAACGCAAGAGAACCGCTCCAGCCGGATTGTTCGAGCCGTGGATCTGGGAGTGGCAGTTGATGCAGCCGTGCGCCAGGAGCTGGAACTTCGCGGTGATGGCCCCGGCGAACGTCTGCCCGGCCGTGTTCTGACCGCTATAAGGCTCGCCCGGATGGAAGGTGCTGTCGTGGCAGTTCTGGCACAGGTACGGCGGACGCTCCTTCAGCAAGCGGGCCTGGGTCGAGCCGTGCGGCGTGTGGCAGTTGAGGCAGTCGTCGCGAACCGGCGGGTGCTCCCAGAGAAGCGGGCCGCGCTTGTCGGCGTGGCATTGGTAGCAAGTCTCGTTGACGGTGTACTCCTTGAGCAGCTTCGGACCCGGCGAGCCGTGCGGATTATGGCAGTCCGAGCACACCACCTTGCCCTCGCGGATCGGGTGGTGCGAGTACTCGAAGCTCTGCGCGCGCTGCTCGGCGTGGCAGGCGAAGCACACCTGCGGCTGCGTCACCTTGACCAGCACGGGATCCTTGCGCACATGCGCGGTGTGGCAGTCGACGCAGGCGACTCCGGCGGCCTGCATCTGGCTGCCCTGCCAGTTCATGCGCAGGCCGTTCTCGTGGCAGCTGAGGCACACGGCGTTGCGCTCGTCGGTCGGAGAGGCACCCCTTCCCGCGTCGATCTGCGGCTTCTTGAATAGGACGGGCGGCAAGATCAGCTTGCCGTCCGGTCCTGTTTTCTGGGCGGCGTGGTCCGCGCTCGGCCCGTGACACGTCTCGCAGCCCTGCTGGGCCATCGGCGTGCGCGAATCGCCCATCACCGCCATCGGGCCCTGCAATATGAGATTCGCGGGAGCTTGGTCGTGGCAGCCGAGGCACGTCTTGGTGCCCCCTTCGGCATAGACGCCCGACGCTGCTTGCGCCACCTGCACTGGCTCGGTTGCGTTCGCCGCTAGCGTCCACCACGTGGCGCCTAGGGCGCATAGAAGCGCCGCCGGCCACTTCACGTTCATCATGGAGCTCCCCCTCGGTCTAGTAGTGTGGCCCGCCGTCCCATTCCCGAAGCATCGGCTTCGAGCGCCTCCCAGCTTACGGCGCGCCTATCTCATCTCGCTGCTCTCCTTGTCCGTCACTTAGCCGTCGTCTGATTGAAATCATTACCCCCGTGCGCATTGGTGGTCCAGCGTTCGTCCAAATGCTAAGCGCATTCATGACGACTGTGTCTTCCGGGCCACAGGTCAGGGGATCTGATGAGGAAACGATGGTCATACGCGATCGGACTCATGGCCTCAGTGACACCCCGACCTTGTCCGCTGCGAATGCGGTTGCCGAGGCGACGCGCGGTTTTCTTACGGTTGATCCGCTGCCCTGTCGTTGATCTATGTCAATTCACGGCCTGGAGCCGCGATCGAAAGCTTTTTTCGTCGCAGCAGGCGAAATGACGTTGCAGATTTGCCATAGCCAATGTTGGCGCGCCCCTGTCGCTCGGCGACAGGAGCCGGATATGATCCGACCGTCTCGCTGGTGTCCGGATTCTTAGTGCGTGGAGAGGACGTAATCGACGAGGGTCTTCAAATCGGCGTCGGACGCGGCGATTTTCATATGGCCTTTGCCGTCCTTGAGCTTGGCAATGAGGGTCGATTCGGCATCCGCGTTGCCGGCGTATTTCGCCGCGATATCCTTGAACGCCGGCCCGACTTTCTTTTGGTCGAGGGCATGACAATTCAAGCATCCCTTCGCCTTCGCCAGGGCGGCGCCGTCTTGGGCGAGCGCGTGCTGCGCCAACGCCATCGCCGCGATGAGTCCCGCGGCCAGCCATACCGGTTTCATGGAACCTCTCCCTCCGCTTGCATGACTCTGCATGCTACGCCACCGATACGCGCGTCGTCGCTGCGACCGCGCGCCGGCGCTTCGACATCGGCGACGATGGTTTGCCTCCGGAGCTCGATTGTCAATGCGTCTCGCTCGGCGCCCTATGGCCGACGCCTCGGAGGCTGAGCGGAAAAATTTACTGGGAGATCGACTTCATCCGGTTCATCCCGGAGTATGCCATGGGCATCAGGGAACAATCGGAGCGGACGGCGCTCAGCCGGCCATCAGATTTCCGGCGAGCCCGATCAGCATCATGATCAGCAGCACGAGCCCGATGGCCACGAGGGCGAAGCCCAGGATCTTGGAGCCGAGCGTCAGCGGCCGCGACGGCGCGTCCACCAGGCAGCTCTCGAGCTGTCCGGTTTCCACCAAGCGGCCGTATTCGACGGCGTATTCGCGCTTGAACTCTTCGAGCGGCATTGAGCCGGTGAAGATGACGATATCGAGCGGGAACTTGTCCGGCCGCCAGTGATTGGCAAAGTAGTGGATGGTGAAGAGGTAGACGGCGGCAAGCAAGGCTTCGTCGCCATGGACGACAGTGGCAACGTTGAAGGCCCATCCCGGCAGGTATGCGGCAGTGAGCCTGGTGAACCACAGCATCGCGCCGGTCGCGGCCAGCATGGTGACGCCCCAGAACGGCGCCCAGTAGTCGAACTTCTGCTGATAGGTCCAGTGGTCGAATTCCGGCCGCGGAGCGACACCGAAAAACCATTTGAGCATGGCGATCAGGTCTTTCCCGTCTTGCAGGTTCGGCATCAGGGAGTAGGGCCCGAACAATTTGAAGGTCGCCCAATTCCGCGCAATGTGGATGAAGGCATAGACGAGGTGCGCGGCAAAGACCGCGACCATGATCACGGCGGAGACCCGGTGCACGATGCCGACGACCGTCGGTCCGCCGAATGCCGCTTCGAGCACAGGCGCCCAGGCGGTGTCGGCATAGAGCAACGGGATGCCGGTCATGACCAAAAGGATCACGGAGAGCGCGAATACAAGATGAGCCCAGCGCCAGGCGGCGCTCCAACGCTGAAAATATGGGCCTTCTCTTTGCGGTAGCGCGTCCGCCCGCACGTGGGGTCTCATCCTGCGCTGCCGGCGGTCGCGAAGCTCGCGGTAGAACCAAAGAGCCGAATGTGTCCAGAACACCCCGAACGTGACGACGATCAACAGCCATACGAACTTCGCTGCGAGCCACGTATAGGGGTATCGGGCGAAGTCGTCCGTCGTGGCATGCGCCTGGAAGGTGGCGAACCCGGCCGTCGCGTCCCGATGGCACGTCCGGCAGGTGCTCAGGAGGTTAGCCGAAGACACGCTTGAAGCCGAATCGCTGGCGGGCAGTGTCGCGTGTCCGCGGTGGCAGTCGGAGCAGGTCGCGATATCGGCATAGCCCAAGGCGAAGATCTGGCCATGATAGGTCTCTTTGTAGCTCTTCAAGGCATCGGCATGGCAATTGCCGCAGTCCCTGGTGATGGCAAGGCGCGTCGCGGCTAGTTGCGGGCTGGCGACGGCGTGCGCAGTGTGGCAATCCGAGCAGACGGCGGCATCGGCATTGCCGCCTAGCGTCGCTTGCTTGCCGTGGACGGAGCTCAGGTACTCATTCAGCGCGTCGGTGTGACAGCTTCCGCATAGCTTGGGAATTTGCTGGCGCGACTCGGCACGCGTCATTGGCACGATCTTATGCGGCAGCTCGGTCACCGTGGTATGGCACGCGGTGCATTGCAGTGTGCTGTGCACGCTGTGTTCGAACTGGTCCGCCGGCACGAACAGCGAGCGCAGCTCTCCGTTGGCCCCCCGTGCTGCGAATCCTGGTTGACCGTGGCAGCTGAGGCACGTCGCGTTGTCGAGATTCGCAGCGCTTTGAGCGCTCGCCGCTTCCACTCCAACGACGATCATCGTCGACGCGACCGCCCACGCGGCAAGCTTGCCGGCACGCACGCCCCACCCCCTCCGCACCGATATTTCCCGGATGGCTCCCAATTTGGCGTGAATAATATCGATTTTCCGAATTTCCTGGAAGCCAGACTCCCCGGCGATTGCACCCGACATTCCTCGGACAAGCATGAATCGGCGTGAACGACCGTATTCTGCCGTGATATCCTGAAGCCGAGAGGCGTGCGGCGCGCTTCCGGCGTTCTGCGCTCCGCGAGGCACTCCCAAGTGGCCGACTCGCCCCTCCTCCTCGCCGTCGAGACACCCTGCCCCCGTCGTGACGACGCATCCGATCGTCCCAGCTCCTGCGCTGTGACCGGTCTTGGTCGCAGTGCGTCAATCAGCCGCAGACTTTCCCCGAATAATTCCTGCGGCACCACGCGCTCGGCCGTCTCGAAGATGACGTCGAGGCCGTGGCTCGCCGCCTTGGCGCCGGGCTCGATCCGCTTCTCGCTGAGGCTCGTCGGCGGGCACGGCCGCGCCCCTTGCGCGCGGGCCCGCCTAACCTCAAGCCTTGTCGCCCAGCGATGAATCGATGCTCCTCGAGCCCGAGCGCCAAGATCCAGAATCAGCGACGCCACGTTGATCCAAGACGAAGTTCAGGGATAAGCTGTTCGCGTGCGCGGGGCTCTCGGGCGGAGCAGTGGCGGCCAGAGAACAGCATGAATCGCCAAGGCCTCAAATTCAAGGTCGGTCTCTACCTCACCGTCGCCCTTTCCCTGGCGGTGGTTCTGTTTACCGTGCTGGTTGCCTGGTATCAGCGCAACGAGCTGCTCGACACGGTGGCCAACCACGTCATCCAACTCTCCGAGGTCATCACCAGAAGCACGCGTTTCGCAATGCTTCAGAATCAGCCCGCCTATGTGGATACGATCATCCGCGACGTGGCGCAGCAAGGCAGTATCGACAGGATCCGGATCTTCAGCGCGGACGGCAAGATCACGCATTCGACCTATGCCCCGGAGATCGGCCAGACCGTAGACCGCAAGGCCGAAGGCTGCTCGCTCTGCCACGAGACCGAGAAGCCGCTCGAGGAGGTTCCCAAGAGCAAGCGGACATGGACCTTCACGGCCCCCGACGGGCAGCGTCTCTTGGGCAGCATGGAGGTGATCCGCAATCAGCCCTCCTGCTACAACGCCGCCTGTCATCAGCACGCCAAAAACACCCCGGTGCTCGGCGTCCTCGATATCCGCTATTCGCTGAACGAAATGGATCAGAGGATCCGAGGGAATGTGCTCGCGATCATCGCCTTTTCCCTGGGATTCGTGCTTGTCGCCTCGCTCACGTTAGGCCTTTTCGTCCACCCGCTGATCTATCTGCCGCTGCGCGACCTGGAAGAGGGGGCGAGCCGGATCGCTTCCGGGAATCTGGAACAGCCGATTCCGGTGCGCACCGAGGACGAGTTCGGCGAGCTTGCGCGCTCCTTCAATGCCATGACCGCAGCCCTGCGGAATTCCCAGTCGGAGCTGCGCGAGTGGGCGTCTACGCTCGAGCAGAAAGTCGAGCAAAGAACCGAGCAGCTCCGCATTGCCCAGGCCGAAGCCGCGCGGGGGGAAAAGCTGGCCTCGGTCGGACTGCTTGCCTCCGGCATCGCTCATGAGCTGAACAATCCGTTGACGGGTGTCCTCACCTTCTCGCATCTCTTGCGGGAAAAGATGGCGGACGGGAGCCCGGACGCGGAGGACATGGACCTCGTGATCCGGGAAACCAGGAGGTGCGCGAGCATCATCAGGAGACTGCTCGATTTTGCCCGGGAGAAGCCGCCGGAGAAGAAATTCGCCGACCTCAACCAGATCATCGAAGACACCGCGCGTCTCGTCGAACGGCCCGCCCATTTGCGCGATATCGCCATCACGCTCGACCTCGATCACGCCCTGCCGCCGGTCTGGGTCGACCCGGACCAGATCAAGCAGGTCGTCATGAACCTGCTCGTCAACGCCCAGCATGCGATCGACGGAGAGGGCAGCATCACTATCCGCACGCGGCAGTTGTCGCAACCGAGAACGCCGCGACCCGGCGCCGGTGCCGCGCCGATGGTGGAATTCTCGATCACCGATACGGGATGTGGAATACCCAAGGAAAACTTTCGGCGGATCTTCGATCCCTTTTTCACCACCAAGATCGGAATGGGGACGGGACTGGGATTGTCCGTCAGCCACGGAATCGTCACGGCCCATGGCGGTACGATCGACGTCGAAAGCGAGGTGGGGGAAGGCTCCACATTCAGGGTGCGTCTCCCTCTCATCCGGTCGCCCGAAGTCGTGGAAAGCGGAAGCATGGGGAGCATTTCGTGAGCGTGAAAATATTAATCGTCGACGACGAGCGGATCATTATCGACAGTTGCCTTCGTATCCTGAGGAACGACGATTATCAGCTCGAAGCCGTGCAGGACGGTTTGGAGGCGCTGCGAAAGATCGACGAGAACCATTACGACATCGTCATCCTGGACATCATGATGCCGAAGATCGACGGTCTCGAGGTGCTTCGCCGCGTAAGAGAGGGACACCCGGACATCGATGTCATCATGATCACCGGATTGTCGCAGATCGAGACGGCCGTGAAATCGATGAAGCTCGGGGCCTTCGACTACCTGCCCAAGCCCTTCGATTCGGACGAGCTCAAGCTTGTGGTCCATCGCGCGCTGGAGCGGCGGCGGTTGCTCCAGGAGAACTTGAATCTCAAGACCGAGGTCGGCGCCAAGTACCGCTTCGAGAACGTCATCGGGGCGAGCCCCCAGATGCAGAGCGTCTTCCGGCTCGTCGCCAAGTGCGCTCCGACCAACTCGACGGTATTGCTCACCGGCGAGTCGGGAACGGGCAAGGAGCTGATCGCTCGCGCGATTCACTACAACAGTCTGCGGAAGGACAAGCCGTTCGTTCCGGTGGATTGCAACGCGCTCAGCGAGAATCTGCTGGAGAGCGAGCTGTTCGGGCACGTCAAGGGCGCGTTCACCGGCGCGGTGGTGAACAAGAAGGGCATGCTGGAAGCCGCCGACGCGGGAACGCTTTTTCTCGACGAGATCGGCAATATCTCCCTCGCGACCCAAGCCAAGCTCCTGCGGGTCATTCAAGAGCGGGAGTTCAGGGCGGTGGGGGATACGAAGACGCAGGCCGCCAACTTCAGATTGATCACCGCGACCAACAAGGACCTCAAGGCCATGGTCGCCGACGGCCGCTTTCGCGAGGATCTCTTCTATCGGATCAACATCTTCCCGATTCGCATTCCGCCGCTGAGAGAACGCCGCGACGACATTCCCGCCCTGGCCTTCCACTTCCTCCGTGTCTTCAGTGAGGAGATGGGGAAAAAGGTGACGGAGTTTTCCGACGAGGCCATGGGTGTCCTCATGAACTACGACTGGCCGGGCAACGTGCGGGAGCTCGAAAATACGGTGCAGCGCGCGGTCATCCTGGCGACCGACTCGGTCATTCGCCGAGCGCATCTGCTCAATCTCGACGAGATGCCGCCGGGGCTTGCGCTCGACATCCCGAAAACGGGCGAGGAGCTCAAGCAGATCAAGAAGCTTGCGCGCGAGAAGTCGGTCGAGAACATCGAGAAGCTGTTCGTTCTCGACGCGCTCAAGAGAAACGCCTGGAACGCGACCAAGAGTGCCGAGGAAACCGGCATGCAGCGCGCCAATTTCCAGGCTCTGATGAAAAAATACAACATTCGCATCCGCGAGCCCGAGCGCGGTCCCGGCGAATCCGATGCCTCGTAGGAGGCGTGTCGGTCCCTCTTAGGCAGGCCGCGAATCTCCGTTCTTGCCCCGCTTCCCGGCGGAGCCGTGAAGATCGGCGATCCGCGCAGCAATCTCATCCACTGCCTGCCATGAGGTGAATTCAACACAGCTTTGCGGGTCGGTCGGTCCCCCCGTCATCTTCATGATGAGCCGGATGATCTGCCGATCGAGCCAGCGGTAATGCGGGTAGTCGAGCCGCCCGGCAACGGCGGCCGCCAGAGCCGGCTTCAGCCGGTGTCGGGCCAGCAGTTTTCGAAGATATCGATGGCCCGCAGCGGCGTCCTTGTCCGCTTTCCTGGCGGCCAAATTCACCGAGACGAAGACAAGCTGAGCCCGCGCGAGCAACTCCCCGTAAGTCGCAAAAAATCGCTCCGCTTCCGGCAGATGACGGCCATACCGCACGGCCGCGACCACGACGACCAACGGGGCCGCGGCGAGCTCCTTCGCTGCCGGCAATGCGCCCGCCAGGTCGTGCGGCGGCGCATCGATCCCGCGGTCGGCAAGTCGGGCAGCGATATGCGCAGCGATCCGCCGGGATTGACCGTCACGCGTGGCGTAGAACAAAAGCATGCTCGCAATTCGGCTCGCGCCGCCGCAGTGGAGCGGTCTCTGCGATGATCGCGGCCGGGACAAGCCCTTCCAACGAGGATACCGACGCGATCATTCGGCTCGCCGGGGCCGGGCCGTCACTCCGCCTTGTCGGCGCTTTCCCCTTCCTCGACTTCCTCAAAGCCGTCGAACATGGCCTTGAACTTCTCTGTCGGCGTGCGGCCCAGCGTTCCAAGGTAGGCATGGAACAGGATATAGAACACGAAAACGGTGAAGATCAGGACGTGCACCGTATCGACGACGCGCACCCCGCCGAAGAAGGCCACCGTCCGCGAAAAGCGCGTCAGATCCCAGAGCAGGACTCCCGTGAAGCACTGAATGGGAAGCAGGAGGAGCATGATGAGCTGGTACGTCATGCTCTGCAGCGGATTGAACTTGCGGTAAACGCTCACATGATGCGGATTTGGCGCTCCTTTGAAGATGCCGTAGCCGTAATAGAGGAGCTGGCGCAAGTTTCCGCGATAATATTTGATCGGATTTAACTCCGGGTGGTACACCTTGATCTTGTCGGAGAAAAGATAGAAGAAAAACCACACGAAGAAATTGGCGATGAGAACGAAGCCGATCCAGTTGTGCACGACGACGGCGATCCTGAAGGGCACCACGTCGATAAGACCCACGTAGCGGATCTGCACCCCGGTCAAGACCAGCATCACGCAGGTGAGCGCATTGATCCAATGCCAAATCCTCACGGGAAGCGGGTGAACGTAAATCCGATGCATCTTGCTTACCCTTTCCGTGGCTCGTGGGGCTTGCGCTTCAGGTATAGCTTGAAGCCCCATCGCAAGGTCACGTGACCGATAGGCAGGGCGATGCCGCCGAAGAGCGCGAGGACAAAAAGAACATCCAGAAACGTGATCCTGGTGCCGCCGATGGCATAGAAGCCGCCGATCGATTCTATCGAGAAGGCCGAGCTCAAGACCTTTTCGCTGGCGCCATAGCGTACCGGTATGCCCGCGGGGCCGGCGACGGAGATCGTGACGCTCTGGAACGCCTGGGCT
Organism: Alphaproteobacteria bacterium; assembly: GCA_052143835.1. Taxonomy (GTDB): domain Bacteria; phylum Pseudomonadota; class Alphaproteobacteria; order JACZXZ01; family JACZXZ01; genus DASPPM01. The sequence goes on from JBKQRV010000042.1 coordinate 71,880, forward strand.
CCCGCCCGATGGCAGGTATTGCAGTCGCTGATCGCCGCGCTCTTGCGCGCAAGCTCGTGCGCCTCGACTCCCGTGCGCACCTCCAGGCGGCCCTTGAGGCTCGTCTTGTCCCCCACACCCGGGCGATTGAGCGTCTTGAGCAGAGTCCAAAGCGTCGTCGCATCCAGGCCCGGCCGCGCTGCACTCTCTGTGCCGGTCCGGCTTTCGAACTCGGGCACGCCCGCCGGCTCGGAAACCTCCTTTTGCGCCGTGCTGTCATAGAGGATGAGATCGACCCTGCGCTCCGCCTTCGGCGCATGGCAGACGGGGCAAGACACCACGTCGAAATGCAGCTCGGCATTCGGCAGCCATATGCGGTGCGCGGCGAGCGCGCCGGTATGGCAGTGGAGACAGACATCTTTCATGCCCGCCCCCGCCGAGGGAACGCTCACCCCGTGGGCGCCGTGGCAACCAAAGCAAAGGGGAGCCTGGGTCTGGCCGTTGCTGCGTGCCACGCCGTGCACGCTCGCGGCATAGGCCGTGAAGATGTCGCCGTGGCAGGTCTTGCAGGGAACCGTGTCCATCGCCTCGGACGCGCCCTTCATCACCGCGTGAGGCGAATGGCAGCCGGTGCACAGCGGGGCGCCCGGGTCGCCTTCGCGGACGAGGGCCGCGTGGACGCTTTTCCCCCACTGCTCGAACTCGTCGCTATGGCAGTTTTTGCAGACCTGGACCATGGCGATGGAAAAGGCGCGCTTGCCGCTGATGGGGTTCTCCGCCGGCGGATGTTTCGACAGATCTATGTCGGTATGGCAGCCCGTGCACCCGATCACGCTGTGGACCGATTGCGCAAAGGCGTCGCCGGGTATCTGCAACGAGAGCGTTTCGCCGCTTGCGAGCTGCTTCTCGAGCCCCGCAGCCCCATGGCAGCCCAGACATTGCGCGTCGGCATCGGATGGCGCAGCAGCGGATGCAGACGCGGCCATCCCGGCAAGCGCCAGCACGACGGCTGCCGCAGCCGCGCCGATCGTGCGCATCGCGAATGGTCTAAGTCCCATCCTGCCGCCTAAGCTGGGCTTCGTCACGGGTGTCTCCGTATTTTGGTCTGCTTCCCTCGGGCCGCCCTCGGAGCCGACCACGGCCACCTTCTGCTCGCACGGCTCTTCTGCACGCCACCACTGCACCGGTCTTTGATTCAGATCAAGAGCCAAGAGCGTCGTAAGCCGAAGTGGAGGGGTGAAAAGTCGTGGCTTTGGTGCCGATCGCCTCGCGCCGCGAGCCTGCTATCTTCAACCGCGAATGGCACGGGTTAGGGGGGCATTCGCCCCCCTTTTCCCGTCGCAAGAACCTTCGGCCAGGCATCGTCTACCGCGATCAGCCCGCGGCTCGCCGATTGCGCCAGGCCTTCCCCCCCATCCAGACCAGCACCGCCAAGCCAATCAGCGGGAACAGGGCGATGTAGGCAAGCGTCACGAACGGCGCGGCGAAGAACATGGCGATATTGTAGACGGCCAGCCCGATGTTCGCCCCCGCGCGCTCTTCGCCGACCTCCGCAGGCTGCAGCGCAGCTTGCCGCTCGCGCCAAGCCTGCACGCCTGTCCAGGCCAGCATCCCCAACCCAATCAGCGGGAAGAGGGCGACGTAGGCAAGCGCCACGAACGGCGCGGCAAAGAGCATGGCGATATTGCCGAGGAACAGGCCAATCTTCCTCCCCGCGCTCTCTTCGCCGATCGCCGCAGGCTGAGGCGCAGCGAGTGCCGTTCCAGCGGGCTCCGGCGCTGCCGCAACGGCAGGCTGCGGGAGCATTTCCGCAGGCGCCGGCAATGCCGTCGCGACGGCAGCATCCAGGCTCCGCTCGATCATTTCCGGAGAAAGCGGCTTGCGCAGGAATTCGCGCACGCCGGCGGCCTCCGCCCGCGCCTGGTTCTCGGCCGAACCATAACCGGTGATGATCACCACCGGGGTCCACGGGCGCTTCGCGCGCACCCGCTCCGCCACCTCGACCCCGTCCATTCCCGGCATCTTGATGTCGGTGAACACGGCGTCGTACTCCTCTGTCGCAAGCTTGTTCAGCGCCTCTTGTCCGTTCTCGGCGCTGACAACCAGGTAGCCTTTGCGGGCAAGCACCCGGTCAAAGCTCTTGCCGATGACTGGATCGTCGTCCACCACCAGCACTTTTTTGACGGCGTTCATGGCGTTCATGGCTTTCTCCTTTTCTTGCGACGGGTCAGGAGCCGAGACGGCTCGACTCTCCCTTGGGTTCGATCGTTGCGTCGGCATCGGCATCCGGGCTCGCAGGGCCGAGCCAGCGCCGCTGCATGTTCATCCAATAACTCGCGGCACCGGCGCCCGCGTCGGGGCTCGTGAGATCCTTGCGCAGCGCCCATTTCTTCTGCGTTATCGCGCCGCTGGCGGCGTTGATGACCTCGGCCGGGCCGACCGGCTTGGCGAGATAATCGTAAGCTCCCAGCTTCACCGCCTCCTTGGCGCTCTCGACGGTGGGATAGCCGGTAATCACGACCACCTCGCTTTTCGGCCAGGATCGCTTGATCGCTTTCAAGACCGAGATGCCATCCATGCCGGGCATGCGAAGATCGAGCAGCACGACATCGAAGGGCTTGTGCTCCAATGCCTGCAGCGCGTCCTCGCCGCTCAAGGCGCCCTCAACGTTGTAGCGGGCGGCTTGCAAGGACCTCTGGTAGCTGAGGCGCACCACTTCGTCGTCATCGACGACAAGAATTTTGGTTTGTTCGCTCATCTGGGGCCTCTTGGCACCGGTTCGCTGGGTTCACTCTGCAGTAACGCAAGCCGCGTGCCAGACCGCATGACCGGAAAAATTAGTAGTGTTATTCAACGTACTAGACGCAAAAATCCAGGGAGCGAAGCGGCCGGGGATCGCTGCGATAGGGGCCGATAAGTACATGTTCCTTGTACACTCGCCGGCTGAGGCGCGATGTTGGCTCTTGTAATTCAAGCACTTACGACGATCGGGAGGAGATCGGATTTTTATACACCCTGCTTCGACAATGGCTGGCTCTCGCTCCGGGCCGGCAGAGCCGGCCCCAGCGCTGCACCTCTCCTCCGTTGCGGCGATCTCGCCCGCGAGTCCCGTGCCGCCGTCGCCCTCGTTGGCGCACTCGATCCGTTAACGCGTGAGTCCAGACTCCAATCGGCATCATCTTATTGAATCGATCGGCCGGAGCTTTCCGAGAAGCAGGGAAACCATGTCGAAACATCTTGACCGGCCGATCCATGTCATCTTCGCCCCCTCGTTTGGAGCGATTCAAGGACCGGACAGATCGCGTCTCACAAGGACCGCATATACCGCGTCTCAGCGACAATACGAAAATTCAGAATTGCTGAACGGCGCGTGGCCGGCTACACTCCGCGCGAATCGCATCGCTCGATGCCGGTATGTCAGGGCCTTAATCTGTATCCCGCCGCGCGCCGGAGTTTCTCATGGACATTCTCGCTGCAACGGGTGATTCGGGAAGCCGCGTTCGGGCAGGCGATTTTGCCTCGGGTCTGGCGCGCGAGCTCTAGGATCATGCGTATCCCCAAGCTTGCGGCACTGCTCGCGCTGAGCACTCTTATTCTCGCCGGTGCCAGCGGCCTTGCGATGGCGCAAGCGACCGATACGGGCGTCCCCGCCGGCCAGCCCGCCGCGCAAGCCGCGGAAAAGATACCTAACGAAACATGCCTTGCCTGTCACGGCAACGACGAGTTTGGCGTTGAAGGGCCGGACGGGAAGATGCGCTCGCTGTTCGTGAACCAGGAGAAGTTCGAGCAAAGCGTGCACGGCAAGCGCGCGTGCGTGGACTGCCACACGAACATCACGGAAGTGCCCCACCCGAAGATCGAGATCAAGGTCAGCTGCGTCCGCTGCCACGAGAGCTTGTGGCAAACCGCTCAAAAGGAAGGAAAGACAAAGGAGTTCGCAAGATTAGGCGTGGTCATACAACGAATAGACAAGTACATGGCTTCGATTCATGCGCGGCCCAGCATGGAAGATCAGTCGCGTACCAATGCGACCTGCTATGACTGCCATGACGCCCACTACGTCTATCCCCCCGGGAGCGCCATCCGGGCGGAATGGCGCCTCAATCTTCCAAACACTTGCGGGAAGTGCCACAAGCAGGAGCTGGCGGACTATGCGACGTCGGTTCACGGCAGGGAAGTGCTGCAGAACTACAATCCGAAGGCCGCAATCTGCGCGGATTGCCATACCAGCCATGACATCGAAAACCCGGTGCTGAGCTCGACCAGGCTGGCCATTACGAAGAACTGCGGCTCTTGCCACCAAGAGGAGCTGCGGACCTACCTGGGCACCTATCACGGGCAGGTCAACACCTTGGGCTACGCCTATACGGCCAAGTGCTTCGATTGCCACGGCAACCACAAGATCCAGCGGGTCAACGACCCGAATTCAACCGTGTATCCAGCCAACCGCCTGAAGACGTGCCAAAAATGCCATGCCAACGCCACGGTTGGCTTTGCCACCTTCCAACCGCACGGCAATGCCAGGGACTTCGATCACTATCCCTATCTCTGGCTCGCGGCGAAATTCATGGCGGCACTTCTGGCGGGCGTGTTTACCTTCTTCTGGTCCCATTCGGCACTGTGGTTCTACCGCTCCCACAAGGAGCGCCGTGCGCGGCCGGCGGCTCTTTATGTCTATCCCGAGCCACAAGGCAACCACGCTTATTATCGACGCTTTGCAGTCGGGTGGCGGATCGCCCACCTTCTTCTTTTGCTCGCCACCATGACGCTGGTCTTGACGGGAATGACGGTGTTCTACAGCGACAGCGCCTGGGCGCATGTGGTCATCAGGCTGTTCGGCAGCCCGCGCGTGACGGCCATCGTCCATAGAGTCTGCGCGGTCATCTTCCTCTCGCTGTTTTTCGGGCATCTCTTGTATATGTTCGTCCGCCTTGGACGGAAGTGGAGGACGTTCAACTGGTTTGGGCCCGACTCGCTGTTGCCCCGCTTGCAGGATCTTCGCGATGCCTTCGCCATGTTCACATGGTTCTTCGGGCGCGGCCCGCGGCCCGTTTTCGACCGCTGGACCTATTGGGAGAAATTCGACTACTGGGCGGTGTTCTGGGGCGTCGCCATCATCGGCGCGAGCGGCGCCACCTTGTGGTTCAAGGCGCAGGTCGCCGAGGTTCTGCCGGGGTGGGCGTTCAACCTGGCCACCATCTTCCATGGCGAGGAGGCGGTCCTCGCCGCCGTTTTCCTGTTCACCGTGCATTTCTTCAACAACCACTTCAGGCCGGACAAGTTCCCCCTTGACACCGTGATGTTCACCGGCGCGCTGTCGCGGGAGGAGTTCCAGCGGGAGCACAGGGTGGAATACGACCGGCTCGTCGCCACCGGGCAGCTCGAAAGGCATCGGGTGCCCGAGCCGTCACCGGCCTTCGCGCTCGGCTCGAAAATATTGGGCTTTACCCTGATCTCGGTTGGCTTGATATTGCTGGTCCTGGTGATTGTCGGGTTCTTCGGCGGCTTGTGAGGAGCGCAACCGCGCCCCAAAAGGCTGATCGCGTGGAACCGTCCAAGCGGGCAGCCGTGATCTCCGGCCGACCCGCCAACTGTCGAGGCTCTGCCATGGAACGTCTTGTGCTCGCCGTTCTACTGTCGCTCGCGCTCTTTGCCGGTTGGGACGACCATGCGTCGTTCGCAGCGGATATTGCTGCGGGCAAGGCTTTGGTCGAGGAGCAATGCAAAGCGTGCCATGGCATGGACGGCAAGGGCTTTGCCCCGGGAATTCCCAACCTGGCGGGACAACGCGAGCGTTATCTGCTTGCCGCGCTGAACGAGTACAAGGAAGGCCACCGCAGCCACGCCGCCTTGACGAGCATGGCCGAGCATATGAGCCAGGCAGACGAGGAAAACGTGGCTGCATACTATGCCAGCCTGCCGCCGATCGCGAGCGCCGCCGGAACGCATCCCGAAGTCTTCTCTCCCTATGAGCACGGAAAGGCGCTGGCGCACGCCTGCACGCAATGTCATGGCGAAAACGGCGACAGCACCACCCCCGGCACGCCGAGCCTGAGCGGCCAGCAGCCAGGCTATTTTGTCGCCGCGATCCAAGAGTATCTCACCGGAGTGCGCGAACGCGCCCCCATGCACTCGCTGATACGGGACTTGAAAGGGCTGGATTTGGAAAGCTTGGCGCTCTATTTCGCGTCCCAGACCCCGGCGCAACGTCCAGCACCGCCTGTCGGCAACGCCGCGGCGGGCGAGCCGCTCACCGGCTTGTGCGGTGGCTGCCACGGCTTTCATGGCGTGAGCACCGATTCGGCTACGCCGAGCCTGGCGAGCCAGGATCCGCAGTATCTCGTGAACGCCATCAAAGCTTACCACGGCAACCGCAAGCATGCGGCGATGCAACGCGCCGTCGCCAACGTCAGCGACAAGGACGCCGAGAACATCGCCGCATTCTACGCCGTCCAGAAATTAACCCCTGCCGTGCACGGGCAGACACTGATTCACGATCTTGTCGACAAATGCGATCGTTGCCACAGCCCCGGCGTGGACAATCCGACGCTGCCGATACCGCACGTCGACGGGCAGGACGAGGCGTATCTCGCCATGGCGATGAGGGCGTACCGCGAGGATAAGCGGCAAAGCTCCGTGATGCATAATATGATCTTGCCCTACGGCAACGCCGTCCTGGAAGGTGTTGCGTCCTATTATGCCAATCAGCCGCCGAAGTAGCCGTCCTCCTCATCCGAGAAGGCGATGAAGGACTCGAACGATACGCCTCACCGAAAGGGACTGATCACGCGCACCTTGGCCGTCACCCCGCGGTTCCGTAGGCACTTCACCCTCGCGACATCCGTCATCGCGGGAGGTATCCTCGGGCTCCTCGCCTGCGTCGGCTATACGCCAAGCGCGGCCGCGCAGCCTGCCACGGTCCAACTCGGCAACGGCGATGATCTTCGCCCCGTGCTCGCCAACGCCGAAGACGTCGCGGAAGGCAAGAGCCTCGCGGATTCCTCGTGCGCCGCCTGCCACGGCGCGAAGGGTGTCAGCGCCACGCCGGGCGTGCCCAATCTCGCTGCCCAGCGCCCGATGTACCTCTACCGCGAGCTCAAGGCCTACCAGTCGGGCGCGCGCGGCGAGAGCGCCATGAACAACGCCGTGAAATTCTTGAGCGATGCCGCGCTGGTCAAAGTGGCTGCCTACTTCGCCAGCCTCGATCCCGTGCAGCCCGTGTCGACGAGCGAGGCGAAATCCCCGCCGGCCGAGGTCGACCCGGTCGAAGCCGGCAAGGCCGCGGCGGCCGTCTGCGCGGGCTGCCATGGCGAGGCCGGCGTCAGCACCACGCCGGGCACGCCGAGCCTCGTCGGGCTTGACCCCAAATACCTCGTCGCGGCCATGCAGGCTTACAAGGGAAGGCAACGCAAGAGCGACGTCATGAACGGCATAATCTCGTCGGTCGCCGATGCCGACATGAGCAACATCGCGCTCTATTATGCGCTGCAAAAGCCCTCGCGGGCGCAGACCCCGGCGGCCGGCGACAAGGCGCCGGGCAAGGCCGCGGCCGCGCCATGCGCCGCGTGCCACGGCGACCAAGGTGTCAGCGGGAACCCCGCGACGCCGAGCCTCGCCGGCCAGGACGCCGAGTACATCGCGAACGCGCTTCTCGCCTATAAGAGCGGAGGGCGCCAAGACGAGACAATGAAGGGCCAGGCCGCACCGCTCGGCGACGGCGCCATCAAGGACCTGGCGGCCTACTACGCGAGTCTCGAGCCGCAGCCGCCGAATGTGCGCAAGCCGCTCAGCGCGGCCGAATGGGCGCAGCGCTGCGATCGCTGTCATGGCACCGACGGCAACAGCAGCGATCCCCGCTTCCCGGCCTTGGCCGCGCAGCGCGTGGAGTATCTGGCAAAAGCGTTGCACGCCTATCGGACGGGGGCGCGCACGAGCCCCGAGATGGCCGCCATGTCCGGCGTGCTGACCAAGGAGGACGTCGCGAGCCTAGCCGAATATTACGCGCGCCAGAAGGCGCGCGCCGTCGTGTACGTGGTGGTGCGGCCCAAGTAGGGGGCCGTCGGAACCGTGACTTTAGACCGCTGGCAAGCCGGGGCTCAGGGCAGATCCCTGCGGCTAACAGGAGTAAGGAACCGATCATGAGCGATGTGCAGCTGCACCGGCTTTATCGTCATTTCTCGGAGCTGCCATACAGCCAGCGCGTCCTGTACACGGCGACGCTCCTCGTGCTCGGCATAGGCTACCTCTTCGCCTTGACCTACCTCTATCACACCTACGCGGGACGGGCCGGCGGTAACCCCGAGCTTCTGACCTATCAGGACCTCGTCGTCGCCTACAGCGGCAGCGGCAAGGCCTCGCGCCTGGAATCCGCGCTGCGCGGACCGATGTCGACCATGCTGCCGCACGACGAGCTCAATGTCGTCGTCGCCTGGGCGCAGCAAGGTGCCGTGAAAGCAGCGTACGATACGGACGTCAAGCCGATCTTGGACAAGCGCTGCATGACGTGCCACGACGGCAGCAACCCGCACATTCCGAACCTGAACGGATTCGATAACCTGAAAAAAGTGACCGAGCAGGACACCGGTGCGGATATCTTCACCCTGGTGCGCGTCTCGCACATTCACCTGTTCGGACTCACCTTCATCTTCTTCATCATGGGGCTGATGTACAGCCACGCGTACGTGCGGCCCGTGTGGTTCAAGTGCGCCGTGGTCGCAACGCCGTTCGCCTGCATCACGCTGGATGTCAGCTCCTGGTATTTCACCAAGCTGTATCATCCATTCGCCCTGGTCGTGATGCTCGCTGGCGCGCTCATGGGCCTCTCCTTCGCCTTCATGTGGGTGACGACGATGTATCAGATGTGGTTCTCTCGGACGCCTTCGCCTGTCGCCCAAAGGGAGAGCGGCGATATTCCCAACGTCAGCTGAGCGCAAGCGGGCAAATCCCTCCATCGCCGCGCCCGAGGAAGACGCGGTCTACCGATCAGGCGCACTTGCGCGCAGCACTCCGGGCGCGTCCACGGCGCCCATGGCGGGCGCGCGGTGCAGCGTTGGCTACCCGGGGGATGCCGGGTTCGCCCGAACGAGCATCCTCGGCTGCGCCGGAGCGGCTACTTCGCTTTTTCCTTAAGAAAGGCGATGACGTTCTGAATGTCGTCGTCGCTCTTGAGCGCGCCGGCCAGCATCTTGGTGCCGGGAACGTCGTCCTTCGGGCTCTTGAGGAACTTCGCCAAGCTCGCATCGTCCCAGGTGATGCCGGCCTTCGTCATTGCATCCGAGTACTTGAAGCCCGCGACCGCGCCCGCCTTGCTTCCGACGATGCCGCTGAGGCTCGGGCCGACCCCGTTCTTCCCCTTATCAAGACTGTGGCAAGCCTTGCATTGGGAGTTGTACACCTTCTCGCCGGCCGCCACATCGCCGGCGGCGAGCGCCTCACCGGCCGCTACAGAAAACGCAAGCGCTGTCGTGAGTGCAACGAGGTTGAGCCTGAGCATTTCTCGTCCCCTTTTCAAGGTGGTGGCGCCTTTGGTCTCCATCGGTCGCGCGGCGAATGTCATATTATCGGCGGCGACAAGGCCCGCCGCCGCTTTCCGAGGGATCCGGAGGGCACGCTCGATAGGCGGGAAATCTAGCCAAATTCAGGTGCATTGCAACAGCTTTCTGGCGCGGCAACGTGCGCCCTGCGTATGGGTCCTCAGCCTTCTCCGCAGCGCGTGGACGATCGGCTCGGCCGCGACCCGGCCACGCGCTTCGAGTGCCTGATCCAGATCAACGCAGTTGATTGCAATAACGGATATTTCCCGCTCGAGGCGCTGCCTCGGCCCTTGAAAGTTCATACGAGATCATGAATGATGACGCCATGAGGAAACACTATCTCGCAGTCCTGACGGGCGCCGTAGCCGGGGTGTGCGTCTTGGCGGGCGTGCTTGCGTTGCCATCGCGGGAAGCCTGCTCGGCGCCGGCGCAAATAAGCTACAAGGAGGACGTCCTCCCGATCTTCAGGGGAAGATGTTTTTCCTGTCACCAGCCGGGCGGAGAGGGTTTCGAGCAAAGCGGGCTGGACTTGACGACGTACCAAGGCCTGATGAAGGGCACGAAATTCGGGCCGATGGTCGTTGCCGGCGATCCGGACGCCAGCAATTTGATGTGGCTGCTGGATTGGCGAGCAACGCCGGCGCTACGCATGCCGCACGGCAAGAAACAGCTCTCGACTTGCGACCGCGATACCATCCGCACTTGGATTCTTCAGGGCGCCAAGGACAATTGAGGCCGCCTTAGGGCGGCACCGAGCGGCGGCCGCCACACCCTGGTCGGCAGGCCGACGGCCCGGGGGCATATGACGCGGGCGCGTCCGCACGAACTCTGGATGCATCCTCGCCCGATCCACTATTCCGGTTGAGACGGTTCGACCTCGGCTCAGAGGAGGACAGCATGGAGCGGCGCCGCATCGGAAAATTGGAGGTCTCGGCGATCGGGCTCGGATGCATGAGCATGACGCCGATCTATGGCGAGCCGCGCGCGGCTGAGGCGATCGAAACCATCTACCGCGCGGCCGAGCTCGGCATCGATTTCATCGACACCTCGGACGCCTACGGCAAGGGCGAGAACGAGAAGCTGGTCGGCCGGGCGCTCGCGGACCGGCGCGACAAATACGTGCTGGCGACGAAATTCGGCAACCTGCGGCGGGCCGACGGCACGCCTGCGGCCGACGGCCGGCCCGAGTATGTCAGGCAGGCCTGCGAGGCCAGCTTGAAGCGCCTCGGCACCGACGTGATCGACCTTTACTACATCCATCGCGTGGACCCGAGCGTGCCGATCGAGGACACCGTGGGCGCCATGGCCCGGCTCATCAAAGAGGGCAAGGTGCGCCATCTCGGCATATCGGAAGCAGCCCCTGCTACGATCCGGCGCGCCCATGCGGCCCATCCCATGACGGCGCTGCAAACCGAATACTCGCTGTGGAGCCGCGACGTCGAGAGCGAGATCCTCGGCGTGTGCAAGGAGCTCGGTATCGGCTTCGTCGCCTACAGCCCGCTCGGGCGCGGCTTCTTGACCGGCACGATCACGGCACCCGAGCAGATCGGCGCCAGCGACGCGCGCGCCCGCATGCCGCGCTTCGAACGCGAGAACTTCCAGCGCAATTACGAGCTCGTGGCCGAACTGAAGAAGCTCGCCGCGGCCGAGCGCGCAACTCCGGCGCAGTTGGCCATCGCCTGGCTGCTTTCGCGCGAGGGCGGAATCGTGCCGCTCGCCGGCACGAGCCACAAGCGCTGGCTCGAGGAGAACGCGGCCGCCGCCGGCATCCGCATTTCCCCCGCCACGGAGGCCGCCCTCGCGCGCATCTTCAAGCCCGGTGTCGCACGCGGCGCGCGCTATCCGGCGGCATTGATGAGCCGCGTCGGCCTCTGACGAGGGCTGTCCACCTTCGCCGCGGCGGCATTGTGACGAACATCACTCAGGCTATGTGACGGCGATCATTTTGCCGGAGGTACCGGCCTGTTAGCTTGCTCCCACGATCGACGCAGCCGAAGGCCATAAGAGACGCGCGCACTCGGCCGCCGAACGACGGGGGAACCGGTATCATGACCAGACACGACGTCCTCGCCTCCTGGGTGCTGGTTGCGGGCCTCTTGCTTCTCGTCGCTATCGCCTCCTTGACGCATTTCTGATCGGGCCGCGTGCGCGGAGCGGCGCCGGTGGCGCCGAAGTGCTGCACGTGCTAGGCAGGCGAGCGCCTTCGCTGCGGCGCGCATCATGAAAGGCTCGCGTCATGGCTTCCATCTCGCTCGCGCAAGCATCAGAAATCGTGGACGCCGCCCTTGCCTCGGGCCGCCGGCACGGCTTCGCTCCCTTGACCGTCGCGGTGCTCGATGCCGGCGGCCATCTCGTGGCACTCAAGCGCGAGGATCGCTCGAGCCTGCTGCGCCCCCAGATCGCCATCGGCAAGGCGTGGGGCACGCTCGGCATGGGCTTCGGCGGACGCGAGCTCGAGCGCCGGGCCAAGGCGGTGCCAGCCTTCTTCGGCGCAATCTCCGAGCTCGCGGAGGGGCGCATGGTGCCGGTCCCGGGGGGCGTGCTCATCCGCGACGGCGCGGGCGCCATCATCGGCGCCGTCGGGATCAGCGGCGACACCTCGGTCAACGACGAGACCTGCGCGATCGACGGCATCAAGGCGGCCGGCCTCGTGGCGGACAGCGGCGATCCGGCGTAGCGCCGTCTCCGACTATTATAAAATTGCCCTAGCACTGCCTGCGCCTTAACCGGATAATCGCATTCGTTCTAAGATCGGCGGCGGCGCCCCGCCTGGGATTCCTTGCGCAGCACGAGGCGGGCCGCACCGGCGGGTGGGAGCGTTCGGTCCCGTGCTTCGCTTTGGCCCATTGCGAGAGCGGCCCTTGGTCATGGGGCCTGCGCTCTCGCTGCTCTTCCACGCCGCGAGCCTCGTTGCGCTCGCGCTCGTGCCCCGACCCGTGGCGACGATCGAGCCCGAGATCGTCCCCGTCGAGCTGGTGTCTCTCGCCGCCGCGTCAGCGGAGCCGGCCAAGGAGTGGGCGGAAGCGCCCGAGGCAGCGCCCCCATCGAGCGAGCCGCCGACGGCACCCGAGCAATCCGCCGAGATGCCGCCGCCGCCGGCTCTCGAGCCGGCGCCGCCACAACCCTTGCCACCACCCGCACCGCCGGCCGAGCCAAAGCTCGAGGCGGCCATGATGCCGATCACGCCACCCCTCCCTGTCATGCCGCCCTTGGCCCGGCCGAAGGTCATGCTCGAAACCCCGCGCCCGAAGGCCCCGGCCCGGGCGGAGGCCCCAGCCGAGCTCCCGCCGATCGCCCCGGCAATGACGGCGCCGGTTGCTTCGCCGGCTCCCCTCGTCCAACAGGCCGCATTGCCCCAGAGCGGCGCACGCCAGGTGGACGCCACCCTCGCGAAAGAGGCGCTCGGCCACTATGTGAGCCGCCTGCACGTCCTTATCGCGGCTCACAAGTCATATCCCACCCAGGCCCTCATTCGAGGTGAGAGGGGCACGGTCACGCTCTACATCGCCCTCGAACACGACGGCAGGCTGAACGACGTTACCGCGCGGTCCAACGCCTCCTCCCTCCTCGTCGCGGCGTCGATCCAGGCGGTCAAGGCGGCTGCACCCTTCCCGCCATTTCCCGAGGAGCTCGATCAGCAGCGGGCGACCTTCGAGGTGCCTATCACATTCAAGCTGCAGTGACTCGGCTCCGCTACATTTGGCCGGTCGCCGCCGTCCTCGCGCTCTTGCCTGCCGCCGCAGGGGCGCAAAGCCAATCAGCCGGTCCCGACCCCGAGGCACCGCCGACCCTCGTCCTGCCGCCGATCGAGGTCATCGGCACCACCCCGCTCCCTGGCACCGGGATCGACCGGGACAAGGTGCCGTCCAATGTTCAAAGCCTGACAGCACCCGACATCTCGAAGCAGGGGCCGGCGGCACTCAGTACCGAGCTCGACCAGCGGCTGGGCAGCGTCAACATAAACTCCAACCAGGACAATCCCTTTCAGCCGGACATCCAATATCGCGGCTTCGAGGCCTCGCCCGTCCTCGGCACGCCCATCGGCGTTGCCGTGTACCAGAACGGCATTCGGCTCAACGAACCCTTCGGCGACAATCTCAACTGGGATCTCGTCCCCGACATCGCCGTAAATCGGGCGAGCGTTATCCCCTCGAACCCGGTCTATGGGCTCAATGCGCTCGGCGGCGCGCTCGTCCTCGACATGAAGAACGGGTTCAACTTCCAGGGTGGGGAGGCGGAAGCCTCGGGCGGGTCGTTCGGGCGGCGCCAGTTCACCTTGCAATACGGCAGGCAGACTGGCAATTTCGGCGTCTACATCGCAGGCAACGCATACAACGACGACGGCTTCCGGGCGTTCTCGCCGAGCCAAGTGCGGCAGCTCTACGCCGATATCGGCGTCGAGGGGGAGCGCGGCGGCCTCCACCTCAACGTCACGGGTGCCGACAATTACCTGTCGGGCGTCGGGCCGACGCCGATCCAGCTCGTCGACATCGATCGCAGTGCGGTCTTCACCTCGCCGCAGACGTTCCACAACACGCTCGTCATGCCATCGTTGAACGGCGACTACTTTGCCAGCGACACGCTGTCCTTCCAGGGCAACGTCTATCTGCGCAGCGCCGCGCGCAAGGTGGTCAACGGAAACACCACCGACGCGCAGCTCTGCGCCGATCCCACGCTGCTCTGCCTCGGCGACGATACGACGCCCTTGATCGACACCAGCGGGGCTCAGGTGCCATCGAGCGTCCTCGGCGGCGGGATAGCCGGCGAGAACGACAACAGCTCCATCACCTCGCTGGGCCTCGGCGGCTCGCTGCAAGGCACCGAGCGCGCCCCGCTCTTCGCTCACGACAACAATCTCGTCGTGGGTGCCAGCCTCGATCATGCCGACGTGAGCTTCAACTCGACGAATGAGCTTGGGATCATCGACCCGAGCACGCTCGCCGTGACGGGACTGGGCATCATCATCGATCAGCCCGACGGCTCGCTCGCGCCGGTCGACCTGGAGACCACCAACAGCTATTACGGCCTCTATGCGACCGACACCTTCGACGTTACGTCGAGCCTGTCGGCGACGGTCGGCGGCCGATACAACCTCGCCCTCATCCATCTCATCGATAAGATCGGCACGGCGCTCAACGGAGAGAGCCGATACAGTCGGTTCAACCCCTCGGCCGGGGCGACCTACAAGATCACGCCGAACGTGACCGGCTATATCGGCTATGCCGAAGCCAATCGCGCGCCGACAGCGGGCGAGATCGCCTGCTCCAACCCGGCGCGGCCGTGCAGCCTCGACAACTTCCTCACCTCGGATCCGCCCGGCCTCAAGCAGGTGACAGCACACACCTACGAGGCCGGCTTGCGCGGCCAGTTCCGCACAGACATTGCCGGTAAGGCGGGGCGGGTCGATTGGAACCTCGGCCTGTTCCGGACCGACCTCACGGACGATATCCTCAACGTTCCGAGCGCCATCATAAGCAGCGGCTTCTTCGAGAACGTCGGCAACACGCGGCGGCAAGGGATCGAATCCGGCATCGGCTATCGCGACGACAAGTGGCAGGTGGGCGCCAGCTACAGCCTGGTCGACGCGACCTTCCAAAGCCCCATCACCTTGAGCTCGCCGAACAATCCCTTTGCCGACGCCAGCGGCAACATCGAGGTGCGGCCAGGCGACCAGCTGCCCGGCATTCCGAAGCATCGCCTGAAGCTGGACGCCGACTATGCGCTCACCGACAAATGGACGGTCGGCGGCGGCGTGATCGTCGAAAGCGGTCAATATTACTTTGGCGACGAATCGAACCAAAACCCCAAGCTCGGCGGCTTTTACGTCATGAACCTTCGCTCCTCTTATCGCATCACGGACGGCGTCGAGCTCTTCGTCCTGGTCGAGAATCTGACCGACAGCAAATACGCGACCTACGGCATCTTCGGCGACGTGACCAAGACGCCGCTTCCCGGCGTGGCGAATCCGTCCGACCCGCGCTTCGTCAGCGTGGCGCCGCCGCTTGCGGCCTACGGGGGAATAAGGATCAGGTTCTGATCGGGCGAGATCCCGCTCGACTGAGCTTCCCCCGGCAATCGACATGCAGAGGAGCCGCGCGCCGTGCGAGTGCCGGGTTTCACCTCATCGAAGCGCCGCTCCCACTCTTGCCGCGCGCGTCAGCCCTTGATGCCGCCCGCTGTCAGGCCCCTCGCCATGTAACGGCGCAGCGCGTAAAAGATCGCGATTGGCGGCAGGGAATAAACGATCGCGATCGCCATCATGTAGTTCCACGGCGCGTCATCGTCGTCGAAGAACTGTTCCAGCGCCACGGCGACCGTCGTATGCCTTTCCGACATGAGCAGCATGTATTGATAGAAGTAGTCGTTCCAGGCGAACAATAGCGCGTAGGTGCCCACGGCTGCGAGTGCAGGCGCCGCCAATGGCACATAGATGCGCAAATATACCTGAACGACCGAAGCGCCATCGATCCGCGCCGCGTCGTCGAGCTCGCTCGGGATCAGTTTCCCGTATTGCAGCAACACCAGGATGGCGTAAGGGGTCGCGAACGTCACTTCCGCCGCGATGACCGCCCAGAGGTTGTCCAACAGCCCGTAGATGTGCATGACCCGAAGGAACGGGATGATCAGGGTCGACGACGGGATCACATAGGTGATGAGTGCCGTGTTGCTGAGCGTCCAATCCTTGCCGAGGCGCATGCGGCCGATCGCGAAACTCGCGAGCGAGCTGATCAGCACGGTCAACGCCGTCACCAGCAAGCCGATGTAGATACTGTTGCCGAACTGGCCCCAGATATGCTCGACGTCGTCGGCCTCCTCGGTCCATAGCGCGACGAAGCTGGCGATCGTCGGGTGCGGCGGCCAGATGTCCCCGGCAAACTCGTTGTGGCCCTCAGGATCGAGCGCGACCAGAAACATGTTGTAAACAGGGATGAGCGACCAGATGACGATGACGGCCCCGAGCAACACCGAGGCGGCTTCGACGAGAAGCCGGCGCAGCCTGTAATGCGGTCTGCGTCCCGGCCGGCCAGAGAACAAAGCGACGCTCACAACTGCACCTCCGTCATCTGCAGCCGGCGCATCAGCAGGATCACGGTCGGAATCAGCAACGGAAGAGCCGAGAGCCCTGCCGCCACGCCGAGCCGCGGGTGGGCGAAATCGAGGGCGTAGTGAAATCCGAGCGTGGAGAGAACGTCGGAGGAGAATGCCGGCCCGCCGCCCGAGACGAACAGCACGGGCGTGTAGTCGCCGAATGTCCAGATCGTCGAGATCAGAGTGCTGATGAAGTAGAGGTTCGCGAGAAGCGGCACCGTGATATGGAGGAACCGGCGATAGGGAGAGGCACCGTCCACGTCGGCCGCGTCATAGAGGTCCTGCGGGATCGCCATCCGGCCACCGAGGAAGATCAGGGTCCAGAGCGGCATCCATTTCCAGATATCGGCGACGATGTCCCACGCGAGGGCGAGCGAGCCATTATTTAACCAGTACGGACCGTCGATCCCGAAAAAGACCGACAACAAGCGGTCGATCAAACCCCGGTCGCCGGCGACCAGCATCCAATGGAAGGAAAGAAATGCGGGAACCGCCGGCAACGTCCATGGCAGGATATAGATGATCAGCAGGAGCTTGATCCAGCGGCGGCGGCGCGCGAAGAAGCCCGACAGCAACAGGGCGAGGAACATCTGCACGTTCACCGCGAGCCCGACGAAGAGCACGGTATTGACCGCCGCCGCGACGTAGCGCGGGTCGGAGAATAGCTCTCTATAGAGCGACGGACTGCTGCCCAGCCACAGCCCATAGCCCATCGGGTAGATGACGAAGGCGACGAACACCGCCGCATAGGGCAGCACAAAAGCGAGCGACCAGGTGAGATCCGGGCCGTGCAGGTGGCCGTGCCAAATGGGCCGCCGCGGCCAGTTCGCGAAGATAGGCCTGCCGAGTGCGAGAACCTGCCGCGTGCTGCTCACGCGCGCCCCTTAAACCGACATTCCCCCGACGGCCGACCAAACCGGACCTTCGTTGGGAAGAGTACGGCCGCCGCGGCTACCGACAAAACCGCAAGCCGCCTCGAGCGTGGTCTCGTGCTGTGCCGTGTGGAGCGCCGGCCTCAGCCCTTGACGCCACCCATGGTGAGGCCCGCGGTCATGCGGCGGCGGAAGGCGTAATAGATCGCAACCGGCGGCAGCGCATAGATGATGGCGGTCGCCATCATGTAGTTCCACGGCGCCTCGTCGCTGTTGAGGAACTGCGCCAAGGCCACCGGCACCGTCATGCTTTGCTTCGACGACAGCAGCAGGAACTGGTAGAGATACTCGTTCCACGCGAGCAGCAGCGCGTAGGTGCCGACCGCGACCAGCGCCGGCGCCATCAGCGGCAGATAGATGCGAAAGTAAACCTGCATGGGCGAGGCGCCGTCGATGCGCGCCGCCTCGTCGAGCTCGATCGGAATGCTGACGGCGTATTGCTGGAAAATGAAGATGGCGTAAGGCGTGGCGAAGGTCACCTCAGCGGCGATCACCGACCAGAGGTTGTTCGAGAGGTCGTAAAAATGCATGATCCGGTAGAACGGGATCGCCAGGAAGGAGGCCGGAATGACGTAGGTCAAGAGCGCGGCATTGCTCAAAAGCCAGCCGAAGCGGAGGCGCATCCGCCCGATCGCGAAGCTGGCCAGCGAGCCGATGAACAGCGTCAGGAACACCGTCGCCACGCCGATATAGAGGCTATTGCCGAACTGGTGCCAGAAATAGTCGAGATACCAGTAGCCTTGGGTTACGACGATCCAGAAGCTCGCAAACGAAGGCTGCTTCGGCCAGATGTCGGTCGTGAACACGGCACCGTGAGATTCGAACGCCACCATCACCATGTTGTAGATCGGCGTGAGCGTCCAGATCAGGATCACAACGCCGAACGCCAGCGCCGCCGCCTCGCTTAGGTTTCGCCGCAGCCGGTAATGGGGGCGCCGCCGGATCGGCGGGCCATCCATCAGCTCCGCGCTCACAGGCGCACTTCCGTGGTGCGCAGCTTGCGCATCAGCAGGATCACCAGCGGGATCATCAGCGGCAGCGACGACATGACCGCCGCCACGCCGAGGTCCGGCCGCGCGATGTCGAAGGCGTCGCGGATGCCGAGCGTCGCCAGCACGTGCGTCGAGAGCGCAGGCCCGCCGCCCGAGACGAAATAGACCGAGTTGAAGTCGCCGAGCGTGAAGATCGTCGAGAGCAGCGTGCAAATGAGATAGAGATTGGCGAGCAGCGGGAAGGTGACATGGACAAATCGCCGCAATCCTGTGGCGCCATCCATCTCCGCCGCCTCGTAGAGCTCCTGCGGGACCGCCATCCTTCCTGCCAGCAGGATCACGGTCCAGAACGGCATCCACTTCCAGATGTGCGACACGATGACCGAGCCCAGCGCCAGCCAGCGCGAGGTCTCGATCCAGCCCGGGCCATCGATGCCGAAGACGTCCCACATGAGGTTGTTGAGGAGGCCCCACTGGCCGTTCAGCATCCAGTGGATCGAGATGAAGGCGGGGAGCGCCGGCACCGCCCAGGGCAGCACGTAGATCAGCAGCAGGCCCTTCACCCACCAGCCGCGCCGCATGAAGAAGCCCGACAACAAGAGCGCCCCGAACATCTTCAAGTTCACGCCGATGCCGACATAGAGCACGGTGTTGACCACCGTGCGCTGATAGATCGGGTCGGCAAACAGCTCCGCATAGAGGCTCGGCTTATGGCCGAGCCACAGCCCGTAAGCGACGGGATAGGCCACGAAGGCCAGGAACAGCGCGATGTAGGGTACGGTGAAGGCGACGGCCCAAGTGAACTCCGAGCCTTGCAAGCCGCCCCGCCACGCGCGCAGGCGCCGCCGCGGGAGCGAGACCCTCCGAGGAACAAACGCCTCGGTAGTCTTGAGAACTTGGGCGCCGTCCATGCTCGCCTCTCAGCTCTGCACGACAGGATATTTCGCGAGGATCGTCTTGATCTTGCCGAGCGCGCTCTCCGCCGCCGCCTGGGGCGTCATGCCGTGCTGGATGACATCCGCGTGAGCGACGCCCCAAATCTGCTGCGCGTTCGCCTCGGCATAGCCCGGATTGTAGACGGCGAAGGCCGCGACGGTCGGGTTCACCAGTCCTTCCTCGGTATAGGCCTTGACGTGCGGGTCCTTGGGGTCGAGCCAGAACGGGTCCTTCTTGATGAGGCTCGGCATCGTCGGCAGCCAGCGTCCCAGCCCGGCCTTGAGATAGGCGTCCGTCACCTCGGGCCGGATCACGTACTTGAGGAAGTCCTTGGCCACCTCGACGTTCTTGGCGCCCCTCGGCACGAAGGCGCCCTCGACGAGGATCTGCTCCGGCATCGGCTTGCCCGCGTTGTCGAGCGGCATGCCCAAGGTCACGATGTCGTCGTACTGTGCCTTGTCGTGGATGAGTGCTACCTCGGTCGAGATCGTCCCGTCCAGATCAATGACGAACTGCTTCGCGTGGAAGGCGTTGTTGTCGTCGGCATCGTTCCAGCTGAGCGCCCCGGGCGGGATGTAGCCGTCCTTGTAGGCGGTGGTGAGGTAGGTCAGCGTCTTGATCACCGCCTCCTTGACCTGCGGATCATCGAGATGCGGCTGGCCGTCCTTGGTGATGATGCCGCCGCCGCCGTTGGCGATGAGGAAATGGTGGAACAGGACGTTGCCGTCGTTCGGTCCCACGGTGGTGAGCTGCAGGCCGAGCGAATAGACGCCGCGCATCCCCTGGTCGCGCAGCTTCTGCTGCATCGGCTTGAAGAAGTCCCAAAACGCGTCCCAGTTTTTCGGCGCGTCGGCCAGCTTGTAGCCGGCCTTCTCGACGAGCGAGGTCCAGATATGAAAGGGCGTGGCATTAAGCTTGTAGGGCGCCATATAGAAGCCGCGTTTCTTCGTGACGCTGTTGTAGTACTGCGCACCCTCGTAAGCGGTGGGCATGTACTCTGATTTCTGCGTCTCGACCACGTCGGTCAGGTCGACCAGCTTGTCGTGGTAGGCGTTTTGCGGAATGACGTTCTGGCTGCCGGCGTCGTGAGACATAACATCCGGGACGTCGCCGGTGGTGACAGCCGAGACGATCTTCTGCATCAACGGCCCGAAGGGAATGAGGCTGTAGTCGATCTTGTTGCCGCTCGCCTTCTCGTACTCCGCGACCATGTTGCGGAAGGAGGCGTCCTCCTCGGGCACAAAGCCCTGGGTCCACCAAACGCTCGCGGTCTTGGCCTCGGCGTTGGCGATGAAGGGTCGGGCGAGGGCCCCGGCCGCCGCCAATCCCAATGATGCGCGAAGCACCGAGCGCCTGCTCAGTCTATTCATGGCCATCCTCCCTTGTCCTCCGCTGGTGCCACGACATTCGGTCGCAACCCGCGTTCCGTATTTATCGAAAGGCAAGCACCTGGGCACGCCAACCTTTTCAGCGGGCGCTATCTCAGGTCAAATCCGGCGCGGTCGCTTCGGCGGGGGCCATATCCGGCACGATTTCCTGCCCCGCGTTCCCGCGGGATTTGCAGGCGTCGGTTCAGCCACTAACCGGGCTTTGCCGCGGCAGTGGCTACGGCCATGGCCCCAGCCTGCCATCGCCGGACTGCTCCGATCCGGGAGCATTGCGTTAAGTGTATAGTCGTCATGCGAAATTGTCGATGGTAAAGTGTGGACGGAACCCCTGCCGCAATCGACCGATTCCCCCCCTGGCGGCGCCCCGGATTTGCATCTGCTGCGCCATGCGATCGCTCATCCTCGCTCGAGGCCCGCCATGCGCTCGAGCACGGCGCAGACCGCGGCCGTGTCCTTGCCGCCTAAACCGAGGCCGATCGCGGCGTCGTAGACGGGAGCGCTCGCCGAGAAGAGCGGCGTCGCAACGCCGAGCGCCGCGGCAAAGCCGGCGATCACCGCCATGTCCTTCTGCCACACGTCGATCTTCATGCTGGGCGGCTCGTAGCGTTGTGCGGCCATGAGCGGGGCCCTCAGCTCGAAGACGCGCGAGGTTCCCGCCCCGCTCGCGATCACCTCGCGAATCGTCTCCGGAGCGAGCCCGGCCTTGATGCCGAGCACCATCGCTTCCGCCGTGGCCACGTTGTGGATGGCCACGAGGAGGTTGGCGACGAATTTCATCTTGCTGCCGTTGCCGAAGGCGCCGAGATAGTGGGTGACGCGCGCGAACTGGGCGAAGACGGGGCTCGCGCGGTCGAAGGCGGCGGCATCGCCCGAGGCGTAGACCGCGAGGTCGCGCGTCACCGCCTGCGCTCCGGTACCGCTCAGCGGACAATCGAGGAGCGCTATTCCGGCCCCCGCGAGAGCCGCGCGATTGCGCTCCTTGACCTCGATCGGCAGCGTGCTGAGCTCGGCTATGACCTGCCCCTTGCGGCGAGCCGAGAGCAATCCGCGCGGGCCCGCGACGGTCTCATCCAGCGCCGCCGCACTCGGCAGGCTGGTAAGCACGACCTCGCACGCGCGAGCGACTTCCTCAGCTGATCCCAGTGCCTCTCCGCCCGCGCTCCGCAACGCCTCGAGGCGGTCCTTGTCGATGTCGAAGCCCGCAACGCCGGAGCCGGCCACAATCAGATTGCGCGCGATCGCCGAGCCCATGATGCCGATGCCGATGACGCCTACCTTCATGATTGCGCCCTCCCTCCCCTGCCGGCCGCCGGTGCCGGTGCGTATTATAGTGCTCGCCGGCTCAGCACTGCGCAAATTGCCGGCGCGCCGGAGTATCGCGGAAATGACGGAGACCGTGACCGCGCTGTCATGGACGTGCGGGCTCCCTCGGCCATTTTCCACTAGACGGGTGCGGGCGCCCTCCCGCATCATGCTTAGCAAACGATCAAGGACGCCCCAGGCAAAAAGGGGCTGAAGGGAGGATGTCATGTCTTGGACCCTGAAGCGCCGCGCGTTTCTGGGAAGCGCCGTCCTGGCCGCGAGCCTGCCGTGGGCTCCGGCGATCGCAGAGAACAAGGCCGCGCGCATCGGCCTCCTCACGGTCAAGACCGGGCCCCTCGCCCAAGGCGGCATCCAGATGGAGCAGGGCCTCACCGCCTTCCTCAAGGAGAAGAACTACGCGCTCGCGGGCCGCAAGGTCGAGCTCATCTCGGCGGACACCGGGGGCAACCCGGCCGGGGCCAAGACCAAGGCGCAGGAGCTGGTCGAGCGCGATTCCGTCGACTTCATCGTCGGCCCGCTCGCCGCCTTCGAGCTCCTCGCCATCACCGACTACGTCGCACAGGCGAAGGTGCCGATGTTGAGCCTCGCCGCCGCGGACGACATGACCCAGCGCAAGCCCAATCCCTGGTTCATCCGCGCCTCGGCAACCTCCTCGCAGTGCAACCATCCGCTCGGCGATTACGCCGCGAAGGAGATGAAGCTCAAGCGCGCGATGACGATCTGCGAGGACTTCGCCTTCGGCTACGAGCAGGCGGGCGGCTTCCAGCGCGTCTTCGAGGACGAGGGCGGCAAGGTGGTGAAGCGGCTGTGGGTACCGATCGTCACCCCCGACTACACCCCCTATCTCGCGCAGATTTCGGACGTGGATGCGGTGTGGCAGGGCTTCGCCGGCTCGAACCCGGTCAAGTTCATGCGGCAATATGCCGATTTCGGGCTCAAGAGCAAATATCCGCTCCTCGGCGGCTGGACGGCACTCGACGACGCGCTCCTGAAGAGCCTCGGCGACGAGGCCGTGGGTGCGGTCTCGGGCGCCTTCTACTCGGCCGAGTACGATTCGCCGAGCAACAAGCGCTTCGTCGCCACCATGGTGCACGAGACCGAGAACCTCCCCGGCGGCTACGCGGCAGGTTGCTACATCAATGGCATGTGCATCGAGGCGGCGCTCGAGAAGACGGGCGGTGCCACCGACGACAAGGAGAAGACCATTGCGGCGCTGCGCGCGGTCAAGCTCGCCGATTCGCCGCGCGGCCCCTTCCATTTCGACCATTTGGGCAACGTCGTCGGCAATGTCTTCATCCGCAAGCTCGAGCGCAAGGACGGCAAGCTCGTGAACACGATCATCAAGACCTACAAGGACGTGAGTCAGTTCTGGACCTACGACGAGACGAAATACCTCGCAGCCCCGGTCTATACGCGCGACGCAGAGCCGGCGAAGCTTTAGTGTCGGCATCGAATAACCGTGCCTCGCCGCCCTCGGAACGGGCGGTGCCGAGTGGACCGCGCCGGCCATGACCCTGTGGCTTCTGCTTGCCATCAATAGCATCACGCTCGGCGGCCTGCTCTTTCTGCTGTCCGCCGGCTTCTCGCTCATTTTCGGCCTGATGCGCATTCCCAACCTGACGCATGGCTCGTTTTTCATGCTCGGCGCGTATCTCGGCGTGAGTTTCCTCCGCACCGGCCTCGACTTCTGGACGGCAGCCCTCGCGAGTGCCGTCGCCATGGCGATGATCGGCGGCCTGATCGAGCGCCTGCTGTTGCGCCGGCTTGCCGGCAACGCCTTGGCGCAGGTGCTCGTCACCCTCGGCCTCTCCTTCATGATCGCGGACATCTGCCTGATGATCTGGACGGGCGATCCGGTGCAGATCGAGACCCCGCCGGCACTCCGCGGCGTGGTGCCGATCGCGAGCGTGGTGTTCCCGGCCTATCGTCTCGCGATCGCGCTCATCGCCGTCGTCATCGCCGGAATGCTCTGGCTCATGCTCGACCGCACCCGGCTGGGTGCGATGATCCGCGCCGGCGTCGACGATGCCCCGATGGCGCGCGTCGTCGGCATCCGCGTCGGCCGGCTGTTCTCGATCATCTTCTGCCTGGGTGCCGGCCTTGCCGGCTTCGGCGGCGTGATGGGCGCCCCGATCCTCTCGGTCTATCCGGGACTCGACGCCGACATGTTGCCGCTCGCCCTCATCGTGGTCATCCTCGGCGGCACCGGCAGTCTTGTCGGCGCTTTCGTGGGCAGCTTCATCGTCGGCTTTCTCTATAATTTCGGCCAGGCCCTCTTTCCCGAGCTGGCCTACGTCATCCTCTTCCTGCCCATGCTTGCAGTCCTCGTCATCCGCCCGCAGGGCCTCTTCGGCAGGCAGGCATGACGCGGCGCCTTACCTTCGCCCTTGCCGTTTTGGTGCTCGCCACGCTGCCCCTTTGGCTTGCCAACAGCTATTACGTCAACATCGCGAGCCAGATCCTCATCTGGGCCATGCTGGCTCTCGCGTTGAACGTGTTGGCGGGCTATGCCGGCCTCGTCTCGCTCGGTCACGCGGGACTTTTCGGCATGGCGTCTTACGCGGCGGCGCTCTCGGTGGCGGGCGGTGCGGACCACCTCACGGCGGCCGTCTTGGCCCTCGCCGCAACGCTTGCGGCAACCGCCGTGTTCGCCTTGCTCTCGCTGCGCTCGACCGGCATCAGCTTCCTCATGATCACCTTAGCACTCGGCCAGATCCTGTGGGGCATCGCCTATCGCTGGATCAGCCTGACGAACGGTGACAACGGCGTCAACCTCCTGAGCCGCCCGGCGCCCTTCGGCATCTCGCTCGAGAGCCCGCAGGCGTTCTACCTCGCCACCCTCGCGGCCTTTGTCGTCGTGGTGACCGCGATGGAGATTTTCGTCGCCTCCCCCTTCGGCGCAAGCCTCTGCGGCACGCGCGACCAGCCGCGGCGGATGACGGCGCTTGGCTATCACGTCTGGCTCATTCGCTTCCTCGCCTTCCTCTTCTCCGGCCTGGTCGCCGGCATCGCCGGGCTCTTCTTCCTCTATTACGACAAGTTCGTCAGTCCGCACGCGCTGTCGCTCGCCACTTCGGCGGAGGCGCTCCTCATGGTGATCTCGGGCGGCACCGGCACGCTCGCTGGTCCGATCGCGGGTGCGGCCCTCGTCGTCGTCATGAAGTACGTGGCAAGCGCCTACATCGAGCGCTGGAACCTGGTGCTCGGCGCCATCTTCGTGGCGATCGTTCTCTTCATGCCCGAAGGACTGGTGCCGGGCATGCTCCGGCTGTGGCGCGCCGCGCGGCGCGCCCGACGCGCGCGCGCTGCGGCCGCGCATCTCGGCTGAGGAGGAAGCGGCGCATCATGACGGCGCTCGAGGTCCGCGAGCTGCAAAAATCCTTCGGCGGCCTGACCGTGACCGCCAACGTCAGTCTCGCCGTCGAGGAGGGCGAGCGGCGCCTCATCATCGGCCCGAACGGCGCCGGCAAAACGACGCTCTTCAACCTGATCACGGGCGA
Source organism: Alphaproteobacteria bacterium (assembly GCA_052143835.1). GTDB lineage: Bacteria > Pseudomonadota > Alphaproteobacteria > JACZXZ01 > JACZXZ01 > DASPPM01. The sequence goes on from JBKQRV010000042.1 coordinate 97,552, forward strand.
GCTCAAGCCTGCGAGCGGCAGGATCATGCTCTTCGGCCGCGACATCACGGGTACCCCGAGCCGGCTGCGCGCGCACCTGGGCGTCGCGCGCACCTACCAGATCATCACGCTCTTCCCCGGCGAGACGCTGTTGCGCAATGCCGTGCTCTCGCTGCTCGGCCTCTCGCCCTTGCGCTGGAACCCCGTCGTCCGGCTCGACCGCCAGGCAAACCTTGCCGAAGACGCGTGCGCGGCCTTGGCGCGCGTCGGCCTCGGCGAGATCGCGGGCCGGCCGCTCGGCGAGACCTCCTACGGCGAGCGCCGGCGGGTCGAGATCGCCATGGCGCTCGCCCAGCGTCCGCGCCTCCTGCTCCTCGACGAGCCCTTTGCAGGGCTCTCGGTCGAGGAGCGGCGCGACATCCTGCGGCTCATCCTCGGCATCCCGCGCGAGGTCACCATCGTCATGATCGAGCACGACATGGACACGGCCCTCGAGTTCGCCGATCGCATAACGCTTCTCCATTTCGGCAAGGTGATCGCCGACGGCACGCGGGCCGACGTCGTCGCCGACCCTCGTACCCGGGAGGTCTATCTTGGCGAGTGACGCGCTGGCGCTCGACGGCATCGATGCCTATTACGGCGACAGCCACGTGCTGCAGCAGGTGTCGCTCGGCCTTGCGGAAGGACACCTACTCGGCCTCTTGGGCCGCAACGGCGCCGGCAAGACGACCTGTCTGAGCGTGATCGTCGGCCTCCTGGCCCCTAGGGGTGGCCGCATCTGCCTCTTCGGCGAGGAGGTCGCGGGTGCGGCACCCGAAGCCATCGCGGCGCGCGGGGTGGCGCTCGTGCCGCAGGGCCGGCGCATCTTCCGCAGCCTCACCGTACGCGAGAACCTCGTCGTGGCGGCGCACCGGCCGCGAGGTGCTGCCCGATTTCCCTGGTCGCTCGCAAGCGTGTTCGACGCCTTTCCGCGCCTGAGCGAACGGCGCGATCAGTCGGCGGCATTGCTTTCGGGGGGCGAGCAGCAGATGCTCGCGATCGCGCGCGCGCTCATGTCGAACCCTCGCGTGCTGCTGATGGACGAGCCGTCGGAAGGCCTGGCGCCGCAGATCGTCGCCGAGGTCATGGCGACGATCCGGAAGCTCAAGGATCAAGGGCTCTCGATCCTGCTCGTCGAGCAGAATCCCCGGCTCGTCATGGATCTCGCGGACGACATCGTCATCCTCACCAGCGGACGCGTCGCGGTGGGCACCACGCCGGCCGCGGTCGTGCGCGAGACCGTCGATCTCGGCCAGCATCTCGGCGTCTTTTGAGGAGCAAGCATGAGCGGAAGCCCCATGAGCGAGCAAGGCGGAGGTCCCTGGCCCGGCCGTCTCGAGGACGCGGCCCTACTCGAGGGGCGCGCAGGCTTCACGGACGACCTGCGGCTCGCGGGACAAGTTGCCGCCGTTTTCGTGCGCTCGCCCCATGCTTCGGCGCGCATCCGCTCGCTCGACGCCTCAGCCGCGCTGAGTGCTCCCGGCACGCTTGCCGTGCTGACGGGCGACGACATGGCGGCAGCAGGTATGGGCAACATCTCCCAGCTGCGCTCCTTCCCAGGCCGCGGCGGCTCCACGCTGAGGATCCCGCAGCGCCCGGCACTCGCGCGGGAGCGCCTCCGTCACGTGGGCGAGCCGGTGGCCCTCGTCGTAGCCGAGAGCGAGGCCGAGGCCCTCGATGCAGCCGAGCTCGTGGCACTCGACTACGAGCCCCTTGCCGCCGTCGTCGATCTGCATGACGCGGTGGCACCGGGGGCACCCCAGATCTGGCCGGAAGCGCCCGGCAACTTGGCGCTCGATTGGTCGAGTGCTGCAATGAAGGACGATTCCAATGCCCGCGAGGTGGAGCGGAGCTTCGCGGCTGCCGCGCACATAGCGCGTCTGACGCTCACAAGCCAGCGCCTCGTCGTGGCCTCGCTCGAGCCGCGCGGTGCGGTCGCGAGCTATGACGCGGCGAGCGACAGTCTCACGCTTCATGCCGGCTCGCAGGGCGCTCAGGTGCTGCGCGACCAGCTCGTCGCTGCCCTCGGCATGCCGGCCGAGAAGTTGCGCGTCGTGACCGGCGACGTGGGCGGCGGCTTCGGCATGAAGACCTCGGGCTATCCCGAGTACGCCGCCCTCCTGGTCGCCGCGCGCAAGCTCGGCCGCCCCGTGCGTTGGGCATCGTCCCGTTCCGAGGCCTTCGTGAGCGACAATCAGGCGCGCGACACGGTGACGGAGGCGGCCTTGGCCCTCGATCGCGACGGCCGCTTCCTCGCACTCCGCGTGGCCGTCCTCGCCAACATGGGTGCCTACCTCACCTCGCACGGCGCCTTCATCGCGACCCACAACTTCGCCCGCTGCTTTCCCATCGTCTATGACGTGCCGCACGTCGATGTCTCGGTGCGCTGCGTCTTCACCAACACGCTGCCGGTCGGCCCCTATCGCGGCGCCGGACGGCCCGAGGCGAACTACGTGATGGAGCGCCTCGTCGAGGAGGCGGCGCGCGTCTCGGGCATCGACCCCATCGAGCTGCGCCGGCGCAACATGATAGCACCCGCGATGATGCCCTATCGCACCGCGGTCGGCGCCACCTTCGACAGCGGCGCCTTCGCGGCCATTCTCGATGAAGCCTTGCGACGGGCCGACTATGCCGGCTTTCGCGAGCGGCGCCGGAGCTCCGAGCGGGCCGGCAGGCGGCGCGGCATCGGCGTCTCCTCTTTCCTCGAGCATGCCGGCGGGGCGCCCACCGAGCCGGCGGAGGTCGCCTTTCCGGGCGACGGGACGGTGCGGGTCGCCCTCGCCGTCCAGGCCATGGGCCAGGGCCATGCCTCGGTCTTCCGCAGGCTCGCCGCCCGGGAGCTCGGCCTCAATGAGGCGCAGGTCGCCTTGGTCGAGGGCGATTCGCGCCTCGGGCTCGCGGGCATGGGCACCGTCGCCTCGCGCTCGGCGACCATGGCGGGCACGGCGATCCACGCGGCCGTCGCTCGCGTGCTCGCCAAGGGACGCCGCGTCGCGGCCTTGGCGCTCGAGGCCGCCGAAGCCGACGTCACTTTCGCGCGCGGCTTCTTCGCCATCGCCGGCACCGACCGCCGGCTCTCGCTCTTCGAGGTGGCAGGGCGCGCCGTCGAGCTCAAGGCGAGCGGCGAGATCGCCGAGACGCTCGACACGCGCGAGACGGCCGAGGTGCCGCAGACCTTTCCCAACGGCTGCCACGTCGCGGAAGTGGAGATCGATCCCGAGACGGGTCGGGTGACGCTCGCCGCCTATACGGCCGTCGACGACTGCGGGGTGGCGCTCGACGAGGTCATCGTCGAGGGCCAGGTGCAGGGTGGCATCGCCCAAGGCGTGGGCCAGGCCCTCCTCGAGCATGCGGTCTACGATCGGCAAAGCGGCCAGCTGCTTGCCGGCTCGTTCATGGACTACGCCATGCCGCGCGCCGACGATCTGCCCCGCTTGGCCAGCACCCTCCACGCGGTCCCTTGCCCAACCAATCCGCTCGGCGTCAAAGGGGTCGGCGAGGCCGGCACCACGGGAGCGCTTGCCGCCGTCATGAACGCGGTCGCCGACGCGCTGCCGGCGGGCCCCGCCCTCGACATGCCGGCAACGCCCGAGAAGGTCTGGCGCGCCTGCCGCGCGGCGCTCCCCAATAAAGAGCCTTGAGAGAGGAGACCACGATGCTCTACCGCTGCCTGCCCGCGGCCCACCGCGCTGTCACCCTGAAGAGCCCCGCCCGGGGCAAGCGGCGCGGCATGCCCCGCCCTTTCACCGTCGACATTCACTGCCACGTGCTGACGGAAGCGGCCGATGAGCTGGTGAAGCCCTTTTTCAAGCCTGAGAGCGATCCGCTTTTCCGCTTCGCCAACGCGGCGACGCGCGAGGTCAACCGCCGCCAAGCTGCTGCGATCCACAACAGGATCACCTCGGTCGAGGCGCGCCTCAAGGCGATGGACAAGGCCGGCATCGACGTGCAGGCGATCTCGCCGGCACCCTTCCAGTACCACTATTGGACCGAGCCCGAGCTCGGCCGCGAGAGTGCCAAGCTCATCAACGACAACATCGCGGCCATCGTCGCGGCCCACCCCGACCGCTTCGTCGGACTCGGCACCGTGCCGCTGCAGGCCCCCGAGCTCGCCGTGGCCGAGCTCGAGCGCGCGGTCAAGAAGCTCGGCCTGCGCGGGGTCGAAGTCTGCACCAACGTCGCGGGTGCCGAGCTCTCCGAGGAGCGCTTCCGCCCCTTCTTCGCCAAGGCCGAGGAGCTCGGCATCCTCGTTTTCCTGCATCCGAGCGGCTTCAGCGAGGGCCGCCGCTTGGCTGACCATTACTTCGCGAATGTGATCGGCAATCCGCTCGATTCAACCCTCGCGGTGAGCCATCTCATCTTCGGCGGCGTGCTCGAGGCCTACCCCCGCCTCAAGATCTGCGTGGCGCACGGCGGCGGCTTCCTCCCCGCCTATTCCGGCCGCATGGACCACGCCCACCGCGCGCGCGAGGACTGCCGCCGGCTCATCAAGAAGCGCCCGACGAGCTATCTCAAGAAGCTCTACTTCGACACCGTCGTTTTCACCGCGCACCAGCTCGACTATCTCGCGCGGCAGTACGGCAGCAATCACCTGCTGCTCGGCACCGATTATCCCTACGACATGGGAATGGAGGACCCGGTCGGCTTCATCGCGAGCGCGCGCTCGCTCAGAGGCACCGACAAGGCCGCGGTCATGGGCGGCAACGCCGCGCGCCTGCTCAAGATCCGCGTGCCAAAGGCGAAAGGACATCGTTAGTGTCCTGCTTCTGAAATTCACCACATCGGCAAAACACTTGTCATTGCGAGGCGCCCGAAGGGCGACGAAGCAATCCAGAATGCGTCTCGCGTCTGGCGCCCTGGATTGCTTCGCTGCGCTCGCAATGACGGTGCCCGCTTTCACGGACATGACACCTTAGTCGAGTGGCGCGTCCCGCAGCCGCTACTCCAAATACCGCGCCGGCGGGTAGTTGCGCGAATAAACCGGCTCGGCGAGGAACTTCTTGGGATCGTAGGTCCAGAATTGGCTCACCTCGGGATAGGTGTAGATGATGGCATTGACGAGACGTCCTTCGCGCCGCTCGACCTTGCGGATGTGGATGTCGAGGATGGGGTTGCCGTAGTTGTCGAGGCGGATCTTGCCGAGCGGCCCGCTCGTGAGGCGGACCTCATGGAGCGCCTTGAGCAAGGCCCGCTTGTCGTCCGTCTCCCCACCGGTCGCCCTGAGCGCCGCCTCGATGATGAGCAATGCCGTATAGGGACCTGCGGTATAGAAGCCCGGATCATGGGCGTAGCTCTCGCGGATCGCCGCCACGAACTTCCCGTTGTCGGCCGTCTCGATCCCGGCGGCGTACCAGCCGGCGGTCACCACGCCGAGCGCCTCGTCTCCCATGTTGCGCAGAATGCCCTCGTCGGTGCTGGTGGTGTTGCCCAAGACCGGGATCTTGCCCTTGAGGCCGTATTCGCTGAACTGCTTGAGGAAGCGCAGGCCGTTGATGCCGGCGAAGCCGATGTAGAGCGCGTCGATGTTCTGCTCGATCTGCGCGATATACGGCCCGTAGTCGGGAACGTTGAGCGGCGGCCACAGCTTCTGCACGACCCTGCCGCCGTTGTCCTCGAAGGTGCGTTGCAGGCCGGAAGTGCCCTCATGCCCGTAGGTGAAATCGTCGGCGAGCGTGGCGATGCGCTTGTAGCCGAGCGTCCGGGCCGCGTAGTGGCCGAGCGGATGGGTCACCTGGGGCGCCGTGCCGAAGGCGTGGAGCACCCAGGGATTGACCTTGCGCGCTTTGAGATCGAGCGAGGCGGTGGAAGTGGTGGTGATGAGCGGCACTTCCGACTCGCGCACGTAATCGTCCATCGCCAACGCCTCGTTGGTGGCGAGCGGGCCGATCATCACGTCAACCTTGTAGCGCTCGACCAACTCCTGCGTCTTGACCTTGGCCGTTGCGGGATTGCCGGCGGTGTCCTGGGTGGTGACCTCGACCGCGCGTCCGGCGAGGCTTGCCTTGCGCTCCTTGAGAAAGAGCTCGACGCCTTCCTCCTGCTGCTTGCCCCCCGCGGCCAAGGGGCCGGTCTTCACCGTGAGAAAGCCGATGCGCAAGGACTCGGCCTCGGCAAAGGCGCGGGCGGGCAGGAGCGTCGCCGCGGCGCCGAGCTTGAGGAGCGTGCGGCGCGAGAGCGTGTTCGTGCGCTTGGTCATTACGTCCGTTTCCTTTTTTCGCCAGCAGTGCTGCGCGCGCGTGCGGGACTATCCCATCCGCGCCGATTCTGCGTCAAGAAAAGCGGGATTTTAGTAGTGTCTCGGTTTGAAACTCGGCAAGCGGAGGTAAGGCTCGCTTCTCCGCTCCTCCTTCAGGAGGAGAGGAAGGGGCCCCTGCGGGCCAAAGGCCCGCTTCTTCTGCATCATGCATAAGAGGCGCGCTCCGCGCGCCGGGCGTAGCGATGGGAAGGTGAGGAGGGCGAGCGCAGCAAGCTTCTGCGGCAGAGGGCCTGTTTCGCACGGCCACCTCCTCACCCCGACCCTCTCCTCCTGAAGGAGGAGAGGGAGATCACCCCGTTTCAGGTCGGGAAATTCAAACTGAGACTTACCGGGACTTTCGCGAGGGCTCAGCTCGATTGCGGCGCCTCCCGGCCGGAGATACGCTATCGCGCACCGCGCCAGCCTTGAGAGGCTTCGCGGCGGGGAGGGAACAGGCCATGAAGCTCTATACCTATTATCGCTCGCAAGCGACCTTCCGGGTGCGCATCGCGCTCAACCTCAAGGGCCTCGAGCGCGAGGACAGCTTTCTCCATCTCGAGCATGGCGACCAGTACGCCGCCGAGTACAAGGCGATCAACCCGCAGATGGTGGTGCCCACCTTGATCGACGGCCGCGCGAAGCTCACCCAGTCGCTCGCCATCCTCGAGTATCTCGAGGAGAAATATCCGAAGCCTCCGCTTCTGCCGGCCGATCTCCTGTCGCGCGCCTGGGTGCGCGCTCTCGCACTCGTCAATGTCGCCGACTCGCACCCGCTCATCGTCCCGCGCATCCGCAATTACCTGACGGGTGTCTTGAAAGTGGACGAGGCGCAGAAGCTCGCTTGGATCCAGCATTGGATCGGGCTCGGCCTCGAGGCCATGGAGGCGCTCTTGGCCGAGCACCGGGAAAGCGGCCGCTTCTGCCATGGCGAGACGCCGACCGTGGCGGACATCTGCCTGGTGACCCAAGTGACGCCGGCCAAGATGTTCAAATGCGAATTGGCGCCGTACAAGAAGGTGATGCGGGTCTACGACAGCTGCATGGCGATCCCCGCCTTCGCCGACGCCCATCCCTTGAAGCAACCCGACGCGGAATGAGGCCAAGAGCTTCCGTCCACAAGAAAGAGACCGCGGCGGCGCGCCTTGTGGCGATCTACCGCGTGCGCGCCGACGCGCGCGCGATCGAGGCGCGCGCACAGGCGATCGCGGTCGAGCAAAGCGTGGAGATGCCGGTCTCCGCGATCGACGATCCCTACGTCTTGTCCGAGATCGTCGGGCGCGTCGAGGGGATCGTCGAGCGCGAGCGCGGCCTCTTCGAGGTGCGCATCTCCCTTGCCGCCGCGACGACGGGCTCCGAGGCCGGACAGCTCATCAACATGCTGTTCGGCAACAGCTCGATCCACGACGACGTCGTGCTGGAGGATGCGCTGCTGCCGGCCGAGCTCGCGGCGGCCTTCCCCGGCCCCAATCGCGGTCTCGTCGGGTTGCGTGAGCTCGCGGCTGCGGAGCGGCGCGCGTTGACTTGCTCGGCGCTCAAGCCCCAGGGGCTGCCGCCGCGTGAGCTTGCCGATCTCGCCCGCAGCTTGGCGCTCGGCGGGCTCGACTTCATCAAGGACGACCATGGGCTCGCCGATCAGGCCTACAGCCGCTTTGCCGAGCGCGTCGGCGCCTGCGCGGCGGCGGTGCGCGAGGCGAGCCGCGAGACGGGCCGGCTCACGCGCTACGTGCCGAGCCTCTCGGGCAACCTCGACCAGCTCAGGGCGCAAGTGGCACTCGCGCGCGAGGCGGGCCTCGCGATGGTCCTCGTGGCGCCGATGATCATCGGCCTGCCCCAGCTCCGAGCGCTCGCGGCGGAAAATCCCGCGATGGCGTTCATGGCGCACCCGGCACTCGCGGGCGCCTCCCGCATCGCCCCGCCCCTTCTGCTCGGCAAGCTCTTCCGCCTCTTCGGCGCCGATGCCACGATCTTTCCCAATCACGGCGGCCGCTTCGGCTACTCGCGCGCGACCTGCGCCGGCCTGGCGGAGGCCGCGCGCGCGCCCTGGGGAGACATCCGGAGTTGCGTCCCCGTGCCGGCGGGCGGGATGACGCCCGAGCGCGTGCCGGAGATGCTTGACTTCTACGGCCCCGATGCAATGTTGTTGATCGGCGGCGGCCTGCTCGCCGCGCGCGCGCGCTTGACCGAGGAGACCGCCGCCTTCACCCGCTTGGTCGAGCAATACGCTTATCGGTGACATGCCATGGCGAGCGACGAGGCGACCCGCGTCCGCGGCTTTCACGAGGGCTTTCGCTGGGACGAGACTGCGCTGCTTCCCTACAAGGAGGAAGGCAGCGCGCCCTTCAAGGCGATCTCGCGCCAGCTCCTCTTCGCCGACCCGCGCCTCAGCTGCGAGCTGCGCTATTTCGAGATGGCACCGGATGGCTACTCAACGCTCGAGCGCCACGAGCACATGCATGCGGTCATGATCCTGCGCGGCCACGGCCACTGCCTCTTGGGCGCGGAGGTGCGCGAGGTGAAGCCTTACGACCTCGTCAGCATTCCCGCCTGGACGTGGCACCAGTTTCGCGCCACGCGCGGCGAGCCGCTCGGCTTCCTGTGCATGGTCAATGCGGAGCGCGACAAGCCGCAGCTGCCCACCCCCGACGAGCTTCGGCAGCTCCGCTCCGATCGCCGCGTCGCCGCCTTCCTCGACGGCGCCCGCGACATCTGAGCACCGCCCGATCGATGATGCTACATCGGGGTTCCGACGACCAGCGTGACCGCGTCGACAGGAACATATTGACGGGTGTTCCCTGGTCCGAAGTACCAGTTGATCAAGATGTAGCCCTTGAGCTGGGCTTCGGCCAACTGGCTGGCGTTGAGCTCGGCGATGTCGTGGCCCTCATTCCAACGATCCGTTCGGGTGCCCCAATTCGTGGCGGAGGCGACATGGTCTCCGCCGATCTCCCACGCGAAAGCGAAGATGATGTGATAGACGCCGGGCGCCTCCGGCGCCTGCAACGAAACCTGCGCCGCCTGGTCCGACTTTCCGGATGGCAACCAATTCTGGACCAACCGCCAGCTGCTGCTGTGGTCGCCCCAGGAGGGGGTGTAGATCAAAGGCGCCACGGCAGTGGGCGGCCCAAGATTGAGGGCGGCAAGCTTGATCGTGCCGTTCAATGCGGCGCCGGGAGGAACGTTCAGCGTTTTGTTCGTCGTGGAAATTACCGCGAAATCCCCGCGACCGGCGATCACCTGAAGTTGTCCGCCGGTCGCGCCGGGCTGGCACCCGTTCATGGGAATTCCGGACAGCTCGCATTTCGGCGCGGCCGGCGGATTGGGCACAGCACCGGCTTGCCCGCTTCGTAACGGTACCTGCGTGAACGGCAGCGGGCGATAAGGGGGGGCGCTCGGCACCGAGGCCGGCGTCGACTGCACGAAGTAGAAGTCCCCGTCAGTCTGGTCGTAGATCGCCGGGTTCTGCTCGTGGCCGACGGAGCGGGCCGCGGCCGAAACCTCCCGCCGGATACGCCGAACCGCCTCATCAAGCCGCAGCCCTGGTACCTTGATCAGCGGCAAGAGCTTCCGTGTGAAAAGGCCGTTGGGATTGTCGTCGCCCGGGCCCAGCGTATCGAGCGCGATTTAATTCACGCCTGCCGAAAACAGGATCAGGATGCCGTTCGGGGCCGCGGGAATCGCCAACCCCCGCGTTCCACCAAGGCTGCGGCCCGCCACTCGCGGAAATGGATCGTCCCGGCAAGCATCCAGAATGACGATGTCTAGCTTGGCCTTGGCCTCGGTCAGCCGCTCGAGTACGCGTCCCAGATCGATCGCATCGTCGCGCAGCTCTTCCGGATTGCCGAGTGCGGGTACGTCGACCGGTATCAGATAATTGCTGCCGCCGATCTGAACGCCGTGACCGGCGTAATAGAAGAGGCCGACGCCGCCGCCGGAAATCTTCTGCACGAACTCGGTCAATGCCTGGTTCATGCCGCGGCGGTCGAGGTTCTCCCGCTCGATCACCTCGAACCCGACGTCGCGCAATGTCGCGGCGACGGCGCGTGCGTCGTTCAACGACTTTTCCAAGCTGCGCACGTTGAGGTAGGCGTTATTGCCGATCACCAACGCGACGCGCCTCTCGCCTTGCGCCCAGGCGGTGTGCGCCGCCGCCACAAGGGTGAGCGCCGCCAGCGCGGTCATCACGCTCCGGCGCCAACTCGTCATGGCTCCTTCGCCTTCTTCGACGACCCGATCATCCGCCGCAATGGCGCGCGCGCCGCCTGAGCGCGCTATTCCGCAGCACTCCGCCGCCGCGCGAACTCGAGCAGGCAATCGTCGGGCAGCATCTCGATCGGCGTGAAGTCGCGGTTGGCGATCCAGGTCGGCCGCTTGAAGCGGCGGATCGCGTTGTCGCAGCGGTTGAGCGAAAGATAGAGGATCCAGCGCGACCAGGGAGTCAGGTTCGAGCCCGAGGCGTGGACGAGGTTGCCGTGGAAGAGCAGCACCGAGCCGGCCGGACCCTTGGGCGCCACGATGCCACCCCTGTCGACGAGGCGGGCGATCGTCTCGTCATCCGTGGTCCATAAGGGATAGCTCGTGGTGGTCACGTCGTGGCCGGCCGCGAGGCGCCCCTCGCGGTGGCTCTTCGGGATGAACATGAGCGGCCCGTTGAACTCGTTCGCCTCGGCGAGGAAGAGCGCTATGTTCATCGCGCGGGGCGCGGGCATGTCGTCGTCGTTGAACCAGGTCGCGTAATCCTGGTGCCATTGCCAGACGGCACCGTCGAAGGCCGCCTTCGCGTTGACCTTGAACTGGTGCATGTAGAGCTTGTCCGAGCCGAGGAGCTGCATGACGGGCTCGACGAGGCGCGGATGGCGGGCCGCGATCGCAAAGGCGGGATTCCAGGTCTGCACGTAAAAAGCCGTGCGCGGCGCCTCCGAGCCCTTCTCGCGCACGACCTCCTCGCGCGCTTGGGCGAAGAGGCCGGGAAGCTCGCCGCTGAGCACGCCGATTTCCTCCGGCGAGAAGAGGCTCGGGAAGAAGAGATAGCCCTCCTCCTCGAATTCCGCGATCTGCGCAGCGGCGAGCTTCATCGTGCGACCTCTAAGGCGCGAGGCGTCTCTCAAGTAGCTAGACTAGGCGCCCTCGTCGTATTCCGCCGAGATGTCCTTGCCGGTGTAGTCCGGCATCAGACCCGCCGAGATCAGGCTTATCACAGCGCAGGCGAGGATGTAGATGGCGATGGCATAGCCCGTGTGATAGGCGGCGAACAGCGCGGTCGCGATGATCGGCGCCGGACCGCCGGCGATGACCGAGGCGAGCTGGTAGCCGAGCGACGAGCCGCTATAGCGCAGGCGCGGCGTGAACGACTCGGCAATCAGTGCCGCCTGGGGGCCGTACTGCATGTCGTGCGGGATGAGCGAGAGGAAGATCGCGATGAACACGGCGGAAGGAATTGCCGTGTCCAGCATGCCGAAATAGAGGAAGCCGAAGAGACCGGTCACCGCCGCGCCGATCAGGTACATCTTGCGCCGGCCGATGCGGTCGGAGATATGGCCCGCGAGCGGAATGGAGACGAACGACAGGCACGAGGCAGCGAGCACCGCGAAGAGGATCAGGTCCCGCGACATCTTCAGCGTGGTGGTGGCGTAGGCGAAGACGAAGGCGGTGAAGATGTAAAACGGTGCCTGCTCGGCCATGCGCAGCAGGGCGCAGAGGATGATCTCGCGCGGCTGCTTCTTGATCACTTCGGAGATCGGCGCCCGTTCGATCTTCTTGTCCTCGACGAGCTGGCGGAAGACCGGCGTCTCGAGGATGCCGAGCCGGATCCAGATGCCGATGCCAATCAGGATGATGCTGAGCAAGAACGGCACGCGCCAGCCCCAACTGATGAAATCGGCACCCGACCAGGCGCTGAACGCGAGGATGGCGAGGTTCGCCAGGAACAGGCCGCACGGCACGCCGAATTGCGGCCACGAGGCGACGAGCCCGCGGCTGCCGTGGGTGCGCGCCCATTCCATCGCGATCAGGACCGACCCACCCCATTCGCCGCCGACGCCGATGCCTTGCAGCATGCGCAGCACGGTCAGGATAATGGCCCCCCAAATGCCGATCGACGCGTAGCTCGGCACGAAAGCCACGAGGACGGTTGCGATACCCATAAGGAGCAGCGTCGCGATGAGCGTCGCCTTGCGGCCGATGCGGTCGCCGTAATGCCCGAAGATCGCGGCGCCGATCGGCCGGCCGACGAAGCCGATGAAGTAGGTGGTGAACGCCAACAGCGTCCCGGTCAGCGGATCCTCGTTGGGAAAGTAAAGCTTCGGAAATACCAGCCCGGCGGCGGTGCCATAGATGAAGAAATCGTACCACTCGATGGTGGTGCCGACCGTTGCGGCGATCACCGCCTTGCGCAACTCCGCGCTGTGTTGGCTATCCGAAAGCTTGCCGTAGGTGGACGCGGTGGCCATGAGTTCTATCCTCCCTCGTTACGCCGACATGCCCCCGATCGCCGGCGATTTTGGGGAATGATGCTCCAATTCGGCCTTAGGGACAAGCCGGTCCAGGGAGGCTGACTGCCGTAAGGCGCGAGGCGGCCAGGCGACCTTGGGCGGCGCGGCCTCCGGCCTGGACGCCCTGCCCGGCTCCGTGGCACCTTCGAGCTCTTCGCGGGCGCCAAGGAAAGGGCCGGACATGACGCAGGCGGAAGGAATTTTGCGCATCGATACGGACGACGTGCGGGTCACCGAGTGGCGCTTCGCGCCGGGCGCGGAGACGGGCCCTCACCGCCACGACTACGACTACGTCGTCGTGCCGCTCACTGTAGGCAAGCTGCGCGCCGTCGCCGCGGCCGGCGAGAGCTTGGCCGATCTCGCGCCGGGTGTCGCCTATTTCCGCAAAGCAGGGGTCGAGCACAATGTGTTCAACGCCGGCAATGCGCCCATGGCCTTCGTCGAGGTCGAGCTCAAGCGACAGCCCGGCTGAGCGCGGCTAGTGTTCCGACTCCAACGCTTCGTTCCGAACCGTCGACCCGGAACACTAGCAAAATCATAATGATGTGTTGTGGTTCCGACACAATGATTGGAATCAAGCGTCAGAACCACAACACTAGAGCTTCCGCGCCACGAGATCGATGAGCGCCGACTTGCCGGCGTGGCCGCGGCCCTCGTGGATCGCCTCGTCGTAGGTGCTAAGCTCGAGAATCTCCATGTCGGCGAAGCTCGCGCGCAGCATCTCCTCCGTGTAGAGGTTCTCGACGTACGGCGGGCCGCCGGTCTTGTACTCGAGCTGCTCGGGGCGGTAGCCGTGGAGGAGCAGAAGGCCGCCCGGCTTTAGGCACTTCTTGAGGCCCGCGAAGATGATGCTCCGCAACGCCGGGTCGGCGAATTGGATGAAGATCGCGACGGCCACCTCGAAACGCGCCTCCGGCCACGACCAGCGGGCGAGATCGGCCTTTTGCAACGCGAGCCTCACCTTGCGCTCGGCCGCGAGCCGCCGCGCCTTGGCAAGCGCCTTCGGCGAGAAATCGAGCGAAAGCACCTCGAGCCCGCGCTCGGCGAGCCACACGCCGTTGCGCCCCTCGCCGTCGGCGATGGCGACGGCACTTTGCCCCGCCTTGAGCAAATGCACGTGCGCGGCAAGGAAGCGGTTCGGCTCCTTGCCGAAATAATAGTCCTCGGCGGCGAAGCGCTCATTCCAGCGCTCGAGCTGCGGGTCGAGCGGTGTTTGCATCTTCATCCCCTGTCTCGAAGCACCCTACAAATGCCGCGCTATCCCACCATCGCCCGCACCGTCTCGGCGATCTTCGCCGGCGAGACCTTGCACACCGCCTCGAGCGGCGGCGCGTAGGGCACCGGGATGCGCGGTGCGGCCAAGCGGCGGATCGGCGCCTTGAGCACGCCGAAGAGCTCCTCCGCCGCCACCGCGGCGATCTCGGCGCCGAAGCCGCCGGTCTCGACCGCCTCATGCACGATCAAGAGCCGGCCAGTGCGGCGAACCGAGTTCAATACCATCTCCTCGTCCCAGGGATAGATCGTGCGCAGGTCGATGACCTCGACCGAGGGCCGCTCGGCCAAGAGCTCGAGTGCCGCCTCGACCGCGCGCAGGGCCCCCGACCAGGCGACGAGCGTGAGCTCGCTGCCCGCGCGCACGAGCCGCGCCTTGCCGAGCGGGATGGGAGGGGCTGCCTCGTCGACCTCGCCCGTCACCCCCCACATGTCCTTGTGCTCCATGTAAACGACGGGATCGTCGCAGCGGATGGCGCTGCGCAACAGGCCGTAATTGTCGGCGGGAGTTCCCGGGCAGACGACGACGAGGCCCGGGATATGCGCGTACCAGCCCTCGAGCGACTGCGAATGCTGGGCGGCCGAGGAGCGCCACATGCCGATCGGCTGGCGCACCACGAGCGGCACGCGCCCCTGGCCGCCGAACATGTAGCGCGCCTTGGCCGCCTGATTGACCAGCTCGTCGACCGCGCAGAGCGCGAAGTCGGCGAAGCGCATCTCGACCACCGGGCGTGTGCCCATGAGTGCGGCACCGACCGCGGCCCCCATGATGGTCGCCTCCGAGATCGGAGTATCGACGATGCGCTCGCGCCCGAATTCCTCGACAAGGCCTTTGTACTGGCCGAAGACCCCGCCGCGCCCGAGGTCCTCGCCGAGCGCCCACACCGCAGGGTCCGCGCGCATCTCGGCGGCGAGTGCCGTCTTGCCCGCCTCGAGATAGCTCATCAGCGCCATCGCCCGGCTCCCACGTCCTGCACGTCGGTCCAGGCGAGCTCGGCCGCCGGCCAGGGCGCCGCGAGTGCCGCCTCGACCGCCGCCGCGATCTCGCCTCTCGCCTCCGCCGCGAGCGCTGCGAGCCTCGCCTCGGCGACGCCATTGAGGCCCAGGATCTCGCCGCAGCGCTTGATCGGGTCGTCCGCCTTTTTCGCCTCGAGCTCGGCGGCCGCGCGATAGAGGGCTGCATCGCTCGCCGTGTGCCCCTTCAAGCGATAAGTGCGCGCAAGCAGGAACTGCGGGCCTTGACCCGCGCGCACGCGGGCGAGAAGCTCGGCCGCACTCTCGTCCACGGCGGCCACGTCGTTGCCGTCGACCGCGCGCGCGGCGATGCCGAGGCTCTCGGCGCGCGCCTCGGGGCCGGGTCCCGCGGAGACCGCGCGCGTGCGGGTCATCGCGGCGAAGCCGTTGTCCTCGCACACGAAGAGCACCGGCAATTCGAAGAGCTTGGCCCAGTTGAGGCTCTCGAGGAAGGGGCCGCGGTTCGTGGCACCGTCGCCGAAGAAGCAGACGACGACTCTCCGCTCGCCCTTGAGCTTGAGCGCGTGCGCGGCCCCGACCGCGATGGTGAGCCCTGCCGCCACCACGCCGTTCGCCCCCAGCATGCCGACGCTGAAATCGGCGATGTGGAGCGAGCCGCCCTTGCCGTGGCAAGTCCCGGTGGCGCGGCCGAAGAGCTCGGCCATCATGGCGGCAGGTGAGGCCCCCTTGGCGATGGTGTGGCCGTGACCGCGGTGCGTCGTCGTGATCAGGTCTTCGCGCGCGAGATGGATGCAGACGCCGGAGGCGACCGCCTCCTGGCCGATCGAGAGGTGGACGGCGCCCGTGACCTGGCCGGCCTTGTGCGCCGCCTCGGCCGCCTCCTCGAAGGCGCGGATGCGGCACATCGTGCGGTAGTGCGCGAGCAGTCGCTCGACGTCGATGTTGGGCCTCGGCGCCATCGCAGCATCCCCCCGTGACGCGGTTCCGAGCGATCTATAGTATCGCGCTGTAAATTAAGCAAATTTTGCCACGGCGGCGATGGCAGTGCCGAGCGTCCCGATTCTGGTCATGGACAGCATCACGAAGCTCGCGGCAAATACCGCCGGCAGCGTCGCCGTGGCTGGCTCCCACGGCGGCGTCTACGCCGCCTATCTCGCGGCCCGCGGCAAATTGCGCGGCGTCATCCTGAACGACGCGGGCATCGGGCTCGAGGAGGCGGGCATCGCCGGCCTCGGCTATCTCGATGCCCTCGCCATCGCCGCCGCCACCGTCGACTACCGCACGGCGCGTATCGGCGACGGCGCCGACATGATGGCGCGCGGGACCATCAGCCGCGTCAACGCGGCGGCGGCAGCGCTCGGCTGCACGGTGGGCGAGCGCTGCCCTGCCTCTGCCGAGCGCATGCGCCGCGCGAGGCTCTCCGGCCGCGAGCCGCCGCCCTACGAGGAGGGCCGCTTCCTCCTCCGTCACCAGCGCGGCGAGCCCAAGGTATGGGGGCTCGATTCGAATTCCCTCGCCGAGCCCTCGGACGCCGGTGCCGTTCTGGTCACGGGCTCCCACGGCGGGCTCCTGGGCGGCAAGCCCGAGAGCGCCATAGGGGTCGCCGCACGCGCCGCCGTCTACAACGACGCCGGCATCGGCATCGACCGCGCCGGCGTGTCGCGGCTTCCGGTGCTCGCCGCGCGCGGCATCGCGGCGGCTACGGTGGCGGCGGCGACGGCGCGCATTGGCGAGGCGCGCTCGACTTGGGCGACGGGGCGCCTCTCCGACATGAACGAGCTCGCCCGGAGCCTCGGCGCGCAGATCGGCATGAGCGTGCCGGAGCTCGTCGATCTCGTCCTGCGCCACGCGCGCGAGCAGGCTGGGCCATGATCGGGACAGCGTCGCCCCTCAGGCGGCATCCGTCGCCTGGAGGACACCGCGCCGCTCGAGGCGGATGGCGAGCACGAGCACGACGAGCATCACCGCGGCCCCCACCACATAGGGCCCGTTGCGGCCGGCGAGCGTGAAGACGGCTCCGGCAAAGGCGGGGCCGAGGATGCGCGCGAGGCTCGCCGCCGATTGAGAGACGCCGAGCACGCCGCCGCGCATGGTCTTGGCCGCCGAGAGAGAGATCAAGCTGCTGAGCGAGGGGTTGCTGGTGCCGCCTCCGTAGGCGACGAGCGCCATGGCGATGAGGAGAAGCGGCAGCGAGCGCGCGAACGGAATGAGGGCGAGGCCGAGGGCCAAGGCGAGCGCGCCTTGGATCAGGAGGCGCTTCTCGCCGAAGGTCGCGGCGAGCTTGCGCATGAGCCCGCCTTGCACGATGACGGCGAGCACGCCCGCGTAGGCGAAGAGGTAGCCGTTCTGCGTCGCCCCCCAGCCGAAGACGCGCTCGGACCACATGGCGAAGGTCGCCTCGAGGCCGGCAAACGCGAAGGTCACCAGGAAGAACAGCACCACGAGGAGCCTGAGCTCGCGCCCGCGCCAGGCGGCGGCGAGAAGCGCGAAGCGTCCCGCGCGCGGCTTCTCGCCGGCCTCACGTCGGGCTTCGGGGGCGAGCGACTCCTTGAGGAAGACGAGGGCGAAGACGAGGGCTGCAAGCGAGAGGGCCGCCGAGCTCAAGGCCGGCGCCACCACATGGGGATTGTGCGGATCGGCGCCTGCGAGCACGCCGCCGAGCGCAGGGCCCACGATGAAGCCGAGCCCGAAGGCGGCGCCGATCAGTCCCATGCCTTGGGCGCGCCGCTCCGGCGGGGTCACGTCCGCGATATAGGCCTGGGCGGCGGAGATGTTGCCGGCCATGATGCCCGCGAGCGCGCGCGCCGCGAGGAGCTCGACGAGGCCGTCGGCGTAGCCGGTCCAGACATAGGAGAGCGAGATTCCGGCGAGGCTCACGAGGAGGATTGGCTTGCGTCCGTAGCGATCGCTGAGCCGGCCCCAGATGGGCGAGAAGAAGAACTGCATGAAGGAGTAGATCGCCATCACCAGCGTCACCATCTCGGGCCCCGCATGGAAGTGCTCCGCGTAGAAGGGGAGCAGCGGAATCACGATGCCGAAACCGACGAGGTCGACGAAGACGGTGAGAAAGATGGCGACGAGCGGGCTGAGACGATTCATCACGAACTCTGACTTGTTCAACGATAAGCGGCGGCGCCCCGCTTCGTGCGGGACCACATTTGCCTGCCAAAGATCGTGGCATTCGCGCCCTTAGGCAAGAGCGCCGCGAAGCCGAATCGCGCCCGCGCACGGGCTTGGCGGGCCAGACGCGTACCCTCTATGTCGTGGATTATGGCTCCGATCGGGAAAAGGTCTCGACAGAGCGGACCATCGTGGTGTGCGAACTAGACGAGCCCACGCACGCCGGCCGCCGCACTCGGCGCCGCCGAGGTAAAGGCGGCCTTTGTCAAATATCTCCGCCGCGACGATTTGGCGCGCGTCAGCCAGGCTCCGGCGCCCTTGTGACAAGAGCGGCTCCCTCTCCCGCAAGCGGGAGAGGGAGAAAGGGCGCGAACGCCGATCTTAGCTCGAGCTCGAGCTCGAGCCCGTTCCCGAGAACGGCCATGTCGAGCCGCTCGGGCCCGACGTGGTCGAGGGGGTGGAAGGTGCCGCCGGATGCGGTGCCGCTGGAGCGCTCGGTGCGGCGGCCGGGGCCGGCTTCGGTGCCGGAGCGGCGGGCGCCGGTTTCGGCGCTGGAGCGGCGACCGGCCTCGGCGCCGGAGCCGCGGGCGCCGGCCTCGGTGCCGGAGCAACGAACGGCTTTGGTGCCGGAGCAACGAACGGCTTTGGTGCCGGAGCAACGACGGGCTTCGGCGCCGGGGCGGCCATCGGCTTCGGTGCCACCACCTTGGCTACCTTCTTGGGCGCCGGCTTCTTCGCGCGCACCTTCGCCTTCACGACCCGCTTCTTCGCTGCCGCCTTGCGGGGAGCGGCCTTGGCGCGGCCCTTCACCTTGCGCACTCTCTTCGCCGCTACCCTCTTGCGGGCCGGCTTGCGCGCCGCGGCGCGCCGGGTCCGCCGCGCGGTCGTGCGGCGCGCCACCTTGCGGGCGGCCGGCTTCCTCGCGCGCGCCCGCTTCTTCGCTGTCTTTTTCCGACGGGTGGTTCTAGCCATCTTGAGCACTCCCTCGTTTGCGCGATTTATCGGTTTCTCTAGTCTTCTCGCAAATCCTCCACTAGATGCCGCGAGTTGCGCCGGAAGTAAAGCTTGCTGATGAGTTCGCGCGCGGCCGCTCGCGCGCGCGCACGGCGGACGGCGCACGCGTCCGGGTCACGGACCCGGCCTTTCAGCGCATCTTATTGATAATACTTGATGATTTCTAACCTTGCGCGGCCAGGCGACGCACCGCGATCACGACCGGCTTGCCCTCGAGCCGGTGCTCGCTCCTGAAGGCGTCCTTGGCATCGGCCGAGAGCGCAAGGTCCAAGGCGAGCGTCTCCTCGCAGATGAAGCGGCGGTGACGCTCGACTGCTCCGGCAAACTCCGGCGGGAGCGCCAAGCCGAGGGCGATGCGGTCGGAGATGTGGAGTCCGGCCTCCTTGCGCGTCGTCTGGATGAGGCGCACGAGGTCGCGCGCGAGCCCCTCCTCCCTGAGCTCGGGTGTCAGCGTCACATTGAGAATGACCGCCCCTTGCCCGCGCAAGCCCAGCGCCGACTGTCCCTCGGGCACGTTGAGGCGAAGCGCGAAGTCCTCCCCCGCCAAGGTCTGTCCCGCGACCGCGACCGTGCCGTCGGGACCGTGCCGCCACTCCCCCGCCTTGGCGGCCGCGAGCACCTCCTTGAGCGCCTTGCCGATGCGCGCGCCGATCTTGGGATTGACGTGAAGCTCGAGCGTGCCGAACTTGCGCACGTCGCGGTCGAACTCGACGCGCTTCACGTTGACCTCGTCCTCGATCAGGTAGCGGAAGGACTCGAGCGCCGCCGCCTTGGGCGTCGCCACGATCATGTGCGAAAGCGGCAGGCGGACGCGCAGACTGTGCTGCTCGCGGATGGCAAGGGCCACGGAGCAGATTTCGCGCACGAGATCCATGCTCTCCACGAGCTCGGGCTCAGCCGGGAGCGACTTCACGTCCGGCCAATCGGCCAAATGCACGCTCGTCTCGCCGCTGAGCCCGCGATAGACGGTCTCGCTGAGATAGGGGACGAGCGGCGCTATCGTGCGGAGCAGCGTCGTCAACACCGTATAGAGGGTATTGTACGCCGCGAGCTTGTCGCGGTCGCGGCCCGCGCGCCAGAAGCGCTCGCGGCTGCGGCGGATGTACCAGTTGTTGAGCACCTCGAGGAAGCGCACGACCGCGGCGCAGGGGCCGGGGATGTCGTAGGCATCCATGCGGCGCTCGACGTAGAGCACGAGCTCGCGCGTCTTGGCCAGGATGTAGCGGTCGAGCACGCCCTCGGCCTGGCCGATCGGCTCGGCCTTGATGCCGTCCGCGTTGGCATAGAGCGAAAAGAAATAATAGGCGTTCCAGATCGGCTTGAGCACCTGGCGCTGCACCTCGCCGATGGCGCGGCCGTCTTTGGGGATGGCGAGATCGCCGCCGGCAAGGAGTGCCGAGGACACCAGATACCAGCGCAGCGCGTCGGCGCCGAAGGTGTCGAACATCTCGAGCGGGTCCGGGTAGTTCTTGAGCCGCTTCGAGAGCTTCTGATGGTTCTCGTCGAGCACCACGCCGTGGCAGAGGCAATTCAGGAACGGGACCTTGTCGAAGAGGGCCACGGACAGCACCACGAGCGTGTAGAACCAGGCGCGCGTCTGGGCGACGTACTCGACGATGAAGTCGCCGGGGAAGTGCCCCTCGAACCATGCCTTGTTCTCGAAGGGGTAATGCACCTGGGCGTAGGGCATGGAGCCCGATTCGAACCAGCAGTCGAGCACGTCCTCGACGCGCCGCATCATACTCTTTCCGCTCGGATCGTCGGGATTGGGACGCACGAGCGCGTCGATCCCGGGGCGATGGAGGTCCGTGGGCCGCACGCCGAAGTCGCGCGCGATCTCGTCCAGCGAGCCGTAGACGTCGATGCGCGGATAGCGCGGGTCGTCGCTGCGCCAAACCGGGAGGGGCGAGCCCCAAAAGCGATTGCGACTGATGTTCCAGTCGCGCGCGCCCTCGAGCCAGTTGCCGAAGAGGCCGTCGCGGATATGGCTCGGGATCCAGTTGATGCCCTTGTTGAGCTCGACCATGCGCTCGCGGAATTCCGTCACCTTGAGGAACCAGGCGTTGATCGCGCGGTAGATGAGCGGCGTGTCGGTGCGCCAACAATGCGGATAGTTGTGGTTGATGGTGTCGTGGCGCACGAGCACGCCCATCTTGCGCAGATCCTGGATGATGTGCTTGTTGGCGTCGAACACCAGCATGCCTTCGTAGGGCTTGACATCGCCGGTGAAGCGCCCGGAGTTGTCGACCGGCACGATCACGGGGATGCCGTGCTTGGTCGAGAGGTCGAGGTCGTCCTCGCCGAAGCCCGGCGCAATGTGCACGATGCCCGTCCCCTCCTCCGTCGTGACGAACTCGCCGGCCAGCACGCGAAACGCGTTCTTCGTGTCGGCGAAGAAGGGGAAGAGCGGCTTGTAGCTGCGCCCGACGAGCGCACTCCCCTTGATCGTGCCGACTCTTGTGGCGTTGGCGAGCTGCTTCTCGTATTTGGGGGCCGCCGCCTCGCCCAGCACGTAGCGCACGCCGGCCTCCTCGAAGACCGCGTAGTCGATGTCGGACCCGACCGCGAGTGCCAGGTTCGAGGGTAGCGTCCAGGGGGTCGTCGTCCAGGCAAGCAGCTTGAGCGGCTTCTCCTCGCCCGTCGCCGGCTCGAGGGTGAAGGCGACGGTGACCGCCGGGTCCTGGCGCTCGCGGTAGGCGTTGTCCATCCGCGTCTCGAAGTTGGAGAGCGGGGTCTGGATCGCCCAGGAATAGGCGACGACGCGGTAGCCCTCGTAAATGAGGCCCTTGTCCCACAAGGTCTTGAACGCCCACATGACGCTCTCCATGAAGGAGAGGTCGAGCGTCCTGTAGGCGTGCTCGAAATCGACCCAGCGCGCCTGCCGCGTGACGTACTTCTCCCACTCCTTGGTGAAGCGCAGGACCGAGGTGCGGCAGTGGGCGTTGAAGCGCGCGATGCCGTATTCGAGGATGGCGGGCCGGCCGGAGATGCCGAGCTCCTCCTCGGCGGTGAGCTCGGCGGGAAGGCCGTGGCAGTCCCAGCCGAAGCGCCGCTCCACTCGCCTGCCGCGCATCGTCTCGTACCGCGGCACGATGTCCTTGACGAAGCCGGTGACGAGGTGGCCGTAGTGCGGCAGCCCGTTGGCGAAGGGCGGGCCGTCGTAGAAGACGAACTCGTTCGACTTGCCGTCGCGCAGGGGTGGGCGGAACTCGACCGAGCGCTCGAAGATGCGCTCGCGTTTCCAGAACGCCAGCACCTCCTCCTCCATGCGGGGGAAGCTCGGATTGGGCTCGACCTCCGGATAAGGCTGGTTCGTGGCCCGCTCCGCGCTCGCGGCAGCGGCGGCGGCTTTGTCGTCGGGTGCTGTCATGGCTCGACTAGTACCGGAAAATCCATCATTTAGGTCGCATTGCCCGCTTCACATAGCCCGCGGAGCGAGGGCGTGTAAAGCGGAGAGGGGCTGCTCGAGCCGCGCTCCGGGCGCCTACCCCTTTCGCCCCCCGCCCCCGATATAATCGATATCATGAGCTGTCGCCTGCTCGTCCCCCGGGAGGTGCGATGATCGACACCGCGCGTCTCAAGGAGCTGCGCCGCCGCAACGCCGTCCAGTCCGCCGGCATCATCCTCGGCATGGCAGCGCTCATGGCGGCCCTTGGCTGGGCGGTCGCGGGATGGAACGGCATCGTCTGGGGTATCCTCGGCGGCGTTCTCGCCCTCCTCCTCCAGCCGCGGCTTTCCTGGCGCATGCTGCGCGCGGTCTATGGCGCGCGGCCGCTCTCCTACCAGGAGGCGCCTGGGCTCTATGGCATGATCGGCGAGCTCTCGCGGCGCGGGGGGCTCGCCTCCGTGCCGGCCCTCTTCTACATCCCGAGTCCGGTCGCCCAGGCGATGACCGTCGGGCACGACAAGGAGTGCGCGATCGGGCTGACCCACGGACTCTTGCACGCGCTCTCGGGGCGCGAGCTCAAGGGGGTCATCGCCCACGAGCTGAGCCATATCCGCCACCGCGACCTTTGGCTCCTCGAGCTCGCGAGTGCTGCAAGCCGGCTCACGAGCCTCTTTTCCACCTTCGGCCTGGTGCTCGTCGTGCTTTATTTCCCGCTCCTCCTCATGGGCAAGATGCAGGTGCCGTTCTCGGTCCTCCTCCTTCTCGTCTTCGCCCCCACCTTGAGCTCGCTCCTGCAGCTGACGCTTGCGCGCACGCGCGAGTTCGACGCGGATGCGGGTGCGGTTGAGCTGACCGGCGACCCTGAGGGCCTTGCCTCGGCCTTGCGCAAGCTCGAGCGGCTGCAAGGTGGCCTCTTCGAGGGCTTCATGCGCACGCGCCGGGGCTGGCTCGCCCGGCTGCTGCGCACCCACCCGCAGACGGAGGAGCGCTTGGCGCGCCTCGAAGCACTCCAGTCGGGCCGCGCTCCCCCCGTTCCCGCACCCGCCGAGCTCCTCTTCGACGCCTTCCACCGGCCCCTTCGCCCGCACTCCTTCTGGCACGATTGGCTCAGGCGCAACTGGTACTGAGCCCCGAGCAGCAAATTTTTCTCTGTACAAGGGTGCGAGGCGGACGCTTGAATGGCCGCCCGAGAAAGGGCTTTCATTGAGGCGAGGTGGGCGATGGCAGGCATTCTTCTCGAAGGCGAAAACGTATCGGAGGAGGAGCGTGCCGCGCATGCGCGCAAGCTGGCGGCGGAGAAGCGCCAGGCCTCCCTCAAGCGTGCCAAGGAGCTCAAGGCACTCGTCGGCGCCGGCAAGCTCGGCAAGGCGCTCCAGTTCCCGGGCAAGGCGGCGAGCGACCGGATCGTCGAGCCCGGCCCCTTCTCGATCGAGCTCAAGGCCGGCGACCATCTCCGCATCATCGACCTCGAGGGGCAGCAGGCGGTCGACTTCCTCGTCTACGATGCGGCGAACCAGGAGAACCGCTACAACGCGGCGAACACCATGAAGCTCAACCGCTCGATCTATCTCGGCGCCGGCTTCAAGCTCTACTCCGATCTCGGCGAGGTCTTGATGACGATCGTCGAGGACACCGTCGGCCGCCACGACACGCTCGGCGGCTGCTGCAGCAAGGAGGTCAACTACCAGCGCTACGGCATCAAGGACACGGCCAACTGCCGCGACAACTTCATCACCGCACTCGCCGAGCACGGCATGCACGCGCGCGACATCCCCGCCAACATCAACTTTTTCATGTACGTGCCGGTGCGTCCCGACGGCTCGACCGAGATCACCGAGGGCCTCTCGGAGCCCGGCGACTATGTCGACCTCCGCGCCGAGAAGGACGTGCTGGTGGCGATCTCGAACTGCCCGCAGCTCTACAACCCGTGCTCGGGCTGGAACCCCACGCCGGTGCGCATCATCCAATGGCGGCCGAAGGAGCGGGGCTGAGGGGGAATGCTGCAGGCGCCGCAAGTTGCGGCAGCTGCTGGTGGGCCCGGGTAGACTCGAACTACCGACCTCCCGCTTATCAGGCGAGCGCTCTAACCACCTGAGCTACGAGCCCTGGAAGAGCCTGTTGCTAGCCCACGGACGGCTCGGGTGTCAAGCAGCAGCCCCGGCCGGTCAGAGCTCGATCACCATGCCGTCCTCGGCGGCCTCGTGCCTCGCCTCGCCGAGCCGGCCGAGCATGTCGGCGCTCATATGGGTGAGCACGATGCGCTTGGGCCTGAGTGCCTCCAGGTGATCGAGGAGCGTGCGGTAGCTCAAATGGAATTTGACCGCCTTCTCGAAGAAATAGGCCTCGACGATGAAGAGGTCGGCCGCCTCCGCGGCCGCCACGAGGGCATCGGTCCATTCCGTATCGCCCGAATAGCTCACCACCTTGCCGCCCGCCTCGAGGCGCAAGGCGAGGGGCGGGGCGCCGCAGGGGTGGGAGACCTCGAAAGGCGTCACCGCGATGTCACCAAGCGCGCGCCGCTCGCCGGGTGCCAACTCGACGAGCTCGAGCGGGAAGCGCTGCCGCACCTTCGACGAGCCGGGAAAGAGCGCCTCCATCGTCTCTCTGAGCCGCGCCTCGAGCCCCGGCGGGCCGGCGATGGTGAGCGGCCCCTCGCGCCGGCTCACCAGCTGGGCATCGAGGATGAGGAAGGGCAGCCCGCCGAAATGATCGCCATGCAAGTGGCTGACGACGATGGTGCGGATCGCGTTGGGCGCCACGCCGAAGCGGCGCATGGCGACGAGCGAGGAGGCGCCGCAGTCGATGAGGATGCCGCCCGCCTCCGTCTCCAATTGAATGCACGTATTGAAGCGGCCGCCGCTGCCGAAGGCGTCGCCGCTGCCGAGAAAGCGCACCCGCATGGGCTTCTCCTCCCGCGCTTCGAACGAAATTGTTACCACGGAGGCACGGAGGGCACGGAGAAAAAGCAGGATTCCAGCGCAGAGGTCGCGACGGATACGCGGAGGGCGCAGGGTAGAAAAAGCTCCTCCGCGTCCCCTGCGAAACCTCCGCGACCTCCGCGCTAAATCTACATTACTCTTCTCCGTGACCTCCGTGCCTCCGTGGTGCTTAAATGCCGCCATGCAATGGGCGCTTATCTTCGCCGGCGTGAGCGGGGCGGTGGCGGTCGCGTTCGGGGCGTGGTCGGCCCACGGCGCCGAGGCGGTGCTCGACGCCCAAGCGCTCGGCTGGGTCAAGACCGCGGTCCAGTATCAGGTCTGGCACACGCTTGCCCTCTTCGGCACTTACGTGCTGATGGCGCTCAAGCCCGGGCGCTTCCTGCCGCTTGCCGCCGGCGCCTACGCAGGCGGCATCGTGCTCTTCTCGGGAGGGCTCTATCTCCTCGCCTTGACCGGCGTGCGCGCCTTCGCCTTCGCCATACCCATAGGCGGCATCGCGCTCCTCGCCGGTTGGCTCTTCATCGCCATCTATGCGCTGATGCTCGAACGGCGCTGAGCGGGAGCGGCTAACGTCCGGCCGCGAGCCGCTTGCCTTGAGGTATGGCGCGACGCTCCGCGATCTCGCCGATCAGCTTGTTCGCGATCGCCTGCCCGAAGCTCTTGAAGTCCTCGATGACGACGAGGAAGGCGGCGGGTCCGCCGATCACGTTCTCGCGGTAGTAGTTGGGCAGCCCTCCGGGCGGCTGGATGTGGGCGATATAGCCGGGATGCGGATTGAGATTGATAATGGCGAGGCCGTTGATGGTGACCCCTTTGGCGACCGCCTCGTCGCGCGCGAGAGTGATCGGACGGCCGGAATTGTTGGTGCCGT
Organism: Alphaproteobacteria bacterium; assembly: GCA_052143835.1. Classification (GTDB taxonomy): domain Bacteria; phylum Pseudomonadota; class Alphaproteobacteria; order JACZXZ01; family JACZXZ01; genus DASPPM01. The sequence goes on from JBKQRV010000042.1 coordinate 123,872, forward strand.
CGCCCGAGATGTCGATGACGCGCCGCTCCGCCTTGCACTCGGCCGCAGCGAAGCGCTCGATCGCGAAATCGATGGCGGCACTGATCGAGGTGAAGCCGGCGAAGGAGCGCGGTGCGGCGAGCAGCTGGGAGGCGAAGGTGGCGGCACTTTCGCCGTCCCTGATCACGCTCCAGTCGACCACCACCTTCTGCTCGGAGGCGCCCGACCATTCGATGAAGCTGACCGCGAGTGCGCCATGGGGACCCGCCTGGATCGCCTTCATCACACGGGGATCGCTGAAGGCGTTGGCGTAGCCCTCGCGCTGCAGCTTGAACTCGTCCTGATCGACGCTGCGCGAGACGTCGGCGGCGAGCACGAGGGCGACGTCGACTGCATCCGCCGCAAGCGCGGAAGGCGCAGCCGCAACGCCCATGCCGAGGACGAGAAGTGCAAAAGCGATGCGCGGTAGCACCCCGCACTGCCCGCCTCGATGCTTCTCGCGCATCATGGCGGCGGCGCGATGCCGCGCGAGTGCTTCCGCCGGCGCAGCGCCACGATCTCCGCGAGGATCGAAAGGGCGATCTCCTCCGGCGTGATGGCGCCGAGGTCGAGGCCCGCAGGCGCCTTGAGCTTGGCGAGCCGTGCCTCATCGACGCCGGCTGCGAGGAGGGCCGCCTTGAGGGAGGCGACCTTCTTCTTGCTGCCGACGAAGGCGACATATTCGGCCGTCACGCTGAGGGCCGCCTTGAGGGCCGCCTCGTCGCCGCGGCCCTGGGTCGAGACCACGATGAAGCGCGCCCCTTCGTCCGTCTCCGGCAGCGCATAGCCTTCGATGCGCCGCTCGGCGTCGGGGAAGGCGCCCTGCTCCGCCGCGGGTGCTGCCACGGTGACGGCGAAGCCGATACGGCGCGCCAGCTCCGCGATCGCCACCGCCACCGGGCTCGAGCCGCACACGACGATCTGAGGCCGCGGCAGCACCGGCTCCACGAAGACATCCATGGTGCCGCGGCTCGGGCACATGTTCTTGGCGAAGCGGATGCCGACGCGCTCGTCGCCGGCCTCGATCCCCTGCTCCTGCAGCACATCGGGCGGCTGCACCGAGACGAGGCGCGGCCGGCCGTCGGCAAGGGCCTCCTTGGCGGCCTTGAGCACGGCGGCGCGCGCGCAGCCGCCCCCGATCCAACCCTCGGACACGGTGCCGTCCTTGAGGATGACCGCTTTCGCTCCCGCCTTGGCGGCGGTGGCAGCGACGGTGCGCACGACCGTCGCGAGGGCAAAGGGCTCGCCCTTGGCCTTGATCGCGGAGACGAGATCGAGAATGTCGGTCGCCTTCGCCATGGCCGTCAAATCCTCGCGAGATAGGGCTCGAGGGCCGCGAGGCTCTTGAGATCGTGCGCGGGGGCAAAGAGATCGACATAGGGAAGGGCCGCCTGCATGCCGCGCGCCTGCGGCGCGTAGCCTTCCCAGCCGAGCAGCGGGTTGAGCCAGATGATGCGCCTCGAGCGCCGGCGCAAGCGCCGCATCTCGGCGCCGAGCCTTTCGGGCTCGCCCGTATCGTAGCCGTCCGAGACGATCATCACCGCGGTGCGCGAGTTGATGACGCGCGCCGCGTGCCAGCGATTGAAAGTGGCGAGGCTCTCGCCGATCCGCGTGCCGCCGCCGATACCTTGCGCCATCAACGCCATGCGGTCGACCGCACGCGCGACATCGCGATCGCGCAGGGATTGGGAGACGTGGACGAGGCGCGTGTGGAAGACGAAGGCCTCGGCCTCGCGAAAGGCATCGACGACCCCGTGGATGAAGCGCACGAAGAACGCCGTATAGAGGCTCATGGAGCCGGAGGCGTCGAGCAGGATCACGAGGCGCAGCGGCTTGACCTTGCGCCGGCGCCACACGAGGTCGACCGGGGTGCCGCCGTGGGAGACATTGCGGTGGATGGTGCGCCTGAGGTCGAGCCGCCGTCCGCGCCTTCCCGCCCGCTCGCGCCGCACCAGCCGCGCCCGCATGGCATGGGCGAGCCGCTCCGCGAGCGCGTGGGCCTCGGCCACGTCGTCGGGATCGGCGATGTGGCGCATGTCGGTCGCGGCGAGCGTCTCGGCGCGCGAGGCGCCGCCGCGCCGGCCGCGGCCGTCGGCCGGATTGTCCTGCTCCGCACCATGGCGGCGCTCCACATGATCGGGCGCCCCCAGCGATTCAGCGGGCGCTCCCGCGGCCGAGAGGCGGCGTGCGGCCTTGCGGCTCTCCGAGGGCGTGCCGGAGACGTGCTGCACGCGGCGGATGCCGCGGCCGAGCCAATAGGTGCTGAAAATCTCGTCGAAGCGCTGCCAATCGGAATGCGTCGCGGAGAAAAGCGCGCGCAGCGCAGGTGCCAGTGCCGAGGGGCGCCGTGCGGCCGGCGAAGCGAGAATGAGAAGCGCATCGCGTGTCTCGGCGAGGCCCACCCTGAAGCCGTTCTCCCTCAACGTGCGCACGAAGCCCGCGAGCCGGCGGCGCATGCCGGCGGCGACGGGATCGCTCGGCTCGCGCTGCGCTCGACCCGCCACCGCAGGCACCCTCAGGCGACCTTGCCGAGCAACCGATCGCTCACCTCGCGGGTGAGACGCGAGCGGTCCTCATGGGTCTTGAGCAAGCAGATCAAGGTCTCGTAGACGGCTTCGGGCTCCTGGCGCAGGTCGTGGATCTCGAGGCCGGCGAGTGTTGCCGCCCAATCGAGCGTCTCCGCGACACCGGGAACCTTGCGCAGGTCCTCCTTGCGGATCGCCGCCACCATGCGCGAGATCTGAAGCGCCAATGCCGCATCCACGGCGGGAAGCCGCGTCACGACGATGCGGGCCTCGCGATCCACGTCGGGAAAGTCGACGTAGTGGTAGAGGCAGCGCCGGCGCAGCGCGTCGGAGAGCTCGCGCGTCCCGTTGGAGGTGAGCACCACCCACGGGATCGAGCGCGCGGGGATGGTGCCGAGCTCGGGGATGCTGACCTGGAAGTCGGAGAGCAGCTCGAGGAGGAAGGCCTCGAACTCCTCGTCGGCGCGGTCGATCTCGTCGACGAGCAGCACGGGCGGACGCTCGCGGCGGATCGCGGCCAGCAGCGGCCGCTCGAGAAGGTATTTCTCGGAGAAGATGTGCTCCTCGATGGCATCGGCATCCTCGCCGGCTCCTTCGCGCGCCTTGATGGCGAGAAGCTGGCGCTGATAGTTCCACTCGTAGAGGGCCGCGTTCTGGTCGAGCCCCTCGTAGCACTGCAGGCGGATGAGCTCGCATTCGTGGAGGGCCGCAAGCGCCTTGCCGACCTCGGTCTTGCCCACGCCGGCCTCGCCCTCGAGCAGCAGCGGCCGCTTCAGGAATTCCATGAGCCAGAGGGCGGTCGCGAGATCGCGGTCGGCGATGTAGCCGACGGCGGCCAGACGGTCCGAGATCTGTTCGCGGCTGGGCGTCATACGAGATTATGTTGGTCGTGCAGGGCGCCCGCGCCAGCCCCCTCAGCCGTGCAGCCCGAGCTTATCGGCGGCCATCCAGGTTCGCCAGTTGTCGTGCGGCATGGCGATGTGGGTCGAGCCGAGAAACCTGAAGGCGTCGTTGACGGCGTTGGCGAAGCACGGCACGCCGCCGACGTTGGGACTTTCGCCGACCCCCTTGGCGCCGATCGGGTGATGGGGCGAGGGGGTGGTGGTCCAGTCGGTCTCCCACTTCGGCGTCTCGACCGCGGTCGGCATGAAGTAGTCCATGAAGGACGGGCCGGTGACGTTGCCGGTCTCGTCGTAGCGGATCTCCTGGCCCATGGCGATGCCGAAGGCCTCGGTGAGGCCGCCGTGGATCTGCCCCTCGATGATCATCGGGTTGATCCGCGTGCCGCAGTCGTCGAGCGCATAGAAGCGCCGCACCTTGGCCGCACCCGTATCCACGTCGACGTCGATCACGCAGATATAGGCGCCGAAGGGATAGGTCATGTTCGGCGGGTCGTAGTAATTCACCGCCTCGAGCCCCGGCTCCATCCCGGACGGCAGCTGGTGGTAGGCCGCCCAGGCGATCTCCTTCATGGTCTTGAAGCGCTCGGGCGTGCCCTTGACGCGGAAGCGGTCGACGTCCCACTCCACGTCGTATTCCGAGACCTCGAGGAGGTGCGCCGCGATCATCTGCGCCTTGGCCTTGATCTTGCGCGCCGCCATCGCGGTCGCAGCCCCCGCGACAGGCGTCGAGCGCGAGCCGTAGGTGCCGAGGCCGTAGGGTGCGGTGTCGGTATTGCCCTCCTCGATGGTGATGTCGTCGGCCGGCAAGCCGAGCTCGCTGGCGATGATCTGGGCATAGGTCGTCTCGTGGCCCTGACCCTGCGACTTGGTGCCCATGCGCGCGATCACGGCCCCGGTCGGATGGATGCGGATCTCGGCGGAGTCGAACATGGCGATGCCGAGGATGTCGCAATTGCGCGAGGGGCCGGCGCCGACGATCTCGGTGAAGAAGGAGACCCCGATGCCCATGAGCTCGCGCGTCTCGCCGCGGCGGAAGGCCTCCTGTAGCACCTTCTGCTCCTCGCGCAGCTCGCGATAGCCGACGGCGTCCATGACCTTCTTCAAAGCGGTGTGGTAGTCGCCCGAGTCGTATTCCCAGCCGAGCGCCGATTGGTAGGGGAACTGCTCGCGCCGGATGAGGTTCTTGAGCCTGAGCTCGGCCGGGTCCATGCCCAGCTTCTGGGCGAGGATGTCCATGGCGCGCTCGATGCAATAGGCCGCCTCGGTGACGCGGAACGAGCAGCGGTAGGCGACCCCGCCCGGCGCCTTGTTTGTGTAGACTCCGTCGACCGCGACATGCGCCACCGGGAAATCGTAGGAGCCGGTCACGATGTTGAAGAAGCCGGCCGGCCATTTGGTCGGGTCGGCGCAGGCATCGAAGGCGCCGTGATCGGCGAGGACGTGGACGCGCAGGCCGGTGACCTTGCCGTCCTTGGTCGCGGCGATCTCGGCCGTCATGTGGTAGTCGCGCGCGAACGAGGTGGCCGAGAGATTCTCGATGCGGTCCTCGACCCACTTCACCGGGCGGCCGGTCACGATCGAGGCGACCACCGAGCAGATGTAGCCGGGATAGGCGCCGACCTTGTTGCCGAAGCCGCCGCCGATGTCGGGCGCGATGACATGGATCTTGTGCTCGGGGATCTTGGAGATGAGCGAGGCCACGGTGCGGATCACGTGGGGCGCTTGGAAGGTGCCCCACACGGTCAGCTCCCCCCTGATCTTGTCGAAGGAGGCGACGCACTGACAGGTCTCGAGCGGGCAAGGATGGACGCGCTGATAGGAGATGAGCTCCTTGATCGTCACCTCCGCCTTGCGGAAGGCGCCGTCGGTCGCCTCCTTGTCGCCGATCTCCCAGGTGAAGATGTGGTTGTGGTGTTTGCGCTTGCCATGCGCACCCTCGGTCTTGTCCTTGATGTCCTCGCGCAGCACGGGGGCATCCGGCGCCATCGCCTTGAAGGGATCGACGAGGATCGGCAGCGCCTCGTAATCGACGTCGACGAGCTCGACGGCGTCCGCCGCGACGTAGCGGTCCTCGGCGATGACGAAGGCGACCTCCTGGTTCTGGAAGAGCACCTTCTCCTCGGCGAGCACGGCCTGCACGTCGCCGGCAAGCGTGGGCATGTAATGGAGGTTGAGCGGCTTGAGGTCGGCCGCGGTGAGGACGGCGATCACGCCCGGGAGCGCCTTGGCCTTGGCGGCGTCGATCTTCTTGATGCGCGCGTGCCCGTGGGGCGAGCGCACGAAGTCGCCATAGAGCATGCCCGGCAGCTTCAGGTCGTCGACGTAATTGCCCCTGCCCTGGACGAAGCGGATGTCCTCGACCCGCTTGCGCTTGCAGCCCATGCCTTGCAGGCGCTCGGCCCGCTCCTCTCTCGTCGGCGCTGTCTCGTTCATTGCGCAGCCTCCTCGAACGGCACGCCCTTGAGCTTGGCAGCCGCATATTGAATGGCCTTCACGATGTTCTGGTAACCGGTGCAGCGGCAGAGGTTGCCCGAGATGCCGAAGCGGATCTCCTCCTCGCTCGGGCTCGGGTTCTCCTTGAGCAGGCGGTAGGCGCGCGTGATCATGCCTGGGGTGCAGAATCCGCACTGGAGCCCGTGCATCTCGCGGAAGCCCTCCTGCAGCGCATGGAGCGCGCCATCGGCGGCCGCGATCCCCTCGATGGTGATGATCTCGGCACCGCTCGCCTGGACCGCGAACACCGTGCACGACTTCACCGACTTGCCATCGAGATCGACCGTGCAGGCGCCGCAATGGCTGGTGTCGCAGCCGATATGCGGGCCGGTCAAGTTGAGCTGTTCGCGCAGGAAATGGATGAGCAGGAGGCGCGGCTCGACCAGCCCCTCGACCATCTTGCCGTTCACCTTCATCGTGACTTGCATCTTGGACATCCCGGCCTCCCCAGCCTCAGGCCGCGCGCGCTTTCGCGCGGGCGAGCGCGCGCGCCAGCATGACGCCTGCCATCTTCGTGCGGTAGCGCGCCGGCCCGCGGTTGTCGGAAGCGGGTGACACGATCGCCTCGGCGGCGGCAACGGCCTTCTTCACGCTCTCTGCGTCGAGCGTAGAGCCGACCAGCGCCTTCGCCGCGTCCTCGGCCCAGAGCGGCGTCTCGGCCACGTTGGTCAGCCCGATCGAGCAGCTCGCGACCTTGCCCTTGGCGAGCGTGAGCACCACGGCCGCGGCCGCGGTCGCGTAATCGCCGATCTTGCGCTTGAGCTTCTCGTAAGCGTAGCCGTGCCCCGCGGCCGGTGCGGGAATGCGGATCGCAGTCAGGATCTCGCCGGGCTCGAGGGCCGTGAAATAGGCGCCCTGGTAGAACTCGCGGGCCGCGATGCGGCGCTCGCCGCCCTTGCCGACCGCGTGATAGATCGCACCCAGGCACATCATGACCGCGGGCATGTCGTTGCCGGGATCGCCGTTCGCCACATTGCCGCCGAGCGTGCCGACGTAGCGCACCTGCGGGTCGGCGATGAGGAGCGCGGTCTCGCGCATGATCGGCACCTTGGCCGAGAGAAGCTCGGAGCCGATGAGCTCGACTTGCGTCGTCATGGCGCCGATGACGATCTCCGCCCCATCCGCGCGCACGCCTTTGAGGCCGCCGATCCCAGCGAGGTCGACGAGATGCTCGGGTACGGCGAGCCTCAGCTTCATCATCGGGATGAGGCTGTGGCCGCCCGCGATCGGCCTTGCCTCCTCGCCCAGCTCGGCGAGGAGAGCCACGGCCTCGTTCAAGGATTTCGGACGGTGGTAGGCGAATGAGCCTGGTATCACGGCGGTCCTCCCTGACCTTGCCTGGTGCGAGCGGGGGAGCGGATCCCCCGCATCGAAGCGGCAATAGGCCTAAAGCTCTTGATCGTCGTCTTTTCCGAAAGCTTGTCGAGGTGTGCGGTGCAGCAGCAACTTTCCGCGCACGAAACAGCCGGAGCTTGCACGAGCTGCCCCTGCCTTGCACGAACTGCGACCAGCTTGCACGAAATACGGAAGCTCATCCTGCCGAGCGCCACCTTGGCGAGAAGGCCTGCTCGCGGTTCAGGACGGCGAGGAAGCGGTCCTTTGGTCCAGCCGGGACTTCAGCGAATTGAAGCGGCTGCGGCTCACCGGGACGGTCTGGCGCTCGTCCCCGGAAAGCTCGACCACCCCGTTGTCGCCCGCCCGCCTCAAGGCGGTGATGCGGTCGATGTTGACGAGGTGGCTGCGATGCACGCGGACGAAGCGGCCGGCATCGAGGCGCGATTCCACCTCCCCGATCGAGAGCGGACAGAACAGCTTGGCCTTGCCGTCGAAGATGTAGGTGTAATGCGCATTGGCGTGGATCGCGACGACGGTCTCGACCGGCACGAAGCGCGCCGCCCCTGCCTGCTCGATCGGGAGCAGGCGGGCGAGGCGCCGCGGCGGCGTGCCGGCACCCCCGAGCGGCGCATAGGTGCCGCGGCCGAGCTCGGCGCCGCCGTCCTCCGCACTCCAATCCGTGGGAGCGGGCCGGGGCGATGCGGCTTCCGGGGCGTCCGACGCTCCGCTTTCGGGATTCGGCCATGCGTGCCCGGCAAGGGCCAAGGCTTGCGGCCCCGGGCGCTCGGGCACGAGGAAGAGGAGGAAGATGCCGGAGACGAGGAAGGCGACGATGGCCACGACGATCGCGAGCAGGTCGGTCGAAAGTACCGGCGCATTCGATGGCGGATTGGCGAGCGGGAAGACGGAAAGGCCCGCCATCGCCGTGTAATGCATGCCCGAGATCGCCAGGCCGAAGGCGACGGCGGAAAGCAGGAGCGGAAAGCGGCCGCCGCTCCCGCGCGCAAGCCACAACGCCAATCCCGATGCGGCGATGCCGACCACGACGCTGGCGACGACGAAGGGCAGCGCGTGCACCAGGTGGGCGCTGGCGTGGAGGGCCGCCATGCCGATGTAGTGCATGGTGGCGATGCCCCCTCCCATGAAGACGGCCGAGGCCGCGAGCCGCGTCACGGTCAGGCGTCCGGCGCTGACCGCGAAGACCGCCGCACCGACCGCAATGACACAAACGAGGAAGGACAGAAGCGTGGGAAAGACGAGATAATCGACCGGGAAAGGAAAGCGCGCGGCGAGCATGCCGACGAAATGCATGGCCCAGATGGCGAGCGCGAGCGATACCGCCGCCCCCGCGAGCAGCAGCCGCCGTCTCAAGCCGAGCGCGGCGCCGACCTGCGTGGCAAGGCTCAACCCGACATAGGCTCCTTGAATTGCCACGAGCAGCGACAGCGCCACGAGCAACGGCTCGTGCTTCACTGGCATCGCCTGCTCCCTTTCCCAGCGGAGGCAGCTCCGTTACGCGAGGCTCGCCTCGAGAAATATAGAGCAGCCCGTCGCGGACTCAAAGCATGTCCGCCGCAGGGATCCGGCCCGGGAGGATTACCTGGAACGGCTCAATCCCGGCGCGCGAGCGAGATCACTTGCGCGCCTGCCGCACCGGGCGGCACCGCTCGTGGCCGATCGGTCACCAGGCAGTCGGGCACGCCGCGCGGCCGCATGCGGCCGAGCTCGATGCCGATGCCGAAGTAGCTGTTGAGCGGCCTGAGCGACCACCAGACGGCCCCGAGCTCGCTGAGATGAAGCTGCACATAGCGCTCGAGGAAGGGGTTCTCGACATCGACCGCGATGCGGCGGCAGCGCTTGAGCGCGTCGTCGCGCGCCGCCAGGTCCCAGGAGAGCGTCGTCTTCAATTTGGCGAGCTGGACGCTCGGATAGGGTGGCGAGGCATAATGGATGCCGTCGGAATGCGCGGCGGCGATCGGCCGCGCGATGCCGAAGCCGAGTTGGGCAACGATGAAAAGCAGGGCCGGGAGCTGGCGCAAGCGCAACCTGGTCCCTCCGGCCGCATCCCGCGTGGCGGGAAGCAAGAGCGGGGCTGCGGCCAAGAGGAAAAGGAAGGGGCCGATCATGCTGATCGCCTTGCCCGCGGCCCACAGCTTCCCCATCACCACGAGCGGCAGCGGGGTCGGCAATGCGAGGAGCGTCCACAGCGCGAGCCGGCTTGCGGGTCGAGCGAGGCCGCGGCGAAGCCATAGGAAGAGCTCAAGGAAGGCGCAAGCGAGGAGTGCCACGAGGCCCGCCAGCACGACGAGCCGCCAAAAGACGCGGAGTACGAGCGCGAGTGCCGGTGGGGGCTGAAGGAAGTAGAGGCCGAAGAGGCCGCTCATGAGATCGATCGGCACGAAGAGCGCCACCTGCCAGAGCCGCTCGTGGGGGAATTGGCCGCTTTTGTACGCGGCGGTGAAGAGATCGGAGAGGTCGAGGGGGATGAGATAGCGCTGGAAATAGGCGAACCAGTCGTTCGTCCGGGTCACGGCGGAATGGATCTGCCGGAAGAGGACGCCCATGGTGCCGTCCCAGCACGGCAGCGTGAGCAGGACGGCGACGAGCGCTGCCGCCGCGAGCTGCATAGGCTGCGCCCGGTGCCGCGTACCTGCGAGAAGGGCAACGAGTGCCAACGGAGCGGCGTAGATCGGCACGCATTCCGGATAGAGGTAGAGGGCACCGGCAAGGGCGAGGGCCACGACGCTCGCGAGCCGCCAAGCGTCGCCTCTTGGCTCGTCCTCCCTTGCCGGAGCCAAGAGGAGCAGTGCCGATCCTCCCGCGAGCAGCATCACCGGCAGGCCCGCGAGCTCGCTCCAGGCATTGATGTCGAAGACATATTGCAGAAAAAAGCCGAGTGCGAATGCGGCGCCGCCGGCCGCCGCCATGATCGCCCCGCAGGCGCCGAGCGAGACAAGGACGAAGGCAAGGGCGAAGAAGCCGAGGAGCTGAAGGAAGACCATGAAAACATAAGCGTTGAGCGTCGGGGGTGCACTCGCGAGCGAGGACGCGGCGGCGTGCACGATGCTCACGGCGGGCCGCTCGGTGAGCTCGCTGCGCGCGAAGAGAACGAAGTCGTTGGCCAGCGGCATCGTGCGGTCGGCGGCCAGGAGATCGCCGTAGGAGAACTCGCGATAAGCCACACTTCGCGCGAGATAGCTCATCTGGTCCCAGATGTTGCCCTGGAAGACGAAGAACTGGGCCCCGCCGATCCATTTCGGCAGCAGCATGAGGAGTGCCGTGGCTAACGCGATCGCCGCCACGATCACCCAACGCCGGTCGGGCCAGGCCGGCGGGCGCACGAGCGTAAGCAACAGGCCGCACGCGGCGAGCGCGCTCCCGGCAAGGAAGAGGTGCAGCGCCGGCACGTCGAAGCGGTAGAGAAGGCTCGCGATGACGGAGAAGAGCGCGAAGCCGAGGACGGGTGCGGCAAATTCACGCCCGGGCACGCGCCCTTGCGGCAACAAGGCCGCGGGCAGCCGCCCGATGAGCCAGAACCAGCCGGTCAGCCCCGCCATGAACAAGAGATCGGACGCCGCTACGGCCAAGATGGTTCGTCCGGATGAGGGCGAGAAATCCGCGGCCGTCGAGTGCCGCCGGTCGTGCGAGCCTCCCCGCCCATCCTCCGTCCTTTTCCCGTTATTGCCTATCCGGTCCCAGGCGTATACAGCCTTTCCGCGGAGACTGCGATAGAGGCCTCTGGTGAAAAACATGAAGATCGGAGAGCGCGGGCGGGAGCGCGTCGGCGCAATCATTCGCGAGGTCGCGAACGAGACGGTGCTGCGGCACTTTCGCGCCCTCGATAAGGCGGAGGTGCGCGAGAAGGGGCCCAACGACTTCGTCACCCTCGCGGACGTCGAATGCGAGCGCGTGCTCGGCGAGCGCCTCCTCTCCGCCTACCCGGGCACGGCGGTGCTCGGCGAGGAGGCGGTGGCGGCGGACCCGGCGCTCATGCGCCGGCTCGGCGAGGAGAAGCCGCTTTGGGTGCTCGACCCCATCGACGGCACGATCAACTTTGCGCACGGCCGGGCGGGGTTCGCCTCGATCGTGGCGCTCATCGTCGACGGCAGCACGGAGGCGGGCTGGATTCACGATCCGCTCGCGGACGAGACGGTGGCTGCGGTGCGCGGCCACGGGGCGTGGTCGGACGGCAAGCGGCTCGCCGCCGCGAGGGGGGTGGCGCTTTCCCGCATGATCGGCTCGGCCTATGGGGCGGGCGCCGGCAATGTCTTGGCCGAGCGCGCGCTCAGTGAGAGTGGGGGGATCGGCGGCCTCGCCAACCGCCTCTGCGGCGGCGTCGAGTACATCGATTTCGCCAAGGGGCGGCGCCATTTCATGCTGTCCTCGCGCTCGCTTCCTTGGGACCACGCCGCGGGCGTGCTCATCGCGAGCGAAGCAGGCGGCATTGCGCGCTTCCTCGACGGCTCGGCCTACGACCCGGCCTTAAGCGAGAGACGCGTCCTCGTGGCAACGGACGAGGCGTCGTGGCGGGAGCTGCAGGCGCTTGTGGTCGCTCCCGAGCCGGAGGGTGTCAGATGAGCAAGCGGGATCTCCGCAAATGGAAGGTGCGTGGCGAGCGGGAGCTGCTCGACGCCTCGCCGTTCCTCAAGGTGAGCGCCCAGCGCATCGAGCTCCCCGACGGCCGCATCGTGGAGAATTTCTACCAGCTCGCGATGCCGGACTTCGCCAGCATCTTCGCCGAGACCGAGGACGGGCGCATCTTGGTGCTGAGAGCCTATCGCCATGGCGCCAAGCGCGTATGCCTTGCGGCCCCCGGCGGCCATCTCTCGCCCGGCGAGGCGCCGCTCGCGGCGGCCAAGCGCGAGCTGCTCGAGGAGACCGGCTACGAGGCGGCCGCGTGGCAGCCGCTCGGCAGCTTCATCACCAATGCCAATCACCGCTGCCAGACCGCCCACTTCTTCCGCGCGAGCGGCTGCCGCAGGGTCGCGGCGGCGGACTCGGGCGACCTCGAGGAGGCCGAGATCTTGCTCATGAGCCGCGCCCAAGCCATCGCCGCCTTCAAGGCGGGCGAGTTCCCCTTCGTGAGCCAGGTAGCACTCTTCGGATTGGCGTTCGGCGCGGCATTCGGCGGCAGCGGAGCCTGATCCGCATTGCGCGCGGCGAGCGCGCGCTGCCGCGGCAAGCCCTACTCGATCGCGGCCGGAGCTTCCTTCGGCACTTCTTTCTGCTTGGGATTGGCAAGAAGAAACACGAGCAGGATCGAGACGACGGCCAGCACCGTCATCATCTTATAGTCGTTGATATAGCCGATCATGCTGGCCTGCCGCGTGATTTCAGCGTCGAGGGCCGCGGCCTTGAACTGATTGTGGATGTCCCACACGCGCTCGATCTCCGGCGATCTCATCAGCGGATTGTAGGACGTGATGGCGGAGCCGATCTGCTCGTGATTGACCTGGGTGCTGCGCTCGAGGAGGGCCGTCACGATCGAGATGCCGGCAGACGCGCCGATGTTGCGCATGAGGTTGAACATGCCCGCCGCCTCGGTCCGACGCGAAGGCTCAAGCGTGGAGAAGGCGATCGCCGTCACCGGCACCCAAATGAAACCGAAGCCGATGCCCTGGAGGAGGCCGCTCATGACGATGTCCCTGATGCCGACATCGAGCGAGAAGCTGGCCAACCAATAGAGCGACACGGCTGCCAGCGCGAAGCCAATGCCGAGCAGCACGCGCGCATCGACGCGGCCGATGATGCGCCCGACGAGCATCATGGCGATCATGGTGCCGATACCGCGCGGAGCGATCACGATACCGGTAGTGACCACGGGATAATCGAGCAGGTTCTGCAGGAACGGCGGCAGGAGCGCCAGGGTCGAATAGAGGATCAGGCCGATGACGAAGACGACCAGCAGGCTCACCGAGAAATTACGGTCGGCAAACAGGCTTGGGCTGATGAAAGGCCGCTCGGCCATGAAGGTATGGACGAGGAAGATGTAGAGGAAGAGGCCGCCAAGGGCGGCCTCGACGACGATCTCCGTCGAGCCGAACCAGTCCTTGAGCTCGCCGCGGTCGAGGAACATCTGCAGGCAGCCGATCGCGAGGCTGATGGCGATGAAGCCGAAGACGTCGAAGCCGAGGCCGCGGTTGCGGCGGGTCTCGGGCACGAAGGCCGAGATGATGAAGAAGGCGAGCGCGCCGACGGGCACGTTGATGTAGAAGACCCAGCGCCAATTATAATTCTCGGTCAGCCAGCCGCCCAGCGTCGGGCCCAGGATCGGACCCACCATGATGCCGATCCCCCAGATGGCCATGGCGTAGCCGTGCTTCTCGCGCGGATAGCTGTCGAGCAGCGTCGCTTGCGAAAGCGGCACGAGGGCTGCGCCGAAGGCGCCCTGCAGCAGGCGGAAAATGACCATCTGCGGCAGGGTGATCGCCGCCCCGCAGAGAACCGAGGCGATGGTGAAGCCGGCGACGGAGGTCAAATAGAGGCGCTTGCGGCCGAAGCGCGCCGCGAGCCAGCCTGTCGGCGGCGTCATGATCGCCGCCGCGACGATATAGGAGGTGAGCACCCAAGCGATCTGGTCGAGGGTGGCCGAGAAGCTCCCTTGCATGTGCGGCAAGGCCACGTTGGCAATCGTCGTATCGAGCGCCTGCATGATCGTGGCGAGCATGGTCCCGAAGGTCACCAGCGCCAGGTTCTGCGGCGGTGCTGCGAGATCGGGGTAGTCGTCCTGGCTCATGCCCTTCCCTCGAAGGCTGCGACGAATGCGAAGTCTCCGGCCGCAGCTGCGGGCTTCTCTCCGCCCTGCCCCGGTGCCGAGCCTTCATTTACTATCGCTGGCGCCCTAGCGCAAATCGTCGATGGCGAAAATCTCGGGCCGGTCGTAGCCCGGCTGATCGGGCCGGTGCATGGCGACGCCGTTCATGGTGGTGCGGTAGCCGGCCGCGCGCATGACCAGGTAGGCCCGGCGCCGGCCCGTGTTCACCCCCGCGACGACGCGCCCGGCGCCGAGTGCCGCCGCGAGGCGTTCGCAGTCCTTGAGAAGCTCGGCGAAGTCCGCCTCGGCAGCTTTGCGCACGGCCGCGAACTTGACGAAGAGCGTGCCAGCGATCGCCTCGCTGCCCGCACCATGATGGCAGACCGCGAAGCCGGCGATGGGCGCCTTACGCGGCGGCCCGCTCCGCTCGCGGAGAAGGAGGCAGTCGCCGAGCTTGCGCTCGACCACCGCCTCGATCTCGCGGCCGAGGTCGAGCCCGTCGTAGAGCGAGGACGCGACCGTCCGGCAACCGAGAACCGCCTCTTCGCGCGCGGAGGGAGAGAGCGCCGAGATAAGCTCCAAGTCCTCCGCTCGGCCCTCGCGCGCGGCGACCTCCTTGGCCATGACGGCCGTGAGCGAGCCGACCTCGAAGCCGAAGCGCTCGTAGAGGCGGATGTGCTTCGGGCTGTGCGGATGGGTGAAGAGGCCCGCGAGCGTGACGCCGCGCCGCGCGAAGAGCTCGAGGATCGGCGGCATCAGCTCGCGTGCGATGCCGTGGCCCCAATAGTCGGGGTCGACGGCGACGGGCCCGAGCGCTGCCACGCTGCCCCAGTCCATGGCGTGCACGCTGCCGACGATGCGCCCGTCCTCTTCGGCCACGAAGGCGGCGGCCGGATCGGTGGCAAAGCGCGTGCGGACGAGCTCCGCGTCGCCGCGGAAGCTCATGGGCTCCTTGAGCCCAAAAAAGGTGCCAAAGGCGCGCCGGAAGACCCGGTCCGCGGCATCGACGTCGTCCACCCGCATCGCTCTGACCGTGATCGTCATCGAGGCTTCCTCTTGCCGGCCCATTATTCCCTCTCCTCCTTCAGGAGGAGAGGGTCAGGGTGAGGAGGTGGTCGAGCAAAACGCATTTGGTGTGGCAGAAGCTCGCTGCGCTCGCCCTCCTCACCTTCCCGTCGCTGCGCGACGGGCCCCTCCCTCTCCTCCTGAAGGAGGAGAGGGAAGTTCGCAGTCGGCACCGCCAGCCGCGTCAATGAGGAGGCGACGGCCGCGGCCTGCCGCGATTATTTCGATCGCGCGGCGCGCGAGCGGGGCCTAGCCCGAGCCACTGGCTCGTATCGACACTCTACGCCGAGATCGACCACATGAAAGTCGGCCTTGTTGGTGTCCATATTCTCCAAATTGAAGAACAGGCATTCGTCGTGGACGAAATGCGGTCCGGCATGCCACGTCGCGGTGTGCAGCTTGATCACGCAGTCGCCCGGCACGCGGAAGCCGACGATCTCCTCCAGGCGAGGACGCGCGCTGTCCGAGAGATCGCCAGGCGGGGCAACCGCGATCAGCCACTCTTTGCCGTAAAGCGAGCCGAGGCACTGCGTCACTCTGCGGTGGCGCGCGATCTTGCTGAATTTCACGCCGACGCGGCCGAGATGCATGATCCAGAGCCGAGGCTCGCCGTTCAACAGCACCAGCTTCGCTTCCGCCTCACTCGTCAGGGGGTCATAGGCGGTCTCGACACCTTGCCCGGCCGCGCGGATCGGCCGGATCACCTCCCCAAAGGGGGCAAACGCATCCGGCGAGAGATCATGAACTCGGATCGTGCGGTTGGCCACGTCACCCCCTCATCGCCGCCAGACTAGTACCAGGAATCACAAATGCCTGATACGCCCTCGCTGATCGTCATGGCCGGGCCGGCCGTAGGCCGAGTCCCGGCCATCCACGTCTTGCGACGGAAGCAGAAAGACGTGGATGGCCGTGACAAGCACGGCCATGACGGTTGGAGAGGGCAACTCGAATCACGTATTTGCGATAGCCAGTACCAGGAACGCAAGGCGCTCCAATCAAGTCAATTGCGCTGCGCGCGCGCCTGGTGTTCGGACGCGCAAATGGGTGATACAAAAGCACGGAGCGCACGGAGCGCACGGCGCCGGGAGTGTGCGTGATGAGGCGATCGATCCCGCAATTGGACCAAGCTTCGGAGGTTGCATGCGACAGACATTGACCGTCCTCTTGCTATCCACCGCCATCATCCTCGCCTGGGGGCTGTGGGGTTTTTTCGGCAAGCTGGCGCTCAACCGACAGATGGCGCCGCTTGCGATCTATCTCGCGGAGGCCGCCGTCGGCGTTGCCGTCGGCTGCCTCGCCTTGGCGATCGTCCTTCGGATCGGCCAAGCGCCGCCTTGGCGGGCGCCCCTCAATTTCTACGGCCTTCTTTCCGGCGTCGGCATGGCCATAGGATTGCTGCTCTTCTACTTGGCGCTCGCTTACGGCAAGGCCGTGGTCATCGTGCCTTTGACCGCGACCTATCCTCTCGTCACCGTGCTCTTGAGCTATCTTTTCCTCGGCGAGCGACCAGGTGCCGTGCAATGGCTCGGTATCGCGCTACTGGTGACCGGCGGCGCCTTGCTGCTGTCGGGACCGATCCTCGCCGGCGAGGGCTCGAGCTAGCGGCGCGATTGCGCTCGATCTCCACCTTTCGTCGCGGCGCGCGCGCCTCTCACCCCGTCTCGAAGAGCGAGTCGCGAGCGTCGCAGAGCGCCTCGCAAATGCGATGCGCGAGCGAGCAGCTCTTGGTACCGACAAGGCGGTTCATGGCAATGACCATGCCGAGGCCTTCGCGAGGATAAATGCGTGTCTCGGAGGTGAAGCCCGCCCCTCCTCCCTCGTGGTTGAGGAAGCGCCGGCCGGCCGCCTCGCCGATCTTCCAGCCGAGGCCGACGCCGAGCCTGGCCTCGACGCCGACGCGGCCGCGCGCCTGAAGCGTCTGCATGAGTGCGGTCGAGGCCTGGCTCAGGATGCCGCTGCCGCCGTTGAGCTGCGCGAGCACGAAGGGCAGAAAGCCGGTCACCGGGCCGACGAGACCGCCGATCGCCGCGGTGTCCAGCTCGTAGGGTGCCAGCTCGATCAGGCCGCCGATGCGCGAGCGGAAGAGCCGGCGCGCGGTCTTGGGAAAGCGCAGCCTCAAAAGAAACCGGCTCGGCTCCCAGGCCGCCATATAGCCGGTGGCAGCATCCGCGCTCGCCGGCGCAGGGATGGAGAACGCCGCCTTCATGTTGAGCGGCTCGAGCAGGCGCTCCCGCACAAAGGACGTGAAGGGCCGGCCGGAGACGCGGCTCACCACCTCGCCCAAGAGCGCGTAATTGACGTTGCGGTATTCGACCCTTCGGCCAGGCGGCCGCCTCGCCGCGATACGGAAGCGCCCGAGTGCCGCGGCGCTGTCGGGGGCTGCCTCATCCGCGAAGTGGACCGCAAGCATGGCAGCCAGCGTATCTCTCAAGCCGGAGGTGTGGCTCAACAAATGCCGCAGCGTGACCATGCGAAGCGAGCGATATTCCGGCAGGTGCGCCGTGACCGCATCGTCGAGCGCCAACTTCCCGGCCTCCGCCAGCTGCAGCACGGCTGCCGCGGTGAAGAGCTTGGTGCCCGAGAAGAGGTGGTAGGAGGTGTCCGCGGTCGCGCGTCGCGCGCTCATGAGATCGGCATAGCCGAAGCCTTCGGCCCAGCTCGCACCGCCGCGCTCCACGACCGCGAGCGAGCAGCCGGGAATGCGGAGGGCCTCGAGCTCGGCGCGCACGAGCGCCGCGACGGACGCCCGCGACATGGGGCCTAGCTCCCGCCTGTCACGGCTTCTTTCCGAACGACTGCTGCGGCACGCCGCGGCAGAGCGACATGTGCGTGTGATAGGCGATCCAGTCCTCGCCGGTCGCCCGCCGGCGGAAGGCGACCGTGGCGCGGCCGGGCCGCTCATAGGGCTCGCCGTCGCGGCCGTAGCCGGTCGAGTCGAAAGAGACCATGGCAACGGCAAAAAGCCGGTCGACACCGACCATCGCCTTGACCTCATCGAGGCGCCAGTGGAAATCCGCGATTGATGGCCAGACCTTGCGCCACTGCAGGCGCTCGACCGCCTCGCGCCCGACGAGGATATCGCTGAAGGTGCCGAATGCGACCATGTCCTCGGCGAAGAGTCGCCGTGCTGCGGAAAAATCGACCGCGCGCACATGCTCGGCGAGCTCGCTCAACCATTGGCGGATGCGCCCTTCGTCATCGTTCGCCGGGGTGTCGGTCATGTCAGTCTCCTCTCGCCTTGCGCGGCTCTTGGCGCGGCTCGGACGGCACCTCGGGCTGCGAGGGCGCTTCGTGGCCGGCCTTGCCGGGCTCTTTCGGCGCGAGGGCCGAGCGAGCTGCCGCCGTCCTCGCCTGGTGCCCGCTGACCTCCGCACCGGCGTCCGCGGCCAGGCCCAGGAAGAAGGGGAGCGACAAGAGCGAGAGGACGCCCGCGATGACGAAGGCGACCCGCGCATCGCCTGCCGAGAGTGCTGCCGCCGCGGCACCCCGCCACGCCAGCATGCCGTGCAGCAGCACGGCGCCGAGTGCTATGCCCATGCCGTTCGAAAGCTGCTGCATCATGCTCGAGATGCTCGTCGCCCCGCTCAGCCTCTGCGGCAGGATGTCGGCGAAGGTCAGCGTGTTCAGGCTCGTGTATTGCAGCGAGCGGAAGAACCCGCCGGCGAGCAGAAGCGCGAAAATGAGGAAGCTCGGCGTCGATATGGTGAAGAAGCTGCACACCACGAGCGAGACGGCGCTGATGATGCCGTTGCCGACGAGCACGTTGCGGAAGCCGAAGCGCCTGAGGATGGGCCGCGTCGATATCTTCATCGTGAAGGAGCCGACGGCGCTCGCGAAAGTCAAAAGGCCGGAGGCGAATGCGCTCATGCCGAAGCCGACCTGCAGCATGAGCGGCAGCAGGAACGGAAGCGCGCCCGCGCACATGCGGAAGATCGAGCCGCCGGCGACGGTCTTGGCGAAGGTCGGCACCTCGAGCAGCGTGAGGTCGATGAGCGGATGGAGATGGAGCTTTGAATGCACGAGCGCCAAGGCGCCGCTCGCGGCGCCAACGCCCAGGAGAATCCACGCGAGCCAGCCGCTTTCTCCGGGATGCCCCACGAGGTCGAAGTCGTACATGAGGCAGGTGAGCGACGTGCCGGTCAAGACGAAGCCGATCCAGTCGAACGGCCAGGTCTCCGCTTCCCGGTAGTTCTCGATCAGATAGGTGACGAGGACAATGCCGAGGATGCCGATCGGCACGTTGAGGAAGAAGATCCAGCGCCAGGAGACGTAGGTGGTGATGAAGCCGCCCACAGGCGGGCCCAGCACCGGGCCGATGAGGGCCGGCACGGTGAGGTACGCCATGGCGCGGACGAGCTCGGATTTCTCGACCCGGCGGATCATGATGAGCCGCCCGACCGGCACCATCATGGCGCCGCCGATGCCCTGAAGCACGCGCGCCGCAGCGAACTCGAGGACGCCCATCGAGAGCCCGCAGAGGATCGATCCCAGGATGAAGACGGCGATGGCCAGGCGGAAGACGGTGCGCGCGCCGAAGCGGTCGGCGACCCAGCCGCTCACCGGGATGAACACCGCGAGGCTCAGCATGTAGGCGGTGACGCCGAGGCTCAACCGAATGGGACTCGTATCGAACGAGAGCGCCATGGCGGGCAACGCCGTGGTGATCACCGTGCCGTCGAGGTTCTCCATGAAAAGCGCGCACGCCACGATCAGCGGGACGACCATAGGGCGCGACAGGCGAGGAAGCATGCGATAGGACCCGGATGCCGGCATTGCGGTGGCGAGGAACGGACAACATTCGGCCGGGTGGCGCCGGCGCCTTCCCCTCCTTAGCTTAAGGTCCGGGCGGCTCCCGGGATAGCGTCCCTGCGGCCCTCACGGCTGGGCGGTCCGCTCGGCCTCGCTCGGCGCCGAGGAGAAGGGGCCGGGGTTCACCGAGCCGCCCGTCGGCAGCTGGGAGGCAGCCCAGCCCCCACCGAGTGCCTGGACCAAGGCGACACTCGCCGTCAGGCGGTTTTGCTGGATGGTCAATTCCGTCTCTTCGTTGCCAAGCGCCGTGATCTGCGCCGTGACGACGCTCGTATAGTCTACCGTTCCGGCCTTGTATTGGTTGAAGATCAGCCGCTCCGCCTCCTTGGCCGATTTGACCGCGACCGCCTGCGCCTTGGCCTGCGCCGCGAGGATGCGCAGGGCGGCGAGCTCGTCCTCGACCTGCTGGAAGGCGGTAAGCACGGTCTGGCGGTAGTTCGCGACACTCTGGTCGTAGCTCGCGCGCGCAGCGTCGACCTGGGCACTGCGCGCACCCCAGTCGAGCACCGTCTCCGCGAACTGGGGCCCGAGCGACCACAAGTTGTTCGACGCCTGGAGCAGTTTCGTGAGCTGGTTGCTGAGGTAGCCAACGGAGGCCGAGAGGGTGAGATCGGGATAATAGGCGGCGATGGCGACGCCGATCTGCGCGTTCGCCGCGGCGACCAGGCGCTCGGCGGCGGCGATATCGGGACGGCGCTCGAGCAGGGCCGAGGGCATTCCCGGCGGCACCACGGGTATCTCGGTGATCAATCGCTTGACGGGCGCTATCGCGAAATCCGCCGGCGGCTTGCCGATCAGCACGGCAATCGAGTGCTCGAGCTGCGAGCGCTGGACGCCGACGTTGATCGCCTGCGCCTGGGTGGCCTCGAGCTGCGTCTCGGCCTGGGCCACGTCCGAACGCGCGGCCGTGCCCGCCGTATATTTGTTGCGGGTGATCTCGAGCGAGCGCGCATAGCCCTCCGCGGCGTCATCGAGCAGGTCCTTGAGCTCGTCCTCCACGCGAAGCTGGAAGTAGGCGGTGGCAAGGGCGGCCTGCGCCGAGAGGCGCGCCGAGGCGAGGTCGCCGGCACTCGCCTGAGCATTCGCCACGTCGCTCTCGATGGTGCGGCGGATGCGTCCCCAGACGTCGAGGTCCCAAGTGGTGCCGAGGGTGAGCTCGTACAGGCTGACCGCCGGTGGCGCGCCATGGGCCGAGGAACCGCTTCCGCCGCCCGCGCTCGCCTTGGAGCGCGTCGTTGAGCCGTTGAACGTAATGGTGGGAAAGAGTGCCGCTTGCGCTTGTTGGACGACCGCGACGGCCGCGCGATAGGCGGCTTCGGATGCCTTGAGGTTCTGGTTCGAGACCTCGACCTGCCGCGCCAGCCCGTCGAGCACCGCATCCTGGTAGATCGACCACCAGGGACCGCGGTCCGCGGCGTCCTGCGGCTGGCCGAGCTTCCAGCCCGCGACCTCTTTGTAGGCGGCGGGGGCTGTGACCGTGGGCCGAACGTAATCCGGCCCCACCGTGCAGGCGGCAAGAGTTGCGGCGAGGGCCGCCGCCGCGAGCAATCGTCTATGACAACGCGCCATTCCCGCTTCCCCCTCTTCCCGCCACGGCCAGCCTGCGGCGCCCGGCCCGAGATTTGCTCATTCTCCCGCCGCCGCTTCCGGCGCGCCGGGCGAGCGCGTGCGGCGGAAGACGCGCTTGCGCAGGCTCCAGACCCGGAAGCGGTCGAGATAGAGATAGATCACCGGTGTGGTATAGAGCGTCAGCATCTGGCTCAAAATGAGACCGCCGACGATGGAGATGCCGAGCGGGCGCCGCAGCTCCCCTCCCTCGCTGAGCCCGATCGCGAGCGGCAGTGCTCCGAGAAGAGCCGCCATCGTCGTCATCATAATGGGACGGAAGCGCATGATGCAGGCGAGTCGGATCGCCTCGCGCGCCTCGAGCTTCTGGTTGCGCTGGGCGTCGATCGCGAAATCGATCATCATGATCGCGTTCTTCTTCACGATTCCGATCAGGAGAAACACGCCGATGAGAGCGATGATGGTGAATTCCGTGTTGCATATCATCAGCGCCAGCACCGCACCCACGCCGGCCGAAGGCAGCGTGGAGAGTATGGTGATCGGGTGAATGTAGCTCTCGTAGAGCATGCCGAGAACGATGTAGATGGCACCGAGCGCCGCGAGAATGAGGATGGGCTCGTTGGCGAGCGACTCCTGAAAGACCTTCGCGGTGCCCTGAAAGCTGCCGTGGATGCTGGACGGCACGCCGAGCTTGTTCATCGTCTCGTCGATGACGCGCACGGCATCGCTCAGCGACTTGCCCGAGGTCATATTGAACGAGATCGTGCTCGCGACGAAGAGCCCCTGGTGGTTCACCGCGAGCGGCGTCTTGCCCGGGCCGTAATGGCTGAAGGCGGCGAGCGGCACCATGCTTTCGGCCGCGGTCGACACCGGCGCGCCGGTCGAGGCGCTGTTCTTGCCGACCGCGGTCAACTGATTCATGGCGAGATTGCGCGCCGCGTCCATGGCAATGGATGCGGCGCTCGTCACACTCGTGGCCGTGCTCTTCGACACCGTCCCTGCGACCGCGTTGGTCGATTGCACGCCGCCGACCGCGCCTCCCGAGGTGCTGACGTAGAGCTGCTTGAGCGTATCGGGGCTCTGCCAGAACTGCGGTGCGACCTCCATCACGACGTGATATTGGTTCAAGGCATTGAAGATCGTCGACACCTGACGCTGTCCGAAGGCGTCATAGAGCGTATTGTCGATCTGGCTCGCCGTGACCCCCAGCCGCGAGGCGGTGTCGCGATCGATGACCAAATCGGTCTCGAGACCGTTCTGCTGCTGGTCGGAGTTGACGTCCGAGAGTTCGGGCACATGCTGGAGCGCCTCGGTCAGTTTCGGCACCCATTTGTAGAGTGCGGACAGACTGTCGCCTTGGAGCGTGTATTGGTACTCGGCGTTGCTCTGCCGGCCGCCGACATGGATGTCCTGCACAGCCTGGAGAAAGAGCACGGCACCCGGCACCTGCGCCAACTCGCGGCGCAACCGGGCGATCACCCTGTCGGCCGAGAGCTTGCGTTCCGAGAGCGACTTCAAGGCGACGAACACGAACCCCGAGTTCGTCTGCCCGCCGCCGGTGAACCCGACCACGCTCGCGACCGCCGCGTCCTTCTTCACGATGGCGATGAACTGCGCCAGCTTCTGCCGCATCAGCTGGAAGGAGATGCTCTGGTCGGCCTGGAGGCCGCCGATGAGCCGGCCGGTGTCCTGCTCCGGGAAGAAGCCCTTCGGGATCGTGGCGTAGAGAACGAAATTGAGGCAGAGCACGCCAAGGAGAAGCAACATGGTCGTGCGCGGATGCGAAAGCGCGGTGCCGAGCGTGCGCTCGTAGCCCGCGAGGACGAGGTTGAAGACGCGCTCGCTCGCTCGCGACAGCCAGCCCGGTCGGCGCCCCGGCTTGGGGGGCGGCAGGCGCGCGCACATCATCGGCGTCGTGGTCAGCGACAGCACCAATGACATCAGGATGGCGATCGACAGCACCATGGCGAACTCGCGGAAGAGGCGTCCCACGATGCCGCCCATGAGCAGGATCGGAACGAAGACGGCGATGAGCGAGAGGCTCATCGACAGCACGGTGAATGTGACCTCGCGGGCGCCGATAAGTGCCGCCTGAAAGCGCGGCATGCCGGCTTCCACGTGGCGGGTGACGTTCTCGAGCACGACGATGGCGTCATCGACCACGAATCCGGTCGCCACGGTGAGCGCCATGAGCGACAGATTGTCGAGGCTGTAGCCGAGCAGGTACATGACGCCGAATGTGCCGATCAAGGACACCGGGACCGCAACGCTCGGTATGAGCGTGGCACGGATATCCCTGAGGAAAAAGAACACCACGAGGATGACGAGCCCGGTCGCGATCATGAGCGTGTGCTCGACGTCGCTGAGCGACTGCCTGATGGTGGTCGAGCGGTCCATGGCCACGGTAATGTCGATGTCGGTCGGGATGGAGGCCTGCAGCTGCGGCAGCTCCGCCGTCACCCGATCAACGGCGTCGATGATGTTGGCACCCGGCTCGCGATAGAGAATCATGAGGATGGCCGGCTTGCCGTTGGCGATCCCCGCGTTGCGCAGGTTCTCGACCGAATCGGTCACCTCGCCCACGTCCGTGAGCCGCACCGGGGCACCGTTGCGATAGGCGACCACCAAAGAGTGGTATTGCTCGGCCTTGGTCGCCTGGTCGTTGTCGTAGATCTGGTAGCGCAGCGCGCCCTCGTCCATCGATCCCTTCGGGCTATGGGCGTTCGCCGACGCGAGTGCCGCGCGCACGTCCTCGAGACCGATCCCATATTTGAAGAGCGCGCTCGGGTTGAGTTCCGCGCGCACCGCCGGCAGCGAGCTGCCGCCGATGGTGACCTGGCCGATGCCGTCCACCTGCGAGAGCTTCTGCGCCATGATCGACGAGGCGGCGTCGTAGATCTGGCCCTGGGTCAGCGTGCTCGAGGTGAGGGCCAAGACCATGATCGGCGCATCGGCGGGATTGACCTTGCGATAGGTCGGATTTGTCCTGAGGCTCGTGGGCAGATCCGCGTGTGCCGCATTGATCGCCCCCTGCACGTCGCGCGCGGCACCGTTGATGTCGCGATCGAGGCCGAACTGCAGCGTGACGCGCGTCGAGCCGACCGTGCTCGACGACGTCATCTCGGTCACGTCCGCGATCTGGCCGAGATGGCGCTCGAGTGGTGTCGCGACGCTGGTCGAAACCACTTCGGGGCTGGCACCGGGCAGAACTGCCTGCACCGAGATGGTGGGAAAGTCGACCTGCGGGAGCGGGGCGACCGGCAGCAGGAAAAAGGCCACACCCCCCGCGAGCGTCACCCCGAGCGTGAGCAGCGTGGTGGCGACCGGCCGGCGAATGAAGATCGCCGAGAAGTTCATGACGCCGGGCTCTCCTCCCCGCCCTCCTCGGGAGCGGCGAGGAAGCCGCCGCCGAAACGGAGGGCGAGACGATCGAAAGCGAGATAGATGACCGGCGTGGTGTAGAGCGTCAGGGCCTGGCTCACGAGCAGCCCGCCCACGATCGAGATGCCGAGCGGGTGGCGCAGCTCGGCACCCACGCCGGTTCCGATCATGAGCGGGAGGGCGCCCAAGATGGCCGCCATCGTCGTCATCAGGATGGGCCGGAGCCGCAGCAGGCAAGCCTGGTGGATGGCCTCGCGCGGCGGCTTGCCCTCGTTGCGCTCGGCATCGAGCGCGAAGTCGATCATCATGATCGCGTTCTTCTTCACGATGCCGATCAAGAGGACGATGCCGATGATGCCGATGACGCCGAGGTCGCTGCCGGCGGCCATGAGCGCCAAGAGGGCCCCGATCCCGGCCGACGGCAAGGTCGAAAGGATCGTCACCGGGTGGATGAAGCTCTCGTAGAGCACGCCGAGCACGATGTAGACGGTCACGATGGCAGCTAAGATGAGATAGAGCTCGTTGCCGAGCGCCGCCTGGAAGGCGAGTGTCTCGCCCTGGAAGCTGGTCAGGATGCTCCGCGGCATGCCGATGTCGCGCTCGGCCTGCTTGATCTCGGTCACCGCGTCGCCGAGAGCGGCACCCGAGCCTAGGTTGAACGACACGGTGGTTGCGGGAAATTGGCCGAGATGATTGATCTGGAGCGGCTGGATCTGCTCGCTCACGTGCGCGATCGCGGAAAGCGGGACTTGACCGCCCGAGGAAGTGGAGGACGGCAGGTAGATCGCATCGAGGTTCTTGAGCGAGGACTGGAACGAGGGATTTGCCTCCAGGATCACGCGATACTGGTTCGATTGCGTGAAGATCGTCGAGACGATGCGCTGGCCGAAGGCGTCATAGAGTGCGTTGTCGATCGTCGCCGGCGTGATGCCGAAGCGCGCCGCACTGTCGCGGTCGATCGTGATATAGGCGGAGAGCCCCTGGTTCTGCATGTCGCTCGACACGTCCTCGAAGCCAGGCAGCTGCGCGATCTTGTCGACGAGCTTCTGTGTCCAGCTCGAGAGCTCGCCCGGATTGGCGTCCTCGAGGATGAAGCGGTATTGCGCGCGGCTGATCGTCGCGTCGATGGTCAGGTCCTGCACCGGCTGCATATAGAGCGAAATGCCCTCGACCCCCGCGGTCTCGCGCTCCAGGCGGCGGATGACCTCGCTCACGTCGGCGCTGCGCGAGTCGTGTGGCTTGAGATTGATCAGCAGCCTGCCGCTGTTGAGCGTTATGTTGGTGCCGTCGACGCCGATGAACGACGACAGGCTCTCCACGTCGGCATCCTTGAGGACGGCGGCCGCCAAGGCCTGCTGGCGCTCCGCCATGGCGTCAAAGGAAGTCGATTCGGGCGCCTCGGAGATGCCTTGGATGAGTCCAGTATCCTGTACCGGGAAGAACCCCTTGGGGATCTCGATGTAGAGAAAGGTGGTGAGCACTAGGGTCCCCACCGCGACGATGAGGGTGAGCCCCTGGTGATCGAGCACCCAGCCGAGGGTGCGGTCGTAGAAGCGGACGAGGGCTTCGAACCATTCGCGATTCTTGCGCTCGAACAGGCTCTCCTGGGCCGCCGTCCGGTGGCGCACCAGCTTGGCGCAGAGCATCGGCACGAGTGTCAGCGACACGCCGGCCGAGATGAGGATCGTCACCGCCAGCGTCACCGCGAACTCGCGGAAGAGCCGTCCGACCACGTCGCCCATGAAGAGGAGCGGGATGAGCACGGCGATCAGCGATATGGTGAGCGACACGATGGTGAAGCCGATCTGCTCCGAGCCCTTGAGGGCCGCCCTGAGCGGCGGCTCGCCCTTCTCCACGTAGCGCGCGATATTCTCGATCATCACGATGGCATCATCGACGACGAAACCCGTCGCGATGGTGAGCGCCATGAGCGAGAGGTTGTCGAGGCTGAAGCCGAGAAGATACATGGCGCCGAAGGTGCCGACGAGGGAGAGCGGCACCGAGAGGCTGGGGACGACGGTCGCCGGAACGTTGCGCAGGAAGAGAAAGATCACCATGACCACGAGGACGACCGCGAGCACGAGTTCGAACTCGACGTCCGCCACCGAGGCGCGGATGGTTACGGTGCGGTCGGTGAGCACGGTCACGTCGATGGTGCTCGGGAGCGCCGCCTGCAATTGCGGCAGCAGCGCCTGGATGCGGTCCACGACCTCGATGACATTGGCGCCCGGCTGGCGCTGAACGTTGAGGATCACCGCCGGGACGGTGTTCATCCAGGCGGCAAGCTTGGTGTTCTCGGCACCGGAGACGACCTCGGCCACGTCGGAAAGGCGCACCGGCGCGCCGTTCTTGTAGGCGACGACGACGGCGAGATAATCCGCGGCGTCTTTCAGCTGGTCGTTGGCGTTGATCGTGTAGGCGCGCGTCGGCCCGTCGAAGTTGCCCTTGGGCGTGTTGACGTTGGCGTTGGAGATGGTGGTGCGCAGATCGTCGATGTTGAGGCCGTAGGCCGCGAGCTTGCGCGGGTCGAACTGGATGCGCGTCGCCGGGCGCTGGCCGCCGCTGATGCTGACCAGCCCCACGCCCGGCATTTGCGAGATCTTCTGGGCGAGCCGCGTGTCCGCCATGTCCTCGACCTGGGGTAGGGGCAGCGTCTTCGAGGTGAGCGCCAGGGTCATGATCGGAGCGTCGGCCGGGTTCACCTTGGCGTAGATGGGCGGCGCCGGGAGGTCCGCGGGCAGGAGATTGCCGGAGGCGTTGATCGCGGCCTGCACCTCCTGCTCGGCCACGTCCAGACTGAGATCGAGGCTGAACTGCAAGGTGATCACCGAAGCCCCTGCCGAGCTCGTCGAGGACATCTGGTTCAGGCCCGGCATCTGGCCGAACTGGACCTCGAGGGGTGCTGTCACCGAGGAGGTCATCACGTCCGGGCTCGCGCCGGGGTAGAAGGTCTGCACCTGGATGGTCGGGTAGTCGACCTCGGGCAAGGCGGAGAGCGGGAGGAACTGATAGGCAACGATGCCCACCAGGAGCACCGCCACCATGAGCAGCGAGGTGGCGACCGGCCGCAGGATGAAAATGCGCGACGGGTTCATCTAGGAGCCTGAGGCAGCGGCACGGCCCGCCTCATTGTTGGTCGGGCTTCTTGCGGTGCGCGCGCTTCTGCTGCTCGTCCCCGCCCGCGGCCGCCCTACCCGCGGGATTGGCGCTGCCGGAGCCGGAGGCCGCGGCGGCCGGCTGGCCGGGTGCGGCAGGTGCCGTCGTTGCGCCGCTCCCAGGCGCGGCGGCGGCCGGCTGGCCGGGTGCGGCAGGTGCCGTCGCTGCGCCGCTCGCAGGGGCGACGGCGGCCGGCTGGCCGGGTGCGGCAGGTGCCGTCGCTGCGCCGCTCGCAGGGGCAGCACCGGCACTTCCCGTCTCCTCGCGCAGGCTGATCTTGCTGCCTTCGCGTAACTTGTCGGCGCCGTCGACGACCACACGGTCGCCCGGAGCGAGACCCGAGGTGACCGCAACGTTCTCATCCTCGCTCGGGCCGAGCTTGACCGCGCGCACCGCGACCGTGCTGTCCGCATTGATCAGGTAGACGAAGGTACCCGGCGCGCCGCGCTGGATCGATGCGCTCGGGATCACGACGACGTCGTGGAGCGTGTTGACGAGGAGGCGGATATTGACGAACTGGTTGGGATAGAGCGCCTCGTCCTCGTTGGCGAATTCGGCGCGCATCTTCAAGGTGCCGGTCGTGATGTCGATCTGGTTGTCGATGTTGGCGAGCTTGCCGGTCGCGAGCTTGACCGTCCCGCTGCGGTCGTAAGCCTCCGCCCGCAGGACGGCCCCGGCATGGACCTGCTTCAGGATGGCCGGCAGATTGTCCTCCGGCACGGTGAAAACCACCGAGATCGGTTGCATCTGGGTGAGCACCACGATGCCGTTCGCGTCGCTCGTCTGCACGTAATTGCCCTGATCCACCTGGCGCAAGCCGACCTTGCCGGTGACGGGTGCCGTGATGTGGCAGTAGGCGATATTGAGTTTGGCGGTGTCGATCTGCGCCTGATCCGTCTTGACCGAGCCGATGAGCTGCCCGACGGTCGCCACCTGGGTATCCAAGGTCTGCGTGGCGATCGAATCCTGTTTGACCAGGACTTTGTAGCGCTCGAGGTCGAGCTGCGCGTCCTTGAGCGTGGCCTGGTCCTTGGCGAGCTGGCCTTGCGCCTGCTCAAGTGCGAGCTGATAGGGCCGCGCATCGATCTCGGCGAGGAGGTCGCCCTGCTTGACGATCTGGCCCTCCGTGAAATCGATGTGCAAGAGCTGACCGTTGATCTGGGTCTTGACCGTGACCGTCGCGAGCGGAGTCACCGTGCCGAGCTGGTTGAGAATGACGCCGATGTCGCCCTTCTGCGCGACCGCCGCCACCACGGGCATCGTCCCGGTCGCGGCAAAACGGCCGGCGTGGGTCGCGGGTGCCGGACGCGTGTGAATCCACCAGGCAACCCCGAGGGCCACCACCAAGAGCGCGCCAATCCACAGGAAGCGCCGCCAGGCGGGCCGATGGCGCACTACCGGTGCCTCCTGCCGCACGGGATCGCGCGGCTTCAGCTTCGCTTCCTCCTTATCTTCTCTACTCGTCAGGTCGTTCATGTTGAGCTATTGCCCAAAGGACATCCCTCGCCGCGGCCGCACGCTCGTTCGTCGCCTCGCCCCGAGGGGCCGAGCCTGCCCGCCAGTATATATGCGAAAGGCCCGATTTCCCTGCCCAAAATCGCCGCGAGGCGCCTGGCCCCGGCCCGGAATGCCTCGAGAACCGGCCTCGCCCGCTTAACAGGCGAAGGGTTGCGCGGCGCGCGGGCTCGACAGCCGGGCGATCGGCGGCGCATCGTGCCGCCATGGCAAGGAGCTCGCACCCGGCAATGCGCCGCGACTCGACGGCGCTCCTCGACAACCTGGCGCTCGACGAGAGTGCTGCGGGAGGCCGGGCGCGGCAGATCTATCGCGCGCTGCAGACGCTCATCCTCTCGGGCGCGCTCAAGCCAGGAACGAAGCTGCCATCGAGCCGCACGCTCGCGCGCCATCTCGAGCTTGCGCGCACGACCGTGATCGCCGCCTTCGAGCTGCTCGCCGCGGAAGGCTACATCGAAGGTGCCCATGGCTCCGGCACCTACGTATCGCGCGCGCTCGAGCGCGAGCTCCTGGGCAAGCCGCCTCGGCGGGCGCGTGCCGAAGCGCAGACCGCACCTCGGCTGTCCTCGCGCGGCCAGTTCATCCGCCGCCTGGCAGCGGCACCCGGCCCCCCTCCGCTCAAGATTTTCGCCCCCGGCATCCCGGCGCTCGACGCCTTCCCCTTCGAGGAGTGGCGCCGCCTGCTCGCGCGCGTGAGCCGGCGCGAGGGACGGCGGCTCTTCTACCCGGCGGACCCGCGCGGCTGGCCGGCGCTGCGTCAGGCGATCGCCGCCTATCTCGGCCCGGCGCGCGGGGTCGTCTGCGAGCCGCATCAGGTGATCATCCTTTCAAGCTCGCGCCAGGCCGTCGACCTCGCGGCACGCCTCCTCGCCGACCCTGGCGACACCGCATGGACGGAAGAGCCGGGCTATCCCGAATCCCGCGCCGTGCTGGAGGCGGCCGGCCTGGCACTCGCGTTCGTGCCGGTCGATGCCGAGGGCCTGAGCACGGCGGCCGGCCGCCGGCTCGCCCCGCATGCCAAGCTCGCCTCGGTAACGCCCTCCCATCACTACCCGCTCGGCACTACCATGAGCCTCGCGCGCCGGCTCGATCTCCTCGCTTGGGCGAAGAGCGCCAACGCTGTCGTCGTCGAGGACGATTTCAACGGCGAATTCCGCTACGGCGGCCGGCCGCTTACCGCGCTCTACGGCCTCGATGGCGGCGAGCGCGTGATCTATACCGGCACTTTCAGCCGGGCGATGTTCCCGGCACTGCGTCTCGCCTACATGGTGTCGCCGGCGCCGCTCAGCGATGCTTTCGTCCGCGCGCGCGGCCAGCTCGACGGCTATGCGGTGGCCATCACCCAGGCCGCCGTCGCCGAGTTCATGGCAGCGGGATCGTTCGCCGCCCATATTCGGCGCATGCGGACGCTTTACAAGGAGCGGCAGGACACCCTCGTGGAGCTCGCCGGGCGCCATCTCAAGGGCGCGCTCGAGCTCGAGCCATCCGATGCGGGCCTCCACCTCGTGGGTCGCTTGCCGCCCGGCATCTCCGACGAGGACGTGGCCCTGGCCCTCGCCGACACGCGCGTGGCCCCGGGCGTGCTCTCCCGCTTCTATGGCGCCGGGCGCACGCCCAAGCCCGCACCCTCCGGCCTTCTTCTCAATTACGCCCCCTGGGCGGCAGCGGAGCTGCGCGAAGGGGTGATCGCGCTCGCCAAGGCGATCGAGGCCGCCGCACGTCCGAGGTGACGGCAGTTTCTGTGGACATTCAAGCTTGGCGTCATTCCGGAAGCTTAGGCGAGCCCGGGAAAAGCGGAGCTTTTCCCGGTTGCGAGCCTTGCTATCCGGAATCCATGACTGGGTTCACGCTGTCCCTGACATGGATTCCGGATCGCGCAAATCATCGTTGGCACCGGTATTATGGCGCAAACGCC
>JBKQRV010000043.1:0-20878 GCA_052143835.1 Alphaproteobacteria bacterium
GTCTTGGAAGATGAACTGGACCTTGCGCCGGAAGGGGATGAGCTCGCTCGCGGAAAGCGCGCGCACGTCAATGCGCGTGCCGCGATCGTTGAACCAGATCTCGCCGGCATCCGCGTTGAGCGCCCGCGTCACCAACTTGCTGAAGGTGGTCTTTCCGCAGCCGCTCTCGCCGACGAGGCCGAGGCATTCGCCGCGTCGCACGTCGAGGCTCACGTTGTCGAGGGCGGTCGTCTCGCTCCCTTGCCCGGTCCCGAACAAGCCGCGCTCGTGGACGCGGAACTTCTTGCACAGGCCCCTTACCGAGAGGAGCGGTCCGGCCGCATCCGCACCCTCCGGCCACGGCTCCTTGGCCGCGAGCAGGTTGCCCGTCTTGGGTGCTATCTCGCGCACCGGCTGAAGCCGCTCGTTTGCCTTCATGTCGAACTTCGGCACCGCCCGCAGAAGCGCCTGCAGATACGGATGCGTGGGGTTGCGGAAGATGTCCTCGAGCGTCCCGTGCTCGGTGACCTGGCCATTGTACATCACCACCACTTCCTCGGCGACGTTCGCGACCACGCCGAGATCGTGGGTTATGATGAGCACCGCCATGTCCAGCTCGCGCTGCAGATCCTGGATCAGCTTGAGGATTTGCGCCTGGATGGTGACGTCGAGCGCGGTCGTCGGCTCGTCCGCGATGAGAAGTGCTGGACGACAGATGAGCGCCATGGCGATCATCGCGCGCTGGCGCAAGCCGCCGGAGAGCTCGAACGGATAGGTGCGGAGCGCCCTTGCGGGATCGGCGAAGCCGACGAGGCGCAGCATCTCCTTGGTGAGCTCCAGGCCCTCCGCCTTGCTCCCGGCACGGTGCAGGAAAAATGCCTCGCTCACCTGATCGCCGATGGTGTGGAGCGGCGAGAGCGAGGTCATCGGCTCTTGGAAGATGATCGAGATGCGAGCGCCGCGGATGGCGCGCATGGCCTGCGAGTCGGGGGCCAGCCGGGAGATGTCGACCGTCTCTCCGCCCTTGGCCGGATCGTTGAACAGGATCTCGCCGGCCGAGACGCGGCCATTGCGCGGCAGGATGCCCATGATCGCCTGGGAGACCACGGACTTGCCGGAGCCGGACTCGCCGACGAGTGCCACGGTCGTGCCCGGGCGCACGCGAAAGGACACCCCTTTCACCGCCTGGATCACGGTGTCGTGGATCTGGAACTCCACCTGCAGATCGCGGACGGTGAGGAGGTTGGTCATGCGGGTTCGGCGGGCGACGCCACCCCGAGCGCTCGTAGATTGTTGCGTGTGGGAGCGTCGAGCCTCACCCCATTCGCGCTTGCGGCAAGGGCTGCGCGCCTGGTCAACTCGACGAAGCCGTCGAGGGAAGACTCGAGCGACAGCCGCTGTCTTCCTGCCGCGAGAGTGAGTTGCATCCAGCCTCCCGTACGATCGCGTTTTGTCGCGTAGTATCTTAATTTGAACGCGCTGAGATCGCGCCATGTGAGATTAACCGAACGACCTCCCGAGGTCGATATGCCGTCGTCGATAATCTCAATTATCGTTCTCTGCCGCAACCAAGTGCGCACAGCGAAGGCAAGGAAAAGCAGCGCCGCACCCCCTAGCACCCCCGTGGCGACCGGCTGGCCTCCTGCGAGCGCCGCAAGCCCGCCCGTGAGGACCAGGCCGATCCCGGCCCGCACGTAATCCCCCCGCAATGCCGCGCTCGGATAGCGATGGATGCTCATGGACCAGCGCGGGCGGCGCCGAGCGGGCTCGCTTGCGCGGGCAGGAAGATCTCCCTCACGTCGAGCCAGCGCACGGCGGAGTGCCCTCGGGTCCGAGAGAAGAGCGTCTCGACGAAGCGCCAGGCGCCGGGGTCGAGGACGAGGTGGTGCGTGAGCAGGCCGCTCGGCTCGTCCGGGTCCGCCTCGCCGCGACGGCGCGCCCTGAGATGGGAGGCGAGCTCGTCGAGCGCATCCGCCTCGCCGACGAAGCCGCGGCTGCCGCGCCAGTCGATGAGGTCGAGGTGGGTATTGGCCTGCACGAGGCCGGGTGCCGCAAGCACTTCCGCGCGCGCGCCCCAAGCCGAGAGGCCGCAAAACCCGAGTTCGGGCAAGTGCGGGATGAGCGCCGGATCGATGCGATTCCACGGCGGCACGAGCACGGGGAAGGCCCGGCCCCCGAAGAGCGCCTGGAGGCGCTGCCAACCGAGCGCCGCTTCACGAAGGTTCACCGCGAGCGCGCGCGCGGGGCCGAGCTCGCCGCTCTTGACGCCGGCGGGGGCATGGCTCACGTGCGCATAGCCGTGCGCCAGCGCAGTCACGGCGGGCGCATCGCCGATCACGTCTGCGAGGCGCGCGCGGGCCGGCCGCGGCACCACGGCGAGCGCCAACGGGATGCGATAGGTGCCGGCGATCGCGAGCAGCCGCTCGAGCGCCGGTGTTGCGTCCACCGCGTCGTCATCGCGCCACCACAGGCTCGCGACCCGGCCCGCCGCCTGCCAGGCGTCGAGCTCGCGCTCAAGGGCTGCCCAGCTGCTCATGCGCCCACCCCCGCGGCCGCTCGGCGGGACAATGCCTCGCTCACGATGCGCACGCTCTTCGCAGCCCCCGACATGTCCAAAGCGGCGAAGCGGGGAGCCGGCATCGCCTCGGCGGCATCGACCGCGGCGGCGAGCGTTGCCGCCGTCAGCTGGCGCTCGGGGACGACTTCGACGAGCCCGCGCGCCGCGAGCTTCTCGGCACGGAGCGTCTGCTCCGTCTCGCCGAGCCCGACGAAGGGCACGAGCACGGCCCGCGCGTCAGCGCTCGCGATGTCCATCACCGTATTATAGCCGGCCTGGGAAATCGACACGCGGCAATTGGCCAGGAGCCTTTGGAAATCCGCGCGTGCACGCTCGACGACGACATCGGGCGGCGCCTGGGTGGTGAGGGCGGCAAGTGCCTCTTGCGGCAGGTTGCGGCCGGCAAGAAGGCGCCAGCGGCGAGCCTTGAGCTTGCTGAGCGGCCGCGCGGCCAACGCCGTTTGAAGCAGCGCCGCGCCGACCGCCCCACCCCCGGCCGAGACCACCACTTCGTCCCACCCCGGGTCGCCGGCCCGGCCCCGGGGCACATGAGGCGGGGCGACATAGCCGGTGTAGCGCAGCCGGGCACCGAGCTCGGCCGCGAGCGGAAAGCTTTCCTCGAAGCGCACGAGGTGCCGATCGCCGTGCACAAGGACGAGGTCGAAAGCCTCCTCGAGGAGGGCCAATGCCTCCTCGGCCCGGCCCGGCTTGCGCCGGCCTTGCACGACATCGCGCGCGGAGGAGACGATGAGCGGAGGGCGGTCCGCGGCCTGCGCCGCAGCGAGGAGCGGGAGGAGCTCGAAGCGCATCTGCCGACGGCCGAAGGGAAACATCTCGAGGATCAGGACGTCCGGCCGGCGCTCGGCGAAGAGTGCCAAGAGACGCTCGCGGCGCGCCTGGCGCCAAGTCGCGTCGACCGCCTTGCCCGCCTCGTCCACGAGCTCGCCGAAGGCCTCGTCCCGACTGCGCGCGGGGGGCAGCTGAATGAGGCGCGCCGCACCCAGGCTCACTTCTCCAACGGGCATGCCTCCGGAGACGAGATCGACCTCCCAGCCGGCCGCCGCGAAGGCGCGCGCAAGGAGGGCGGCGCGCGCCAGATGGCCGACGCCGAGGAGGCTCTGGACGTAGAGAAGGAGGCGGCTCATGGGGCGGTGAGCGGGGTGTTGGCTGAGAGAAGGCGCGGCCGCCCGCCTTCGTCGAGCTCGAAGAGCTGGGCGGTGGCGGGCGCGAGCCGGAATGGAGGCTTGCCGAGAAAGTCCCACCCGGTCGCCAAACCGACGACCGCGCGGATGACGCCTTTATGCGTCACGGCCGCCGTGGGCCGGGCCCTCAGCGCCACGCGCGCGAGCCAGGGCTCGAGACGGCGCTGGACGTCGCGCGGGCTCTCCCCGCCGGGCGGACGGAAGTCGAGCCCGCGCCCTTCGTTCTCGGCGAGCGCGGCCCCCAGCCTGGCGCGAAGCTCGGCAAGACGCTCGCCCTCCCACTCG
The DNA here is from genome assembly GCA_052143835.1 of Alphaproteobacteria bacterium. Taxonomy (GTDB): domain Bacteria; phylum Pseudomonadota; class Alphaproteobacteria; order JACZXZ01; family JACZXZ01; genus DASPPM01. The sequence goes on from JBKQRV010000043.1 coordinate 4,024, forward strand.
CCCCATGCCATTTCGATGAGCGAGGGCTCGACGGCCACCTCGCGGCCGAGGAGAAGACGGGCGCTCTCGGAGGCGCGCGCAAGCGGGCTCGTCACCCAGTCGAAGGCGGCGAGTGCGGCCGGCACGCGCCAGACTGCGGCCGCGGCGGCACCGCCGGGGCTGAGCGAGGGGTCGGCGCGGCCCTGGATGAGCCCGCGCTCGCTCCACGCGCTCGCGGCATGGCGGATGAGCGCCAGCTGCGTCATGCCCGCCGCTCCACGAGGACCCGTCGCAGGATCGCATCCAGCCGGGTCGCGGCAGCGCCGATGTCGGCCTCGGCAGAGGCAATCGCGCGGGCGCGGGCGCCCATGGCACGGCGCCGAGAGGGATCGGCAAGCAGCGTCGCAACCGCGCCGGCGAAGGCGCGGGCGTCGCGCGGCGGCACAAGCAGGCCCGCCTCGCCTTCGCGCACGACTTCGGGCACGCCGCGTTCGCGCCCCGCGACCACCGGCAGTCCAGCGGCCTGGGCCTCGAGGAACGCCATGCCGAAGGCCTCGTGGATGGCGGGCCAGAGATAAAGATCGGCGCTGGCATAGAGGGAGGGCAGCGCATCCGCCGCGAGCGCGCCAACCAAGCGCGCGCGGCCCTCGGCGAGGGGGGCCAGCAGTGCCTCGACCTCGCCGCGCGCCGGGCCGTCGCCGACGATGACGAGCTGCCAGTCGAAGCCCTCGATGAGGCGCAGCGCCTCGGCCAACACGCGATAGGAGGCGAGCTTCGCCCCCTCCCGCATCATCGCAACCGCGAGGAGCCAAGGCCGGGCGGGGTCCAGCCCATAGCGCTCGGCGAGCCTTGCGCGCGCGGGTTTGGCCTCTGCATAGGCCGCCGTCTCGATGAACGGGGCCAGGTGGGTGATGCGCGCGGGCTCGCCGACCAGCTCAAGCAGCCCCTCGCGATCGTCGCCGTTGAGATTGATGAGGGCGTCCGCGCGCGCGATCGCGGCAGCACTCGCGGCATGCCCCATTGCCCAGCAACCGCTCGCCTGCTTGCGCGCCGATGACGCCTCGACGACGACATAGGGTATCGCGAGCGCGCTCGCAACCGCGGGCCCGAGCCAGTCGGGCGCCTTGTGATAGAGATGGTAGGTGAGCCAGAGCTCCGGCCGCAGCCGAGGCTCGCTCTGGTATCGGCGGATGAGGCGGGAGGCGAGCCGTCCGCCCAGGCGCTCGATACGGCGCTGCCGGGCCGCATCTCCCGCACCGTCCCAACTGCGCAGGCGCGAGGCAAGCCTCACCTCGTGCCCGGCGCGGCCGAGGGCTGCGATGAGCGCACGGCCGACGCGCCGGTCTCCCGAGGGCACCGGATGGTCCGGCGGCTTCAGCGGCGCATAGAATGCGATGCGCATGACGACAGCGGCACGCTGGCCGCAGCTTCCGTGCTCGTCTCGGCGGCAGCCTCGGGCAGCTTGCTGTCCCTCTCCCCGCCCGCGGAAAGGCCGAACTTCTCGGCAAGCCGCGCGATGCCGGGCTGGAAATCGAAACTTTGGCGCACGCGCTCGGTGCCGGCACGAGCGAGGCGCCGGCGCAACGCGGGATCCTGTATAAGCTGTGCCAACTGTGCCGCGAGTGCCGGCACGTCGCCCGGTTCGGCGAGCAGGCCGGAGCGCCCCGCTTCGATCAGCTCGGGAACGCCGCCCGCGGTGGTCGAAAGACAGGCGAGCCCCTGGCTCTGCGCCTCGAGAAGCACGTTGGGCAAGCCGTCCCGATCGCCGTCGGGTGCCACGCGACAGGCGAGCACGAAGAGATCGGCGCTGCGATATTGCGCCAGCACGGCCTCCTGCGGGAGCGGCCCGAGCCAGGCGACGCGCGCGGCGATCCCGCATCTCGCGGCCCCGCGCGCGAGCGACTTCGCGAGCGGTCCGCCCCCCACATGGACAAAGCGCCAGTGGAGCGTCTTGGGAAGCCGTGCCAAGGCGGCGAGCAAATCGCCGTAGCCTTTCTTGGCGACGAGCCGGCCGACCGAGAGGATCACCACCGGTGCCGTGGGATCGCGTCCATCGCGCGGCGACGGTGCCGCCTCGCGCGGCGGAAAGCGCGCCGGATCGAGCCCGTGATAGATGAGCTCGATCTTGCGCGGCTCGCTCGCGAGCGCCTTGAGATGCTCGGCCCCCGCGCGCGTGCAGGTGACGAGCCAATCGAGGCTCGCGAGCTTCTCGCGCTTCTCCCAGGCGGGTATCGTCCAGATGTCCTTGGCGTGCGCGGAGCAGCTCCACTTGAGGCCGGTCATGAGGCTCGAGTAGCGCGCGACCGAGGCGGGCGTGTGGAGGAAGTGAGCATGAAGCCGCTCGACCCGAGGCGGCAGCTCATGCGCAAGCACGAGCGCCTGGCCGAAGCGGCGCACGCGGTTGGGCGTGGGATCGCGGGCGAGATCGGCGAGCCAAGCCGCGCGCGCGCGCCGATAGCCCCGCGATCCCCTGAGCGCCCGCCACGCGCTCAACACACGCCGCGGCTCGTCGTGCAGATACTCGGGCACATAGAGCACCGGGGCCGCGATCTCGCGATTGACGGGATGGAGGGCCGCGTCGGTCGGATGACGCAACGAAACGATGTGGAGCGAGAGCCCGCGGCGCTCGAGCTCCCTGAGCTCCTGCGCGATGAAGGTCTCGGAAAGGCGCGGATAGCCCTTGAGGATGACTGCGACGGTAGGCACCGCGGCTCTATGAGTGACCCGTGGCGACCGGCACCGGATGGACATGGCGCGGCCTCAGATGCCGCTCGACCAGGCGGTTCACGTTGCTGAGGCCGTCGAGCAGCCCCGGCACGACCACGTCCGAGGGCCGCTTCTGCTGCGGCAGCTGGCGCAGTGCGGTCGCCATCATGTGGGGATCGCGCGCGTATCGGTCGACCAGGACCGAGACCAGGCCGAGTTCCTGGGCGCGCGAGGCGCGGATGTATTGCTCGAGCCGGGGTGCCGTGCGGGGTACGATAAGCGCCGGCTTGTCGAAGGAGAGAATCTCGCAGAAGGTGTTGTATCCCCCCATGGCGACGACCCCCAACGCGCCGTCGACAAGCGTCTCCATACGCGCATCGAAGGTCATCATCTCGACGTTCTTGAGCCGGCTCGCGCGCACCATGAACTCGACCTGGTGCTCCGGTTGCATGAACGGACCGAGCACCATGAGTGCGGGATGGGGCATGTCGGGATGCTGCTCGTAGGCGCGCAGCACCCAGTCGATGAGCGCGTCGCCGTCCCCGCCGCCTCCCGGCGTCACGAGCAGATACGGCACTTCCAGGCGCGGCCGCGTCGGCATGTGGGTGAGCTGCGTCGGTACCTTGCGCTCGAGATAGCCGGTGTAGACCGTGCGTCGCCGCACGAAGTCGGGAATCTCGATTCCCTCGAGCGGATCGCATACCTGCGGCAGGCCGTAGATCCAGATCTCGTCATAGAAGTCGGCGAGCGCCGGCAGCACCTTCTTGCGCTCCCATTCGGGTGCCAAGAGCGCGGGCTCGTCCATCACGTCGCGCAGGCCGAGGACGATCGGCACGCCGCGAGCCTTCAAGAGGGTCAGCGTGTCCTCGATCTCGCCGCGCAGGCCGAGCGGCTCCTTGTCCACGAGAAAGAGATCCGGATCGAAGGTGTCGGCCGTGTGGCGGATGATCGACGAGCGCATGGCAAGCATCTCGCCGATGTCGATGTGGAGATTCAAGGAGGTGTATTCGCCGTTGTGGAGCTTGATCACTCCGGGCACGCGCACGAAATCGACGCGCGCGCGAAAATCGAAGCTGCCGATGATCGGCGAGCCCGAGAGGATCAGCACCGACATGTCCTTGTGGTGCTCGACGAGGGAATGCGCGATGGCCCGACAGCGCCTCAAATGTCCGAGGCCGAAGGTGTCGTGGCTATAGATGAGAACGCGCGTGCCTTTGCGGCTCGACATTGCGACCGGTCCCTCTGGGCCCCCGCTTCCCATAGCCTATCGCGTCCTTCGGCGTCAAAGCGAGTCTTGTGACGAAAGGGTGACGCCGAGCCGCGCTCCTCTTGCGGCGCCTCGCAGGGGGCCGCACGCCGTGGCGCCCGGCACCCGCAAGAGGGCGCGGCATTTACGGCCCGCCCGCACTAGGTTAAGGTGCTGGGCCGCCGCGCACCCCGTCGCGGCAGCCGGGAACAGGGGAAAAAGGCTTTGGAAAAAAATATTTACCGGTTTATCCTAAAGTATAGCTTTAAGGAGCAAATCGTCTTGCTCGTGGTCACGGGCATCTCGTTCCCGTTTCTCTACTACTCCTATGACCTGCCCAAGCTGATCATCAACCACATCAAGGATTCGGCGAACCAGGCCTACCGCGGGGGCGGGCTCGCGGCGGTGAAGGCGAACCACCTCTTCGGCATGGATTTCGGCGCGGTCAACTGGCTCATGCTGCTCTCCGTCGTGTTCCTGGCGCTGACCATCGTGAACGGCGGCTTCAAGTACTTCATCAATGTCTACAAGGGCCGCCTCGGCGAGCGCATGCTGCGCCGCATGCGCTATCAGCTCTACAGCCGCATCCTCTGTTTTCCCCTTCCCCACTTCAAGAAGATCTCCGTGGGCGAGATCATCGCGATGATCATCGCCGAGACCGTGACCTTGGGCGAGTTCGTCGGCGATGCCGTTGCGACGCCGATATTTCAAGGCGGGCTTCTGCTCGTGCCGCTCTATTTCATCCTGATGCAGAACCCCTGGCTCGGGCTGGCGGCGGTGGCGCTTTATCCCGGGCAGGGCTATCTCATCCCGAAAATGCAGCAGCGCATCAACGAGCACAACAAGCGGCGCATCCGCACGCAACGCGGACTCTCCGAACGGCTCGGCGAGGCGGTCGGCGGTGCGCTCGAGATTCACGCCAACGACACCTCCCGCTTCGAGCGCGCCGACTTCTCCCACCGTCTCTATACGCAATACTTTACCCGCCTCAGGATTTTCATCCTCAAGTTCCTCGTCAAATACATCAACAACACGGCCGACAAGGTGACGCCGTTCTTCTTCTTCACGATCGGGGGCTATCTGGTCTTGAAGGGACAGCTCGATATCGGGGCGCTCGTCGCGGTCATCGGCGCGCAAAAGGATCTCGCGGGCCCTTGGGGCGAGCTGCTCACCTTCTACCAGAGCAAGGACAACGCGCGGATCATGTACGAGCAGGTGGTTCAGCAGTTCGCCCCACCCGGCACGATCGACGAGCAGGCGCAGCTCGTCGAGCCCGAGACGATCGAGCCACTCAAGGGCGAAGTGCAGCTCGCCAACGTCAGCTTCAGCGAGGACGGCCGACTCAAGATCGTCGACAACGTCTCGGCGCGCTTCCCCTTCGACAGCCACATCGCCGTCGTCGGCACGGGTGCGAGCGGCAAGGAGGAGCTCGGCCTGATGCTGGCCCGGCTGCTGCCGCCGAGCGGCGGCAAGATCACGATCGGGGGCGAGAATATCGCCGACTGGCCCGAGGCGGTCACCGGAAGGCGCGTCGGCTTCGTCGCTCAGCACAGCTATCTCTTCTCAGGCACCATAGACAGCAATCTCTTCTACGCGCTCAAGCACAAGCCGCTAGCGGAAGGCCCCGCGTCGCCCGAGCGCCAAGTGTTGATAGCGGAGGCCGTGCGCACCGGGAACCCGCCATTCGACGTCGCGGCCGAGTGGATCGACTATGCCGAGGCGGGAGCGGGCTCCATGGCCGAGCTCAAGGAGCGCGCGCTTGCGGTCCTCAAGCTCACCGAGATGGAGGACGATGTCTATCACGTGGGCCTGCTCAGCGTCATCGATCCTTCCAAGCGGCCCGATGTCGCCAAGAGCATTCTCGAGGCGCGCCACGCCTTGCGCGAGCGGCTCGCGGAGCCGAGTTTCGCGCAGCTCGTCGAGCTCTTCGACCGAAAGCGCTACAACGACAACGCGAGCGTCGCCGAGAATCTCCTCTTCGGCACGCCCGTGGACGATGCCTTCGGCATGGAGCGGCTCGCCGGGAACCCCTATGTGCGCCAGGTCCTCGACAAGACCGGCCTCACGGAGCTCATCCTGGGCATGGGGCGCGAGGCAGCCTCGACCATGGTCGAGCTCTTCACCGGCGTGCCGCCGGGGAGCGAGCTCTTCGAGCAATACTCCTTCATCAGCGCCGACGAGCTTCCCGAGTTCCAGGCCTTGCTCACGCGCGTCGGCACGAGCAGCCTCGACCAGCTCAAGGAGGAGGACAAGAACCGGCTCTTGAGCCTGCCCTTCAAGCTCATTCCCGCCCGCCACCGCCTGGATCTGATCGACGCGAATTTCAAGCAGCGCATCCTCGAGGCGCGCGACGTCTTCCGCGACGGGCTGCCGCAGGAGCTCAAGGGGGCGGTCGAGTTCTTCGACTTCGAGCGCTACAATGCCGCGGCCACGCTGCAGGACAACGTGCTCTTCGGCAAGGTCGCTTACGGCCAACCTCAAGGCGCCCAGCGGGTGGGTGCCCTCATCCAGGAAGTGCTCGAGACGCTCGGGCTGCGGGGCTCGGTGATGGAGGCCGGCCTCGGCTACAACACCGGCAGCGCCGGCGGCCGCCTCGCCGGCGCGCAGCGGCAGAAGTTGGCGATCGCGCGCGTGGTGTTGAAGCGGCCCGACCTCCTGATCCTCAACGACGCGCTGGCAGCACTCGACAGCGGCTCCCAAAGCAGGGTGCTCGAGAACCTGCGCGCGGAGTTCAAGGGCCGCGGCCTTGTCGCCGTGCTCAACCGTGCCGAGCTCGCGCGCAATTTCGACCGCGTCCTCGTCATGCGCAGCGGAAAGCTGGTGGAGGAGGGTGCGGTCGCCGAGCTCAACCGCGCAGGCTCGGCATTCCACGAGATGATGGCGGCGGAATAGGGCGGGCTGGAGGTCAAGATGAGTCTCAAGGAAGAAGTCGACATCCTGCGCAACATCCCCCTCTTCGGGAAAATCGAGGCCTCGAAGCTCAAGCTGCTCGCCTTCACCTCGGAGCGCCTCACCTACCATGCCGACCAAGTGCTCTTTCATCAGGGCGACCCGGGAGACGCCGCTTACATCATCCTCTCCGGCGATGCCGACGTGGTCGTCGACACTCCGGCTGGGCCGCTTGTGGTCGCCAAGCTCGGGCGCAATGCGATCGTGGGCGAAATCGCCATTCTCTGCGACGTGCCGCGCACCGCGACCGTGAAGGCGAAGAGCGAGCTTGTCACCTTGCGCATCTCGAAGGAGCTCTTCTTCAAGCTGATCACCGAATTCCCCCAGATGGGGATCGAGATCATGCGCGTGCTCGCCGACCGCCTCGAGCGCACCACGCATCAATTGCGCGAGGCGGTCGACCACGCGGAGCACCATTGAGCCGGCTCGACAGCTTCATCCGGCGCCTCCTCGCCCAGCGTGCCACGATCGACCACGCGGCCAAGCTCGTCGCGGCACTTCCGGGCCCGGTGCTCGAGCTCGGGCTCGGCAACGGCCGCACCTACGATCATTTGCGCGAGCGCCTCAAGGGCCGCGAGATCTTCGTCTTCGACCGCGAGCTCGCCGCACACCCGAGCTCGCGCCCCGACGCCGGGCATTTCATTGAAGGCGACTTTCGCGACACGCTGCCAAGCGCACTTTCTCGCCTCGGCGCCAAGGCGGCCCTCGCTCATTGCGACATCGGCTCGCACAGCCCGGAGGCGAGCCGGGCGCTCGCCGCCGAGATTGCCCCGCTCCTCGCCCCGCTCATGGCAACGGGTGCGGTCGTGCTCGGCGATCAGCCCATGCCGCACCCGGCGTGGCGCACGCTCGAGCTTCCCGGCGAGCTCGAGCCCGGGCGCTATTTCATGTATCGGGTGGAGTGAGCGGAGCGCTGGCGGCGCTCACGGCGCTCGGCGCAGCTCTTGAAGAGGCAAGCGATGACCGATCTTACCGACCGACAGATCAGGAACGCCATTCTCAAGGGCCTCAAGCAAGTCGCAGAGCACTTTGCACGGGATCCGACGCCGACGGACGGCACGGTTCGCGGCGCCCTTGCCGCCTTCGCGCGAAATCCAAAGCCGAAAAGAAAGACGAATAAGAGGCGCTGACCGCACGCGAGCGGCTGCTCAGGCGGCGCGCGGACGTACTTTCGCCTCGATCGCAGCGCCCACCTCATCCGCGGCCCGGCGCAGCTCGTAATCCTTCTGCAGGCCGAGCCAGAAATCCGGCGACGTCCGGAAATAACGGCCGAGCCGCAAGGCGGTATCCGCCGTCACGGCGCGCTGCCCCTTGAGAATTTGCGTCACGCGGTTGACCGGGATATCGAGGGCGCGGCCGAGGGCCCGGGCCGTGAGTTCCAGCTCGGCCATCTCCTCGCGCAATATCTCGCCCGGATGCACCGGCCGCATTGCGAAGACCGGTTCATGCGCGGATCGCGTCGTCGCCTTTTTCTTGCTCGTCATGGCTTCCCCATTCCTGCCGACATAGTGCCCGGGACCGATGGCCGAACGGATTCAACGATGGTAATCAACGATCTCCACATCGTAGGCGTTATTATCGAACCAGCGAAAGCAAACCCGGTATTGCCTGTTTACGCGGATGCTGTACTGCCCGACGCGCCCTCCCGATAACGCTTCGAGACGGTTGCTGCGCAATCCCGCAAGATCGCCGAGGCTCTTGGCGTTTCGCAGGATCGCCAAACGCCGCTCGGCTTGAATGCAAAAACCGCGAAATCGCCGCACGTCCCGCCCGGCATAGAGCGCCGCCGTGTCGCTGTCGGCAAAGCTCTTGATCACGGCACTTTGCCGTGGCTGTTACGAGTAACGTAACTCATAACACAAACCGAGGCCGACTGTCCAGCCTGCTTGGTCCGCCCGCGCTCACTCCGCGAGCTCGACCAGAACGGGGACGTGGTCGGAGGGCAGCTCCCAGCCGCGCGCGTCCTTGAGGATGGCGGCGGCCTTGAGCCGGCCGCCCAATGCCGGCGTCACCCAGATGTGATCGAGCCGCCGGCCGCGGTCCGCCGCCCGCCAATCGGCGGCACGATAGCTCCACCAGCTGTAAAGCTTCTCCGACGGCGGCACGAAGTGGCGGACGGCATCGATGAAGCCGTGCGCCGCCCGCAGCTTGTCGAGCCACTCCACCTCGATCGGCGTGTGGCTCACCACGTCGAGGAGCGCCTTGTGCGACCACACGTCCGTCTCGAGCGGGGCGATGTTGAGGTCGCCCAGGAGGATCGCCTTGCGCCGCGGCTTTCGCCGGCCCTCCCACCAGGCGACGATCTCGGAGAGGAAGCGCAGCTTGTGGGCGAACTTGGGATTGGCTTCGGGGTCCGGAATATCGCCGCCCGCGGGAATGTAGTAGTTGTGGAGCTCGATCCCGCCCGGCAGCGTGGCGAAGGCGTGCCGGCAATCCTCCTTCTCGCACCAGCCCATCTTCCCCGTCTCCTTGAGCGGCAGGCGCGAGAGGATGGCGACGCCGTTGTAGGATTTCATGCCGTGGACGAGCCGGTGCTCATAGCCGAGCCTTGCCAAGGGCAGGAGCGGGAAATGCATGTCCTGGACCTTGGTCTCCTGCAGGCAGAGCACGTCAGGATCGCTCTCCGCGATGAGCCGCTCGAGGAGGCCGATGCGCAGGCGGACCGAGTTGATGTTCCAAGTTACGATGCGCATGGAGGCTGCGAGCGGCTCAGGCGGCTTCGATCTTGCGCGACGCCGCCTGATATTCGTCCTGCGGCTGCATGAGCTCGCGCGCGGCATGGACCTCGATGCGCTCTACCGTCATGACCCTCTCTCCGTCCATTTCCGCCTTTGCGCCCGGTGCTGACACTTGATCGCTCACGCCCCGAGCGGCAGCGCCGCCTTCTCCGCCTCAGTATAGAAAGCGTCGGCGTGGATGTCCTCCGGCGCCATGTGGCACTCGGCCAACATGGCGCTCGCCGCCTCGACCAGCGCGGGCGGTCCCGCGAGATAGGCCTTCCAACCCGCGAAGCTTGCATGATCCGCGCGCACGGCCTCGTGCACCAGGCCGGTGCGCCGCGGCGTCGGCCGGCTCGGCTGGCTCAGCACCGGGACGAAGCTGAGATGGGGATGGCGCGCGGCAAGCTGGGTGAAGTGGTCCTCGAGATAGAGGTCGCGCTCGTCGCGCACGCCGAAATAAAGTTGGATCGGCTGGGTGATGCCGTGGAGGAGTGCGGTCTCGACGATCGACTTGATGGGGGCCAGGCCCGAGCCGCCGGCGATGGCCAGGATGGGGCCGAGGTGCCGCGCGCGCCAATAGCACGTGCCGAACGGGCCCTCGACCGTCACCTCATCGCCGAGCGCCAAGTGCTCCGCGACGTAGCGCGACGAGAGCCCGCCCTTGAGATGGCGGATGTGAAACTCGAGCAGCACGTCGGTCGGCATATTGGCCATGGAGTAGTCGCGCGGTGGCTGGCCGCGGAAGCTCACGCGAGCATATTGCCCGGCGGAAAAGCGGAACGGCCCCCCGGAAATCACCTCGAGACGCACCCGCTTGATGTCGTGGGTCAAGCTGTCGAGGGCCGCCACGCGACAGCTCAAACGGCGCAAGGGATGTATCGCGATCTCCTCGCTCTCGAGCCAGCCGACCTCGACGTCTGAGGAGGGCACCGCGCGGCAGGCGAGAATGAGCCCTTGAGCCTTCTCCTCCTCGCTCAAGGCATAAGCGGAATAGGGCATCATCTCGACCTCGCCCGCATAGAGGCGCGATTTGCAGGCGCCGCAGTTGCCGGACCGGCAGCCGTAGGGATAGGGCACCTCGGCGGCGAGGGCTGCCGCGAGAATCGTCTCGCCCGCCGCCACGGCAATGGCGCGGTCGTGCTGGCGAAGGCGAGCCGTGAAAGCCATGCAGGGTCTCGATGCCGTGCGGGTGGGAGCCGTCCCGCGCCGGCAAGCTATGCGGCGCACAGCGAGATTTCAAGCCGGGCGGCCGCCCCAGGACGCGCATAGGCGAACGCCCGGTCTAGGGGGGCTTGACCGGGCGTTCTGGAGCTCCTTAGGGAGCCCGAGGGCACCAGGGGAGTTGCCCTCGGGCGACCGGGGCCACCGGAGTGGCCGGCCGGTCGCTCGCTTATCAGATAGGGCTGAAGCGACGTCTCCGTCATGACGGGTCCGACGCCCAGCCATGCGGCTTGCGCAGCGCTTAACAATTGGCAAGTTTGACGCGCACACGCGCGTCCAGCCGTGATAACGCCAAGCGCGCGATTGGGCGGCGGGGGGGGGTTCGCGCCCGGGCTCGAAGGCCTTAGGCGGCGATGCCGATCTGTCCGCGCGCGCGGGCCTGGGCCCTTGCCCGGGCGGCGTCGCCGAAGGCGCGGAAGAGGGTACTACTGACGGGGTTCTCCAGCACCTTCCACTCGGGATGCCACTGCACCCCCAAGGCGAAGGTGGACGCACCCTTGACGCTCACCGCCTCGATGATGCCGTCCGAGGAGACCGCCTCGACCGCGAGTCCCGGTGCGGGCCGGTCGATCGCCTGCGCATGCAGCGAGTTGACCATGAGCTCCGGCTGCCCGGTCAGCTGGGCGAGAAAGCCGCCCTGCGTCAGGGTGACGGCATGACAGGGGCCATACTGCACCTCGCGAGGCTCGTCTCGGCGCATGCGGTGATCCATCTTGCCGGGAAGCTCCTGCACGCGCTGATGCAGCGTGCCCCCAAGCGCCACGTTGAGTTCCTGGATGCCGCGGCAGATGGCAAAGAGCGGTAGGCCCGCGCGGATGGCCTCGCGGATGAGCGGCAGCGTGGTCGCATCGCGGTGGGGGTCGTGCTTGGTGCCCGGCACGCTCGCCGGCCCCTCGTAATGGTGCGGCTCCACGTTCGAGGGGCTTCCGGTCAGCATGAGGCCGTCGAGAGAAGCGACCAGTGCCGGCAGGCCATCGCCGTCGCCGAGTGCTGGGATGACCAATGGTATGCCGTCGCTCCCTTGCACTACGGCAATGAGATACTTCTCGCCGCAGGCATGAAAGGGCCAGCCGTTGATCTCGCGCACGCAGGCCGGGAGCCCGATGAGGGGTCGGAGGGGAGGGGTTGCCATGGCGTCCGCTCGCGTCGTCGTCGCTTTGCACTGCAAAGGAATCACGGGATGCGCGCGCCCGCAAGAGGATTCGGCAGGTGCTGCCCCGCTTCCGGCGGCTGTCTTATCATTGCCAAGCCGCGCGCGCCAATGGATATGAGCCGGCGCTCGCCGCCCTCCTCGCCTGCGGCCGCCCCACGCTTGCCCTTCGGCGCCTTCGCTTAGCGCTGGCCTCCCGCACCCGGGCTCGGCGAGGGATCGACGAACTTGAAGAGGTTGGGGTCGAGCTTGGTATCGAACTGGGCATCGAGCAGGGCCACGTCGATCTCCTTGCCGTTGCGATCGATCACGGTCCACTTGCGCAGCTGGAGCGGCTTGTCGCTGAAAACGAGCGTGATGCGACCTTGGTCGGGATGGCCTTTCTCATGGAGCGTCACGCGGAGCGAGTCGCTGCCGTGCTCGACCTTGGCGACCGTGACATCGTCGCCCAATCCCACCTTGTCCTTGACGAGGAAATAGGCCGGCGTCGAATCGATGGGCAGATAAGTGGTCTGCTTGAGCTGCGGATCGTAAACGGAAAGAAAGATGCCGCTCGCCACCATAAAAAGCGCATCGGGGGGGTCGTATTGGATTCTCATCTTGCCCGGCCGCTCGAGATAGAAGCTGCCCTGGGCAATGCGTCCGTCCGAGCTCTGCATGAAGTGCGCGGCGACCGTGCGGATCGAATCGAGGTATTGCTCGACCCGTGCCAAGTCCGCCCGGTCGGCGGCACTCAGGCTCGGCGCCGGCGTCGCCGCTGCGGCCACAAGGGGCTGGAGTGCCAAGGCCGCCGCCAAAATCGCTTGCTTGAGAAACCTCATGGCGTCACTCCTGCCCGCGCGTCTTAGCGCCACCTCGCCCGCACGCCACGGGCGGCAACCGCACCCGATCAATATGGTGCCTCGGCCGCGCCGGCACAACGAGCCGCCTGCCAGCAGTTGAGCCGCCTCGGCGCCACGACGCCGGGCGGCGGGTCGATCAATGCGCCGACCTGGCGCTTTCGGAGGTCGGCGAGGGGTCGACGAATTTGAAGAGGTTGGGATCGAGCTTGGTATTGAACTCGGTGTTGACGAGGGAGATGTCGATCTCGTTGCCATCGTGACCGATCATCTTCCATTTCTTGAGCTCGAGCGGCCTGTCGCTGAAGACGAGCGTGATGCGGCCATCGTTGGGATGGTCCTTCTTGTAGATCGTGACACGGAGCGAGGCCTCGCCGCGCTCGAGCTTGCTCGCCTCGATGTCGTCGCCGAATCCGACCCTATCCTTGAAGAGGTAGTAGGCCGGCGTCGCGTCAACCGGCACATAGCTCGCCTTCTTGATGCGCGGATCGTAGATCGAGAGCGTCGAGCCGCTCGCCACCATATAGAGCGTGTTGGGCGTCGAGTACTGGATCCTCATCTTGCCGGGCCGCTCGATGTAGAAGGCGCCCTCGGCGTAGACCTCTCCCTCAGCACTTTGCAGGAACTGTCCGTGGACCGTGCGAATGGAATTGAGATACGCCTCGACGCGCGCGAGGTCCGCCTGGTCGGCGGCACTCAGGCTCGGCGCCGGCGTCGCCGCCAGTGCCACGAGCGGCTGCAACGCGAGTGCTGCCGCCAGAATTGCTGCCTTGAGACACTTCATGAGCTTGCTCCTAACGCCGGCCCGATCCTCATCCTCGGCGCCGCTGGTCCGCGCCCGCTGCCGAGAGCCCGCCTTTTCTACACTGGGCAAAGCGGCGGCCTTGCGGGCCGCCGCGGGTCGCGAAAGTCGCCACCAAACGGATAACATGGCCTCTCAGGCGCGCGGATGCAACGACCGACAGGCGAGCGCGTGTTGCCGCCGCCGCCGCTGGACTCACTCGTCGTCCTCGATATTGCGGCCCAGGACCTCGCGCTTGCCCACGTGGTTGGCAGCACTCACCACGCCCTCGCTCTCCATGCGCTCGATGATGCGGGCGGCACGGTTGTAACCGATCTGCAGATAGCGCTGCACGAAGCTCGTCGACGCCTTCCGTTCGCGGCAGACGAGCGCCACCGCGCGGTCGTAGAGCTCGTCGCCCGAGCCGCCGCCCTCGAGCTCGGGCATTAAGCCCTCCTCGTCTTCCTCGGTCACGTCCTCGATATAGTCGGGATCGCCCTGCTCCTTGAGGAAGCCGACTACGGCCTCGACCTCGTCGTCACGCACGAAGGGGCCGTGCACGCGGCTGATGCGGCCCCCGCCGGCCATGTAGAGCATGTCGCCCTGGCCGAGCAGCTGCTCCGCCCCCGACTCGCCCAAGATGGTGCGGCTGTCGATGCGGGAGGTGACCTGGAAGCTCACCCGCGTCGGGAAGTTGGCCTTGATCGTGCCGGTGATGACGTCGACCGAGGGGCGCTGGGTCGCCATGAGGAGATGAATGCCGGCCGCGCGCGCCATCTGGGAGAGGCGCTGTACCGCCGCCTCGATGTCCTTGCCCGCCACGAGCATGAGGTCGGCGAACTCGTCGACGACGACGACGATGTAGGGAAGCGGCGTCATGTCGAGGGGCTGCTCCTCGAAGAGCGGCTTGCCGCTCTCCGCATCGAAGCCGGTCTGCACGCGGCGCTTCAAGATCTCGCCTTTGCGCGCCGCTTCCTGGAGGCGCAGGTTGTAGCCCGCGATGTTGCGCACCCCGAGCGTCGACATGGCGCGATAGCGGTTCTCCATCTCGCGCACGGTCCATTTGAGGGCGACCACCGCCTTCTTCGGCTCGGTGACCACGGGAGTGAGGAGGTGGGGGATGCCGTCGTAGACCGAGAGCTCCAGCATCTTGGGGTCGATCATGATGAACTTGCACTGGCTCGGGGGCAGGCGATAGAGCAGCGAGAGGATCATCGTATTGATCGCGACCGACTTGCCCGAGCCGGTGGTGCCCGCGATCAAGAGGTGCGGCATGCGCGCGAGGTCGACGATCACCGGTGCCCCGCCGATGTCCTTGCCGAGCACGAGGGTGAGCTTGGCCGCCGTGCGCTCGTAGGCCTCGGAGGAGAGCAGCTCGCGCAGGTAGACCGTCTCGCGCCGCGCGTTGGGGAGCTCGATGCCGAGCACGTTGCGCCCAGGGACCACGGCCACGCGCACCGAAATCGCGCTCATCGAGCGCGCGATGTCGTCGGCCAGGCTGATGACGCGCGAGGATTTGGTGCCGGGTGCCGGCTCGAGCTCGTAGAGCGCCACGACCGGGCCGGGGCGCACCTTCACGATCTTGCCTTTGACGCCGAAATCCTCCAGCACGGATTCGAGCAGGCGCGCATTCGCCGCCAGTGCCCCCTCGTCGAGCCGCTCCTCGTGGCGGGTGGCGGGCGGCAGCGTCAGGAGATCGGCTGGCGGCAGCTCGTAGCTTTCCTCAGCATCGAGGCCGAGGCTCGTCTGCCGGGAGTGGGCGGCACGCTTGCGCGCGGCAGGATTGGCCGCACGCGGCTCGATCGCGGGCGTACTACCCTCGCGCGCGGTCTTGCCGGCACCGTCGCGGCGCAGGCGTATCGGCACGCGGCCGAAATTGGGCTCGGCCACGCGGTCGACGAGGGCCCCGCGGCCGCGGCCTAGAAGCCGGCCGCCGAGGGCGCGGCCGCGTCTCAAGGCAAGGGAGAGGGAGCGCACGAGGCCGCGCGGCCCGTCGCTCACAAGCCAAAGAGTGCCGCGCGCAGCAGCCCTCCACTCGGCCCAGCTCAAGCCGAGGATGTAGAGAAAGAGGGCAATCGCGGGGAGGGCGGCGGCGAGGCCAAGGACCTCCGCCCTCAGCGTGAGGCCGCTCATCTCGGCCGCGCTCGCGAACTTGCCATGCCCGATGAGGCCGATGAGGCCGCCGAGCCCGGTGCGGATCGGCCAGCCCTTGGGTGGCGGCAGGGCCGCGCAGGCGATGGCGGCGAAAAGCAGCAGCGGGGCGAGCGCCGCCACGCGCAGAAGCGGCCGCGCCAGGCCCTTGTGGGCGGCAAGGCGCCAGCCCCAGAGGGCCGCCACGACGCCGATGAGGGTTGCCGCCAGGCCGAAGGGCTGCAGCAGGAGGTCGGCGCCGTAAGCACCGGGGCCACCCACGAGATTGCGCGCGGCGCGGGCCGTGGCATGGTTGAAGGAAGGGTCGGCGGGGTCGTAGCTGGCGAGTGCGAGCAGCACCGCGAGGCCGAAAAGGAGGAGAACGGCACCCCCGAGCTCGGCGAGGCGGCGGCGCAGGAACTGCGCCGCCTCGGGAGGCAGCAGGGTCAGCCGGTTCGATCGGTGCGCCGCGGCGCGCGCCATCACGTCAGCTCCTCGCAGGACAAGGGCCGCTTGTTCTCGGTACAAAAGGTAAACGAGTGTAACGGCTGCGGAACGGCAAAACAAGCGCCCTCATACCTCGTAGCGCAGGATGTCGCGGTGCTGGCAGCGGCATCCCACAAGTGGCAGCGACAGAGTTCTTGGTTTTGTCTTTGTTCCGTTGTCAGCGACTCGTGCGCGAGGCGGCCTCCCGGATGCGTGAGGAGAACTTGCATAGATCGATTGTTTATCATGTTTACCTATGGTTACTAGGGTATCTTTCTGCAATATTACAGTCTCGGCCGTTAACACGCAAACATAACACAAGATCTCACGATAAATCAATTTCCAGACCCAAAGCCGACGCTTTGAATGATGTCCTGTTCCTCGTGATCAGGCGGTCCAGTGCTAAATCGTTGAAAATCATAATATCAATAGGTTAAACACCGCCGCCATCCTGTCACCCGAGCCTCCCTCGGCAATATCCCGTCAAGGCGTGAAGACTCATGTTCGTGCCCCGCCCTGAGACGCCAGCCACGCCGCTTCCACGAAAAGCAAAGCATAACCAATATATTTCCGTATGATATATGATGAATCTATAAGTTTATTTGAGTAGCGCGATCTAATCTCTTGAGAGAATGAAATGCTCCTTTA
>JBKQRV010000044.1:0-20497 GCA_052143835.1 Alphaproteobacteria bacterium
CGCCGGTCGCGGCCCAAGGAATCATGAGGTCGCAGACGAACCGCACGATCGACGCCATCCAGAACCAGATTCGGCAGGCGGTAAAGCCGCACCTTGCGGTGCGCAATCCTGCGGGGGCCGTCCAGTCCCTCGCGCTGAGCCCGGATGGCAAGCTGCTGGCGATCGTCTATGCGGACAACGCCATCAGGCTCTTCGATTTGCAAGCGGGCGTGGAACGCGTCCGGATTGCCGGCGCCACGGGGCGCTATCAGGCCGTCGCAATCACCGGCGACGATCGTTTCATCGTCAGCGGCAGCGACACCGGCGCGGTCTCGGTCTGGGATGCGACGACAGGGGCCAAGGTGCACGACCTCCAGGGCCACTCGGGTGCCATCAACGCCATCGTATCAACAGCCGACGGCAGCGTGGTGGCGACCGCCGCCGCCGACGCGACAGTGCGCCTGTGGGTGCCGGCCACGGGCCAGGCTCTCCAGGTGCTGCGCGGCCACAGCGGCCCCGTTCTCTCGCTCGCGTTCAGCGCGGACGGGAAGTCCGTGCTGAGCGGCGGGGCCGACGGCAAGGCCATGCTGTGGAGCCGGGCCGACGGCAAGACGATCGCGACGCTCGACGCGCATAGCGGCAAGGTGGTCGCCGTCGGTTTCGACAGCACGGGCCTCAGCGTCACCACCGACGAGGCGGGAGCCGTTCACGTCTGGGCGCCTAGCGGCACTGCCGTCGTGCGCACCTTCCGCAGCGTGCAGCAGGCGATGGGCGCCCAGGTGACGCCCGACGGCCACTACGTCGCCATGAGCGATCCCGACGGCAAAGCGACCTTGCGCGACATCGAGAGCGGACGCGAGGTGAAGCAATTCACCGCACCTTCGGGTTCCGCGCGCTACATCATCGTCGACGTGCAGCGGAAGCGGCTGATCATGGGGGGCGCGGACGGCATGGTCCGCGTGTGGAACATCGGCGACGGCGCCAATGTTGCCCAGATCATATCCACGGTGAGCGGTTGGGCGGTGCTCGATCAGCAGGGACGCTTCGACGGCTCGCAGCAGGGCGTCAACGACGTGGCATGGATCGCCAACCAGGCCCAGCTGCCGATCGACAACTTCTCGCAAAAATATTACGAGCCGGGCCTGCTGGCGAAGGACTTCTCGGACCGCCCGGCATTCGTGTCGGACGCGACAACGGCCGTGGCGGACGGCATCTACCTGCCCCCGCAGACCGCCATCAAGGTCTCGCCCGGCCCCTACCAGCCCGGCCAGACCGTGGAGGTGACGATCACGTCGGTGGACGCCGGCGGCGGCGTCGGCAACGTGCGGCTCTTCCTCAACGGCAAGCTCGTGCCGCGCGAGCGCCTCGTATCCGAGCACGACGACAAGGCCAACAATGCGAAGGTCCACGAGGCGGTCTATCGGGTCCCGATCATCGCCGGCAACAACGGTTTCGAGGCGGTGGCGGCGAACGACCAGGGCATCGACGGAATGGAGGCGACGGCACTTGTCCCCACGCCTGGCACCAGGCCGCTGCCGACCCTCCATATCGTGACCATCGGCATCAACAAGTACAAGGATCAGGACCTCGATCTGAACTACGGCGTGCCCGACGCCTTGGCGATACTTTCGGCCTTGAATCGCTCGACCGCGACCGTCTTCGCCAAAATCATCCAATATCGGCTGACCGACGACGCGGCCACCCGCCAGAATATCCTTCAGGTTTTGAACGGCCTGGCGTCCGTAAGCGCCGACGACGAGGTCGTCATTTTCTACGCCGGCCATGGCGAGATCTTCGACAAGGAATGGTACCTCATCCCCTATGACGTGAGCTTGGCGAGCGAACAGGCCACCAAGCGCAGCAGCATCTCGGCAGACGAGCTGCGCGACGCGGTTGTCCGCATCGGGGCCGAGCGTATTCTCCTGATCGTCGACGCCTGCAAGTCGGGCGGCAGCGTCGACGTCTTCGCCGGCTCCATGGACCGCAAGGTGCTGCGCGACGTGGCACGCGATGCGGGCGTCGCCGTACTCGCCGCGACCCGCCCCGACCAGCTCGCCGCCGAGCTGCCGAAGCTCGGCCACGGGGCCTTCACCTATGTTGTGCTGGAGGGACTTTCGGGTCGCGCCGACCGCGACCCCGCCGACGGCGAGATCACCGTGGCCAAGATTCTGCGCTACTCGCTCGAGACTCTACCGGCCATGACCGAGCAGCTCGGCACGCTGCCCCAGGTGCCGATGGCCTATCGGCGTGGCTCGGACTTCATCGTGAAGACCTCAGTTGGGGGCTGATCCGGCGGCCGCGGGTGCCGCGTCCCGCGCTCTTCTCCGAGCATGGATGCGGTTTTCGGCCTCAGCACTCTGCGCGGGCGCGCTTGCGGTCGCCTTGGGCGGTTGCGCGGAAATGCGGCGCGATCAGGCCCGCGCCGAGGCCGAGCGCATCGCGGCAGCGGGCGGGCTCGTGCCGGAGGTCGTCGCAGCGGGTCGGTTTGATCTCTTGGCCTATCGTCGCCTGGCGGCCGGCGACGGCGACAGGCTCGTCGTCTATATCGAAGGCGACGGGCTTGCCTGGATCAACCGGGGACAACCATCCGAGGACCCGACGCCGACCGACCCGGTCGCCTTGCGCCTGGCTGCCCGGGATGACTCGGCGAGCGTTCTTTATCTCGCGCGGCCGTGCCAGTTCGTGACGGGGTCCGAAGCGCGCAATTGCGCGCCGCGCTATTGGTCCACGGCGCGCTATGCCCCTGAGGTCGTCGAGGCCGCGGGCGACGCTATCGATCTCGTCAAGGCACAAGCGGGCAAGCGCGAAATCGAGCTCGTCGGCTATTCGGGAGGAGGCGTGCTCGCGACCCTGGTCGCGGCCCGCCGCACCGATGTCATGCGGGTCATCACGGTGGCGGCCAATCTCGACCTTCCGTCCTGGACCGCGTACCACCACGTGACACCGCTCTCCCAATCGCTCAATCCGACCGACTTCGCCGCATCGCTCGCCAAGGTCCCGCAGGTCATCTTCGTGGGCGAGCGCGACGACGTCGTGCCGCCCTCGCTCATCGAGCGCTATCGCGAGGCCCTTCCCGCCGGAGCGCCGGTTGCCGTGGTTCCCGTCGCGGGCTTCTCGCATTATTGCTGCTGGAGCGAACGCTGGCCCGAGCTTCTGCGGAAGGCGCGCGCGCTCCCATAGCGGCGGCAGAGGAAGCCGCGGTCCATCGCAGGCGGCTAGAGTAAGGGCGCGCTATTTGGTCTCGAGCGTTGTCACGGCGTCCCACGGCTCGGGCGGCGGATCGGCGTGCCAGCGGCGCGCGCGCTCGGCGAACACGCGGGACGCCGGGTCACGGGGGGCGAGCGCCTCGAACAAGCGCACGGCGGTCTCGAACCGCCGGGCGCGATACTCGGCAAGTGCCGTGGCGAAGACGGCGTTGAGCTCGCCCTGCAGATCGGTCATCGCGCCCCTGAGCGCCACCGGCTCGAAGACGGACTCCGGTTGCTGGCGCCCGACCACGCGTACCCGATCGACCTCGCGCCACTCGATCTCGTCGCCCGCGGCGTCTCGCGTGGCGGCCGTGGTCAGGATCGCGGTGCCATAGGTCTTGTTGGCGCCCTCGAGGCGCGCCGTCAAATTCACCATGTCGCCCATCACCGTGTAATTGAAACGGCGGCGGGAGCCGATGTTGCCGACGATCATTTCCCCCGTGCCCAATCCGATGCGCGCCTTGAGTTCCTTCCCCCGGAACGCGGTCGGATCGCGGTTGAGCTCCTCGAGCCGGTCACGACAGCCGAGTGCGGCGCGAACCGCGTGCAGCTCGTGCTGAGCATCGTCGAGCGGCGCGCCGAAGATCGCCAGGATCGCATCCCCGATGTACTTGTCGACGAAGCCGCCTTCGGCCTCGATGATATCTGTCATCGCGGTGAGATATTCGTTCATCAATGCCACGAGCTCTTGCGGTGAGATATCCTCGGAGAGGGTCGAGAAGCCGGCGAGGTCCGAGAAGAAGACCGTGACCTTGCGCATCTCGCCGCCGAGCTCGGGCAGGCGGTCGGAATCGAGCATGCGGTCGACCACGGCCGGCGCCAGGTAGAGCTTGAAACTGTTGCGCACCAGGCGCTTGTCGCGATCCGCGACCGCGAACCGGTAGCCGAGCAGGAGCGCGCAGCTGAGTGCGGCGGCAAGCGGTGGAGCGATCAAGGGGAGGGCGAGACCGCCGCGAAAGACCGCAAGCGCAACGGCCGCCCATACCGCCGATACAACGACGAGCGCCGATCCGCCGGCGAGCGGCCGCAATAGCATCATCACCGCGGCGCAGCCGAATGCGAGCAGCAGGATGAAACCGATGGTCGCGCGCGGCCCGATCTCGCGCAGCACATCGCCGTCGAGCAGGTTGTTGACGGCTGCCGCCAGGACCATGACGCCGGGAATCGTGTCGCGCACGAGATCCGCCCTGAAGAGTTCCGTCATGGGCGGGTGCACGCAACGCTCCCCGGTGCTCACGCGCTCGGGCTCCGTGACGAAGCGCAGCGAGGTGAGCTTGCGGTCCTCGATGTCGAGCACGCCGCCGACGAGAACGACCTTGCCCGCGAAGTGCTTGCGGAAAAACTCCGTGTCGCCCTTGGCCGCGCAGGCCTGAAGGTCGGCGAACGAGTAGGTCGGGATGGCGTCCCGGTTGGTGAAATTCAGCATCATCGTGTCCTGGCTCGATCCCGGAATGCGGTAGCGCCCGAGCGCCCAGCCGCCGCCGGGCTCGGCCTCGGGCTGGACGCCCTCGGCGCGCGAGGCCAGTTCGAGCGGCAGCGAGGGCTCGCTGTGGGTGCCGCCGTTCGGGTCGACGCGCTGGAAGGTGAGCGGTACGCGGCGAATGACACCGTCGTCGTCGCTGAAGAGGTTGACCGAACGAATGTTCTTTACCCCGCCGACTGCGAAGGCCTGCGATGCGAAGGGATGAATCGGCCACTTCTGGTGCTGCACCTCGCCAAGCACGACCTTGTCCTTGGCTGCCGCGTTGTGCAGCGCGATCAGGAAGTCGCGGTCGAAGCCCGGAACGTAGGGCTCGATCGAGGCTGGAAAGACGATGTCGAACCCCACGACCTTGGCGTCGGCCGCCACCAGCGCGTCGAGCACGCTGGCGAGCTCGCGCGTCCATAGCACGGTCGGATAATTTATGAAGGGCGGGGTGTGGTAAGTCTCCTCGTCGATCGCCACGACCGCGGTGGGAGAGGCCGACGGGTCACTGCGGACGGGGACGATCCGATCGCGTAGCCAATAGAGCAGGTCGACGGAGAGTCCGGCGAGCCGGCTCGGGGCCGTCGCGGCAACGCCGATGGACACGGCGAGCGTTATTGCCGACGCGATGAGCAAGTGACGAATGCGCGGCAGGATTCTCACACCACCTCGATCGGAGCCGCGCGGCAAACACTACCTCATCCGCTCGAGCCGACCCCGATGAGGCGTCGAGGATGGTCAGAAGGAGATGCGCAAATTCGCCGCACCGACTATGTTCGTGCTGTTCGAGCGCGCCTCGTCACTGGTCACCTCGATGCCGCCCTTGATCGTGTCGGTGAACCGGTAGCGCACACCAGCGCCGACGATGACGACGCCGCGTCCGGTGCCGTCCCGCGGATTTGTCGTCTCGTACTCCACGGTGAGCGGGATGTAGGGCTCGAAATTGTCTATCGGATAGGCCGCCTCGCCGCCGACCTTGACGGCGCCGTAATGGATCGAGGTCGGCACGCCGCCGATCAAGCCGGGCGCCGTGGTCGTCGGATTCTCGATCGCGTAGATGTAACCCATGTAGCCCGTAAGCGAGAATCCGCCAACGTCATAGAAGAAGTTGATGTTGGCGGCGCCGGCATAGCGGTTGGAATTGAAACTGGCGAGGCCGGTGGCGGAATTCGACAGACGGCTGTAATTGAACAGCAGATCTCCGCTTACATGCGGGCTGGCGATGTAAGAGAGATAGGGACCGAACTGCGCGCCGTCCTCGAGCCTGTGACCGGCGATCGCCGGGACGTGCACATCGGTGCGCACGTAGCCGCCATTGAAGCCGAAGAGCCACTTGTTGTCGAGGTTGTAATCGACACCGGTCAGCTCGGCGAGCCCATATCCGTCGAACTTTGCCATGGCGCTGCTGTCGTCCAGATAGCTTCCGGAGCTGTCGACCCAGAAGCCCCACTTCAGGTCGGCTGAGCCCGCCGCCATGCCGCTGTAAAAGCCGGGGCTCTTCTCAAGCTCGCTCGTCTGCGCGGTGCCGCTCGAGATGGCGATCTCGCGCGAGTACGACCGGATGCGAGAGCCTAGGATGTCGAACGTCGATTCGACTTGCGCCCGGGTCGTGCCGTGGGCGGTTCCCTTGACCGACGTCTGAGCCGCCTGCTGCGAGCTGCCTGCGCTGCTAATCTGGCCGCCAACCTGATTGCAGGTGAACGTACTACTGCTGGTGAGCGTGCAATCGAGTGTGGCCTGCCCGGAGCTCGCGACGAAGGTGGTCGAGCTGGTCTGCGTGATCGTGAGCGGCTGAGACGCCTGACTGTCGACAGTGATCGTGCCGCTGCCCGTGCTTGGATTATAGCTGGCGTTGAACGGCTGCCCAGACGAGGTCGTGCCGCTGGCCGAGCAGCTTGTCGAGCTGCTGCAGCTGCCGCTGCCGGACCCGGTCGTCTGTGCGCTTGCCGGCCGCCCTTGCGCGTCGAGGGCCAGTGCCGCGATGGCGAGAAGAGCGACGGCGACCGGCCAGGCCGCGCGCGATGCCCACCCGCCCGTCTTGCTCCGCGAAGAGCACCGGCCTGCGCTCGCTTTGCGGCGCCCCGGGCCACCCGTTGATCGGTCCATAACTCCCCCTTCTTCGTACCCGAGCAATTGATGCTGAAATTGGCGGGAGCCGATGTCCCCCGCGTATCCCCTTTTTCGGCGGTGATGATGCATGTTTTTGGGCGCACCTGCAAGACGGATGGGGGGACGGATCGGGGGAAATGCGGGCACTTCACCCGCAGAGGCTGCCAATCGCGGATGGACTTTCGGCGCGACATAGGAGAAAATCCCATGGCGACAAGAGAAGCGGCGCGCGGCTCGCGGCGCAGCCCGCGGCGGAGGTAGGCTACGGCCCTCCGCGCCGGCGCGCTTCGTGTCGTGACCCTGTGTAATTCTTGAAGACATATAGGGGGTCGGGATTCCGCACGGCGGCCGAGGGACAGGCCGCTTGGAACGCGCGAGGGAAACCGTGGAAATCGGCGAGAGGCGCCAGGTCGGCGTCGTGATCTTGAGCCCGGTCGGACGTATCGACAACGATACGAGCCCGGCCTTCCAAAGCAAGCTGCTTGCGACCGTGGCTCCGGGCGGAGGCGCTGTGCTGGTCGACCTCTCGAAAGTGGAGTACCTATCGAGCGCCGGCTTGCGCGCCCTCATGATGGGGGCGAAGCAGTCCAAGGCGAGCAATGGCCGCCTCGCGGTGGCGGAACTGAAGCCCGTGGTCAAGGAGATTTTCGCTATCAGCCGCTTCTCCTATGTCGTGGAAGTCTTCGGCACGCTGGCCGAGGCGTTGCAGGCGTTGAGTGGCTCGAGCGCGGCCCCAAAGGGTTGATGGCAATGCTGATCCGGTTCTGGGGCACCCGTGGCTCATTGCCCACGCCGCTCGGAAGCCGGGCCGTCCGCGACAAGATCCGCGGGGCGTTGCTTGCGGCGAGCGGCCGCAAGTTGGATGCCCCCCAAGCGATCGACGCTTTCATCGAGCGCGAGTTGCCCTTCGGGATCGGCGGCACATTCGGGGGCAATACGAGCTGCGTCGAGATCGCGGCTGACGGCGACGAGCATGTGATTTGCGATCTGGGTACGGGCGTGCGCGAGTTCGGCAACCGCCTGATCGCGCTGCACGGCGCCCAACGCAAGCACCGCTTCAACGTCTTCATGTCGCACGTGCACTGGGACCACATCATGGGATTCCCCTTCTTCGCCCATGCCTATATTCCCGGCAACGTGATTCGCATTCATGGCTGCCACAAGGTGCTTCGCGAGGCCTTCCAGCGCCAGCATTCCAGCCCGTCTTTCCCCGTCGATTTCAGCTCGCTCGGCGCCACCATCGAGTTCGTCGAGCTCGAGCCGGAACGCAGTTACGAGATCGCGGGCTTGTCGGTGAAAATGATACGGCAGCAGCACTCCGGCGACTCCTACGGCTATCGCTTTTCGCGCGCCGGGAGGAGCGTCGTCTACTCGACGGACAGCGAGCACAAATTCGAGACGCTCGACGAGAGCTATCCCTTCGTTCCCTTCATTCGTGACGCCGATCTCTTGATCTTCGACACCATGTACTCGCTCGCGGACGCGGTCTCGGTCAAGCAGGACTGGGGGCACTCCAGCAACATGATCGCAGTGGAGCTGGCGCAGCTCGCCCGGGTCAAGCATCTCGTCATGTATCACCATGAGCCAATGTATGATGACGGCATGATCGAGACGATCCTGTCCGAGACGCGGCGCTACGAGGAGATCAGCCGGTCGACGCACAAGTTGCTCGTCAGCTCGGCTTACGACGGACTCGAGATTGGCCTCTGAGAAAGAGAGCAGCCGGCGGGGCGTGCGACTGCTTGCGGGCATCGGCTCTGCGCTCTTGGCTCCCGGCCGGGCGCTGGCACTCGCGGTGCTCGTGCTCTTGGCGCTTCTGCGCACGGTCGACACCGCGTTTCTCGAGGAGGCGAGGCTCCGCGGCTTCGATCTCGAGCAGCGGCTATATCACAGA
The DNA here is from genome assembly GCA_052143835.1 of Alphaproteobacteria bacterium. Taxonomy (GTDB): domain Bacteria; phylum Pseudomonadota; class Alphaproteobacteria; order JACZXZ01; family JACZXZ01; genus DASPPM01. The sequence continues at coordinate 8,696 of JBKQRV010000044.1, forward strand.
GTCTTGGAGCCGGCGGAGGTACGGGTACGCGTCGTCGCGATCGACGAGAAGAGCTTGCGTCGCTACGGCCAATGGCCTTGGCCCCGCACCCTTGTCGCGCGCCTGGTGCGGAAGATCGCGGCCGGAGGGCCGCGGGTCCTCGGGGTCGACATTCTGTTCTCCGAGTCGGACCGTCTGTCACCGGGACGCCTCGTGGAATCCGTGCCGGATATCCCGTTATCGATCGTGCACGAGCTCTCCCTGCTGCCGCCCAATGAAGCGGCACTCGCCGCGGCCTTTCGGAGCGTGCCGACGGTCTTGGGGCTCGGCGGCACTCACGAACCGCCGCAGGAAGCACGAAGGCCCTCCCCCATCACGCCGGTGCGCGAGAGAGGCGCCCAGGTGCGGACGTTTCTCTTCAAATACTCCTCGCTCGTGCGCGACATACCCGAGATCGATGCGGTCGCGCTCGGCAGGGGAACGATCCTCGGCGAGCCGGATTCCGACGGCATCGTTCGGCGCCTGCCGCTCATGGTTGTCGGCGAGAGCAACCTGGTCCCCGCCTTCGCGCTCGAGGTCCTTCGCGTGGCATTTGGCCTGCATTTCATCGAGATCGCGGCGTCGAGCGACGGCATCGAAGGGGTGCAGCTCGAGGATCTTTTTTTGCAGACGGACAGCCGTGGCCGCGCCTTCCCGCACTTCGCGGCTCCCCACGCCGATAACCTGATCTCGGCGGCCGATCTCTTGGACGGCTCGTATAATCCGGAGCAGCTGAAAGACAACATCGTGCTCCTCGGCGTGACCGGGGTGGGCCTTGTCGACACGAAGGAGACTCCGATCGGACTCATGCCGGGCACCGAGATTCACGCTCAGCTCATCGAATCGATCCTCACCGGCGACCTGCTTCGCCGAGTTCCGATGCTGGGCCGGATCGAGGTTGGCCTCGTGCTTGCCGCCGGCCTGTTGTCGATTTTCGCCGTGCCGTATTCGCGGCCGCGGTTTGCCGGTCTCGCCCTTGTCGGCCTCGTGGTATTGTTCCTCGGCTCGGGATTCGCGGCTTTTCGCTTCGCCAACCTGCTGGTCGACACCGTCTATCCGGCCATCACGGCCGTCGTGACGTTCGTCATCATGCTGGGCGCCCACCTGCGCGCCGCAGAAGCGGCCCGCCGGCGCCTCGCCGTCGAGCTAGCCGGAGAACAGGAGGCCAAGGCGCGGCTCGAGGGCGAGCTGAATGCCGCGCGCGCAATCCAGATGGGCCTTCTTCCGCGGCGCTTTCCCGGCCGCCCCCAGCGCCAGGACGTCGAGGTCTACGCGGTGGTCGAGCCGGCGCAGAAGGTGGGCGGCGATCTCTACGACGTCCTCATGCTCGACAATAGGCGTCTCTTCTTCGCGATCGCCGACGTGTCCGGCCACGGCATTCCGGCGGCGCTGTTCATGGCGATGAGCATGGGCGTCCTGCGCGCGGCCACGTTGCGTCACAGCGAGGCGCTCGATCAAGTCTTCCGGGAAGCCAATGCTGAGATCCTGGCTGCCAGCGACGATTTGATGCGCGAGGGGACGAGCATGATGTTCGTCACCGTCTTTGCCGGCGTGCTCGATCTCGCGACCGGTCTCATCGTCTATGCGAATGCCGGGCACGATTCGCCGTTCGTGCGGCGGCGCGATGCGACGGCCCGGCTTCTCGAGACGGAGGGCGGGCCGCCGCTCGGCACCGTCGAGCACTTTCCTTACGTCGTCGGACGTCTCCAGTTGGCCCCCGAAGAGCTGGTGCTCCTCTATACCGATGGGGTCGTCGAGGCCGAAAACCGCGACGGCATGGCCTACACGATGGCGCGCCTGGAGAAGGTCCTCGCCTCGGCACCGCAGGGCGACGCCAAGTCCGTCGTCGAGCTCGTGCGCTCAGACGTCCGCCAGTTCATCGCCGAGGCTGGGCAGGCCGACGACCTCACCGTGTTGGCCGTGCGCTGGCTCGCGCCCGGGCCATCCGCGTCCTGATCAGCGTACGGTGATCACGGTCCGGCGATTGCGCGGCTCGGAAACCTGATCACCGGTCTGAACTGCGAGGTCCAGCTCGCCGCGGCCGGCCGTGGAGATCGCCCGCGCGTCGAGCCCGTCGCGCACGAGCTGGTCGCGAATGGCACGGGCGCGTTGGAGCGAGAGCTGCTGGTTGTAGGTCTTGTCGCCCAGCGTGTCGGTATGGCCCACGACCTCGACCTCGTAGGCGGGGCGGCGCTTGATATCCTCGAATACCGCGCGATATTGCCGCTGGGATTCGGGCGTGAGCTGGTCGCTGTCGCTGACGAAATAGAGCATGAACTGGCTCGGCAGGATCGGCCTCGCGGCGAGCGCCTGGCCGAAGATTTGCTGCACCTGCTCGGACTGCAACTTGACCGCCGCCACGGCGCCGCCGCGCACCTCGCTCGCGGCATAAGGCTGATCGAGGAGCACCGATTTGTCGCCCTCGGTGACGGTGACCGCGCCGGAACTGCCGTCGGGGTTCGGCAGCACGACGACGAGCGCCTGGCGCGGCTCCGTGCACGCGGCGAGTGCCGCGAGCAACAATGACAGGAGCAAGATTCGCCGCATGCTCAGCGCTCGCCGTTGACCTGAACGGTGAAGCGCGTGCCGCGCACGCCGAGGATTACGGTCGGCGTCCTGACCTTCATGGCATCCGGCGAGCTCCGCGCGATGTCTCCCGACACCACGGCAAGAGTGCCTTTGCGCATGTCCGCGAGCATCGTGCCTTTGAAGTTGCTCGAATCGAAATTGTACTGCGTAAGCTCGAGCAGGCTCTGGGGGCCCGCCGACATCACGGCATTGTCGGTCATGGTGATGCCGATCGTGCCGTCCGGTCCTGTCTCGATCGCATCCTTCTCGAGCACAACATCGCCGACCTTGGCCGGAAGCCGCGCGCCGTCGCGCACGATCACGGCCTGGCCCGCGACCGTCTTGACCATGCCGATCCGGGAATTCGCGGCAAAGCCCGCCGTGGCGCAGGCCAGGATAAGTGCCGCGGCAAGGCCCGCTATGGCCGCACCCGGCCCGGCTCTCGCGATCGACCGCATCTCCGCCCCCTTTCCCGATAAGACTACCTCGCGGCGTCACCGGATTCCAGCGTGACCGGATTGGATTAGCAGCCCCAAGCGGTTAAACTGGCAGCCAAAGAACGCCGACGTGGCGCGATCCTCGATTGCCCGCGGCGGGCCGCGAGGGGGACGATGCAAGCACGCCTCATTCTTCGCTCCCACAGAGGCGCATTGCGGCGCATCCGCAGGTTCGTCGCCATATTCGGCGCCGCGCGAGGGGTCGACCGCGCGGAGCAGGCGCGCATCGCGATCCTCATCGAGGAGCTCCTCACGAACCTGATGAAATACGGTCATCCCGGCCATGTTCGAGCGCGCCACGTCGACGTATCCCTGCACCTTGCAGGCAAGCAGATGACGATCGTCTTCACCGACAATGGCCGGGCCTTCAATCTGCTGGCGCACCCGCTGCCCGATCTCGAGCGACCGCTCGAGGAGAGACCCGTCGGCCAACTGGGCCTCCAGATCGTGCGCGAGCTGGCGCACGAGGTGAACTACAACCGCGTGCGCGGCCACAACGTGATCCGGCTTATTCGCCACCTGGCGCCCTACCGCAGAACGTGGCCCACGCGCATTCGCGCGCGGCGGCTTTGAGCGAGACTGAGCGAGATGATGCGAGTCGGTGCGGCCGCGAAGGCGATCGCGGTCCCACGCTTCTCGTGCGGTTGCGGTGGTAGCGCGGCGCGTGGCGTGCCTCTTGGCATGCCACGACGGCAGGCTATGCGCTCAAGGCTGCGCGCGCCTCGCTGAGCGCCAGGAAGATGTGGTAGGGCGTCGTGCCGGGGAGCGCGGTCGCCGCCGGCTCCAGCGCGCGATCGAGGCTCTCGCGCCAGCCGCCGTCGGCGAGGAGATATTTGTCGAAGAGGAATTGGACAAGCGGGACGAGGCTCGTCCGAGCCCCCGTCGCGGCGCCGGCGTGCGCGCGGCTCGCGTGCGCCTTGATGCGCTCGGCCTGCGGCCAGATGCGCTTGCTGTCCTTGATGACGAGCCCCTCCCTGTCGAGCACGTCGAACACGCCGCCCGCTTCGGGATCGACGCCGTGGCGCTCGGCCCACTCGAAGAGGCGCTCGGCGGCCGGCAGCGTGCGCGCGTCGCTCCAGAGATTGGAGCCCTCGCGCAGTATCCAGCACCACTCGAAATGGTGTCCGGGCTCGACGCGGCGGCCGGTCTCGCGTTGCGGCAGGCCCTTCTCGTCGAAGAATTCGCCGAGGATGCCGCCCTGGGCATCGAAAAGATGGCGGTGGAAGAGGTCGACGACGGCGTTGGCATCCTCCTTGAAGGCGGGCTCCTCGCTCGCCGCGAAGAGAGCGACGTAAGCTTCGAGGAGATGCATGTGCGGGTTCTGATTGAGCTTGCGGTCGTCGACGCTCCAGTCCTGATCGGCAGCACTCGCGAACCAGCCTGAGGGCAGGCGTAGATGCCGCTTCAGGAGAAGGTTGGTCTCGTGCGCAATCGCGAGCGCCTCGCGCGCGCGGAACGCGCGGTAGTAATGCGCGAGGCCGAACATGGCAAAGGCGTGGCCGTAGAGGTCCTTCGTCGTGTCGCGCGGCATGCCGGCAAGATCGACCTTGAAGATCCAGCCGCCGAAGCGGTCATCCCAGAAGTGCTTCACCAGATAATCGTAGGCGCTGTGCGCGAGCTTCGCGAAAGCCGGCTCGGGGCCGCTGCGCGCAGCTTCGCTGAACACGTAAAGCTGGCGGCCGAGAACCGTGAGCCTGCGGTAGTCGAGCGGCGAGGGCGAGTGGTCGGCCTCGAGCCGCTCGTGGAAGCCGCCGCGCGCATGGTCCCAGCCGTGCTCCGCCCAGAGCGGCAGGAGTCCGCGGAAGAGATAATCCTCGATCCTCTGGCGGAGAGCTGGTGCCGCGCTGTCCATCGGCAGTCCTTATATGCCCGGCGTCCGCTCCGGAAGGCCCGGCGTGAGCGCGGCCGTGAAGCGCCAGAGTGACGGCTGCGGCCGCGGCCGCCGCAGCCCGCTCGGGAGCCGGCCTGTTAGCTCCGGGCACTACCTTCGCCGACGGTGGGCGGGCCCCAACGTCCCGCCGTTTCGGGGTTCGCTCGGCTGCCGTCGGCGCTCTCGCGCTCCGCATCCCGGCATAGCATACTATGTCGCGCGGCTTCGGGAAGCGCTCAGTCGAGCTCGCGCCGCAAAGGCGGGCGATGGAAAGCACGCGACAAGGAGGAGGAGAAAGCCACCATGCCGGCATCACGACGTTGGAAGCGGCGTCCCGAGGGAGCGACCTGGGGCGACTATGGGCCCGACGACGAGCTCGGACGCCTCAATCTCCTGACCCCCGATAAGGTGAAAGAGGGCGTCGCCGAGGTGCGCGAGGGGCTCACCTTCTGCCTCAGCCTGCCGCTCGATTATCCCGGCGGCAACGTGCTGAACCCGCGCCGCCATCCCCCGGTGCTCAGGCCCACGCTGCGCAACAATCGCCCGAACTTCATCTATCGCACGCAGATGGAGGACCCCAAGCTCACCGACGTCATCAATGACGATGCGGTCATCCTCCATCTGCAGTACTCGACGCAGTGGGACAGCTTGGCGCACGTGGGTGCGCTCTTCGATGCCGATGGCGACGGCGCGCCGGAGCCCGTCTTCTACAACGGCTATCGCGCGGGCGAGCACATCTTCGGCCCCGAGGATGCGCGCGACGCGGGTGCGGTGGGCGAGGTCCCCGCGCGCTCGACCTCGGTCGCGTTGAAGCTCGGCGTCGAGAACATGGCGCTCAAATGCATGCAGGGGCGCGCTGTCATGATCGATCTCCACGCCCATTTCGGGCGCGCGCGCACGGTCGTGGGCTACGACGAGCTCATCCGCGTATTGCAGGCGGACAAGGTCGCGGTCGAGCCCGGCGACATGGTTTGCCTCCACACCGGTTTCGCCCAGCTCGTGCTCGAGATGAACAAGAAGCCGGACGCGGGCGTCCTCGCGAACGCCTGCGCAGCGCTCGATGGGCGGGACAAGCGGCTCCTGCAGTGGATCACGGATAGCGGCCTCGTCTCGCTCATCGCCGACAATTACGCGGTCGAAGCCTTTCCGGCGCGCGCCGGGTACGGCAACTGCGCGGCACTGCCGCTCCATGAGCACTGCCTTTTCAAGATCGGCGTCAATCTCGGCGAGATTTGGCATTTGACGCCGCTTGCCGAGTGGCTGCGTGCGCACGGACGCCACCGCTTCCTCTTGACCGCACCTCCCTTGCGCCTGCCGGGCGCGGTGGGCTCGCCGGCGACGCCGGTGGCGACGGTCTAGGCGCTCGGAAGGCGTCAAGCGTGAGCTGGATCACCGGCGTCGGCCTCACCGCCTTTGGCCGGCTCGAGGGCCGCACCACGCTCGACCTCATGTCCGAGGCGGCGAGTGCAGCACTCGGCGATGCCGGGCTCGAGCGCCGCGAGGTGGACGGCGTGCTCTGCGGCTACTCGACAACGCTCCCGCATCTCATGCTCGCGACCCTGTTCTCGGAGCATTTCGGCCTCGAGCCGAGCTATGCGCACGGCATGCAGGCGGGCGGTGCCACGGGCTTCGCCATGGCGATGCTCGCGCACACGCTGGTCGAGGCGGGTATCGCACGCCACGTGCTCGTCGTGGCCGGCGAGAACCGCCTCACCGGGCAAGGCCGGCAGAGTGCGATCGAGACGCTCGCTCAGGTCGGCCATCCCCAATACGAGGTGCCGCTCGGCCCCACCATTCCCGCCTATTACGGCCTCGTCGCTTCGCGCTACATGCATGAGCACGGCATCGCCGAGGCCGAGCTCGCCGAGCTCGCGGTGCTCATGCGCCGGCATGCGGCGATGCATCCGGGCGCCCAGTTCAAGGAGCCCATCACGGTTGCCGACGTGCTCGCCTCGCGGCCGATTGCCACACCGCTCAAGCTGCTCGACTGCTGCCCGGTCTCGGACGGCGGTGGGGCCTTCGTGGTTAGCCGCGAGCGCACAGAAGGAGCCGGTATCAGGGTGCGCGGCTGCGGCCAGGCGCACACGCACCAGCACGTCAGCGCCGCCGCGAGCCTGACCGAGTTCGGCGCACGAACGGCGATGGAGCGCGCGCGCGCCACGGCGAAAGTGGCAGTGGCGGACGTGCGTTACGCCGCCGTCTACGACAGCTTCACGGTGACGCTCGCAATCCTCCTCGAGGAGCTCGGGCTTTGCGGGCGCGGGGAGGCGGGCGAGCTGGCGCGCGCCGGACATTTCAGTTACGACGGCGCCTTGCCCGTCAACACCCACGGCGGGCTCTTGTCCTACGGCCATTGCGGGGTGGGTGGTGCTATCGCCCATCTCGTCGAGACGGCGCTGCAGATGACCGGCCGCGCCGGCCCGCGCCAGGTGAAGGACGCCTCCCTGGCACTCCTCCATGGCGACGGCGGAATCATGTCGTCCCACGTGAGCCTCTTCCTGGAGCGCGTGCGATGAGTGCCGTCTCGGGCGGGGGGCTCGCGGACTGGACCCAGGGGACGCCGGCGATCGTCTATCAGCGTTGCAGCGGCTGCGGCCGCGTCTGGTATTTCAGGCGGAGCTTCTGCCCGCGCTGCGGGGCCGAGCGGGTCGAGGATCACCTCGCCTCCGGTCGCGGCGTCGTGCATGCGGCGACCATGGTGCACAGGGCACCCCTTGCCGCGCTCGCGGCCGCCGCACCTTATCTCGTGATCCTCGTCGACGCCGAGGAGGGATTTCGCCTCATGGCCCACGGCGAGCCGGAGCTCGCGATCGGCGATGCCGTCGAGGCCGGATTCGCGCATCTCGCCGGCCGCCTCATCCCCTATTTCCGCCGTCGAGGATAAAGGAGGCACATGTCCATCGAGAGCTTGAGGCCGGCGTTGGCCCCCAAATCGGTCGCGATCATCGGGGCGTCCGATAATCCCAACAAGATCGGCGGCCGGCCGGTCGCTTACCTTGCCCGCTTCGGCTTCGGCGGCAAGGTCTATCCGATCAATCCGCGGCGCGAGGAGGTGCAGGGATTCCGCACCTTCTCCGACCTCGCGAGCCTGCCGGAGGTGCCCGAGACGGCAATCGTCGCCCTACCCGGCGACGGGGCGGTGGCCGCCGTCGAGGACTGCGCGCGCCGCGGGGTCAAGGTGACAGTCGTCATGTCCTCGGGCTTCGGCGAGACCGCGTCGGAAGAGGGACGTGCCAAGGAGCGCCTTATGGTCGAGGTGGCGCGCGCCCACGGCATGCGCCTCTTCGGGCCTAACGCGCAAGGCCTGGCGAACTTCGGCACCGGCGCCATCCTGAGCTTCTCGACCATGTTCATAGAGCAGGAGCCGGCGGACGGCCCCGTCGCCATGTGCAGCCAAAGCGGCGCCATGAGCGTCGTCCCCTACGGCCTCTTGCGCCGCCGCGGCATCGGCGTGCGCCATGCGCACGCGACCGGGAACGATGCCGACGTGACGGTCGCCGAGCTGGCTTGCGCCGTCGCCGCCGATCCGGAGGTCAAGCTTCTCCTCCTCTATCTCGAGAGCATTCCCGATCCCCATCACCTGGCCGAGGCCGCGCGCATCGCGCGCGAGCGGGAGCTTCCGATCGTAGCGCTCAAGTCCGGCCGCACCGTGGCGGGAGCGCGGGCGGCCCAGTCGCACACGGGTGCCCTTGCGACCGAGGACCGCGTCGTCGACGCCTTCTTCGCGCATCATGGCATCTGGCGCGTGAACGATGTGGCCGGCCTGGTCAGCGCCGCCGAGCTCTACCTCAAGGGTTGGCGGCCCGAGGGCAGGCGCCTTGCGGTCGTCAGCAATTCCGGCGCCACCTGCGTCATGGCGGCGGACGCGGCGACGTCAGCAGGGCTCTCGTTGGCGCCGCTCTCAGCCGCGACGCGCGAAGGGTTAGACCGCGTGCTGCCGAGCTTCGCCACCACGACGAACCCGGTCGACATCACCGCCGCCCTCTTGAGCAACAGCCGGCTCTTCGGCGACATCCTCCCCATCCTCGCGCGCGATCCCGCCGTGGATGCGCTCCTCGTCGGGCTTCCCGTGGCCGGGACCGGCTACGACGTCGATGCCTTCGCCGAGGATGCGGCCTCGTTCGCGAGGGAGACCGGCAAGCCGGTCGTGATCGCCGCCCCGCAGCCCCATGTGGGAGCGCGTTTCAAGGCCGAGGGCCTCGCCGTCTTCGAGCTCGAGGCCGAGGCCATCACGGCGCTCGGCCAGTTCATCTCGCATAGCGAGCTCATCCAGCGCGCGCGCCAGGCGTCGCCGCCCGTGGCGGCAGCACCCACCGGCGAGCCGAGCCGGGGCCATATGCTCAATGAGGCGGAAAGCCTGGCCTTGATCGCGGCGCGGGCGATTGCCGTGGTGCCGCACCGTCTCTGTCGCTCCGAGGCGGAGGCGAGAGCCGCCTTCAGCACCCTCGGCCCGAGCGTCGCGGTCAAGGGCTGCTCGGCCGACGTCGTGCACAAGTCCGAGCTCGGGCTCGTGCGCTTGGGGCTTACCGACGAGGGGCCGGTCGTCGCCGCTTGGCGCGACATGAAGCGCATCCTCGAAGAGTGCTCCGCGCGCTTCGACGGCGTCATCGTCGCCGCCATGGCGAAGGGGCGGCACGAGCTCATGATCGGCGCCCATCGCGACCCCGTCTTCGGCCCGGTCGTGGTGGTCGGGGAGGGCGGCAAGTACGTCGAGGCGCTGCCCGATCTCAAGGCCCTCTTGCCGCCCTTCGGCGCGGAAGAGGTGAGGCGCGCGCTCGCCGGGCTGCGCATGGCACCGCTTTTCGCGGGAGTGCGCGGCGAGCCGCCCATGGACGTGGCCGCCTTAGCCGAGGCCGCGGTCGCCGTCGGCCGCATGATGGCCGAGGCGTCGCCGCGCATCCTGAGTCTCGACCTCAATCCCGTGCTGCTCGGCAGTGCCGGCGAAGGCTACGCCGTGGCGGATGCGGTAGCGCTGGTCGCGGACGAGGAACTCACGCCGCGCGCCGCGCCTTGATCCGTTACGCAATGCACCAACACCAGCCGTCATTCCGGCGCAAGCCGGAATCCACTGTTGGTGCGGTATCAGGTTTCTAAAATGGACCCCGACTTGCGTCGGGGTGACGAATAAGCCCGACCATGAGGCGGCGCTCGGCTATGATGGCGGTTGTCGGCAACAGAGGGGCATATCCGATGAGCGCAACGCAAAGCGAAAAGGCGGCGAGGTTCCGGGCATTGCATGACGGGCCGGGCGCTTTCGTCATTCCCAATCCTTGGGATGTGGGCAGCGCACGCGTGCTTGCGGCCCTCGGCTTCAAGGCGTTAGCTACGACGAGTGCCGGCTTTGCCTTCTCTCTCGGCCGCCGCGACGGCGAGGGCCTGGTGACGCGCGATGAGGCGCTTGACCATTGCCGCGCAATCGTCGCGGCGAGCGAGCTGCCGGTCTCCGCCGATCTCGAGAACTGCTTCGGCGATGCGCCGGAAGTCGTCGCCACGACAATCCGGCTGGCAGGCGCGAGCGGACTTGTCGGCGCGTCCGTCGAGGATGCGAGCGGCGATCCGAAGCACCCGATCTACGACCACGCCCTTGCCGTCGAGCGCGTCGCGGCGGCCGTTGAGGCGGCGCGGGCGCAGCCCTTCCCCTTCACGCTCACGGCCCGCGCGGAGAATTTTCTTCATGGCCGGCGCGATCTCGACGACACGATCCGCCGCCTGCAGGCCTTCGCCTTGGCCGGCGCCGATGTGCTCTATGCGCCGGGCTTGCCGAGCCGCGAGGCGATCAAGGCCGTGTGCGCCGCCATCGCACCCCGTCCGGTCAACGTGGTTGCCGGCGGGGCCGCCGCTGCCATGTCGGTGGCCGAGCTCGCCGCGGCCGGCGTCAGGCGGATCAGCCTCGGCGGCGCCCTTTACCGGGCCGCCTTCAGCGCCTTCCTCCGCGCGGCGCGCGAGGTGAAGGAGCGGGGAAGCTTTGCCTTCGTTGCCGAAGCCGCCACCCACGCCGAGCTCAGCGGCTTCATGGCCGGGAGATGAGGGCGGGCCGGAGAGTCATGCTCCGGCCCGTCGCCTTTTGGCAGGGGCACGCCCGACGCGCGGCGAGCCTTCAGGGCAGCTCGGAAACCATCTTGAGATATTCGGCCTCGCTCCAGGCCCGGGCGGTGCGCGTCCGCACGTTGCCCCGCGCGCCGAGGGCGAGCACGTATTTAGCGACGTTGTCCCCGTTCGCGGTGTCCACGATGACGACAATATCGCTCTCACCGGAGGTCAGATAGACCTGCTTGACCTCGACCCCCAATTTCTTCGCGAGATCGCGCGCGCCTTTGACGCGCTTGGCAGCGTCCTTGATGGTGCGAATTCCCTGGTTGGTGAAACTGAGCGACAAGATGAAGGTGAGCATGTCTGCCTCCCCGAATAGCCGAGTTGTAGGGCGCTCCTAGGATACAGCGAAGAGAGGGCGGCTGTCATGGGTGCGGCGTCAGAGAAACCCGATCGAGAGCCAGGGGAAGGCGGCGACGATGATAAGCGCCACGAGGAGTGCCGCGAGATAGGGCCAGACGCGGCCCATGCTCTCGTCGGGCGAGACACGGCCGATGGCGCAGGCCGCGTAGAAGCCGACCCCGAAGGGTGGTGCGAAGAGCCCGAGGCCCATGGCGAGGATGACCACCATCGCGTAGTGCACCTCGTGCACGCCGATCGCGCGCGCCACGGGGAAAAGGAGGGGGCCGAAAAGCACGATCGCGGGGATGCCCTCGAGCACGCTGCCGAGCACGACGAAGGCGACGATCGAGATGGCGAGGAAGCCCGCGTGCCCGCCGGGCACGGCCGCCATCATGGTGACGAGCTGGCGCGAGAAGC
>JBKQRV010000045.1:0-36575 GCA_052143835.1 Alphaproteobacteria bacterium
TTGCCCACATGCCCACAGCCGCCACAACAACAAGCATGTGCAGCTTGATCAGTTCAGGAGGTCGGAACGGCCGCGACTCCAATTAAGAAACCGCTCCGCGTGGTCCCAGCGATGGGGTCCACTTCAGTTACTCGATGCGCCGACGGCACGAGAAAAACTGCGCCCAGAGAATTAATTCACCTCCTTAATTGCATAAGAGATCAAGAGATAAGACGGCTCGAAACTGGCGGGGCCGCTCCGCCGGGAGATCAATTATTTGATCGATCCGTATTTAAGATGGCCCTCCCGACAGTGTCTGGAGCTAGATTGAATCAGTATCTTTATGCCGAATATCCAGGCCAGCGCCGTTACGTAGAGGGGCTTGAGGGCCAGAAGGCAGAGCAAACGCCCGATAGCTTGGCTGACTTATGGAAGATTACGCCGCAGGAAGCGATCGCCGAGGCCGGAGAGCTTGTAGAACTCGGCTTCTTTGAGCAGCGAGGCACGAGAGATGCGCCGACGTTCTGGGTGCCATTTCTATATCGAGACGCGCTCCATCTGATACAGGGCCGGGCGGACATCGAAGAACAGTGAATCTATAAGTCTTCCAGCGCCACACCCGTTAGCTCCAGAGCGGCGATGCAGACCAGGAAGAACGTGGCAGAGAATGTGCCGCGCGCCAACTTGGCCGTGATCGACGCTTCGGTTTCCTGTAGGCCGTGTTTCTTGAGCCTCTTAGCCAATTCCTCATAGGTCACATCGGCTCGCTGGACTGATCCAACTCGCGCGCAAGGTCGGACAAGCGGGTTTGTGGGAAATCGTGCGCTAGCGTCCCTTCGGCTTCTTACGCAGCGGGCGCCGCTTGAGCGTTCCGTCCTTTACGTACTCATGAAGCGCGCTTTCGACTAAGTGCGCGATCACGGCCGAATGGCTGTCACCGAATTCCTCTAAATCGACAAGCTGATCCAGCAATGCGCGCGCTCCCTTCGGGAGAGTGGTCTTGAGCGCATTCGCGTCGCTCTTCGCGCCTTTGTTCGGCATGCTCGGATCGTACCACCACCATGGCCCATCTTGGAGTCTTCTTTGGCCTAAAGATGGCCCTTGCAACCCGAGTCGATTCGTGGCACAAAATATGGGGTATTGCTCCGCATCAGACGCAAAAGGCGCTCGGGGTGCCCATTCATGATGATGTCAGACGAACAGATTCGCGCTGCGTGCGCGGCTGGCGAATTGGTAATAGAACCGTTTTCCGAGGAGTCGTTGCAGGGATCAAGCTACGACGCTCGAATCGGCAGTCGCGCGTTGCTGGGCGGCAGCGACGCCGAGATAGACGTTGCGGACAAGGGCGCAATAACGGTTAAGCCCGGCGAATTTGTGCTGATGGTGACACGCGAAAAATTCAGATTAAATCCCGATATTGCGGGGCACTTGGGGGTTCGTTCCTATTTTAGCCGCAAAGGGTTCGTCATTTTGGCCGGCCTGCAAATCGATCCGGGATTTGAAGGCCACTTGGTTATCGGCGGCTACAATGCCGCTCCGCGACGCCTCACGCTCGACTATGAGGCGCCATTTCTCACAGTTGAGTTTCACCGGCTAAGTCACCCAGCGACAAAACGACTTAAGGGAGGCGCAGAACAGAGGAGCGGTCACATCCCGCGGATAGATAAAGACTATTTGCGGACGCTTGAAACGCAATCGCTTTCGGATGTTTCGGAGGAACTAAGAAAACTCGCGGTGAACGTGGGCGAAATGGAAAAATGGTTCAAATATTTCTATGCGCCTGTCCTTCTCATCATTCTTGCGGCAGTAGTTGGATTCGGCCTAACGCGGTAGCACAGGGAGGCAGTCAAATGTCACTTTTCATCGTGCGAGTTACCGAAACACCCGGACATATGGTTAGGACACGGTTGCCTGGGGACTATGGCGATGGGCAGGCGGTAATGCAGGCTATGAATAAAGAACTCGCGAAGTACCCGACTGTTGGCCGCAACGACGCGCTAGGCCATTGGTGGGCTCAAGATAGCGAGGGCCGCGAGATCAAATTTGTAATTTCGGGTAGCCCGACCTACTCCTGACCTTCCGCTCGCATCTAAGCCAATCGGTAATTTTATTACCGGAGGATGCGTTCCGTAGCCTTAGGTGCGTTTGCTAGAGAATACATAGAAACTCCCCTCCTGGATCGTGCGCTCGATGGCGCCGGCGCGCGCGGCTGCGCGTGGCGACCGCATAGCAGTAGACGCAGCCGTGCGGGCAGCTGTCGTAGTCGCCGATGTCGCGGCTCTCGGCGCAGAGGCAGCCCGGCCGGTTGCCCTTGGTCGGAACTTCGATCTTGTGTCCCGCCACGGCCGAGAGGCGCTCGGCATCGATGCAGCGCGCCTCGCCGACGCCCTCGCCCTTGAGCTGCGGCTGGGCGCAGAGCGAGAGGCGCATGCCGTGCTCTCTCGCGCGTGCGGCCAGCTCGCGCGCGAGCGCACGCTTCGCGTCATCATCCGGATCGTGCCAGGCGAAGCCGAAGCTCTTTGCGGCGCGGTCCAGGTTGCGCCGGGTCTTGCGGTAGATCTGCGCGAAGGAGATCACCACCTCGTCGACGGCACCGGCGAGGCCCTGCGCGAGCTCGGCGAAATTCGCGGCATGCCATTCGAGCGGGGTCAAGGAGGTGGTGAGCACCGGATCGTAGCGCCACACCACGCTCTTGGCGCCGAACTCCCGCGCCAGCGTGTGCGCGAGCTCGATCGAGCGCTCTTTATCGATCACCGAGCTCTCGAGCGCGCGGGGATAGCCCGTGATGGTGAGCTGCAGGATGAAGGGAAAGCCGCGCCGGCGGAGCTCGGAGAGTGCTTCCTCGAACGGCCCCGGATTGCGTGTCCAGAACACGAAGCCGTCGACGGCCCCCCGCGTGAGCGGCACCTCATAGACTTGCCCTCCGTAGGGATTGACCATGCGGCAAAAGCCGGCCTCCAGCCGGGCCATGAACCAGCGGCCGTAAAAGGCCGGGATGTCGGTCTTGTAGCTTGCCGAGATGATCATCTTGGGGAGCATATAGCGCTTGCCCCTCGGCCCGGCGAGGCTTTGTCCCGGAAGGGGGGCGCCCGGGCTGAGCGCGGCCAAAAGGCTGGCCTAGGCGGCCGGCCCCGAAGCCGGGCGGGGCAGGGCCGGCGGGGGCCATTGTGGCCCCCCGCCAGGCCGGCTCCCGCAGGATTCCGCCCCTCCCCGGCTTGTAGCGCCGCTTTTCCCTCCCCATATCAGTGCGCGGGGTTCACAACACATCGCGAGCGCGGCAAGCGCTGGCAAATCAGGGGGCTCCCAGGGCGCTGTTGCAGGCCCGGAGGGGTCCGCCGCAAGAGGTAGGAACGACATGGCAAAGCTCATTGGCATCGACCTCGGCACCACCAACTCCTGTGTCGCCGTCATGGAGGGCATGGAGGCCAAGGTCATCGAGAACAGCGAGGGCATGCGCACCACGCCCTCGATCGTCGCCTTCACCGACAACGAGGAGCGTCTCGTCGGCCAGGCCGCGAAGCGCCAGGCGGTGACCAACCCGGAGAACACCTTCTTCGCGATCAAGCGTCTGATCGGGCGGCGCTATGACGACCCGATGGTGGAGAAGGACAAGGACCTGGTGCCCTACCGCATCATCCGGGGCGACAACGGCGACGCCTGGGTCGAATCGCGCGGCAAGAAATACTCGCCGAGCCAGATCAGCGCCTTCATCCTGCAGAAGATGAAGGAGACGGCCGAGGCTTATCTCGGCGAGAAGATCGACCAGGCCGTCATCACCGTGCCCGCCTATTTCAACGATTCCCAGCGCCAGGCGACCAAGGACGCGGGCCGCATCGCCGGCCTCGAGGTCCTGCGCATCATCAACGAGCCGACCGCGGCGGCGCTTGCCTACGGGCTCGAGAAGAAGGGCACGGGCACGATCGCGGTCTACGACCTGGGTGGGGGCACCTTCGACATCTCGGTGCTCGAGATCGGCGATGGCGTGTTCGAGGTGAAATCGACCAACGGCGACACCTTCCTGGGTGGGGAGGACTTCGACAAGCGCATCATCGACTACTTGGCCGACGAGTTCAAAAAGGAGCAGGGCATCGACCTGCGCAAGGATCGCCTGGCCCTCCAGCGCCTCAAGGAGGCGGCGGAGAAGGCCAAGATCGAGCTCAGCTCCTCGATGCAGACCGAGGTCAACCTGCCGTTCATCACGGCGGACCAGAACGGGCCCAAGCATCTCAACATCAAGCTCACTCGCGCCAAGCTCGAGGCCCTCGTCGAGGAGCTCATCGAGCGCACCATCGAGCCGTGCAAGGCGGCCCTCAGGGACGCCGGGCTCAAGGCTTCCGAGATCAACGAGGTGGTGCTGGTCGGCGGCATGACGCGCATGCCCAAGGTGATCGAGACGGTCAAGAACTTCTTCGGGCGCGAGCCGCACCGCGGCGTCAACCCGGACGAGGTGGTGGCCGTGGGCGCCGCGATCCAGGCCGGCGTGCTCAAGGGCGAGGTCAAGGACGTCCTCCTCCTCGACGTGACCCCCCTCTCGCTCGGCATCGAGACGCTCGGCGGCGTGTTCACGCGCCTCATCGACCGCAACACCACGATCCCGACGCGCAAGAGCCAGGTCTTCTCGACGGCCGAGGACAACCAGACGGCGGTCACCATTCGCGTGTTCCAAGGCGAGCGCGAGATGGCGTCGGACAACAAGCTCTTGGGCCAGTTCGATCTCGTCGGCATCCCGCCGTCTCCGCGCTGCGTGCCCCAGGTCGAGGTCACCTTCGATATCGACGCCAACGGCATCGTCAACGTCTCAGCCAAGGACAAGGCGACCAGCAAGGAGCAGGCGATCCGCATCCAGGCCTCGGGCGGCCTCTCGGAGACCGACATCCAGCGCATGGTCAAGGACGCCGAGCAGCATGCGAGCGAGGACAAGAAGCGCCGCGAGCTGGTCGAGGCGAGGAACCACGCCGAGGCGCTCATCCATACGACCGAGCGCAGCCTCAAGGAGTTCGGCGAGAAAGTCGCGGCCGCGGAGAAGAGTGCCATCGAGAGCGCCATTTCCGATTTGCGCGGCGCCATGACGGGCGAGGACGCGGCCGCCATCAAGAGCAAGACAGAGGCCTTGGCGCAGGCTTCGATGAAGCTCGGCGAGGCGATGTACAAGGCGGCACAAGAGAGCTCCGCGGGCACACCTCCGCCGGGCGACGGCCAAGGCGGTACCGGTGCGGGCGGGGGCACTTCGACCCCCAAGGGCGAGAAGGTCGTCGATGCCGATTTCGAGGAAGTCGACGACGAGAAGAACAAGAAGTCCGCGTAAGCTCTGCGGGCTTGAGGGGAAGCTGGCGCCGCCCGAGGTCCTCCGCGACCCGGCGCGGCGCTATTGCTGAGATCTAGGACGATGGCGAAGGCGGACTACTACGAGACTCTCGGCGTGAGCCGCAGCGCGGGCCCGGACGACCTCAAGAAGGCCTACCGGAAGCTCGCCATGCAATTTCACCCCGACCGCAATCCGGGCGACAAATCTTCCGAGCAGAAGTTCAAGGACCTGAACGAGGCCTACGACGTCCTCAAGGATGATCAGAAGCGGGCGGCCTACGACCGCTTCGGCCATGCTGCCTTCGAGGCGAACGGAGGTGCGGGTCCCGGCGGCTTCCGCGCCGGCGGCTTCGATTTCGGCGCCGGCTTTGCCGACATCTTCGACGAGATGTTCGGCGAGTTCACCGGCAACCGGCGCCGCGGCACCGGCGCCGCGCGCGGGGCCGACCTGCGCTACAACCTCGAGATCACGCTCGAGGAAGCCTTCCGCGGCAGCCAGGCCAAGGTCCGCGTGCCGAGCTCGGTCATGTGCGAGGCGTGCAAGGGCTCGGGCGGGGAAGGTGGGGCGCAGCCCGCGAGCTGCCAGACCTGCCATGGCCATGGCCGCGTGCGCGCGCAGCAAGGCTTCTTCACCATCGAGCGCACCTGCCCGACGTGCCAAGGCTCGGGCCGCGTCATCCGCGATCCCTGCCGCGTCTGCCACGGCAGCGGACGGATCGCGCGCGAGAAGACGCTCTCGGTCTCGATCCCGCCGGGCGTCGAGGACGGCACGCGCATCCGGCTCGCCGGCGAGGGCGAGGCCGGCATGCGGGGAGCCCCGCCCGGCGACCTCTACATCTTTCTCGCCATCAAGGCGCACCTCTTCTTCCAGCGCGACGGCGCCAACATCTTCTGCCGCGTGCCGATTCCGATGACGACGGCGACCCTCGGCGGCACCATCGAGGTGCCCACGCTCGACGGCGCCCGCGCGCGCGTCAACGTGCCGGCAGGAACCCAGAGCGGCCACCAGTTCCGCCTGCGCGGCAAGGGCATGTCGGTGCTGCGCTCGCACCAGCGCGGCGACATGCATATCGAGGCCGTTGTCGAGACGCCGGTCAATCTCTCGAAGCGCCAGCGCGAGCTCTTGCGCGAATTCGACGAGGCGGCGAGTGGGGGCAAATCGAACAGCCCCGAGTCCGCCGGCTTCTTCGCCAAGGTGCGCGAGCTCTGGGACGACCTCACCGAGTAGAGCCGCTTGCGCGCAAGCGGGGCCGGCGGCTCTGGCCGATGGTTGTCTTCGTCTTTTCAGCACGATAGCATTGCTGCTCGGCCGCTGGATCGCGTCGCGGGCGGAGCCGTTGGCGCGAGGGCGGGCCGCGCGTCCTGGTGACGTGGCAATCCGGACGCGCGGCCGGCGATCGGCAAGGGGAGGGCCGTGAGCGATCTCTTCATCAGCTACTCGAGGCTCGATCTGGAGCGGGTCGAGAAGCTGGCGCAGGCGCTCGAGCGCGCCGGGCTCTCGGTCTGGTGGGACCGCCGCATCAAGTCGGGCGAGTCCTTCGATCGCGTGATCGAGCAGGCGATCGCCGAGGCCAAGGCCGTCATCGTCGCCTGGTCGCGGCATTCGACCGACTCGTCATGGGTGCGCGCCGAAGCCGGCTTCGCCCTCGAGAAGAGCAAGCTGGTGCCGGTGCGCCTGGATGACGCGAGCCCGCCGCTGCGTTTCCTCCACGTGCACACCATCGATCTCTCGACTTGGGACGGCCGCACGATCTCGGGCGAGTGTGCCAAGCTCATCGCCGATCTCAAGGAGATCGTCGGAGCTGCGGGGACGCCAGATGCGGCGGCCATCTGGGCCGAGGCGCGACGAGTTCCGGCCGAGCCGGCCACGCGACGTGAAGCCGCCAAGGGGCCGCGTGCGCGCAATAAGACATTCGCCGTAGCCGCACTCGCCGCGGGCGTTCTCCTCGCGGCAGGCATCGGCTTCCTCGTGCTTCGCGGCGGCAAGAGCGAGCTCCCGGCAAAGGAGGCGGCCGCACCGCCGGCAAGTGTCCCAGCCGCGCCGGCGAAAGTGGCGACTGCGCCGCCGGCAAGTGTTCCCCCTGCGACGGCGGCAAAGCCTGCAGCACCGAGCGAGAACCAGAAGATGGCGTCGGCCCCGAGCGCTTCTGCCCCCGCCGCGCTTCCGAGCCGCGAGCCCGTGGCCCAGCCTGCTGCGACGAGCGCGCCGCCGGCGGCAGCTCCGGAGAGCGCTCCCACCCCCTCCGGCACCCCCCCGCCCTCGGCACCTGCCGCCACGGCCGCTGCCGTGAATCCGGCGACCGATCATCAAATCGAGATCGCCTTCTGGGAGTCGATCAAGGACAGCAAGAACGCGGCGGAGCTCGAGGCCTATTTGCAGAAATACCCGCACGGAGATTTCGCCGCCATCGCCGAGAGCCGGCTCGCGGCACTCAAGGAGGCTGAGGCGGCCCAAGCGGCGGCAACGCAAGTCGCGACTGCTCCCCCGCCCCCTGTGCAAAGCGGCCCTGCGCTGGACGTGCTCGACAAGGACATGGTCGCCTTGCACGCGGCCCCCTTGCACGAGGCGCCCGAAATCAGGGCCAAGCAGGTGGGCCGGCTCAAGGAGGGCGAGAGCGTCCATGTCGCGGGCAGGGTGAAGGGCGAGGAGTGGTACGCCGTCGAGCCCAAGGGCGAGGCGCTCGCCTATGTGGCGGTAGCGGCACTGGAGGATGCCGCCGCCTATCAAGCGCAGAAGGAGCTCGAGCGGGAGAAGGCGAAGGAAAGAGAGCAGGAGAAGGAGCGCGAGCAGCAGGCGAAGGCCGCCGAGGCGGCGCAGCGGGCAGCGGCGGCGACACCCGCGCCGGCGCCCGCCGCGGCGCATGGGACGGAGCTCGCCAAGCTGCCGCCGGCGGCCGCGGCACCCGGCAGAGCCGCAGGGATCGAGGGCCGCTATACCGGCATGCTCACGTGCGCGCAAATTCCGAATTCAACCTACCACGCCGTCACCGTGGACGCGGTCGTGGTGGTGAGCGGCGCGCAAGCGGAATTCTCGCGCGACGTGCTTTCGATGGATGGCAAACAGGTCGTCGCCAAAGAGACGGCGCGCGGCAGCATTGCCGGGGACGGCAGCGTCAGCTTGACGGGCGGCGCCGACGGACCCGGCTGGCACTTCGATTCGAGCTTTGAGGGCAAGCTCAAGGACGGCAAGTTCGAATTGAGCGGCAAGGAGCGCATTCCGCGCCCCGGCGGACAGATCTTCGTGCGCGACTGCCGCGTCACGGCCGTCCGGCAATAGGCCCGTTCGTTTTGCGCTGCCGTACCGCGCGCGCGATGCTATCGTAGCGCGTTCAAGGGGAGGTGCGCGATGGCGGAAGTGCGTATCGGCATCGTCGGCTGCGCCGGCCGCATGGGCCGCATGCTGGCGCAAGAGGTGGCGCGCACCAAGGGCTGCAAGCTCGTGGGCGGCAGCGAGGTGCCGGGCAATGCGGCGATCGGGCGCGACCTGGGCGAGCTCGCGGGGCTCGGCACCCTCGGCCTCTCGGTGGGCGACGACCCGGCGGTGCTTTTCGCCGCCGCCGATGCGGTGCTCGACTTCACCTCGCCGCAAGCGAGCGTCCGCCATGCCGCGATCGCCGGCGCGAGCGGCACTTTGCATGTGATCGGCACGACCGGCATCGCGGCCGACGGCGAGGCCGCGATCCGCAGTGCCGCGGCGAAGGCGCCGATCATCTGGGCGCCCAACATGAGTATCGGCGTCAATCTTCTGCTGGCGCTTGTCGAGCGCGTGGCGGAGATACTCGATGACCGCTACGACATCGAGATCGTGGAGATGCATCACCGCCACAAGGTGGATGCGCCCTCGGGCACGGCACTCGGCCTCGGGCGCGCCGCGGCCAAGGGACGCGGGGTCGAGCTCGAGGCGGTGGCAGAGCGCGCGCGCGACGGCGTGACCGGGTCCCGGAAATCCGGCGCCATCGGCTTCGCGGTCTTGCGCGGCGGCGACGTGGTCGGCGACCACAGCGTCGTCTTCGCCGGCGTGGGCGAGCGCCTCGAGTTCACCCACCGCGCCGCCAGCCGGGAAATCTACGCCCAAGGTGCCGTGCGCGCCGCCCTCTGGGGCCAGGGCAAGCCGCCCGGCCTCTACAGCATGCGCGACGTGCTCGGCTTGTAGCGTTGGGGCTCCGATAGAAGAATCCCAAACGCCAATGAGGTCATTGCGAGCCGACCTGCCTTCGCCGAAGCGAAGCCGCTTCGGCTTCGCGCAGGCAGGAGGCGAAGCAATCCAGATCTCGGGGGGTCGTCCTGGATTGCTTCGCCTGCCTCCGCCTCCTCGCAATGACAACCTGCCGCTACAATGCCGGGCGGAGGTAGCGACAGCTCACGAGAGCGCTGCGAGAACGTCCTTGCTTTCGACCACGGTCGCGTATTCCCCGTGCATATTGGCGAGCGAGAGCGCATGGACGCGCGCGGCGGAATGGAGCTCGCCGGCGAGATCGCGCTTTTCGACCGTGAAGCAGCCGTCGGCCACGACGTAGGTGTCGAAGCCGAGATTGCCCGCCATGCGCACGGTCGCCTCGACCGAATTGTTGGTGATGACGCCGACGACGACGAGGGTCGTTTGACCGCTCGCGCGCAAAAGCGCCTCGAGCTCGGTGCCGATGAAGGCGCTATTCGTCTCTTTTGCGACGATGCGCTCGCCCGCGAGCGGCATCGCTTCCGGCTTGAAGTCGTGTCCCGGCTGGCCAGGGCGATAGGTCGAGTTGGGCTCACGCGAATCGTGTCGGATGTGGATGATGGGCATGCGCCGTCGGCGCCAGGCCGCGAGCAGGCCGGCGACGACCCTTTCGCATCCCGGATTGTTGCGCCGGCCCCAGCTCGGATCGTCGATCGCCTTCTGCAGATCGATCGCCAGGAGCACGGCATTCGGCGCGAGCGTGAGCTTGGGCATGGCCTCTTTGGCGCTCGAGGGAGGGCCAAGACCGGCGCCTCTGCGCCGTATCTCGCCGCCGCTAGCTCAGCCTGGCTGCGGCGCCTCGGCTGCGCTCGCCAAGGCGGCCCCTCGCGCCGTGTCGCGCTGGCGGCGGAGTGCCTGGCTGAGTGCGGCTGCGAACTCGAAGCGCTCGCCCGGCGAAAGGAAGGCGCCAAGGACGAGGGAGCGGCCATGGGAGGTCAGGCGCAACTGGCTATGATGCTGGGGCGGATCGTCCAACTCGACCCTGAGCCAATAGGGCTGGAAGCTCCAGCGCGCGCGCCTTCTCC
The DNA here is from genome assembly GCA_052143835.1 of Alphaproteobacteria bacterium. GTDB lineage: Bacteria > Pseudomonadota > Alphaproteobacteria > JACZXZ01 > JACZXZ01 > DASPPM01. The sequence continues at coordinate 10,525 of JBKQRV010000045.1, forward strand.
CGGGGCCGATGCGCTCGACCACGAGCGCGTCCGTGGTGAGCTTGACCGTCTCGTAAAGACGCGCCGAGCGGTAGCTGGCCCGGAAGGCGAGATAGATCAGGAGAACATCGAGTCCGAAATAACCGAATACCGGCCAGGCGCCGTGCAGGGCGAAAAACATGCCGGAGACGAAGCTCACGGCGCTTATGAGCGCCATCAGCACCCAGAAGCCGGTCGGACTCAAGCTGCGGTGCGGCGTCAGCACGGCATCGAAGTAGACGCCTGCTGCGGCGGCACTCGCGGGGGTGGAGGTGCTTTGACTCATAGCCGGCATCATAAGGTGGCGCGCCCCGCCGGGTCAAAGGGCGGACTTTCGCAAGCAAGGCCAGAGAAGCCTTCCGGGTTGCCCGCCCTCTCGCTAAAGTGGCCGTCATGAAGAAGGAGGCCGTCGAGGAAATCTTCCGCCGCCTGGCCGCCGACCGCCCGATCCCGCGGGGCGAGCTCGCGTTCATCAATCCCTACACGCTCCTCGTCGCGGTCGTGCTCTCGGCCCAGGCGACGGACGCGAGCGTCAACAAGGCGACGGTGCCGCTCTTCAAGCGCGCGGACACGCCCGCGAAGATGCTCAAGCTCGGCGAGGCCCGGCTCAGGGACTACATCAAGACGATCGGCCTTTACAACAGCAAGGCCAAGCACATCATCGCGCTAAGCGAGATCCTGGTGCGCGAGCATGGCGGCCAAGTGCCGCACCAGCGCGAGAAGCTGGAAGCGCTCCCAGGCGTGGGGCGCAAGACCGCGAACGTGGTCATGAACGTCGCCTTCGGCGAGCCCACCATCGCGGTCGACACCCACATCTTCCGCCTTGCCAACCGCACCGGCCTCGCCCCCGGCAAGACCCCCCACGAGGTCGAGCAGAAGCTCCTCAAGCGGGTCCCGGAGGGCTATAAGCTCCACGCCCACCACTGGCTCATCCTCCACGGGCGCTACGTGTGCAAGGCGCGCAAGCCCGACTGCCCGCGCTGCGTCATCCGTGACCTCTGCCGCTTTAAGGGTAAGACGACCGCTTGACGGCGTAGAGAGCCTCGGCGGCTCATACGCGAGCGGCCGTACGCGTACGCAAAGCCCGGGGATTGCGCCCCTGAGGGCCCTGTACGCGGCCTGCTAATGCCCACGCGCGCCGGTCGAAACCAAGGATACCGAGGGCGCCGTGCCGGGCCGTACGGCATTGGCGCCAGGCGACTCGGCGGGCTCCGCCGGCGGCTTTCCCTTTGCCTCGGCGCAAACGGGTGGATGCGCTTCGGTAGGGTCATCGATACGCACCTCGGAATAGCTCACCCGGAAAATGCCGTTGTCCTCGTAAAGGAAGACGTGCAGCACGCAGCCGGCGCCGGCGTATTGCCAAAGCTGGGCCGGCCCGTCCCGGCGCAACAAGGTGGGATCGCCGAATGCGGCCTTGAGCTCGGCCGCCGAAAGTCCGTTGAGCTGGGTGATGGTGAGCACGCTCGGCGAGGCTTGGGGCGGCTTCGGCCCTGCCGGCAGTGACGCCGTCACCAGCTCGGCGCCGGGAGCTGCGGCAGGCGGTGGTGCCTCCTTCTCGGGAGGAACGACGACCAGCGCGCCGCCAGGATCAGGTACCGTACGCTCGGCCAGTCGATCCGGATTCCCGCTGCCGAGGCCCGCGGCGGCTTCGGCGAGCCCAGCCCCAGGCGGTGGTGCGCAGGCCGCGACAAGCGCGCCCAGGGCGGCAAGCGCGCACCACGCCGCCCACGCGCCGCAAGGCGCCCCCAGCCTCTCTCCGGACACGACGACAGCCTCCTCCCCGACGCGTGTATTCGCCCCTTATGGGGCTTCCCCCTGGTCGTGCGTTTTTCTTTGCGATCGAGCCGTAACGATCCCTCGGTCTTACGCCTCGCCGACACCCGCCGCCGCCGCGGCCATGCCCGGATTCCCCTCGCTTGGCGCACTTGGCGCACCTGGCGCCGCTACGAGCCGCGCTGGTGCTGCCGTGGCGGCGGCGCCGAGGCTCTTCACGTCGCCGTTGATCTCCCCGCCTTGCTCGATCTCGATCCGGCCGTAATGGACGGTGCCCGTGACGCGGCCCGTGCTGTGGATGAGAAGGCGCTCGCGCACGGTGAGCGAGCCTTCGACGCGGCCCGAGATCTCGGCGCTTTCGACCTGCGCCGAGCCCTTGAAGGTGCCCGAGTCGGCTACCTCGATGGTACGGCAGTCGGTCAGCTCGGCCTCGACGGTGCCCTCGACGACCAGGCGCTCGCAGGCACTGATATGGCCATTGAGGTAGATCTCCCGGCCGACGATGAGCTTCTTGCTGTCGCTCGGCGCCGCCGGGCGCTCGATTCGGCGCGCGACGGCGGGAATATCGACGACTCGGCGCGGCAGGTCCGCGCGCGGGGCGGGCATCGCCGGTGTCTTGGCGGGCATCGCGGCCGGCCTGGCAAGCGCCTCCGGAAGGGTGGACCGGGCGAAAGGCTTTGCCCCCGGCGTGCCCGTGCCGAGAAGCGAGGACGGCAGCTCGTCTTGCGAGGAGCCGTCTCCGTCGGACTTCTTGCGCTTGAAGATCATGGCCGCCCCCTTCTCCTGCTCCGCACGAAGCCCCAGACAGTGCGGATTAAATCCTTTCGCCGCAAGGCTTTAGGACGCGGTGCGCGGCCCGTCCGCGCGCCTTATCCCGTGATAGACGTGCACCATGAGGGCGGTCGCCACCACGGGTACGACCAGATTCACCACCGGCACGGTCAAGCTCACGGCGGTGAGCACCCCCACAAGGAGCATTTGAGCCGGATGGGCGAGCCTCATCCGTCGCGCCTCACGCGGCGCGAGTCGCCGGAACGCCACCAGCTCGAAATACGCCCGGCTCATAAGATAACCGTTCAAGCCATAGAAAACAAACAGATTTATCGCTGGAACGAAAAGATAAACGGGAAGGGCCAGACAATTGAGGAGAAGGCTGGTCCCGGCAAAGCGCAAACCGGCGCGCGCGAGCTCACCCCAGCTCTGGCGCCGCGCCGGCCCCGCCTCGGGGTAGTGGCGCGCCTCGACCGCGTCCGCCACCTCGTCGAGAAAGAAGCTGACCACGACACTCGCGACCACCGAGAAGAGCACGGCCGAAAGAAACGCGGCCGCGAGCACGCCGAGAAATCCCGCCGTCCATTGAAGCCACGGCTGTGCGAAATGAATCTGATCGATCGCCAGCCACACGCCTCCGAGCACGAGCGCAATCGCGAGAAGTGTTATCGCCATGCTCTTGAGCACGACGCCGGAAAGACGCGGATCGGAGAGCTGCGCGATGGATGAGACAAGATAGCCAAGCATGATTCCTCGAGCGCTCCCTTGTCGAAGACGGCACGCGCCGACCGGCCGCCGCTGCGCGCGTCGTGCATTGCTTAGCGCAGCGCTCGCGGCGGGAGCAAGCCCGCGCAGGCGCGTAATTTGTTGCGGGCAAGGTCCGCATCGCTATACTGCGCGCGCCAAAGGCGGCCATGCGAGTCCGCGGCGCGAAACGACAAGAAGGAAGCCAACATGGCCGGCGCCTCATCGGGCAAGACCCAATTCGACGCCGTGGGGATCGGCAACGCGATCGTCGACGTGCTGGCGCACGCGGAGGAAGCAGCACTCGTCGCACTTGGCCTCACCAAGGGGACCATGACCCTCATCGATGCGACGGAAGCCGAGACGCTTTACCGCCACATGGGGCCGGGCATCGAGTGCTCGGGCGGCTCGGCCGCGAATACCATCGCGGGCTTGGCCTCGCTCGGCGCCAAGGCTGCCTTCATCGGCAAGGTCAAGAGCGACCAGCTCGGCCAGGTCTTCCGCCACGACATCCAGAGCCTGGGCGTGCATTTCACCACCCCGCCCGCGGCATCCGGGCCGCCGACCGCGCGCTGCTTCGTCTTCGTGACCCCCGATGCGCAGCGCACCTTGCAGACCTATCTCGGCGCCTGCGTGGAGCTCGGCGCGGAGGATATCGACGCCGCGATGATCGCCGCCTCGCGCGTCACCTATCTCGAAGGCTATCTCTACGATCCGCCGCGCGCCAAGGAGGCCTTCCGCAAGGCCTGCGATATCGCCCACGCGAGCTCGCGCGAAGTGGCGCTCTCGCTCTCCGATCCTTTCTGCGTGAGCCGTCACCGCCGCGAGTTCCGCGAGCTGGTGGCGGACCACGTCGACATTCTCTTCGCCAACGAGCATGAGATCACCGCACTCTACGAGGCCGAGAATTTCGATGCGGCGCTCCAGGCGGTGCGCGGCCACTGCGAGATCGCCTGTCTCACGCGCAGCGAAAAGGGTTCGATCGTCTTGAGCAAGGACGAGGTGCATGTGATCGACGCGGCTCCCGTCGCGCACGTGGTGGACACGACGGGAGCCGGCGATCTCTATGCGGCGGGATTTCTCTACGGTTATACGCGCGGCCACGGGCTCGCGGCGAGCGGCCGGCTCGCCAGTCTTTGCGCGGCCGAGGTGATCGGCCACATCGGCGCCCGCCCCGAGACCGCGCTCACGGAGCTCGCCCGCGTCGCGGGCCTGGCATAGCAGACGTTCCACCACGGAGACACGGAGGCCACGGAGAAGCGATCTGGATCGCTTCGCCTTCGGCTCGCGATGACGGATTGAGTTCGTCATTGCGAGGAGGCGAAGCCGACGAAGCAATCTAGGGGAAAGTCGTTCTCCGTGCTCTCCGTGTCTCCGTGGTGAACCTACCTAATCAGTCAGCCGAATTCGCGTGGAGACGGGTTGTGCTCGACCGGCGTGATCACTATTTTACCGACGCGCGTCACCTTTAGCTTAAGAGCAAGACCCGCTCCATGGACATCCGCAACCTCGCGATCATCGCGCACGTCGACCACGGCAAGACGACGCTCATCGACGTCCTGCTCAGGGAAAGCGGTGCGGTGCGCGCTCATCAGGCCATGGCGGAGCGGGCGATGGATTCGAACGACCTCGAGCGCGAGCGCGGCATCACCATCCTCGCCAAATGCACCTCGGTCGCCTGGCGCGGGGTGCGCCTCAACATCGTCGACACGCCGGGACACGCGGATTTCGGCGGCGAGGTCGAGCGCATCCTCGATATGGTCGACGGTGCGGTTGTGCTGGTGGATGCGGCAGAGGGCCCGCTGCCGCAGACCAAGTTCGTGCTCATGAAGGCACTGCGCCTCGGCTTGCGGCCGATCGTGCTGATCAACAAATGCGACCGGCCCGACGCCCGGCCGCACGAGGTGCACGAGGAGATCTTCGACCTCTTCGCCGCCCTCGAGGCGAGCGAGGCACAGCTCGATTTTCCGGTCCTCTTCGCCTCCGGCCGCGAGGGCTGGGCCGCCCCCACGCTCGAGGCCCCGCGCGCGGGCCTGGCCCCCCTCTTCGAGCTCATCATCGCCCACATCCCCCCGCCCAAGGCCGATCACGACGGCCCTTTCGCCATGCTCGCGAGCACGCTCGAGTATGATTCCTACCTGGGCCGCGTGCTCACCGGCCGCATCTATGCGGGGAGTGCCAGGCTCAACATGGCGGTCAAGTCCCTCGCGCGCGACGGCAGCATGATCGAGGAGGGCCGGCTCACCAAGCTCCTCGCCTTCCGCGGCCTCGAGCGCGTGCCCATCGACTATGCCGAGGCCGGCGACATCATCGCGATCGCGGGGCTCGAGCGCACCACGGTCGCCGATACGCTGTGCGCGCCCGAGGTGAGCGAGCCGCTCAAGGCCCAGCCGATCGATCCGCCGACCATCGCCATGACCTTCTCGGTCAATGATTCCCCGCTCGCCGGGCGGGACGGCTGGCGCCTCACTTCGCGCGAGATCGGCACGCGCCTGAAGCGCGAGGCCGAGGGCAACGTCGCGATCAAGATCGGCGAATCCGAGGAGCGCGACGCCTTCGAGGTCGCCGGGCGCGGCGAGCTGCAGCTCGGCGTGCTCATCGAGACCATGCGGCGCGAGGGCTTCGAGCTCTCGATCAGCCGGCCGCGCGTGCTCTTCAAGAGCGAGCCTTCGAGCGGGCAGCGCCTCGAGCCGATCGAGGAGGCGGTGATCGACGTGGACGAGGCCTTCACCGGGGTGGTCATCGACGGGCTCGCGGCGCGCAAGGGCGAGCTCGTCGAGATGAAGCCCTCGGGGGGCGGGAAGACGCGGCTCGTCTTCCACGTCCCCTCGCGCGGGCTCATCGGCTATCAGGGCGAGTTCCTGACCGAGACGCGCGGCACGGGCGTGCTCTCGCGGCTCTTCCACGGCTATGCGCCCTTCCGGGGTGCCATGGAAGGGCGCCGCAACGGCGTGCTCGTCTCGCTCGAGAGCGGGCTCGCCGTCGCTTACGCGCTCTGGAATCTCGAGGAGCGCGGCGTGCTCTTCATCACGCCGGGCGAGCAGGTCTATGACGGCATGATCATCGGCGAGCACAGCCGCGACAACGACCTCGAGGTCAATCCCTTGAAGGGCCGGCAGCTCACCAACTTCCGTGCCGCCGGCAAGGAGGAGGCCGTGCGCCTGACCCCGCCGCGCCTCCTCACCCTCGAGCAGGCGATCTCCTACATCGCCGACGACGAGCTCGTCGAGGTGACGCCCGCCGCGATCCGGCTGCGCAAGCAATACCTCAACCGCCACGAGCGCAAGAAAGAGGCGCGCAAGGCGGGGTAAGCGGTGTCCAATTGCACACCGCGCACGCGCCGTCATTGCGAGGAGGCGAAGCCGACGAAGCAATCCAGAATTGTCTGCTAATTCTGGATTGCTTCGCCTTCGGCTCGCAATGACCGTTGTCGGCGGTTGAAACGGGCTCGTCGCCGGCTCTGTGGCCCTTCCGTCCTGCCTGCCGTAGAATCGGGGCGAGCCTCGTCGAGAAAGGTTTCGCCCGTGCCCCGCAGTTGGCTCGCCGCCTTGCACGTCTATCGCGACCGCCGGGTGCTGGCCATCCTCGCGCTCGGCGTCTCGAGCGGGCTGCCGCTCCTTCTCACCTTCTCGACCTTGAGCGCCTGGCTCGCAACCGAGGGGGTGAGCAAGGCCTCGATCGGCCTCTTCGCCGCGGTCGGGCTGCCCTACTCGCTCAAGTTTCTGTGGTCGCCGCTCATCGACGGACTGCCGCTTCCCCTTTTCGGCCGCTTGGGGCAGCGGCGCGGCTGGGCGATCCTGGTCCAGCTTCTCCTCATCGCCGCGATCCTGGCGCTTGGCAGCCTGACGCCTGCGCAAGAGCCGGTCGCGACCGCGGCCTTGGCCCTTCTCGTCGCCTTTCTCTCGGCGAGCCAGGACATCGTGATCGATGCCTACCGCGTCGAGATTCTCGGGCCCGAGCAGCAAGGGGCCGGCGCCACCATGATCCAGATGGGCTACCGCATCGGCCTCCTGATCGCAGGTGCGGGGGCGCTCTACCTCGCGGACGCCTTCGGCTGGCATGTCGCCTACGCGGTGATGGCGCTCCTCATCGGCATCGGGATCGTGACCATCCTCGCCAACGCGGAGCCCGCAGCGGCTGCGCCGGCCGCGCGCGCGGCGCGGAGGACCGCACTCCCGTTGGCACTCTGGGCGCGCGCCCACGTGCTCGAGCCCTTCGCCGATTTCATGCGCCGCAGCGCCTGGCTCGCCATCCTTCTCTTCATCGTGCTCTATAAGCTCGGCGACGCGGTCGCCGGCGTCATGGCCAACCCGCTTTACATCGGTCTCGGCTTCTCGCTTTCCGAGATCGCGAGCGTGTCCAAAGTCTTCGGCTTCTTCGCGACCCTCGCCGGCGCCTTCCTGGGCGGGCTCATGGTGATGCGTCTCGGCCTCTTTCCGAGCCTCTTGATCTGCGGCGTGGCACAGTCCGCCTCCAACCTCATGTACGCGCTCCAGGCGGTTGCCGGGCACAATGTCGCCATGCTGGCACTCACCATCGCGACCGAGAACGTCACCGGCGGCATGGGATCGGCGGCGCTCGTGGCCTATCTCTCGGGGCTCTGCTCGCGCGGCTATACGGCCACGCAATACGCGCTCCTCTCCTCGCTCGCGACGGTGGGGCGCACCCTCATCTCCTCGGCGAGCGGCTTTCTTGCCGAGGAGCTCGGCTGGATCGGCTTCTTCACGGCCGCGACCTTCCTCGGCGTGCCCGGCCTTCTCGCCCTCCTCTGGCTCATGCAGCGCGAGCGCCGCGCCGCCGCCGCCGCCACGGCGCGCTGAGCACGACCCGGGTGCGGCACTTTCCGCGCTTTACCCCTCGCCGTGCGAAGCGCGATACTCCGGCAAAACGAGGGGAGACAAATCATGCGCCTCGGCGTTCCCAAGGAGATCAAGACCCACGAATATCGCGTCGGCCTGGTGCCGGCGAGCGTGCGCGAGCTTGTCCATCACGGTCACACGGTGGTGGCGGAGACGGGGGCCGGGGCCGGCATCGGCTTCGCGGACGATGCCTACCGGGCTGCGGGCGCCGAGGTGGTCGACTCGGCCACGGAGGTCTTTCGTGCGGCGGAGCTCATCGTCAAGGTGAAGGAGCCCCAGCCGCAGGAAGTGAAGATGTTGCGCGAGGGTCAGGTGCTCTTCACCTACCTCCATCTCGCGGCCGATCCCGGGCAGACCAAGGGCCTCATGGATTCGGGCGTCATAGCTATCGCCTACGAGACGGTGACCGACGAGGTCGGCGGGCTGCCGCTCCTCGCCCCGATGAGCGAGGTCGCCGGCCGCATGTCGATCCAGGTCGGCGCCCATTGCCTCGAGAAGGAGCAGGGCGGGGCGGGCGTGCTCTTGGGCGGCGTGCCGGGCGTGCCCGCCGGCAAGGTCGTCATCATCGGCGGCGGGGTCGCCGGCACCAACGCGGCGCGCATGGCCATGGGCCTCGAGGCGCACGTCATCGTCATCGACAAGTCCTTGCGGCGCCTCTACGAGCTCGACCTGCAGTTCGGCGCCAAGCTGCACACCATGTTCGCCACCATGGACGCGATCGAGCAGCAGGTGCTCGAGGCCGATCTCGTGATCGGTGCCGTGCTCGTGCCCGGAGGTGCTGCGCCGAAGCTCGTCTCGCGCGGCATGGTGCGCCGCATGCGCCGCGGCTCGGTCATCGTCGATATCTCGATCGACCAGGGTGGGTGCTTCGAGACGAGCCGCCCGACCACGCACGCAGCCCCGACCTATGTCGAGGAGGGAGTCGTCCATTACTGCGTCACCAACATGCCGGGAGCCGTCGCGCGCACCTCGACCTTTGCCCTCAACAATGCGACGCTGCCGTTCACCTTGGCCCTCGCCGACAAGGGCTATCGCCGGGCGCTCGGCGAGAACCGCCACCTTCTCGCCGGGCTCAACGTGCACCGTGGCAAGGTGACCTATAAGGCCGTCGCGCACGACCTCGGACTGCCCTATCAGCCGGCGGCGGACGCGATCCAGCCCTGAGCGCGTCCTTGCGCAAGCTCCGGAGGCGGCATGGCCCAGTCTCTCGAAGTGGTCGAAGGCGACATCACCAGGCTCGCGGTCGACGCCATCGTCAACGCCGCAAACGAGAGCCTGCTCGGCGGCGGCGGGGTCGATGGCGCCATCCACCGCGCGGCCGGGCCCGAGCTTCTCGCCGAGTGCCGCACCTTGGGCGGCTGTGCGACCGGCGAGGCCAAGGCGACCAAGGGCTACCGGCTTCCCGCCAAGTGGGTGATCCACACGGTCGGCCCGGTCTGGCACGGTGGCGGCCACGGCGAGGAGCGCCTGCTCGAATCCTGCTATCGCACCTCGCTCGCGCGCGCGCGCGAGCTCCCGGCCAAGAGCATCGCCTTCCCCTCGATCAGCACGGGGGCCTATGGCTTTCCCCTCGAGCGCGCGGCCAAGATCGCGGTCAAGGCAGTGCGCGACGAGCTCGAGCGCTCGCCCGCAATCGCGCGCGTCATTTTCTGTTGCTTCGGCGCCGAGGCGACGAGGATCTATCGCGATCTCCTCGGGCAGAATCGCTGAGCGTTCTGTTGCGGGCCTCGAGGCCTTGGCGGCATTGGCACGGCAGCGACGAGCTGGCGTCGCCGGCCCCGTTCCGATAAATTCACGCGACGCGAGGTGCTGATTTGATCGACACTTCATGGCGGCCGGCATGAGCCCGCTTGTCTTCATCAGCCATTCTTCGCAGGACCGCGCGATTGCCATCAGAATCTGCGATGCGTTGGAGCGGCGCGGGCTTGGTTGCTGGCTCGCCTCGCGCGACATCGGCCCTGGCGAGAATTTTCAGGAAGCGATCGTCAAGGCGATCCGCTCGGTGCGCGTCATGGTGCTGGTGTTCACCGGCAACGCCAACCATTCGAACGAGATCAAGAAGGAGATCGCGCTCGCGAGCCAGAACCGCCTCGTGGTCGTGCCACTTCGGGTCGAGGACGTGCTGCCGAGCGACGCCTTCCTTTACGAGCTCTCGACGCGGCAATGGATCGACGCGTTCGACGATTGGGAACGGGCGATCGGCCGTCTCGCGGAGCAGATCGGTGCAGTCGCCGGCGACGAGGGGGCGGCAGCGGCACTTACGCCCGCTGCCGCGGGACCCGCGGCGCCGCCGCCGCAGCGCGCGCGGGCGGTCTGGCTCACCGCCGCGGTCGTGGCGGTGCTCGTCGTGGCAGGCGGGCTCGCCTACTGGATCGCCACGGAGCGCGCTCCACCGGCCGCGACAGGGACCGCGCCCTCCGCCGCGGCGTCGGCTCCTACCGCGCGGCGCGATATCTCGGGCAAATGGGCCACGGAAGCGCTGATCAATCCTTACGACCGGAAGCAAAAGTCGGTCCTGCACTTCGAGTTCGAGCAGTCCGGCGAAAGCCTTTTCGGTACGGTGAGCGAGAAGGGCGACTTCGGCGCTTCAGTGAAGGGCATCCAGGGCGGCCAAGTGAAGGGCGACGACATCGTCTTCTATACGCAAGGCGTGAGCACGACCGGCAGCGCCGAGCAGCCGTACAAGGAGAATTATCGCGGCACGCTCAAGGGCAACGAGATCGAGTTCGTGCGCCAGAACGACGTCGCCTCGGGCGGACTGCCGCAGAAATTCACGGCGAAGCACGAATAGCGCCGCTCCCCAAGGAACGTTGGGTCGTGGCTAAAGCCGCCCGGCGCCCGCGCCCGCACTCGCTGCCGCCCCTTTGACCGGTGCAAATTACCCTGCATGGGGATGGCGGGTCTGCAAGTAAGTGCCCGGGTCGGCCTCGCCCAACGAGGCCACATTGAGCTATGTCATAAGAAATGCCGTAGAGCCCATCCATGATGCGCCCTCTTGCAGTCGGTGAAAGTGGCACTCCATGAGCGTCCGCAACCTCAACTTCATGTTTCAGCCCGAATCGGTGGCGCTGATCGGCGCCGGCACGCGGCCGGGATCGGTCGGCGCGGTCTTGGCGGAGAATCTCCTGCGCGCGGGCTTCCAGGGCCCGATCATGCCGGTCAATCCCAAGCACAAGGCGATCGAGGGGGTCCTGACCTATGCCGACGTGGCGAGCCTGCCGCTCACCCCCGAGCTCGCCGTGGTCTCCACTCCGCCCGATGCGGTGCCCGGGATCATCGCCGAGCTCGGCCGCCGCGGCACCAAGGCGGCGGTCATCATCACCGCGGGCTTCGGCGAGGGCGAGGACCGCTACGGCGCCGAGCTGCGCCAGCGCATGCTCGAAGCAGCGCGGCCGCACCTCATGCGCATCGTCGGTCCCAATTGTCTCGGCATCCTCGTCCCCGGCATCAAGCTCAACGCCAGCTTCTCGCACCTGGCGCCGGCAAAGGGCGATCTCGCCTTCGTGACCCAATCGGGTGCGATGGTGACCGCGGTGCTCGACTGGGCGGCCCCGCGCGGCATCGGCTTCTCGCATCTCGTCTCGCTCGGCGACATGAGCGACGTCGACTTCGGCGACATGCTCGACTATCTCTCCGGCGACATCGCGACGCGCGCCATCCTCCTCTACATCGAGGGCGTCACGCACGCGCGCAAGTTCATGTCGGCGGCGCGCATTGCCGCGCGCTCCAAGCCCGTGCTCGTGGTCAAGGCCGGGCGCCACGCCGAAGGGGCCAAGGCGGCGAGCTCGCACACGGGTGCTATGGCGGGCTCGGACGAGGTCTACGACGCCGCCATCCGGCGCGCCGGCATGCTGAGAGTCTACGAGGTCGACGAGCTCTTCGACGCGGTCGAGACCTTGTCGCTTTGCCGGCCCATGGCCGGCGACCGGCTCGCCATCCTCACCAACGGCGGCGGCATCGGCGTGATGGCGACGGACAGCCTGATCGAGGCGGGCGGCCGGCTGGCGCAACTCTCGCCCGGAACGATGACCGAGCTCGACAAGGTGCTCCCCCCGACCTGGTCGCACGGCGACCCCGTCGACATCGTCGGCGACGCGCCGCCCGCGCGCTACAAGGCAGCCCTCGCCGCCCTCCTCGCCGACAAGGAGGTGGATGCCACCCTCGTGCTCAATTGCCCGGTGGCGGTAAGCTCCTCGGTCGACGCGGCAAACGCGGTGATCGAGACGGCCGCGGGTCGGCGCAGCAACCTCTTCACGAGCTGGGTCGGCGAGCGCACGGCGGCCGAGCCGCGCCGGCTCTTCGCCAAGGCCGGCATCCCGAGCTACGCGACGCCCAATCAGGCCGTGCGCGCGTTCATGCACATGGTGCGCTACAAGCGCAATCAGGACCTGCTCAACGAAGTGCCGCCCTCGGTTCCCGGGGAGTTCTCGCCGGATGCGGCGAAGGCGCGCGCGATCATCGAAACGGCGCTCGCGGCCGGCCGCGAGTGGCTGAGCGAGCCCGAGGCGAAGGAGGTGCTCGCCGCCTATTGCATTCCCGCGGTCGCGACGCGCATCGCCCGCACGGCCGAGGAGGCGGAGCGCGTCGCGCGCGATTTTGCCGTGCCGTGCGCGCTCAAGATTCTCTCGCCCGACATCACGCACAAGAGCGACGTGGGCGGCGTGGCTCTTTCCCTCGACACAGCAGAGGAGGTGCGCGAGGCGGCCGACGCCATGCTGCGGCGCTTCACCAAGAGCATGCCCCGGGCGCGCATCGAGGGCTTCGCGGTCGAGCCCATGGTGAGGCGCGAGAACGCCTTCGAGCTCATCGTCGGCATGGCCGAGGACGACCAGTTCGGACCGGTCATCCTCTTCGGCCATGGCGGCACCGCGGCCGAGGTGATCGCCGACAAGGCCTTGACCCTGGCCCCCCTCAACATGGCTCTTGCCCGCTCGCTCATCGGCCGCACGCGCGTCGCCAGGCTCCTTCACGGCTACCGCAACCAGCCGCCCGCGGCCCTCGATGCGATCGCACTCACGCTCGTCAAGATCTCGCAGCTCGTGGTCGATCTCGCCGAGATCGCCGAGCTCGACATCAACCCGCTCCTTGCGGATCAAGACGGCGTGGTGGCGCTCGACGCGCGCATCCGCGTCATGCGCGCCCACGGCGACGGCACCGCGCGGCTCGCCATTCGTCCCTATCCCGCCGGCCTCGAGGAGCTCGTCGAGCTGCCCGACGGGCGCAAATTCACCCTCCGTCCCGTGCGCCCCGAGGACGCGCCCGCCTTCGTCGAGATGTTCGCCAAGCTCGATCCCGACGACGTGCGCATGCGCTTTCTAGCGCCCAAGAAGTCGCTTTCCGCCAACTTCCTCGCGCGCCTCACCCAGATCGACTACGACCGCGAGATGGCCTTCGTGCTGAGCGAGCCGGGCCTCGCGGCTGGCAAGGCGCAGGTCTTCGGCGTGGTGCGCTTCGCCGCCGATCCCGACAACGAGAAGGCCGAGTACGCGATCATCGTGCGCACCGATCTCAAGGGCCTGGGCCTCGGACAGCTGCTCATGCGGCGAATCGTCGACTACGCGCGCCTCCGCGGCATCGGCATGCTGTTCGGCGAGGTTCTGCGCGAGAACGAGAACATGCTGCAGCTCTGCCGCATGTTCGGCTTCACCCTTCACGCCGTGCCCCAGCAGGGGGATATCGTCGAGGTCAGGTTAGCACTTCAGGCGAGCGCGTCGTCGAGCGCGTAGCCGGCCGAGCGCACGGTGCGGATCGGGTCGGAATCGCTCTCCCCATTGAGCGCCCGGCGCAGGCGGCGGATGTGCACGTCGACCGTGCGCGGCTCGACGTAGACGTCGCTCCCCCACACCGCGTCCAGAAGCTGCTCGCGCGAGAAGACGCGGCCGGGATGCTCGAGGAGATAGCGCAGGAGCCGGAACTCGGTCGGGCCGAGATGGACGCGCCGGCTTCCGCGCATGACGCGATGCGCTGCGAGATCCATCACGATGTCGCTGAAGCTGAGGCGCTCCTCCGCGAGTGCCGGGCGCGAGCGGCGCAGCACCGCGCGGACGCGGGCGACGAGCTCGCGCGGGGAGAAGGGCTTGGTGATGTAGTCGTCCGCCCCGCTGTTGAGGCCGCGGATGCGGTCGCCCTCCTCGCCGCGGGCGGTCAGCATGATGATCGGGATATTGCGCGTCTCGGGCCGGCGCCGGAGCTGGCGGCACACGTCGAGCCCGGACATGAGCGGCAGCATCCAGTCGAGAATGACGATGTCCGGCGCATCCTCGGAAACCATGACGAGGGCCTCCTCGCCGTCGGCGGCGGCGGAGACGCGGAAGCCCTCCTGCTCGAAATTGTAGCGCAAGAGCTCGACGAGCGCCGCTTCGTCCTCGATGATCAGGCAATGCAGCTTCATAGGCTCGTTAATTATGGCTCTCTCCCTCGCTCCGCGCCGTCTTGCGGTCCGGAGTCGGCGAGACGACGGCGAAGCTCGAACTGTCGCCCTTCGGACGCGCGCCCCGGAACGGGCCGCCTTCGACGAGGAAATGCACCGTCTCGGCGATGTTGGTCGCGTGGTCGCCGATGCGCTCGATGTTCTTGGCGATGAACAGAAGGTGCGTGGAGGGCGTGATGTTGCGCGGATCCTCCATCATGTAGGTGAGAAGCTCGCGGAAGAGGCCCGAGTACATCTCGTCGAGCTCCTCGTCGCTGCGCCACACTTGCAGCGCCTTCTCGGTATTGCGCTCGATGAAGGCGTCGAGCACGTTCTTGATGAGGGATTGCGCGAGCGCGCCCATGCGCGGGACGGCGTAGGCGGGCTTGACCGCCTGGATCTGGCTCAGCACGATCGAGCGCTTGGCGACGTTGGTCGCGTAATCGCCGATACGCTCGAGATCGCTCGAGATCTTGAGCGCCGCCACGATGTTGCGCAGGTCGCGCGCCATCGGCTGACGCAACGCCAAGAGCCGCACGACCTGGTCCTGGACCTCGTGCTCGAGCGCGTCGATCCGCGCATCCGCCTCCACGGTCTCGGCCGCGAGCTCGGTGTCACGCTCGGCCACGGCCTCGATCGCGTTGGCGAGCTGGATCTCGGCGAGCCCGCCCATCTGGGCGATCGTGTTGTTGAGCTGATCGAGCTCCTGGTCGTAGGCCTTGATGATATGGTCGGCGGCCATCTCCATCTCCTGCCTTCTCGCGGCCAAAGGCCCGATCCAGCCTAATTCGCGGCGCGCTTGACGGGTGTCAGCCTACCCGCGGCTCGCGATAGATTTACTACGATGATGTGACAGTTCCATGACCGGCCGGCGGCAGGCCGGCCTCCTCCTCCGCCGGCTGGCGCGGTCCCGCGGCGTGCAGGAAGACCGTGAAGACGCTGCCTTTTCCGATCTCGCTCTCGATCTGCAACGCGCCCCGGTGGTGGCTTACGATGTGTTTCACGATGGCGAGCCCGAGCCCGGTGCCGCCGAGCTCGCGCGAGCGCGCGGCGTCGACCCGGTAGAAGCGCTCGGTCAGGCGCGGAATCTGCTCTTTCGCGATGCCCTCGCCCTCGTCTTCCACGGCGACCGCGACGAGGCCCGCGGCGGAGATGCGCGCGAGCGGGACGGGCGCGCGCTCGGCATGGCGGACGCGCACGCGGACCGTCGTGCCGCGGCGGCCGTATTTGAGCGCGTTGTCGATCAGGTTCTGGAACACCTGGGCGAGCTCGTCTCCGTCGCCGAGTGCCTTCGGCGGCTCCTCCTCGCCGAGCTCGAGCGCCAGCGAAGTCTCGCGCGCCTTGGCCAGCGGCTGGAGCGCGTCGATCACGCCGCGCAGAAGCTTGACCACGTCGACCTGCTCGGTCGGCGGGGTGTGCTCGCGCAGCTCGATGTGCGAGAGGGAGAGCAGGTCGTCGACGAGGCGCGACATGCGGTTGGCCTGCTGCTGCATGATGGCGAGGAAGCGCGCGCGGGCGGGGGCGTCCTGGCTGGCCGCACCCTGGAGCGTCTCGATGAAGCCGAGGAGGGTTGCGAGCGGCGTCCTCAGCTCGTGGCTCGCATTGGCGACGAAGTCCGCACGCATCTGCTCGGCGCGCTTCTCGAGCGTCAGATCGTGGAGTGCCACGATGAGCGAGACCTCGTCGCTGGCGAAGCCGGCAAGCCGCTCGACGCGTCCGACGAAGGAGCGGCGGACCGGGGTGGAGAGCTCGAAGGCGGCGCGCGCGCCGGCCCCGCGCCGGAGGGCCGACTGCGCGGCATCGAGGAGGGCCGGGACGCGGAGCACGGCGGAAAGCTCGCGCCCTTGGGGATCTCCCTCGAGCAGCTCCTTGGCCGCCGCATTGGAGCGCACGACGCGCAGCCGCCCGTCGAGCATGAGGAGCGGGTCGGGCAGGCTGTCGAGCACGGCCTCAAGCGCCGCGAGCCGGGCCGCCGTCTCCTCGTGCCGCGCCTGCGCGTGCCGCTGCATCCGGCCGATCGCGGAGGCCAGCGCCACCACGAGCGGCGGCCAGAGCGGGCTCGGCGTCGGCGGCTCCTCGCCCTCGGCAAGCGCGTCGAGATGCTTGGTGAGCCGCGCCACGCCGCTGAGGTGAGGCCGGATGATGGCGCCGATCGCCAGGCCGATCGCGAGGAAGGCGAGGAAGGCCCAGCGCCCGTCGAGGCGGCCAAGCGCCACGAGGATTGCGAGCACCGCGGCCGCGGGCAGCGCCAGCAGGGCCGTCATCGCGAGGATGGACTTGAGCGGGGTGGCTCCTTGGGCCATGGCAGCAGCAATTTCCGCCAAAGCGGCGCCCGTGACAAGGTGGTGCGGGCAAGTGCCGCCGCAAAGAGAGAGCCCGGCGGCAGCAAAGCCGCGCGAGCCCCCCTCCGGGCGCTCCCCGGCCTCAGCCGGCGTTGATCGCGTCGTGCGCGGTCAAGGCCGCGAGGTTGACGAGCTCGGAGAGCGAGGTGCCCAAGGGAGCGATCTGGGCCGGCTTGCCGAGACCGATCAGGAGCGGGCCGATCACCGTGCTGCGGCCGAGCTGCTGCAGGAGCTTGGCGCCGATGTTGGCGGCGTGCAGCCCGGGCATGATCAGCACGTTCGCCGGACCCGAGAGCCGGCAGAAGGGATAGAGCTTCCGCACCTCGGGATCGAGCGCTACGTCGATCGCCATCTCGCCGTCGTACTCGAAGTCGACCTTGCGCCGGTCGAGCTCGGCGACGGCGGCGCGCATCTCCGCCGCGCGCGCGAAGCCGGTGTTGCCGAAGCTCGAGAAGGAGCACAGCGCCACGCGCGGCTCGTGGCCGAGCTGGCGCGCCTTGGCCGCCGCCTGGACCGCGATGTCGGCGAGCTGGTGCGTGGTCGGCCGCTCGTGCACTTGGGTGTCGGCTATGAACACGGTGTTTCCGCGCGCGACCACGATCGAGAGCCCGAACACCTCGCGCTCCGCTGCTGCATCGATGGCCTCCCTGATGTCGTCGAAGGCGACGGTGAAGCTCCGGGTCAAGCCGGTCACCATTCCGTCCGCATCGCCCATGGCCACCATGCAAGCCGCGAAGACGTTGCGGTTCTGATTCACCATGCGTTGGCAGTCCCGGTAGATGAGGCCGCGGCGCTGGAGCCGCGCGTAGAGGTAGTCCGTGTAGCGCTTGTTGTTGGTGGAAAGGCGCGCGTTGTGGACCTCGAGCTCCTCCGCCGCCTCGAGCCCGCTCTGTACGATCGTCTCGCGCACGCGCTCGACGCGGCCGACGAGCACGGGCACGCCGAAGCCGGCGTTGCGGAAGGCAAGGGCGGCGCGGATGACGCGCTCCTCCTCCCCTTCCGCGAAGACGATGCGCTGCGGCCGCGCGCGCACCGCCTCGAAGATGAACTGCAGGCTCGAGGCGAGGGGGTCGAGGCGGCCGGCGAGCTCGCGCTTGTAGCCCTCGAGATCGATGATCGGCCGGCGCGCGACACCCGAATCCATCGCCGCCTGCGCCACCGCCGTCGGCACCGCGACGATGAGGCGCGGGTCGAAGGGGGTGGGGATGATGTAGTTGGGTCCGAAGCGCAGGCGCTCGCCGGCATAGGCGGCCGCCACCTCGTCGGGCACGTCCTCGCGCGCGAGCTTGGCGAGCGCATGGGCTGCCGCGATCTTCATCTCGTCGTTGATGGTGGAGGCGCGCACGTCGAGGGCGCCGCGGAAGATGTAGGGGAAGCCGAGGATATTGTTGATCTGGTTGGGATAGTCCGAGCGGCCGGTGGCCACGACCGCGTCCTTGCGCACGGCGAGAACGGCCTCGGGCGTGATCTCCGGGTCCGGATTCGCCATGGCGAAGACGATCGGCCGCTTCGCCATGGTTTCGATCATCGCCTGGTTGACGACGTCCTTGGCCGAGAGGCCGAAGAACGCGTCGGCGCCGGCGAGGGCGTCCGCGAGCGTGCGCAGCTTGGTCTCGGCCGCATAGGCCGATTTCCACTGGTTCATGCCCTCGCGGCGCCCGCGATAGATGACGCCTTTGCTGTCGCAAAGGATGATGTGCTCCTTGGGCATGCCCATGCGGACGAGGAGATCGGCGCACGCGATCGCCGCGGCGCCGGCGCCGTTCACCACCAGGCGCGCTCCCTTGAGCTTGCGCCCGGTCAACTCGAGGGCGTTGATGAAGCCCGCCGCCACGATGATCGAGGTGCCGTGCTGGTCGTCGTGGAAGACCGGGATGTCGAGAAGGGCGCGCAGGCGCTCCTCGATCATGAAGCATTCGGGCGCTTTGATGTCCTCGAGGTTGATGCCGCCGAAGCTGGCGCCGAGGAAGCGCACGCAATTGACGAACTCGTCGACCTCGCGGGTCGAGATCTCGAGATCGATGGCGTCCACGTCGGCGAAGCGCTTGAAGAGGACGGCCTTGCCCTCCATCACCGGCTTGGCGGCGACCGCGCCCAGATCGCCGAGGCCCAGGACCGCCGTCCCGTTGGTGATGACCGCGACGATGTTGCCCTTGGCCGTGTAATCGTAGGCAAGCGCCGGATCGCGCGCGATTGCCAGGCACGGCACCGCCACCCCCGGCGAGTAGGCGAGCGACAGGTCGCGTTGCGTGGTGAGCGGCTTGGTCGGCCGGATCTCGATCTTGCCCGGCCGGCCCGAGGCGTGCATGAGCAGCACCTCCTCGTCGGTCACCTTGATTGTGCGTTTCCCGCCTGTCGCGTCCATGGTTCGTTCGACTTTTCGGCTATGAGGTCGCCCAAGAGAGGACCGTGTGCCCGCAGCAGTAGGCGTTGGCGTGCTGCATCCCCCCTCAGCATAGCCCTTCGCCTTACCGGCTGTTAAGCGCGAAGTCGGAGGGTGCTAGCGCTGGCGGTGGCCGAGGGAAAAATCGCCAGCAAATCGCTCGCCTGCGGCGCCGGGCCTCAACCGGCCTGGCCGGAGCTCGCTCCCAAGCCGGAGCGGTGAATCGCCTTGCTCGCCAGTCCGCTATGCTCGGAGCCGCCAAGCCCCTCCCTTCGGCCTCCCATCCGCATCGGCGAGCGCCCCACGCCCTCCGAACACGGCCAGCGCTGCGCATCGAGCTACAACTGTCGGCGCCACAATCCCCATAGCCTGCGGCATCGCCGAGCGAACCTTCCCGCGGTTTCCTCCCCTGAGGCTTCCTGGACGCCTGCCGCCCGAACATGTCGCTGCCTCTCGCAGCGGCAGGCGTCCGGGAAGCCTTAACAAAACCCGCCTCCCGCATCGCAGCAAACAACACTGTTTTTCAAGGGCTATCCCGTGTCTGCGGAGGGTGAGTGTGTTGCTTAAGCCTCCGTGCTGGGTCGGTTCTGGGCCAAGGAGCAAGCGTCGCCGAAGGCGAAGCCGAGGAAATTGCGCAGAGCGATAAAGTGAGCGATAGTTCTTCTACAGAAAGTAGTCATTATCAATCAAATCGTCCTGAGAAGGAGAGCGGCAATGAACTTTATCGAGCAGATTTTCGGCATCTCACCGGACGGCGGCAACGGCTCACTGGAGACGTTGATCGTCACCGTCGCTTTCCTGGTCCCGGTCTTGATTTATGTCCTGCGCCGCCGTGTGCGCCGCTCGTAGCGGCATTGGAGCCATCAACCGATCGCGCGCAGTACCGGATAGGTGCAGGAGGACAAAATGACGGACTTGCCCGCGATTGCTAATAAGACTCTTTCGCTTCGGTCGAGCACCCTGACGCTGCGGGCGCAACGGTTCGGCCTGACCCATACAGTGGACGCCGCCACGCTGCTGAAGCAGCGGGACGCGGCGTTCGCGCACAAGCTTTCGCTGATCAGCTCGAAGGGCCTGACCTCTGGCTGGATGGCGGGTTACGATCCGGCCGGTGCCGGCTCGCCCTGGTATTCGATTGGGCCGCGCAACGTGAACGGCCGGGTCAAGTCGCTCGCGGTGCATCCCACCAATCCCGACATCGTCTATGCCGGCGCCGCCAGCGGCGGGGTGTGGAAGTCGAGCGACGGTGGGCAGATCTGGGACCCGCTATGGAACATGCAGCAGTCGCTAGCGATCGGCGCACTCGGCATCGCCACCAGCGCGCCCAACACCATTTATGCCGGCACTGGCGAATGGACGCCCGGGTGGGGACCCAGCTACGGCGGCGCCGGCGTCTTCGTCAGCACAGACGCCGGCGCCACCTGGACGCAGCGCCCGGCGGTGCAGTCGCGCAATATCGGCAAGCTGGTGGTCGATCCGACCAACCCGCAACGGCTTTGGACCTGCGGCGACGCCGGGCTGGAGCTTTCGACCGACGGCGGGTTGACCTGGACCACGCTCAAAACCGGCACGATAAGCGACATTGTGCTCGATCCGACCAACGCCAACACGATACTGATCGCCATCGAATTCGACGGCATCTATCGTTCCACCAATAGCGGCACGACCTTCACGCAGCTGACTGCGGCGCCGTCAGGGTCAGGGCTGGTGTGGCCGCAGCTCGCCATCGGCGTCAGCGGCGCGCACGGCCACAACTTCATCGTCGTCAAATCCGGCGACACGATACAGACCAGCACCGACGGCGGCACCACCTTCACCACCGTCGCCGGCAGCCACGACGGCTTCTACGCCGGCTGGTGCGACGTGGTCGGCTGCGCGCCCGACAACGAAAGCATCCTGTTCTGGGGCGGCGTCGGACTGGACCGCACCGCAGACGGCGGCACCACCTGGGCTTCGCTGCCCGTGCACGCCGACCAACACGTGGTGAAGTTCGCGCCGTCCAACACCAGCATCGTCTACGTCGCCAACGACGGCGGCGTGTGGCGCTCCAACGACAAGGGCGCCACCATCAGCAAGGTCAGCAACGGCCTCGTCATCACGCAATTCTACAACATCAACTTCTGGTCGACGCTGTCCAACGTGATCGGCGGCGGCGCGCAGGACAACCAGACCAACTGGACCACGAGCGGTCTGACCTGGCAGCCGACATACGCCAACGACGGCGGCTGGTTCGTGATCGATCCCGACGATCCGCGCACGATGTACGCGGAATACCAGAACGCCTCGATCGCCAAGAGCACCGATGGCGGGCAGACTTGGACGTCGAAGTCCGGGGGCATTGTCGGAAACAATCCATGGGAAGGCGTGCTGACCATGGACCCGAACAATCATTTGCGCCTCTTCTACGGCACCAACTATGTGCTGCGCAGCAACGACGCGCTGGCCACCAACTGGGTGCAGGTGAGCCAAGCGCTCACCGGCGAAGTGAGCGCGATCGCGGTGGCGCCGTCGAACTCGAACTATGTCTATGCCGCGACCGGCTCCGGCAAGATCTACCTCAGCACCAACGGCGGCAACACGCAGCCGTGGACCGACATCTCCGGCACGCTGCCGGCGCGGCCGATCACTAGCATCGCCGTCGATGCAACGTCTCCCAATGCGGTGATGGTGACGATTGGCGCGGTCAGCGGCGCAGCCAGCGCGCAAGCGGTGTATCGCAGCACCAACGCCAACACCTCTGGCACGACGTGGACCGACGTGAGCGGCGACCTGCCGCAGGTGGTGGCGAACGCCGTCGCCATCGACCCGTCCACCCCTGCCACCACCTGGTATCTTGCGACCGATACGGGCCTCTATCGTTCGGCCAACAGCGGCGCCAATTGGACGCCGTTCGACAACGGAATTCCCAATGTCGTGGTATCGGACCTAGTGATCGACCCGAAGCGCAAGATTCTCTACTGCGCGACCATGGGCTGCGGCGCCTACAAGCTCGACATCACGCCGGGGATCACCAAGCCGAAGGTCGACATCTACGTACGCGACGACGATCTCGACACTGGGGAGATCTTCCCGAGCCCCTCGAACTTGGAGGACCCGCTGCTGTCGTCGGGCAATGCGTGGTGGTGGACCAGCCCGGACATCAAGGTGAACCACGCGCCGGTCTATGTGCCGAGCGGCGTGTTCGACGGCGTGCTGTTCGACACCGTGCTGACCCAGCAGGATCCGTGGCGCGGGCAGAGCAACCGCTTCTACGCCCAAGTCACCAATCGCGGTTGGCAGGCGACCAGCAATGTCAGCGTGCGCGCCTTCATCGCCGACGCCACGGCGGGCCTGCCGCCGCTGCCGAATGCGCTGACGCCGCCGGCGTTCAATCTGAGCAGCACGACAAACTGGACGCCGGTCGGGGCGGCGCAGACGATCGCCTCGCTGGTGCCAAACCGTCCGGCGATCGTCACCTGGGACTACACGTTGCCGATCACAACGGCGACGCACACGTGCTGCCTGGTGGTGATCTCATGTCCCGACGACCCGTTCACCAACAGCAGCACCAATGTCGCCACGCTGGTGACGATGGACAAGCGCGTCGCCCTGCACAACCTGCACGTCGTCGATGTCGGGCAGGGTCCAATGGCGCAGACAATGCTCAGCCTCGATTTCCACAACACGCTGGCGGCGGCGTCGACGATGGACATCGTCATCTATCCGCGCGGCTTCGAGCGCGGTGCGATCTCGCTGCTGCTGCCAGCCGGCGTGCCGGCGGCGCTGCAGGACGTGGAGCAGGTCGGGGTGCCGGCGGGCGCCAATCTCGGGACGTGGTACGTCTCGCCGGCGCTGGCCGCGGTCGTCGGTGCGGGCGCGGTCGAGAGCCTCCGCAAGAGGTTGTCGACCCGCCTGCCGGCGGTGGATGCGACGCGGGCGTTCCGCTTCAACCCGGCGCGCATGTCGCGCATCAACGGCGTTCCGGTCGCTGCGGGCGGCGTGGTGCAGAGCACGCTGGTGGTGAGCCACAAGATGGATATGCCTCTGCCGGCACCGCCGAGCTTCGATGTGGTGCAGATCCAGGGCGAGGCGGTGGTCGGCGGCTCCACCTTCGTGGTCGGTCAGCCGCTGCCGAGCGTCCACAAGCCGCTGAGTTTCGTGCTCACCACCTCGGCGCTGGTGCTGGACGGGGTGACGCCGGCTGACTGAACGTGCGCAGATCCAGAGGGCAAAACCAGACCAGCAACATCAAGCAGCGTCGATCGCATCCCCAAGGGCGCGAAGCCTGGCGACCTGCCGGTCGTGCAATCGACCAAGCTCGGGTTCGTCATCAATCTGCAAACCACGAGAACGCTCGGAATCGAGGTATCGCCAAGTTTGCTCACCATTGCCGACGAGGTGATCGATTAGCCGCACGCTGAATGGCAGCTCAGCGAGAATTGCCGATTGATTTACGCTGGTGGGTCTGGCCGGCAATGCCCGAAAAAGTGCAAAATAGAACGAAACATCTTTTACAACGCATTTGCCCGCATAGCCGTGGCAAAGACTGCAGCCGCGCGCCTCGCGGCTAGGCTCCCGCCATGCTATAGTGCCGCCGGCACTTGCCCGATCCCAACAGCTCTCGTGAGGAGCGCCTTGCCGTCCCCCGCGGAGCCCTTGAGCGAGACCCCCTCTCCCCCGCCCCGGCCCGAGGCGTGCATGAGCAGCACCTCCTCGTCGGTCACCTTGATGGTGCGTTTCCCGCCTGTCGCGTCCATGGCTCGTTCGTCTTTTCGGCTATGAGGTCGCCCAAGAGAGGACCGTGTGCCCGCAGCAGTAGGCGTTGGCGTGCTGCATCCCCCCTCAGCATAGCCCGTCGCCTTACCGGCTGTTAAGCGCGAAGTCGCCCCCTGGCAGCGTTACAAGACCGATCCCCGCTATTTAACACAAGCCGGCTGTCGAAAATCCCCTCAAGTTTTCGGCCGTGGAAGGGCACAGCCATGACTAGGAAGGAGGGCATCGGATAAAATGTTGGTGCAACCCGAACCTAGGAGCGAATGCTATGCCATCCATCGGAAAATCGACCAAAAGCACCACTCAACTTCAGCGAGACAAATGGACACGCTTTGAAAACACCATCGTGGCCATTCTTAGCAGCCTCTGCTCCTGCTCGTGTGCCCGCCTCGGCTGGCTTCCTCCTCCCCGGCCGGCGCGGGCATGATGCCCGTCACATTTCGATTGAAGCCGCACTCGGCCGCTCAGAGCCCGAAGTAATTCACCAGCGCGGCCACGAGGCGCTCGACCAGCTTCTCGAGGTTCTCGCCGGGGGCGTAGTCGTAGCGCTCTGTCCGGCGTTCCTCGTCGTGGTAGGTAAATGCCTTGATCGAAATGCGGCCCCTGTGGATCTGGAAAGTCACGCGGTATGGCCGGCGGAGCGCTTTGGAGGCGACGATCTCGCCCACGATACTACGTTGCTTGATATCGAAATGGCCGAGGCGATAGCTCACGGCGGCCTCGGTGCCGAATTTTTCCCTGACTGCGCTGTTGATGCTGGTGAGCACGCCCCAAAGCTCGGCGAACGTCTTCTCAGCATCTAAGAAAAGCTCCTGTTCGGTGACGGGCAGCCGCGACTGCTCGGTGTGCACCGCCGCGAGCTTGGCCTTGAAGGCATCGGCGATGGCCTTGGGATCGATTGGCACTTCCAGCGCTCCTTCCCTGGCCGTTACCGGCGGGAGTTTCCAGATGACGGGCTCGCGCCCGTCAACATGCACTTTCTTCAAAACGACAGCAAGGCGGAGCCGGCTCGGGCATTCGACGGAAGTCGGCATTGCCGAAATGCTTACGCGGATGCAGTCCGGCAGGCTCAAGGTCGCCAGAAATCTCATCGAGTGGGCCGGCGAACTTCAAAGCTACCACCGCAAGGATAGGCTCGTGGTGAAGATTAACGATGACCTCATGAGCACAACACGAATTGGCCGCCTTGCGCATCGAAGTGCTGTACGAGGCTCTTGGCCGGCTACGAGCGCAAATGGATCAATACGTCGTCCGGAACTTCAAGGGAAGCGCGAGCGCCGAAAGCAAGGCCCTTATCATCCTCGGCATGGCCAGCCTCATGGTTGGTCAAGTGGAGCCAAATACTCACGTCAGAAGCAAGCTCGACGAGCCCGAGAACGGGCTGTTGGCATCCTGCGATAGTTTAACAAAACAATGTTACGAGATTGTAAAGAAGCCCCTATGCACCGCGCTCCAATAGCTATCCGTTACATTTTCTTAACAAACATCAAGTATGTCTAAGTACATCATCACGAATTATGAGGCGCGGCGCGCCGCAAAGGGGGAACCATGCGCCATCTGATGTGGATTAAGGTGCTCGTTCAAAATCTGAAGTCGAAAGATGGTGTCACCGCCATCGAATACGGTCTGATCGCAGCGCTAATCGCGGTCGCCATAATCGTTGCCGTGACCTTGGTGGGGACCAACTTGCAACTGACCTTCAACATGATTGCGGGCCACCTCGGCAGCTCGCCGCACTGAGCCGTCGCGCGCCGCCGCAGAGGCAGGTATCGCCCCCGCTACCCGCTTGAGGGGGGACGGGATTATTTGGTGGACAAGCTTCACGTGATATAAATCACCGACGAAAGTCGATGCAGGAGGTTGCCATGCGCGCATCATACATGAACATGTTTGTGGGTGTCCGCACGTTCGCCATCGCCATGTTGTATTTCTACGTTTTGGTCCTTTCAATTGCCGTGACTTTTTCGGGCTTGCTGCCCGGGTGGTTTGTCGCAAGCGGT
>JBKQRV010000046.1:0-6288 GCA_052143835.1 Alphaproteobacteria bacterium
TTGCCCACATGCCCACAGCCGCCACAACAACAAGCATGTGCAGCTTGATCAGTTCAGGAGGTCGGAACGGCCGCGACTCCAATTAAGAAACCGCTCCGCGTGGTCCCAGCGATGGGGTCCACTTCAGGGGTCGGGTTCAGATGCAAGACGACTCTGCTTTCGTGGCCTCTTTATTGATGGTGACGATGTTAAGATTGGAAAGATCGTCGAGGAGTATTTCAAGGCGGTCCAAGCGCGTTGGCCGCAGGCTTGGGCTTATCGTGACCCCGGACTAATGCTAAACCGCACAAATGGCTTTCGCGCGCTGATGCGGATCTTTGGAAAGATCTATATGAATCTCGGGGGCCCTGGCGATCTTGTGAACGCCGCGAGGTTCCTAGAGCTATTTAGACGCGTGAATGTCGATTGGGATTATTTCACGGTCGAACGGTTTAAGCCCGGCACAAGCGGCGAGGCCGATCTGCGACATTTTCTCGAACAAGCCATTTTCGGCCAGGCTCTAAAAAAGTGACTGCAATCGGCCTGTACAGCCGTGGGGGATGGGCCCCAAACGCCCGTAAATTGCATTAGGGCGATTTGCGAGGTGTCGGCTAATATTCTCCGTCGGACCAGTGAGCCACGGGCAAATCGTGAATCTTTTCATCGCCGTCACGGATTGGGACTGGTTTAGCTCGCTCCGGGATCGCCCCGACCTAACCGAGGTCAACTTTTGGCAGCCCGGGGGGAAAACGGAATTTCGCGCCCTTCAGCCTGGAGAACTCTTCCTCTTTAAGCTCCACAGCCCGAGAAATTACATCGCTGGCTGCGGAATTTACGCTGAACAGTCGATTATCCCGATATCGGTGGCTTGGGAGGCTTTTGGAATTGCCAATGGCGCGTCGTCGCTCGACGAGATGCGACAGAGGGTTAGCCGGTACCGACGTTCCCAGCCATTGTCACAACGGGAGGATTACAAAATAGGCTGTCGCATTCTGACACAGCCGTCTTTCTGGCCCGAAGAATTATGGATTCCCGTGCCAGATTCTTGGAGCACCAATATCGTAGCCGGCAAGCGATACAGCGCCGACGAGATTGAAGGCGCGCGGCTTTGGCACGCCGCATTTGAGCGGCTAGGCACGTCACCCGCACCAGGGCTGGCCGAAACACCCGCACGATTCGGAGGTCCTGTTCTCATCGCGCCGAGGCTTGGTCAAGGGGCTTTTCGCGTCGCCGTAATCGATGCGTATTCGAGGCGATGCGCAGTGACGAGTGAGAGGACCCTACCGGCTCTCGATGCTGCGCACATCCGTCCTTACGCGCTTGGGGGAAAGCACGACGTGAATAACGGAATACTATTCCGTCGTGACCTACATCCGCTCTTCGATCTTGGCTATGTGACGATCACCGAAGATTATCGTTTCGAGGTAAGCAAACGGATTCGGCAAGAATTCGAAAATGGCAGAGACTATTACGCGCTGAACGGTCGTCCAGTTTCGGTTCCCCCAAAGGCAAAGGATCGTCCTGATCCTGCCGCATTGAAATGGCATAACGAAGAGGTATTCCTGGGATAGTGAGGTGGACCCCATCGCTCCGATCACCCGATGCTCATGGGGACGTGCGTGCCGATCCCGGCTCGGAGGGTGGGCTTACCGCTGCTGGGAACGGTTTTCCGCAATTCAGCTCAGCAAGGTCGATCCCGCCTTTGTCGGCAGCCGCGATGGGCGTAGGCTCTCCAAGAAAGGCTGGTTTGGCCGGCAATCGGGAGCAGGTCGGATAAAGTCGGTCCGACAAGGGGGAAGCGATATTGTCGATGTCGAAAATCCGGCTAGCGAAACCCAGGAAGTCGCATCTGGCGGTGATGCTTGCCTCGCTCGTAGCCGGCAGTGCCGCGACCGTGACGGCGCTCAGCTCCTGGCACGAAATCCTGGTGGACTTCGGCTTGGCGAAGAGCGAGTCGGCCGTGCTGGCGCAGGAGGGCGCCCAGGGCGACCTCGTCCGCGACATGACGCGGATGATGTCGGATCGCGTTTTTTGGAGCGCACGCTACAGCGGCGAGGTGGCGGACGGCTTTCCGATGGCGAACCAGGACGAGACCTGGACGCACTATAACGAGAGCGTCATCACCTGGAATAATAATTATATGTTAAACGTGATATTGACCGAGAAACTTTTCGGCGAGGAGGCGAAAAACCAATTGGTGGCGATGGACGCGCTTTTGCGTCAGGTGAACTCTTGCCT
Source organism: Alphaproteobacteria bacterium (assembly GCA_052143835.1). Lineage (GTDB taxonomy): Bacteria > Pseudomonadota > Alphaproteobacteria > JACZXZ01 > JACZXZ01 > DASPPM01. The sequence goes on from JBKQRV010000046.1 coordinate 2,218, forward strand.
CGCCAAGATCCGTTACCGGGCCGTTTATCAGGATAAAGATCCGGCCTGCCACTTCGGCGACGCCAAAGGAGGAAGCGAGCAAGACAATCTTCGGGTGCTGAATGATCCCTTGGCAAAAGTGAATAAAATATTCGGCACCCTTCAGGCGGAGCTGTCGAAGTAGCGCCGCCGCGGAACCGCGCAGGACCGAAAACCGGGCTCGTCGGGATCAAAGGTGGGCTTAGCCGGGTCGCCGTGCGCTGCGACGCGGCGATCCAATCTGAAAACCCGGGTCCGGCTAATCCTCCGCCTTGCCTCGCCCCCTCGCCGCGCCCTATAGTGTCGCTTTAATGACCGCGCTCGCGCACTCGCCCACGCTCCGCTACCCTCACCGGGATCTCCTCGGCATCGAAGGCCTATCGGCCGACGAGATCACCATGCTGCTCGACCTCGCCGAGTCCTACGTCGAGCAGAACCGCCAGGCCGACAAGAAGAGCTCGATCCTGCGCGGCCGCACCGTGATCAACCTCTTCTTCGAGAACTCGACGCGCACGCGCACCTCCTTCGAGCTCGCGGGCAAGCGCCTGGGCGGCGACGTCATCAACATGCAGGTCTCGACCAGCTCCATCAAGAAGGGCGAGACCCTGATCGACACGGCGATGACGCTCAACGCCATGCGCCCGGACGTGCTCGTCGTGCGCCACTCCGACTCGGGTGCCGTCAAGCTGCTCTCCGAGAAGGTCAATTGCGCGGTGATCAACGCCGGCGACGGCAGCCACGAGCACCCCACGCAGGCGCTACTTGACGCGCTCACCATCCGCCGCCGCAAGGGCCGCATCCGCGGTCTTGCGGTCGCCATCTGTGGCGACATCCTGCACAGCCGCGTGGCCCGCTCCAACATCTGCCTCCTCAACACCATGGGGGCGAAGGTGCGCGTGGTGGCCCCGCCCACGCTCCTTCCGGCCAAGGTCGAGCGCCTCGGCGTCGAGGTCTTCTACGACATGAGGAGCGGGCTCAAGGACGTTGATGTGGTTATGATGTTGCGCCTCCAGACCGAGCGCATGCACGGCTCCTTCGTGCCCTCGATCCGCGAGTACTTCCGCTTCTTCGGGCTCGACTACGCCAAGCTCGCCGCGGCCAAGGAGGACGCCATGATCATGCACCCCGGGCCGATGAACCGCGGGGTCGAGATCGACAGCGAGGTGGCCGACGACATCGGGCGCAGCGCCATCCACGAGCAGGTGGAGATGGGGGTCGCGGTGCGCATGGCCTGCCTCGATGCGCTCATGCGCCGGGGCCTGCGCGGCAACGAGCCCGACGGGGAGAGCGCATGAGCATTCCGCCGGGACTGCGCCCCGGCCGCACCGCCTATGTGAACGTCCGCCTCCTCGATCCCGCGAGCGGGCTCGACGAGCCGGGCGCGCTCCTGACCGAGGGCGAGGCGATCGCCGACTTCGGCCCTCGCCTCTTCGCCGACGGCGTGCCCGAGGGCGTTCAGGCGATCGACGGGCACGGCGCCTGTCTCTTGGCCGGCCTCGTCGACATGCGCGTGCAGCTCTGCGAGCCCGGCGAGGAGCACAAGGAGACCATCCATACCGGGAGCGAGGCCGCCGCCGCGGGCGGGGTCAGCGCGATGGTGGCGCTGCCCAACACCGAGCCCGTCATCGACGACGTCTCGGGTGTGGAGTTCATCGCCCGGCGCGCGCGCGAGGTGAAGCGCGTCAAGGTCTACACCTACGCGGCGGTGACCAAGGGCTTGGGCGGCAAGCAGCTCTCCGAGATGGGCTTGCTCAAGGAGGCGGGCGCGCTCGCCTTCACCGACGGCCTCAAGCCGGTAGCAAGCGCCCTCGTGATGCGCCGCGCGCTCTCTTACGCGCGCACCTTCGAGGCTCTCATCATCCAGCGTCCGCAAGAGCCAGAGCTCGCCGAGGGCGGTGCGATGAACGAGGGCGAGGTCGCGACCCGGCTCGGCCTCCCCGGCATTCCGCGCCTCTCCGAGGTGATGCTGCTCGAGCGCGACCTTCGCCTCGTCGAGCTCACGCGCGGGCGCTATCACGCGGGGCCGCTCTCGACCGCGGAAGCGGTCGAGGCGATGCGCAGCGCGAAAGCGCGCGGGCTCGACGTCACCTGCGACACCGCACCCCACTATTTCACCCTCGACGAGAGTGCGGTCGGCGACTACCGCACCTTCGCCAAGGTCTCGCCCCCCTTACGCCGGCCCGAGGACCGCGAGGCGCTCATCGACGGTCTGGCCGACGGCACCATCGACGCGATCGCCAGCGACCACGCGCCCCACGACCAGGACAGCAAGCGCCAGCCCTTCGCCCAGGCGGCCGCCGGCATCATCGGGCTCGAGACGCTTCTGCCGCTTTCCCTCGCACTCTATCAGCGGGGGCGGCTCGGCCTGCTCGAGGCCCTCGCCCCCCTCACCTCGAAGCCCGCCGCGATCCTCGGACTTGCGGCCGGACGCTTGCGCAAGGCTGCACCCGCGGACCTGCTGCTCTTCGATCCGACGGCAAGCTGGACCGTCGAGGAGGACCGCTTCCGCAGCAAGTCGAAGAACTCCCCCTTCGCCGAGCGCCAGGTGCAGGGACGCGTTTTGCGCACCATCGTCGACGGCCGCCCCGTGTTCGTCGACGGGGAGAGCCGAGAGCGGCTATAAATCCGTAAAGTGCGGCTTCGGTCCCCTCGCCGAGGCGCATGGAGACACCCGGCATGCCGTCGCCGCTCGGCAATTTCTCCTACACCTGGCCGTTTCTCGTAGCGGCCGTGGCCGGCTATCTCCTGGGCTCGATTCCCTTCGGCCTCCTCCTCACGCGGCTCGCCGGCATGGGCGACATCCGCAAGATCGGCTCGGGCAACATCGGCGCCACTAACGTTTTGCGCACCGGAAACCGCCCGCTCGCGGCCTTGACCCTCCTCTTGGACGGCGGCAAGGGGGCGGCGGCCGTGCTGCTCGGCGCGCGCTTCGGCCCCGACACCGCGTTTCTCGCCGGGGCCGGCGCCATCGTCGGCCACCTCTTTCCGCTTTGGCTCCGCTTCAAGGGCGGCAAGGGCGTCGCTACCGGATTGGGCGTGCTCCTTGCCGCCGCCTTTCCCGCCGGCTTGGCGGCCTGCGCCACCTGGCTCACCGTGGCATTCCTCTTCCGCTACTCCTCGCTCGCGGCACTTGCGAGCTTCGCTCTCTCCCCACTCTACGGCTGGCTCTTGGGCGACCCTCAAATCGCCCAACTCGCCGCCTTCGTGGCCGTCCTCGTCTTCCTCCGCCACCTCGGCAACATCCGCCGCCTGCTCAAAGGCGAGGAGCCCAAGATCGGCGCCAAGCGATAAGTGCAGTGCCGCACCGCGCATCGAGTCGGCCTTTGATAATCGGTGCGTCACCCCCACCCCATCGGCCGCTCCTCAATGGGCGGCCGATCCCCCTTCGAGGGGGAGGGGGATTTTGTTGCCATGCCATGCACTTCCCCTCCCCCCTTGAGGGGGAGGGTTAGGGTGGGGGGTGTATCACGCACTCGTGACTCCGAGTACCTGGTCCGGCCGGACGTGGGCGCGGCGCCGCCGTCTCAGCTTGAGGTTGACGAACCCTAGGCCGTTAACCATTGTGGCGCGATGGCGCGCGAACGGCCTCTTACAGAGAGCGAGCGGCTGGACTGGCTTCGCCTCATCCGCAGCGAGAACGTCGGGCCGATCACCTTCTACCAGCTCCTCACCCGCTTCGGCTCCGCCCAGGTGGCACTTGCCGCCCTGCCCGAGCTGGCCAAGCGCGGCGGACGGCAGCGCCCGATTCGCATCCCCTCGCGCGCGGCGGCCGAGCGCGAGGTCGCGGCCCTCGAGGCCTTCGGCGGCCGCCTCCTCTGCCGCGACGAGCCCGGCTACCCCGCCACCTTGCGCGCCATCGAGGACGCGCCCCCGGTACTGACGCTGCGCGGCCACGTCCATCTCCTCGAGCGCCGCATGATCGGCATCGTCGGCGCCCGCAATGCTTCCGCGAGCGGCCGGCGCTTCGCCCGCGAGCTCGCCGCCGGCCTCGGGGAAGCCGGTCTCGTGGTGGTCTCCGGCCTCGCGCGCGGCATCGATGCCAGCGCGCACGAG
>JBKQRV010000047.1:0-18884 GCA_052143835.1 Alphaproteobacteria bacterium
GCGCGGCTGCCGGCCTTGACAGCCCGCCTCATGCGGCCCGGCAGAAGCTCGCCAAGCACCAAGGGCAAGATGGGAGCCGGGCTCCCATCTCTACAAGACGGCGGCTTCCGGTAGTGGCCCATTTTGAAGCTCAGTGGCTTATTTTGGGCAACCACATAGCTCGTAAACACGGCTATGAACCGGTAGCCGTAATATCAAATTTCCGTTGCAACCAAACTCTCGCGCGATCCTGATGTACCGCCCAAATTCCGGCTCTAGGTCCCTTGGGTCAATAGAATAACGCCTCTTCCGCTGGCACGCCGCGCTTTTTAAAGACTTGCGAGTCAGCACAGTGTTGTTCCAGCACGCTTTGAACTACGTCGTCGAAACTCTTGGGGATTTCGAGTCCGGCATTCTTTCGGCTTCGGCGAATCATATGGAGGACGATCGGGCGCCGCAATCCGTCAGAATGCGGAAATAAGACACGTATCAGATAAAGAACATACGGATTTTCTTGGCGAAACTTCTTCGCTGCAATTATTGCGTCAATTTCTCGGAAGAACTGGTTGGACCGATCGTCCGGGCCATCGTCATTGGTTGTCATGGTTGGGCTCCTTTAGTGGCGGCTTCGGCTTGACGGATCATATCTGGACGATTGTCTAGCTGGTGGACGTGGCGCTTGATGGCGCGCTTCCGGAGCCTGCCGGGCGGCGGGTATCATAGCAATCTCAGCGTGCGCTGATCGAACATTCTGAACCCCCAGCAATGGGACGCGATTGGCTCAATTTCAGACCTGAGTCGCTTGATTAGGCCACTACCCGGCTTCCCTTTCAGATGCAAAGCTCTGCCGAATGAGGTAAACTCCTGCCCATGCCGACGAAGCACAAGAGCGAACCAGACGCCCCGGCACTCGACCCGGCCTATGTCGCCGAGATCGAGGAAGCGCGTGCCGAGGTCGATGCCGGCAAGACCACTCCTTACGAGGAGGTCCGCCGCTGGCTGCTGTCGTGGGGCACCGGCAAGGAATTGCCGCGCCCGCGATGCAAGTAAGGTTCGCTGAGGCGGCCATCGCGGATATCGAAAGCATCCGAGCCTATATCGCGCAAGACAATCCTTCAGCCGCGAGCCGAATGGCCGTCGCGATCGTCGCGGCGACCGACCGCTTGAGCGCGAACCCGCGCCTTGGCCGTCTCGGTGCGATGCCCGGCACCTTCGAGCTGGTCGTCCGGCCCTATGTGCTCGTCTACGAGATTCACCGCGCCGACATTGTCGTGCTGCGCGTCTGGCATGGACGGCAACGGCGCCCGGGAACCTGATCGAGGCTTGCACGGCGTTCACGACGGCGCACGGCGCACCGAGAGCGAATGAATTCTACTGCGCTCACAGCCCCCCGGATACGAGTGCCTGCGCTTCAACTGCCTTTGTTCATGCTCCACTATCCTTAACCCGATGCACTCGGGGAATCGCCATTGACGGTGCGCGATGCCGGGCCCTATTCCGATACTCGACGGGGATTTTCTTGGAGGAGGACGGCGGTGACTGCCGACGACGATATCCTGGCTGGCGATCCGCGACGAGATCGCCATTTCGGCACCGAGGATGCATCAAGGAGACACGATGCCCGTGGCAGCCCGCAGAGGCCGCGGGAACAGCATCCAGCAGACCCGAGGAGCACCGCCATCCCCTTCGCCCAACGGCTCTCCTGCACCATCGCGGAGGCGTGCGAGGCCACGGGCTTAGGGCGGACGAAACTCTACGAGCTTATCGGCGAGGGGCTTGTGAGCACAACGACGATAGGCCGGCGCCGCCTGGTGCTGGTGCGCTCGCTTCAAACGCTGCTGGAGGAGCACGACACACAGCGTCGACCGACGCCCCGCTGAGCTTGCAGCGATTTTGGCACTCATCGCTCTGCCAGTGTATAATCGGCGGGCAGGATCAAGGACGAGAGCGATGCGGCCATCGGAAGCTGTTGCGCAACACCGCGAGGCCCTTTTGGAGATGGCCCGCCGCCATGGCGTCTCCAACGTGCGGGTATTCGGGTCCGTTGCCCGCGGGGAGGATGGCGAGGGGAGCGATGTCGATCTGCTGGTCGATGCGCCCCGCGGAACGACCTATTTCACCTTGGCCCGCTTGCAGGATGAAGCGGAACGCCTGACCGGTCTCAGCGTCGGCATCCATACTCCCGAGGGATTGAAGGCGCGAGTACGGGCCGAAGTGCTGGCCGAGGCACGGCCGTTGTGACCGAAAAAACAGGTAAGGAACGCCGCACCGACGTCGACGAATGCCTGGACGAGATGCGGGCGAGTGCCGCGGCCATCGCGCGGTATATTGAGCCTGATCGTCCGCTGTCATCCGCACACTCTCGCCGGAATCCGGCGCACCCGCGCGGGTAACGCCGCAGGAACAGCGACAGCCATATAACGTAAGTATTTGATAATATTTCGTTATTCAGCCTCGAAGCGCAGACACTCCCTCCGCCAGCCCGGGCTTAGGTGCGAGTCGTCCTGCGGGCGCGCGGGAGCGAGCCGCCAGCCCGGCGTCCCCTGCTCTCTATTTCTCCGATCGGGACGCGGCGCTCTGCTCGATTTTCTGGTTGATGTATCTTTCGCCAAAAAGCACCACGACCAGCAGCACCCAGCCGCCCACGACGAACCAGCCGGAGAGCGAGCCCGAAAGCGTCACGACGATTGAAAGCACCAAGACGTAGAAATACAGCAAGCCGATGGCAAACGCGCCCACTCCGACGAAAATGTTCATGTCCGATGCGGCCATGGCAGCCCCCTCTATCGAGTATCGTCAGAAAATCGAATCAGATCAAGCGCGCCGGCCCGCAACCTAGCCCTTGCGTTCGAGCTGCATTACCCTCTTGCATCCTTGGGACGAAGCGTTGCTGCCGGCGCCCGAGCTCGTATAGCTTGCCTCGAATTTAGCGCCTTGGAATTTTCCATTGAACCTTTCGCTCGCGATCGTGCCGTGAAAGGTCCCGTCGGGGTCGACTTTGCCGCGGATGGGAACGCTGCCGTTGGACCAGGCACTCGTGCCGGTCACGACGCTATCGACGACGGTCAAGGTAACGGTGGTCGGCGGCATACCGCAAGTTTTCCCGGAGCCGCCTTCATAGGTGCCGTCGAAGGGACCGGCCGAAAATGCCATGCCGGCCGAGAGCGCCAATCCGGCCAACGTGAGGAACAATGTACGCGACATCGATGCTTCCTTTCTCTTTGCTCCGACATTCCCCGGACGACCAGGGAGTCCCTGGGAGGATGTGCCGATTCGGTCTCAGGGACAAGGCAGCGGAATCCTTTCGGGTCGAGCAAGCGATCCTCGCACCCCGCGGCTCGGGCAGCCAAGGTCGGTGGCCACGGCGCACTGCGCCGAGGGAGGGAGAACCGGGATATGCGCCGCAGATTCCATTGCGGGAAGGGCGAGGATGCGGCTTTGGCGGAGCAGTCCGGTTTAGGCAGCATGTGCAGCTGAAGAGACGCCATCCCGGCGTCCTCTGCTCTCTATCTCACCAATTGGGACACCCCACTCTGTCCGATTTTCTGGTTGATGTATTTCTCGCCATAAAGCACCACGAATAGCAGCACCCAACCGGCTACAACGAACCACCAAGACAGCAGGCCCCAAAGCGTCACGAGAACTGAAAGGGTCAGAACGTAGAAATACAGCAAGCCAATGGCAAACGCGCCGACGCCCACGAAAATGTTCAGGTTCGACTCGCGCATGGCAGCCCCCCGTATCGAGCATCGTCAAATCATCGTACAATCAGTTTATCACATGAAGCTCGCCTGCGGAATAAGTCCATGCCGGCCCCAAGCCTGCGGCGGCGCGATGCTTGCCTCCGCGGCGGCGCCGGGCAAATCGGTGCGGCGAGTTGCCGGGATGGCCGGCGATCATGCTGAGGGTCAGGGTCTGATTGGCCATGACCGGCACCACCTTGCCGTGGGGGCCGAGAAGGTGCACGTTGATGCGCGCCCTCCGGCTCGCCCGGGAAATCTCGGGCGATGAGCCGCGGAACCGGTTGCGGCCGCCGCGGGCAAGACCAATCGCCGGCAGGCTGCCGCCGGCCAAAGGGAGGAAAGCTCGATGATCAAAGTGAGCGTGCTCTATCCCAACCGGGACGGCAGCAAGTTCGACATGGAGTATTACTGCAAGCGGCACATGCCCATGGTTCAGCAAAAGCTCGGCGCCGCCTGCAAGCGGGTCGCCGTGGAGCAGGGCATCTCCGGCGCCGCACCCGGATCGCGTCCGAGCTATGCCGCCATGGGCCATCTTTACCTCGACTCCGTCGAGGCGTTCCAGGCGGCCTTTCAGCCGCATGCGGCCGAGATCATGGCGGACATCCCCAACTACACCGACATTCAGCCGATCATCCAGATCAGCCAAGTGAAGATGTAGGAGCCCTTTTGAGGGCGTGGCAGCGCTGGCACTCGCCCGACGCAAGCGCCGCTCGGCCCGCCGGCACTACGGCAGGCTGGGTCCCGCAATGTCCGGTGTCGGGATGTTGCCCCGGGTGAAGCCGCGCAGCTTCTTGACGTAGACGGGGTGCATGAAGATGCGCATGTGAGGCAGTGCGGCCAAGCGCACCGTATTGTCCGTGAAGATGAAGTCCTCCTCGGAAACGGTCACCCGGTGCTCCTCGCCTTGGGGATCGATCACCGCGACCGTCATGCGATCGTCGTCGTGCCGCTCGCGGAATTCGAGCAGCCATTCCTTGCCTTGCTTATCGCTGCCGCGGGCAGTGCCGACCTTGCGCTTCGCATCGTAGATGAAATGCGGGTGGAGGGGATCGAGCGTCGCGATCATGCGGGACTCCTAGGCGGCGAGCGTATCGAAGGCGAAGCTGGCGTCGCCCACGGAATAGATGGCGCCCTGGTATTGCAGCAGCCGGCCCGGCGCATCGCCCGAGGCACCGGCGATCAGGAAGAAGGGACGGCCATCGGCTTCCGGAGCCGCCGCCGTCCACAGCTCGCGATCGATGTTCGCAATGTCGCGGCTGCGGCCGGCCGTCACAAGCTCGATGACGCGGCAGTCGAACGCCTTGCCGGGCGGGAAGTAATCCTCGCGCGCGCTCTCGTCGCGCAGGTCGAGGCGGTGGCAGAGATTGCCGGGAGCGACGAGCACGGCGCGCCGGCCGCTCTCCTCGACGGCCTTGCGAATGGCCCGTCCCCAGCGCACGCATTCCTCGAATGGGCGCTGCGAGATCGAGATCGAGACGGTCGGCAAGCGCACCCCCATCACCTTCAAGGGGCAGAAGGCGCCGTGATCCATGCCGTAGCTCTTGGCGCGCACGGGCAAGCCCTCGGCCTCGCCTGCGACGATCAGCGCGTTGGCGAGGGCGGGGTCGCCTGGCAGCACATGGGTGTAGAAACGTCGCCCGAAGGGGGCCGGGCGCAGCACGTAATCGTGGAAGGACTCGTGGACGGCGCCCGGGTCCACGAAGAAGGCGCTCTTGGGGAGCCAGTGCGGCGAAGCGACGATGATGGCGTCAGCCTCGAGCTCCTGCTCGATGGTGCGGCCGATTCCTTGCAGCACCTCAACCACCGCCGCCGTGCTGCCGTCCTCGGCGAGCTCCATCAGATAGGAGCCGTTCGGCACGAAGTAGGATTGCAGCAGGGTTCCTCGGGCGCTCATCGCGATTCCTCCTCGCGGGCATTCCCCCGATGACCGGGAGGCGAGCGCGAGAATGCCTCTTTTCGCGCTTGGCGCCAAGCCGGATAGGGGCGAAGGCGCTCAGCCCCTCGAAGCCGCACGCTCGGCATAGCCTGTCACCGCACGTGACGACCCGACCCGGCGCTCGCTGCATTAGGCGCAATTTTAGCGATTGATCTGCATCATTTTATCGACCGCGGCTTTGTCCTAGTGGGAAAGATCAAAGCCGATCTTGGCGGCCGCCGCGCGAGGAGCGCCATTTGCCTCCTCCTGGTCGCGCGCGCCGGAGCGGTTTTCCGGCTCTCGGAAGCAACATTAGGACATGACGGAACCCGCGTCCCCTTATGCAGCCTTCGTGAGCTACGCGCCGCTCGATTGGGCGAAAGCGAAGGAAATTTGCGACATGCTCGAGGATCTCGGCTTGCGCTGCCTGATGGCATCCCGGCAGCTGCGCGGCGGCCGAGGCGTGGTCGGAAAATTGAGACGTGGGATCGAGCAGTCGCGTGCCTTCGTGCTCGTCGTGTCGAAAGCCACGGAGGATTCGCGGCCGGCGCGCGAGGAGATGTGCGTGGCCCAACAGCGGCAGATGCCCATCTTCGGCGTTTTCGTCGAGCCGCCTGAGCGGTCAAGCGAGATCGACTTCTTCGTCCCGGAGTCGTGCCGCATCAAAGCCTGGTCGGGGCGCCTTGCGGATCACGTGCCGCAGCTCGCCGGCTATCTCCGCGGCGCAGGGCGGAACGGGATCAAACGCGCCAAGGTGCGCGAGCTCACCGGCTGGAGGCGCCACGCGGTGGGCATGCCCGGCATCCTCGCCGCGCTCACGCTTTCGGGGCTCATGCTCTGGGCGTTGAGCCGGCTCTTGGAGGGCGGCCTTCCGTGGTGAGTGCCGCGGTCCGGGCGCCCCGCGCCGTCAATCTCGTCGAATGCTGTTTCCGGTAAAGCGCGCGGCGCGCCCCTCACTTAAGGCGCCAATCCCGACTCCCGCAAAGGCGCGCTCTCGCTTGCTCAGCTCTTAGGCGCCGGCGGCAAGGGCGCCGAGGTGACCGGCGGCGTCGGCGCCGAGCTGACCGGCGGGATTGCGTCCGGCGGCGGCGGGGGCGGGGGTGCCGCCATGACCCGGGCGCCCGGCAGCTGGTTTCCCTTGGCGTACATGCATTGCATGTAGGCGATGTCGTAGCGCCGCTGGCCCTCCCATCCCGTCGCTTGGGCGGCGCCTAGGCCGACCGCGCTGCCGGCGATGGCGCCGGAGGCGGCGCCGATGGCCGCACCCCCGGCACCGCCCACCGCAGCACCCAGCCCGGCGCCGAGTACAGTGCCGACGACGGCGCTGCCGATGCCCTGATTGGCCGCCGCCGTCTCCGTGGCACCGCTTCCGCCGATCGCCTGCTCGGCAAATTGCCGGCACATCGCCTGATCCTGCGCGAAGACCTCGAAAGGCTTGTTCGGCGCCGGCATCACCGCCACATCCGGCCCGATCGGCGGATTGACGCAGCCGCCCAAGAGGAGCAGTGCCGCGGCTGCGGCCAACTTCGTTTCAATGTGCCTCATGACAGACCGTCCTTAGAGTCTCCAGAGTCTCCATGGCCTAAGCCATCATACGCGCCGCATGCCTTGGCCCTGCGCTGCCGATGCCGCTTGCGCGAAGGGCCCGGAGCGGGCACGCTTGCGCCCCGCCGCCACGCGATCCATGCCACGCGCTGGTCAAGCAATCTTGAAAGGTGCCATGGCAAGGCTTCCGTTGCTCTACCGGCGCGAGATATGGGTCGACCTGCTGCTTTATCCGGGGCACACGCTGCCCACCGCCGCGGCACCGGTGGTCGTTGCCGCCGGCCTTGCCGTTCACGATCACGTCTTCGCGCCGGTCCCGTTGACGCTTGCCTTCCTCGGCAGCTGGCTCATCCATATAGGCGGCGTGCTGACCGACAATTACGAGCTCCTGCGCGGCCACCCCCGCGTCCCCGAGCATCCTGAATTGCTTCACGCCCTTGCGGACGGAACGCTCACGTTTCCCGGCCTCAAGCTGGCCATCGCCGCTTCCATTCTTCTCGGCGTCCTCCCCGGACCCTATCTTTTCTCCATCGGCGGCCTCCCGGTGCTGCTCATCGGGATCGTCGGAATCGCCGCAAGCCTGGCCTATGCGGGGGGGCCGCTTCCCTACGCCAGGCTCGGCCTGGCCGACCCGATATTCTTCGTCATGTTCGGCGTGATTGCCGTCGCGGGGACCTATTACATCCAGGCCGCATCCCTCCACGGCTCGCCCGCGATCTGGCGCATCGCAGCACCCGCACTCCCGCTGAGCGCCCTCGTGCTCGGCCTGCCGGTCGGTGCCTTGGTGACGAACGTGATGATCATCGACGACATCCGCGACCGGGACTTCGACCGCGTGAAGGGCTGGCGCACGGGAGCCGTTCGCTTCGGCATCGGCTGGAGCCGCGCCGAGTATCTGACGCTCTCGCTCTTCGCCTACTTAGCACCTTTGTGGTTTTGGTTGGGCCTGGGCTTGAGGGCGGCGGTGCTCCTGCCCTTGCTCACCCTTCCTTTGGCTTGCATCATCGGCCGCGCGGTGTGCACGCTTGCGGAGCCCAAGGAGCTGCGGCCGATTACGCCAAGGGCGTCCCGCCTCGCTCTCCTCTATGCGATGCTCCTAGCACTCGGCGTGGCCTTCTCGGCGAGCTGAGGCTCCTAGCTCCTGCCGGCCGCCCGCTTCGGCGCCGGTTTCGCGGCCGCGGCGACGAGCGAAGGCTGCCGCACCAGCTCCTCCACGCCTGCGAGAAGGGCGTCCACGTCCGCATCGTCGCTGTAGGGGCCGAGGCTGGCGCGCGCCACGCCGGCGACGCCGAACGCCGCCACGAGCGGCTGGGCGCAATGATAGCCCGAGCGCATCGCCACGCCGTGACGGAGATCGAGGACGCGGCAGACCTCGGCGGCGGGGATGCCGGCCAGGTGGAAGGACACCACCCCGCGACGGTCGTGCGTATCGCCCGGGCCGATCACCCGCACGCCCTCGAGGTGCGCGAGCCCGTCGAGGAGACGGCGGGTGAGGCGCAGCTCATGGCTGCGCACCGCGCGCCAATCGAGGGTTGCCATCCAATCGAGCGCCGCCCCCAGGCCGATGGCACCCGCGATCGGCGGGGTTCCCGCCTCGAAGCGGCGCGGCGGGCGCGCGTAGCGCACCTCATCGAGTGTCACGCTCTCGATCATCTGCCCGCCGACCATGAAGGGCGGCATCTCCTCGAGCAGCTCGCGCCGGCCCCACAGCACGCCGATACCCGTCGGTCCGTAGCACTTGTGGCCCGCGAAGGCGTAGAAATCGATGCCGAGCGCCTGGACGTCGACAGGGCCGTGCGGCGCGCGCTGCGCGCCGTCGAGCATCACGACGGCCCCTGCCGAGCGCGCGGCGGCCACCACCCTGCCGACGTCGGTGATGGCGCCGGTGACATTGGAGCAGTGGGTGAGGGCGACGAGCTTGCAGCGCGGGCCGATCTCGCTCTCGAGCCAGCCGAGATCGAGGCGGCCGTCCTCCGTCATCGGCAGCATGCGCACGACGATCCCGCGACGCTCGGCGAGCTGGCGCCACGGCAGCATGTTGCTGTGATGCTCGAGCAGCGAGATCAGGACCTCGTCGCCCTCGCAAAGACGCGCGCCATAGGAATGGGCGAGAAGATTGATCGCCGCGGTGGCGCCCGAGGTGAAGACGATCTCGGCCGGAGAGCGGGCATGGAGAAAGCGGGCGACCCGCGCCCGCGCCTCGTCGTAGGCCGTGATCGCCGCGCGGGCGAGGCGGTGCACCTCGCCGTGCACGTTCGCGCGCGCGGTCGTCTCGAAGCGATAGAGGGCCTCGAGCACGCACGCGGGCACCTGCGCCGTCGCGGCGCTGTCGAGGTAGTGGAGCTGCGCATCGGCGAGTCCGGGGAATTGGCGCTTGATCGCCGCCGCATCCAGTGCGCGATCCTTGGCACCTTGGGAGGACATGATCACCTCGCTCCCGCTCCATTGCGGGCTGGCTTGAGGCGCCTGCGCGCTGCCGACGACGATAGCCTCCACGATGTCGCCCTTAATGACATTGACACGGATCAATTCGCTGGCCGGCTCCCCGATGCAGTATCCTCCTATCCTCGGGCGACGGCGGGCCAAGGCACCCGGCATGGCAGCGCACTTGAGCGGGGTCGCCGCAAGCATGGACGAGCAAGCGAGCGAGGCCGAGAGTGGTTGGGAGCATTTTCCCCATGGCGCCGACATAGGCGTGCGCGGGAACGGTGCCTCGCGCGAGGCGGCCTTCGAGCAGGCGGCGTTGGCGCTGACCGCGGTCGTGACGGACCCCGCCCGGGTCGCCGCCCGCGAGCAAGTCGCGATCTCGTGCGCAGCGCCCGATGAGGAGCTCCTCCTCGTCGAATGGCTCAACGCGATCGTCTTCGAGATGGCAACGCGCAAGATGCTGTTCGGCCGCTATCTTGTCCGCCTTGACGGCAACCGCCTCGAGGCCGAAGCCTGGGGCGAGCCGATCGACCGGGCACGCCACCGGCCGGCCGCCGAGGTGAAAGGGGCGACGCTCACGGCACTCAAGGTCGCGCGCGGGCCCGCCGGCCGTTGGCTCGCGCAATGCGTGGTCGACGTGTGAGCGGCATGCCGCATTCGGGAGCATGAGCCATGGATCCGGCGCGCTTCGAGCATCCCGCGGAGTTCGAATGGCACGTCAAGCCGACGGGTGCGATGCGCGTGCCCGCCATCATCTACGCCGACGAGGCGCTCATCCGCGGGATGGAGGACAAGGTCTTGGAGCAGGTCACCAACGTGGCCACCCTGCCGGGGATCGTGGGCGCCTCCTATGCCATGCCCGACGCGCATTGGGGCTACGGCTTTCCCATCGGCGGCGTCGCCGCCTTCGACGCCGAGGAAGGGGGCGTGGTGTCGGCGGGCGGGGTCGGCTTCGATATCTCTTGCGGCGTCCGCGCGCTCCTGACGGGTATCGCCAAGGTGGGGGTCGAGCCGATCAAGGAGCAGCTCGCCGATGCGCTTTACGCGAGCGTACCGGTCGGCCTCGGCTCGACCGGCCGCTTGAAGCTCGACGGGGCGGAGATGGACGCCATGCTGACGCAAGGGGCGCGCTGGGCGCTCGGACGCGGCTTTGGGGTCGCTGCCGACCTCGAGCGCATCGAGGAGGGCGGCACCATGGAAGGTGCCTGCGCGGACGCCGTCTCCGAGCGCGCCAAACGCCGGCAGCGCGACGAGATGGGCACGCTCGGCTCGGGCAATCATTACCTCGAGGTGCAGGAGGTCGCGGAAATCTTCGACCGCTCCACGGCGGCGGTCTTCGGGCTCAAGGAGGGGGAGGTCGTCGTCAGCATCCACTGCGGCTCGCGCGGTCTCGGCCACCAGATCGGGACCGAGTATCTGCGCGACATGGCGGTCGCCGCCGCCGAGTTCGGCATCGCCTTGCCGGACCGGGAGCTCGCCTGCGCGCCGATCGCGTCCGAGCTCGGGCAACGCTATCTCGGCGCCATGCGCGCCGCGATAAATTGTGCGCTCGCCAACCGGCAGATCATCGGACATTATACGCGGCAAGTCTTCCGCCATTTCTTCGCCGCGAGCGCGCTCGCACTTCTCTTCGACGTGTCGCACAACACCTGCAAGCTCGAGGAGCACGCCGTCGGCCGCACGCGCCGGCAGCTCTTCATCCATCGCAAGGGTGCGACGCGCGCCTTCGGACCCGGCCATCCCGATCTGCCTGCGGAATTGCGCTCGACTGGCCAGCCGGTGCTCATCGGCGGCAGCATGGGGAGCTCGTCCTACGTCCTCGTCGGCACCGCGGAGAGCGAGCGGCGCGCCTTCAGCTCGGCCTGTCACGGTGCGGGCCGCGCCATGAGCCGGCACGCAGCACTCAGGCGCTGGAACGGACACGCGGTCACGGCGGAGCTCGCGGCGCGCGGCATCGTCCTGCGCAGCCCGTCCGCGCGCGGCGTGGCGGAGGAGGCGCCGGGCGCCTACAAGGACTCGGGGGCGGTGGTCGACGCGGCCGAGCGGGCCGGGCTCGCGCGCAAGGTGGCGCGCCTCGAGCCGCTCGTCTGCATCAAGGGCTGAGCCGGGAGAAGCGGCGGCGTGAATTGGGCGGTGTTATGCTACACAAACCCGCGCCCTGCTGATCGCTAAAGATCTAACTTCTTCTGGGTATGACGATCTTCTCGCTTGGCTGTCTTGAACGTCGCGGCAGTATCGACAAGCGGAATGCGAGGCCGTTTGCCTTGGAAGAGTTCCGCCAGCGTAATGATCTGAATGCGTGGATATTCGCCAGCATCGCATTTATAAAATCCTGTGGCCGCCGCTTCTTTTTCCATCGCACGCGTAGGCAACGCTGCCGTGATAAGAACGCCAATCTTGGCTTTTTCGCGCTCGACGACCGAATGAAGATCGCGCACCGCGCTTACGCCGACTGTTTCACCGCCCTTGACCGAAACGAGCGCCGCCTCGGTCGTCTTTCCATCCGGCTTGAAGTAGAGAATGCCGTCAATCCCCGTATCGGGGCCCTTCTTTTTGCCGCCCCAGGGGCGCGCCCCGATAGCGCCGACCGCCCACCATTGGAATTGATACTTGTCCCGTTTTGCAAGGTCTTGCGCGCCGGCCAGGTCTTTTGGCGTGCCGTGGACTTCGTATGAGATTCCCGGAAATGCATCCTTGAGGCGGCGCTCGATCAGCGAAATCGCCAAGTGGGTGATATCGATTCCGATCCATTTTCTGCGCAGTTTCTCAGCTGCGTGAATTGCGGTTCCGCAGCCGCAGAACGGATCAAGTACTAGATCACCTTCGTTCGATGACGCGGAAATGATGCGCTCCAATAGTGCGAGCGGTTTCTGTGTAGGATAGCCTAAGCGTTCTTGGGCAACGGCGTTGATGGTGGGGATATCAATCCAAACCGAAGAAACCGGAACGCCTTCTTGTTCGTCAAAAAATCGCTTTTCACGCGGCACGCCTCCTCCGGGCGGAAAATAGATCACGCCATCCTTTTCGGCCTTTAGCATCCGCTCTTTCGTCCATCGCCATACTCTTGTGTGACCGTGAAACTCATACGTGAGGTTCGGGCGATTTGGACTCGGGTTAAGGAGCGAGGTTGCCTGAAATCTTCGCCCGGTTTTTTCGTCAATCAAGTTGTAGCGTCCCGCATACTCCTCCGAGTAGGACATATATTGCGGGTTCCACGTGAACGTGTCGCCGCGTCGATAAAATAAGAGCACATCATGGTTCGCGGCGTATCGAGAGAACGCTAGACCTTTTGGCGTTGTCCGCCGCCAAATGATTTCGTTTGCGAAGCCCGCAACGCCAAAGATGGCGTCTAGAAGCGCTTTCAAGTAATGACTGGCCGTCGGGTCGCAGTGCAGATACAGCGAGCCCGTTGGCTTCAGCACGCGGCGCAGCTCGATCAGCCGAACGGCCATCATGGCTAGATACGCCATCATGTCATTCTCGCCGAGGAAGCCGCGCATCGCGCGCAAAAGTTCAGCCGCTTGGGTATAAGCTGAACTTAGCACTTCATCGAACGCCTGCGCGGCGCCGCCTTCGTGCGTGGTCCAATGCCACGTGTCTTCGAACGCTTCGATTTGCGCCTGAGATTGACGGCCGTTCGGAGATTGGAACAACATATTGTAAGTCGCTTGCGAATTGAATGGCGGGTCGAGATAAATCAGATCAACGGTTTCATCTTTGATGGATTCACGGAGCACTTTCAGATTATCGCCGTAGTAAAGCGCATTTTCCATTTCAGCCGCCCGCGCTCCGGTTATTTCAGCCGTGTCGTATCAACCAATGGTCCGCTGCGTCACGGATAAGCTCGCCTACGAGCGCCAATCGTCGACAGGGGTGGGCGGCCTGCTGGTCGCTGTGGGCGCGGCCGCCGGCAGCGGCCGGCGCCGCGCAACTTGTACCGACTTTTGCCTGCCCGTGATTCGCCGACGGCGAACCATGATTCGCGAATTCGGTACATCGGTCAATAGCTCATACCTGCGCCGCGGCTGGCGGTGCACCTGGCTGCCTCTTCGCGCCATGCATAAAGAAGGCGCGATGCGTGCGCCGGCGCTCCGATCAGCCGCGCCGGATGCGGGACCGATTTGATTGAGATGATGACCCGACAACGCTTGCTAAGCGCGTGTCGAAATCAGTTTGACCATGCCGGCAAAGGCCTACGCCTAAGGCATGAGTTCATAAACACGTCCGCAGTGGCTTGCTAACGACCGCATTAGGTCAGTAAGCGGCCGTCGCTCGCAGCCGGCGGCACTTCTGGAACACACCAGAAACTGACAATATCAGGCAGGCTCGCGCGAGAGGCACATGCTGCCGTGCTGCACTGCCCTCGGATCGAGGTGCCGGATCGGATTGCCGATCCAATCTTCCGTTCCTAAGGAGGACTGTGTAGGCTGTTTCACCGCTAGACGTGACACCGATGTCCGGACCGCTGCCCGACGAGTTTGCCCACACGCTCGCGCAGAAACTGCGCGTTGACCAGCTCGTGCTGTTCGCCGGTGCCGGGTTGTCGATGCAGGCTAAGGCCCGCGACGGATCAGGCCGGAGGATGCCGGGCTGGGATGCCCTCCTGACCGGTATCGCGGCTCGGTTTGGCCTCGACCCGGCGAACTACCGCATGGACCGCCTCAGCCTGCTCGACGAAGTGGAGATCGGGCACGGTCGCGCCGACCTGAATGAAGCGGTGCGGCAAATCATCGCTGATAGCAAGTTCATGCCCGGCGATGCGCATGCGGCGTTGCGGACGCTGCCCTGGGCCGCCGTGTGTACAACCAACTACGATACGGTGCTGGATCGCTGCCTCGATTGCCAGCCGGTTGTCACCGAGGAGGATTTCCGCGCGCAGATGCGCCTGCCGCGCGCTGAGCGGAGTAAGCTGTTCAAGCTGCACGGCTCGCTCGACAATCCGCACACGCTGACGACGCGCGATTACAAGCGCTGGGCCGGGAACCATCCCCTCGCGCACCATTTCGTCAAAGATCTGCTGGTCAAGAACACGTTCCTGTTCGTCGGCTACTCGCTGAACGATCCGCACTGGAAGGCGCTGCTCGATTTGGTTGAACAACTCGTGGGCACAGGCGAAAAATGGCTGTACGCGCTGATCTGGCAGGCGAGCGACGCCGAATTGAACCCGCTGAGGCGGATCCACCAGATCAACGGCGCCGGGCTGCACAGCGACGCTGACTACGCCGCGGCGTTCCGGCAAATTGACAACGCATTGGGCCGCCTGGGGAGGCCGGTAGCGCCGCGCACCGTCGACCCGGCGGCGTTCTCTTACGACCGCGAGCAATACGCCCGGGCGGTGCGTCGCACCTACGGCTACGCGGACCTCGGCGCGGTCTACCAATGGGGTGCGGGGTTCGCGCGTCACGACGTGTCGCTGGCCGAAATCTTCGTCCCGCCGGACCTGCTCCTGCCACCGGCGGTGAAACGAATAGTCGAAGACAAAGCGGAACCGGGCGCGCCGGATCAAGACCTGTCCGAGCTGGAGCGCGAACGCCGCCGCCAAGCGGACCGACTGTACGCGGAACGGAAGCGCCGCAAGCCGGCGGCCGCCGTCACCGCCGAGACCGACCGCTTGCTGATCTTCGGCGCACCGGGCCAAGGCAAGTCCACCTTGCTGCGCCATATGCTGCTCGAGGCCACCGAGCGCTGGTTGGGAGATCCGCTAGGCGCGCCCTTCCCTTGCCTGATCCGTCTATCGCAATGGATGGAAACCGACGGCGCGCCGGAGGGCAGGCTGCAGCGTTACCTCACCACGCACCTGCCGGGCTTTGCCGAAATCAGCCGGGACGCTGCCGAGGCCTGGTATGCCGGCAAAGTGCTGTGGCTGCTCGACGGCATCGACGAGATACGCGGCGCTGCGGCGCGCGAGCGATTCCTGGAGGAGCTGACCCGCCTCGCCGCGCCCAGCTCCCGGCATCGTTTCGTGGTCAGTACTCGGCCCGCCGGTGAGCCGCCCGGCGGGATTGGTGCCGAATGGCTGCGCACCGAGCTGCCAGCGCTGGCCGAGCCGCAGGTATTGGCCATCCTGCGCAACTGGTCTCAAGTGTTGGCGAAGAAAGACGGATTGTACCTCGACGCACCAGACTTCGCCGCGCGGCTCGCGGCTAACCCCGGCCTGCGGCAGGTGCACAGCAATGCGCTGCTGTTGACCATGGCGGTACTGTTCTTCAAACAGCGCAAGCGGCTGCCAAACGATCGCTGGGAGTTTTACGTCGGGGCAGAGCAATCGCTGCGGGACTCCTGGGCGCGGCATCGGCTGAACGACAAGGACGCCGCTTCCCTGCCGGGCGACTATGCGGCAACTGTACTGGAATCGCTCGCGCTCGATGGCATGCAAGAGGGCCGCGTGCTGTTCACTGCTGGGGGGGTGGCGGCACGGGTGCGCGCGGTATTGGCCGGACGGAACTGGACCGGCGGCGAGCAGGATGCCGAGGCGCCGCGATTCCTCGATGCAGCGCGCGACGCAATCGGCGTGTTGGTGGAGCAGGCGCCGGAGCAATACGGCTTCGTGCATCTGACCTTCCAGGAGTTCCTCGCCGCCCGTGCGCTGGTGAGGCGCGGTGAGGATGCGCCGGCCATCATCGCCCGGTTCTGGGATCATCCCGACTGGCGGGAGACTTGGATGTTCTACGCGCTCGGTTGCCAGACGTTGCAAGGGCGATTCGCCGAGCTGTTCGACATTGTCCTGCGGCGGGAAAGGCCGCACACGCTCGACGCAGTGCTGCACCGACCGGAGCGCACCGCGTTGCGGCTGGCCGGGGTCGGATCGGAGCGCCTACCCGACACCGCGGAACCGGCATTGACCTGGGCGGCCTCGGCGCTGGCGCGTGGGTCAGAGCGCGACGTCGGGCACGTGCTGGAAGTTTTGGCAGGATGGGAACGGCCCTTGCCCGACCGCTTGCGGGACGACGTCATCGGACAGCTGCGCCGCGTGCACAGGGACCTTCATCTCCTGGCAGTGCAGGCACTGTCCGCACGCTCAGATGACGCCAAGGTGCGTGCTGCCCTGCTCACCGCTTGCAAGGACGATTATAGTGTTGTGCGCGGAGCCGCGGTGCAGGCGCTGTCCGCTCGCGTCAACGACGCGCCGGTGCGCGCCGCCCTGCTCGCCGCTTGGAAGGACACTAGTATGGATGTCCGCGAAGCCGCGGTGCAGGCGCTGTCGGCGCGCACCGACGATCCCACGGTTCGCGCCGCCCTACTCACCGCTTGGAACGACGAACGGTGGGATGTCCGCCAAGCTGCGGTGAAAGCGCTATCCGCGCGCACCGATGACGCCAACGTGCGCGCCGCCCTGCTCGTTGATTGCAAGCGCGATCGGTGGGCTGCCCGCCGAGCCGCGGTGCAGGCGCTGTCTGCGCGCGCCGACGACGCCACTGTGCGTGCTGTCCTACTCTCCGCTTGCAAGGACGAACATTGGGAAGTCCGCGGAGCCGCGCTGCACGCTTTATCCTTGCGCGCAGACGACACTACGGTGGGTGCTGCCCTGCTCGCCGCTTGCGAGGACGAACATTGGATTGTCCGCGAAGCCGCGGTGCAAGCGCTGTCCGCGCGCGCCCGCGACCCCACTGTCCGTGCTGCCCTCCTCGCAGCTTGTAAGGACCATCATACCGTTGTCCGTGGTGCTGCAGTGCAGGCCCTATCCGCGTCCGCTGACGACGCCACCGTGCGTCCCGCCTTGCTCGCTGCTTTCAAGGACGAACATTGGGATGTCCGTGGCGCCGCGGTCCGGTCGCTATCCGAGCGCTCCGACGTTACTACGATTCGCGCCGCACTGCTCACCGCTTGCAAGGACGAACGGTGGGATGTCCGCAAAGCCGCACTGAAAGCGATATCCGCGCGCACTGATGACGCCTCGGTTCGCGCCGCTCTCCTCACTGCTTGCAAGGACGAACTGTGCGATGTTCGCGAAGCCGCGGTGCAGGCGCTGTCTGCGCGTGCCGACGACACCCGGGTGTGTGCCGCCCTGCTTGCTGCCTGTAAGGACAATTATAGTGATGTCCGCGGAGCCGCGATACAGGCGCTGTCCACGCGCGCCGACGTTCCCACGGTTCGCCCCGCCCTTCTGGCCGCGCTTGAGGACAATGAAACGGCTGTTCGCCGAGCCGCGGTGCAGGCGCTATCTGGACGCCCTGACGACGGCGCAGTGCGTGCTGCCTTACTCGCCGCTTGCAAGGACGAACATCCGGATGTTCGCCGAGCCGCGGTGCAGGCGTTGCCGGTGCGCGTCGACGACGCCCCTGTGCGTGCTGCCCTCCTTTCCGCTGGCAACGACGAAAATTGGGATGTGCGCAGAGCCGCGATGCACGCGCTATCCGCGTGCGCCGACGACGCGACGGTACGCGCCGCCCTACTCGCCGCGCTTGAGGACGATGAAACGGGTGTTCGCCGAGCCGCGGTGCAGGCGCTGGAAGACTGGATCGTCCGGTTGAAATTCCCGCGCACCGCATCGACGCCATCCGGCGGCTGAGCAGCACGAGTGATCAGCGCGTACATCAGAGGCGAAGACTGCTGCAGCATGAATGCCAGATTGTGTTGAGAGTTCTCATAGGCCGCGCGCCCGAGTGCGCGGCCCCGCCCGTCAGCGGCAGGCGTCCGAGAATCCGCAAGGGCGCCACGCGCGCCTTCGGACCGGGCCATCCCGATCTGCCTGCGGAATTGCGGAGCGTTGGCCAGCCGGTGCTCATCGGCGGCAGCATGGGGAGTGCCTCCTACGTCCTCGTCGGCACCGCGGAGAGCGAGCGGCGCGCCTTCAGCTCGGCCTGTCACGGTGCCGGCCGCAGCATGAGCCGGCACGCAGCGCTCAGGCGCTGGAACGGACACGCGGTCACGGCGGCGCTCGCGGCGCGCGGCATCGTCCTGCGTTGCCCGTCCGCGCGCGGCGTGGCGGAGGAGGCGCCGGGCGCCTACAAGGACTCGGGTGCCGTGGTCGACGCGGCCGAGCGGGCCGGCCTCGCGCGCAAGGTGGCGCGTCTCGAGCCGCTCGTCTGCATCAAGGGTTGAGCCAGTGTAGTGACTCGAACGTATAGTACCCTTCAACGTCATGGCCGGACTTGTTCCGGCCATCCACGAATTCGCTTCGTTTTAAGGCGCGGATGCGCGGGCCAAGCCCACGGCTGTCCGGTTTAGATTTTGTGGACAAGGTGCATGGCATTGATTCTACTCGGTCACGAGCGTTTGGCGACGTTTCGGGACACGGGAAAGGATCAACGCCATGCGACACAAGAATAGCGTAT
>JBKQRV010000048.1:0-6206 GCA_052143835.1 Alphaproteobacteria bacterium
ATCCGCCGGCTCGTGCGCACGACCTTGTTGATGGCCTCTATCATGTGCACCGGAATGCGGATGGTGCGCGCCTGGTCGGCGGTCGAGCGGGTGATCGCCTGCCGGATCCACCAGGTGGCGTAGGTCGAGAACTTGTAGCCGCGGCGGTACTCGAACTTGTCGACCGCCTTCATGAGCCCGATGTTGCCTTCCTGGATGAGGTCGAGGAACTGCAGCCCGCGGTTGGTGTACTTCTTGGCGATCGAGATGACGAGACGCAGATTGGCCTCGACCATCTCCTTCTTGGCCCGGCTCGCCTCGCGCTCGCCCTGCTGCACCGACTGCACGATGCGGCGGAACTCGCTCACCGGGAGCCCGCACTCGTCCGAGAGCCGGCGCAATCCCTCGCGCAACTGGCCGATGCGGTCGGCATACTTCTTGGCGCAGAAGCGCTTCCAGCCCGTCCCCTGCAGCTCGCGGATGCGCTCCATCCAGTTGGGATCGAGCTCGTGGCCCTGATACTGGGTGATGAAGGCCTCGCGCTTGACGCCGGCACTCTCCGCCTGGCGCAGGAGCTCGCCGTCGAACTGCATGAGCCGGCGGTTGAGGCCGTACAGCTGGTCGACGAGCTGCTCGATACGGCCATTGTTGAGCCGCACGTCCTGCATGAGCTCGACGAGATCGCCCCTGTGCCGCATGTAGCGCCGCTCCGACGCCGTGGCGAAGGTCTCGCCCGCCTGCAACGCCCCAATGCGCTGGTCCTGGAGCTTCGACATCCGCTTCCAGGTCCCCGCGATCCGCTCGAAGGTCTCGAGCACCTGGGGCATCAGGTGCAGCTCCATCGCGGCGAGCGACATGCTGTTGTCTTCGGCGTCGGCATCCGCCTCGGTCTCCTCGACCTCCGGCGGGTCGGCCACCACGGCCGCCTCCCCATTAGCGCTCTCCTCGGCGGCCGCGAGTGTGCTGCCGTCGGGCCCTGCGCCATAGGTGGCGTCGAGGTCGATGATGTCGCGCAGCAAAAGCTTGCCCTCGGTGAGCGCGTCGTGCCACAGCACGATCGCCTTGATGGTGAGCGGGCTTTCGCAGATGGCGCCGATCATCTTCTCCCGGCCGGCCTCGATGCGCTTGGCGATGGCGATCTCGCCCTCGCGCGAGAGAAGCTCGACGCTGCCCATCTCGCGCAGATACATGCGCACCGGGTCGTCGGTGCGGCCGAGCTCGTCGTCGTCGATGTTGCCGCCGCGGACCTCGCCTTCCGTATCGAACTCGGCCTCGGGCTCGGGCTCGGGCTCGGCCACCGCCACCGCCGCCGCCACCTCGGGTGCGGCGGCCTCCTCGGTCTCCTCGCTCTCGATGACGTTGATGCCCATCTCGTTGAGCATGGCCATGGTGTCTTCGATTTGCTCGGAGGAAACCTGGTCCTGCGGCAAGACCGAGTTGAGCTCGTCGTAAGTCACGTAGCCGCGCTCCTTGGCGCGGGCCAGCATCTTCTTGACGGCGGCAACCATGCCGTCCATGAGCGGGCCGTCGCCCGACTCGCCGCCGGTTTCGCCTTGCTCTTTATTCTTGGTTTTTGCCGCCTTGGCGGTCTTCGTCATCGTCTTCGTCGCCATGCCGCCGTCGCCCCCTTTCGATCGTGATAAAACCAACGACAGCACTCCCCCTTCCCCGAGAGCGCTTCCCGCCACTCACTTTCGCCTCTTCCCCTTGCGGAAGAGAAATTCGTCTCGCTCGTGGTCCAACGCATGTTCCTTGAGGGCCAAGACCTCGCGTCGACCCGCCTGCAGGCGGATCAGCCCTTCGTCGGTCATATGCTCGGCCAATTCGCGTTCCGCCTCCTCAACCTCCCGCGTGGCATGGGAGCTGGAGAGAAGGTCGTAGCTGTGCCGCCACGCCCTCGTTGCCTGCTCGAGGCTCGCGTCCTGGGCCGCAACCCAGGTATCACGGGCCAGAACGCGCGCGAGCGCGCTTCCGTAACCGGATGCCACTAGGTGGTTTTTCAAGGCCTCGGTGTCAATATCCGGCTTCCAGGTCTTTATGATCTCGCGCCTCAGCTCGTCAAGCTCACCCCTGGGCAGCTCGAGGGTGCCGAAGAGCTCGCCGAGCTGATCAAGGAGAGCCGGCCGGCTTACGATCGCGGCCACCAGCCCCTCCTGGCCGAGTCTGGGCAATGTTTCGGGCTTGCGCGGCCCCTTGAGACCCACAGAACCCGGCGCAAGCCCCCGCCGCGCGCCGGGATGGCGCTCCCTCTTGCCCGCAAAGCCGCCCTTGGCCCCTTGGCCGCCGTAATGCTGGTGATAGCGGGCCCAAAGCTCCTGCCGATAGGTTTTCTGCACCGCGTCATTTTTGATCCGCCGGGCGGTCGCCTCGATGCGCTCTTTCAATTTAGCCCTGCGCTCGGGCGTATCGGCGGGATATGCCGCGATCTCCAGCTCCCAGATGAGATCGACCAGCGGCCGGGCCTCGCTCAAGAGCGTGCGCACGGCTCCAATCCCGCCCTCCTCTCGCAAGAGGGTGTCGGGATCCTCGCCCGCGGGCAGGCGCACGAAGCGGAGCGACTTGCCGGGCGCCAAGAGCGGCAGCGCGCGCTCGGCGGCCCGCCCCGCCGCACGCTCGCCCGCCGCGTCGCCGTCGAAGCAGAGGACGGGCTCGTCGACGAGGCGCCAGAGGAGTGCCAGTTGCGCCTCGGTCAAGGCGGTCCCCAGCGGCGCCACCGCTTCGTTGAAGCCCGTCTGGTGCAGCGCGATCACGTCCATATAGCCCTCGACCACGACGAGTCGGCCGCTCTCGGCGGCCCCGCGCCGGGCATGGGCCAGGCCGTAGAGCATCTTGCCCTTGTGGAAGAGCTCGCCTTCCCGCGAATTGATGTATTTGGGCGTCGCCTCGCCGAGCGTGCGCGCGCCGAACGCGACGATGCGTCCGCGCGCGTCCGCGATCGGAAAGATGACGCGGGCGCGGAAATAATCGTAGCTCTCGTTGCGCTCCTCGCTATGGGCGATCAGCCCGGCCTCGAGCAAAAGCGCCTCGGGGTAGCCTTCCTTGAGGAGGTGGCTCTTGAGCGCATTGCGCTCGGGTGCCCAGCCGAGACGGAAGCGGGCGATGGTCGTCTCGTCCAGGCCGCGGCGGCGGAGGTAATCGAGCGCCGCGCGTCCGGTCGGGCCTGCGAGCTGCTTCTCGAAGAAGGCGCAGGCGGCCTCGAGTGCGGAGCCGAGGGTCTTGAGCTTCTCCGCGCGCGCGCGCTCTTGCGGCGAGGATTGCGGTACGGCAAGGCCCGCTTGGGCGGCGAGCCGCTCGATCGCCTCGGGAAAGCTCAGATGCTCGCTGCGCATGACGAAGCCGATCACGTCGCCGTGGGCGCCGCAGCCGAAGCAATGGAAGAAGCCCTTCTCCTCGTTGACGGTGAAGGAGGGGGTCTTCTCGTTGTGGAAGGGGCACAGGCCGAGGTGCTCGCGGCCCTTGCGCTGGAGCTTGACGCGCCGGGAGATCGCATCGACGAGCCCCACTCGGGCCCGCAGCTCGTCGAGGAATTGTGGAGACAAGGCCATCAGGCCGCAACCGCACGCAACTCGAGGCTCCCCCACCGGGCGACTCTCCGCCGCCCTCTTCGACCTCCGCCCGAGGCCAGTCACTCTCTATGTGTTATGGCCGGGCCACGGCAGCAACGGGCTGGCGCAAATTATGCGACTCCGCCCCCACCCCTTCAACGCTCTCGCGGCCTCAGCTTCCTGCCAGCTTCGCCTTGACGATCGTGCTCGCCTTCGCGAAATCCATGGTGCCGGCAAAGCGCTCCTTGAGCTTCGCCATCACCTTTCCCATGTCCTTCATCCCGCTGGCACCGAGCTCGCCGACCACCTTTGTGATCGCCTCCGCCATCTCGCTCTCCGAGAGCTGGCGCGGCATGAACGACTCGATGACGGCAATCTCGCCCCTTTCCTTCTCCGCGAGCTCGGGCCGGCGGCCGCGCTCGTAGAGCTCGATCGACTCGTGGCGCTGTTTGATCATGCCCTGCATCATCGCGACCATCTCCTCATCGGAGATGCCCTCCGGCTTGCCCTTCGGGCGGGCCTCGATGTCGCGCTCCTTGAGCCGCGCCAAAATGAGGCGCACCGTCGAAACGGAACACGCGTCCCTCGCTTTCATCGCGGTCTTGAGGGCCTCGCTCAGGCGGGCACGGAGCATGGAGGGGGACGCCTGCATGGAAAGCGAATACGGTAACCGGAAACGCCCCCTGGCGCAAGCGATTAGCACGCATTAAGCGCTTGAATTCGCAAGAAATTTTTCGCAGCCCCCGGCTTGACGCCGGCATGGCATTTGCTTATCTAAGCCGCGGCCCGCAGCAACCACCGCTTACGCGCGGCAGCCGGGGAACCATCCGCATGTCGCAGCAAGAGCCCACGCGCGCAGAATCGCGGCTGCCGGCGCCGCCGGCGGCCACGGCCGTGCTGGCGCTCTCCGATGGCACGCTCTATTGGGGCCGCGGCATCGGGGCTGCAGGCAAGGTCGTGGGCGAGGTCTGCTTCAACACCTCGATCACCGGCTATCAGGAGATTCTCACGGATCCCTCCTACGCCGCGCAGATCATCACCTTCACCTTCCCCCACATTGGCAACGTCGGCACCAACCCCGAGGACATCGAGACCATGACGCCGGCGGCGCGCGGCCTCATCGTCCGCGACGACCCTACGGAGCCGAGCAACTGGCGCGCGACGCAGCACCTCAACTCCTGGCTCGTCGGCCACGGGCTTCCCGGGCTCGCCGGCATCGACACGCGCCGTCTCACGCGGCGCCTGCGGGAAGGCGGGGCTGCGAACGGTGTCCTGTGCTTTGCCCCCGATGGCCGCTTCGATGTCGAGGCGCTGATCGGAGAGGCCGCCGCCTGGCCCGGGCTCGAGGGCATGGACCTCGCGCGCGAGGTGAGTTGCCGGCAGACCTATCAGTGGGACGAGACGCGCTGGGTGCTCGGAGCGGGCTATGGCCGGCAGCTGGCACCCACACTCCACGTGGTCGCGGTCGATTACGGCGCCAAGCGCAACATCCTGCGCTGTCTTGCCTCCGCCGGCTGCCGGGTCACCGTGGTGCCCGCGACCACGAGCGCGGACGCCATCCTCGGCCTCCTGCCCCACGGAGTCTTCCTCTCGAACGGTCCCGGCGACCCTGCGGCGACCGGCGAATATGCGGTGCCGATGATCCGGCAGATCATCGAGGCGGGAGTGCCCACCTTCGGCATCTGCCTCGGCCACCAGATGATGGCATTGGCACTTGGCGCCCGCACCGAGAAGATGCACCACGGCCATCGCGGGGCGAATCACCCGGTCAAGGATTTGCAAACCGGCAAGGTCGAGATCACCAGCCAGAACCACGGCTTCGTCGTGGTCGAGGCGTCGCTGCCGAGCGGGCTCGAGGTCACCCACCGCTCGCTCTTCGATGGCAGCGTCGAGGGCTTCCGCCTCAAGGACATGCCGGTCTTCGCCGTGCAATATCATCCCGAGGCCTCGCCCGGCCCGCGCGACAGTCATTATCTCTTCGCACGCTTCGTCAAGCTGATGGAAGAGAACGCATGAGCGGAGCCCTATGATGCCCCGCTCACCAAAGTTAACCTCCCCCCTTGAGGGGGAGGTCGGCAACGCGTCAGCGTTGCCGGGAGGGGGGTCGGTCGCCCAACGCGGCGCGGATGGTGACAATGACGCCGTCCGTATTGGCAAGCACATCATTGTTCCAGAAGCGCATGACGTGATAGCCGCCAGCTTCGAGCCAAGCGCTCCGCGTCATATCGCGGGCCTCCTCGACCGCATGCTGCCCGCCGTCGACCTCAATGACGAGCTTCGCCTCGGGACAAAAGAAATCGGCGACATAAGGCCCGATGGGCTGCTGGCGGCGAAAGCGGAAGCCATCGAGCTGCCTGCGGCGCAAGCGGGACCACAGACGGATTTCCGCATCGGTCGGAGTCTTGCGCAAGCGTCGGGCGAGTGGCGAAGCCATGGCGGGATGTCCGGAGCGGGTAAGATTTTGTCCTACCCCCCTCCCGGCAACGCTAGCGCGTTGCCGACCTCCCCCTCACGGGGGGAGGGGGCATTAACTATATCAATATCGGACCCCCATGCCTAAGCGCAGCGACATCGACTCCGTCCTCGTCATCGGCGCTGGGCCGATCGTGATCGGCCAGGCCTGCGAGTTCGATTACGCGGGCACCCAGGCCGTCAAGGCGCTCAAGGACGAGGGCTATCGCG
>JBKQRV010000049.1:0-28553 GCA_052143835.1 Alphaproteobacteria bacterium
ATTGACGCCGATGCGAACGCCGGTCGCCGCCGTCTCGGCCTGGGCGCAAGCCGGGCTCAGGCCGAAGGCAAGGCCGAGTCCGAGCGCCGCCGCCTTGAGCAAAATTGCGCGGCACATCTTGGGGTTAACCTGCATGCTGCCTACCAGATATACGGCGAGCGACTCGGCAGCGCAAACGAAAAAACGGGCGAGCGCGCGCCGGCGCCTGGGCGGTTTCCGCCCCCTGCCGCCAAACCATTGATAAATATGGGAAAGCTGAAACTCGGCCGGGGACCGAAAACGCGCCGGTTCTGGCGAGTTGCATGATTTACCAATTGTTCTTAGCGAGCGGCCTCGGTATGTTAGGGGTGCGAACCGCCGCAGCCGCCTGCCCCGCGAGGGGCCGGCGCTCGCTGCCGCCGGGCGGGCACGCGGGCGAGGGCCGCCTCCAGAGGGGGGCGGACGCGGCCGCTGAGGCTCGGGGGCGCGGGCCGTGTTGCGGACGATGTGTGGAATATCGGAGCTGGGTTCAACCGTGACCGCGAGAGCGGTCGCCTAGCGCGATCCCCGTTATGGCCCCGCCGAGCTTGCGGGTGCCGTGTTTGACGGGTCGAGCCCGCGAACCTGCTCCGCATAGCCAAGGCACGCGGCCGCCCGTTGTTCGCACGGGTTTCAAGGCGGCGTGCGCCGGAGACTCTGCTAAATGGCAATGCGTATGCTGATCGACGCCGCCCACCCCGAGGAAACGCGGGTGGCGGTGCTCAAGGGCAATCGACTCGAAGACTTCGATTTCGAAACCGCGACCAAGAAACAGCTCAAGGGCAACATTTATCTCGCCAAGGTGACGCGGGTCGAGCCCTCGCTCCAGGCGGCGTTCGTGGACTACGGCGGCAACCGCCACGGCTTCCTCGCCTTCAACGAGGTCCATCCCGACTATTACCGCATCCCGATCGCCGACCGCGAGGCGCTCATCGAGCAGGACCGCAGCTTCGCCGAGCGCTCGAGCGAGGGCAACGGCGCCGAGAGCCCGGAAGGCGATGACGTCGAGACCGTCGGCGGCGACGACATCGAGGAAGTGGCGCCGCGCCGCTTCCGCGCGCCGCGCCACTACAAGATCCAGGAGGTGATCAAGCGCCGGCAGATCATGCTGGTGCAGGTCGTCAAGGAGGAGCGCGGCAACAAGGGGGCCGCCCTTACCAGCTACCTCTCCCTCGCCGGGCGCTACTGCGTGCTCATGCCGAACACGCCGCGGGGCGGCGGCATCTCACGCAAGATCACCGATCTCAAGGACCGCCGGCGGCTCAAGAGCATCCTCGAGGAGTTCGAGGTTCCAGACGGCATGTCGGTCATCGTGCGCACCGCCGGCATGGAGCGCAGCAAGACGGAGATCAAGCGCGATCTCGAGTATCTGATGCGGCTGTGGGACGAGATCCGCGAGCTCACGCTCAAATCGACGGCTCCCGCTCTCATCTATGAGGAGGCCAATCTCATCAAGCGCGCCATCCGCGACCTCTACGACCGCGACATCGACGAGATCCAGGTCGAGGGCGAGGAAGGCTACCGCGCGGCCAAGGAGTTCATGCGCGTGCTGACGCCGAGCCACGCGAAGCGCGTGCACTCCTACAAGGACGACGTGATCCCGCTTTTCTACCGCTTCCAGGTGGAAAGCCAGATCGACGCGATCTACAGCCCGAACGTGCAATTGAAGTCCGGCGGCTACATCGTGCTCACGCAGACCGAGGCGCTCGTCTCGATCGACGTCAACTCGGGCCGCTCCACGCGGGAGCGCAACATCGAGGAGACCGCACTCAGGACCAACCTCGAGGCGTCGGAAGAGATCGCGCGTCAGCTCCGCCTGAGGGACCTCGCCGGCCTCATCGTGATCGACTTCATCGACATGGAGGAGCCGCGCAACAACGCCGCCGTCGAGCGCCGCCTCAAGGAGGCCATGCGCGCCGACCGCGCGCGCATCCAGATCGGACGCATCAGCCCCTTCGGCCTCCTCGAGCTCTCCCGCCAGCGCTTGAGACCCAGCCTCATCGAAGCGACCATGATGCATTGCGCGCAGTGCGGCGGCTCGGGCTGGGTGCGCTCGACGGAATCGACCGTGCTCCACGTCCTGCGCGGACTCGAGGAGGAGGGCATCCGCCAGCGCAGCGCCGAGCTGAGATTGACGGTGCCGACCGCGGTCGCCCTCTACATCCTCAACCAGAAGCGCGCGGCTCTGGCCGACCTCGAGCGGCGCTATCGCTTCGCCGTCCTCGTCGACACCGACGACAGCCTCGTCCCTCCCGCCTTCCGTCTCGAGCGCGTCAAGGCGGCAGAGGCCGGCGAGCATGTGCCGCCTCCCGTCAGCCACGAGACCGTGAGCGGTGCCGCGGGCGTCGGCGTCTCGGAACCGGCCGAGGCGCCCGCAAGCGAGGCAGAGGAGCCGGAGCGCGAGCGCGCAGAAGTGTCGGAGGAGCGCCGACCGGCCGAGCCCAGCGAGGAGCGCCGCCCGGCCGAGCCCGGCGAGGAGCGCCGCCCTGGCGAGCCGGGCGAGGGCCGCCGCCGCCGCCGCCGCCGCCGCCGTCGACGCGGCGCCGACGAGGAGGGCGCCGAGACGGCAACCGGGGGGACGCGCCCCAGCGAGGCGACCATCTCCGCGGCTGCGGCAGAGGAGGGCGAGACCGGAGCAGCGAGCCAACGCCTTGCCGAACCGCCCGCCTTCCTCGGCGAGACGGCGACCGTGCCCTCCGGCGAGCGCGAGGAAAGTGCGGCCACGGCACCTCTTCCTTACGAGGAGTCAGGGCAAGCTCCCTCTGCCGCCGAGGAGGAGCGCGACGGGCACCGGCGACGGGCCCGCGGCCGGCGCGGCGGACGCCGGCGCCGTCGCGGCGAGCGGCCGAGAGATGATTTCACGCCTGCATCGGCACCCTCGCCAGCACCCGCGCCACATCCTCGCGAGGCAGCAGCCAGCTGGCCAAGCCCGCCGTCTCAAGGCGAGCCCCCTCGTGGCGAGCACGAGCCGGAGCTCGTAGCGGCCGGCGACGAGCTGGCGACGGCCGGCGAGCCGGGCGTTCCCTCCTGGCTCGAGCAGCCACGGGCCGTGGAGCGCGAGGAAGGCGAGCACCGGCAACGGGAACGTCCCCGACACCATAGGGAAGAAGAGGACGAGGCCAAACCCGCGCCGAGCGAGCCGCCTGCAAGCGAGCCGGCAGAGCCGGCCGCGAGCGCTCCACCGGTGCCCGAGCCGGAGGCGCCGGTCATTCCGGTCATCGAGGTCGGCACCAAGCGCGAGGAGGCGCTGCCCAAGAAGCGCGGGTGGTGGCAGCGCTTCACCGAGTGAGGCGGCCTAGCGCCGCCACGCTTTGAGCGCCTCTGCGGCCGCGGCGACCTCGGCCGCGGCACCGGAGAAGGAGAAGCGCAGGAAGCGCTGCCCGCGGGCGCCGTCGAAATCGACCCCGGGCGTCGCCGCCACCCCGCACTCGACCAACATGCGCCTGGAGAACGCCTCGCTGTCGTTGGTGAGGCGGCCCACGTCGGCATAGAGATAGAAGGCGCCGTCCGCCGGCGCCAAATGGTCGAAGCCGGCCTGCGGCAGCTCGCGCAGCAGAAGCGCTCGATTGCGCGCATAGCCCGCCACGATCGCGTCGAGCTCGGGCGCGCACTCGAAGGCCGTCTCGGCGGCGATCTGGCTCAGCGTCGGCGGGCTGATATAGAGGTTCTGGGCAAGGCACTCGATCGGACGCACGAGATCGGCGGGGGTCACCATCCAGCCGATGCGCCAGCCGGTCATCGAGTAATACTTCGAGAAGCTGTTCACCACGATCGCTTCCTCGCTCGCGGCAAGCGCGGTCGCAGCACGGCGGCCATAGCTGATGCCGTGGTAGATCTCGTCGGAGACGAAGCGGATGCCGGCGTGAGCGCAATGCTGGGCGAGTGCGGCCAGCTCATCGGGCAAGAGCATGGTGCCCGTGGGATTGGAGGGGCTTGCGACGATGAGACCGTCGAGCGGCCCCGCCTTGCGGATGAGCTCGACGGTCGGCTGGAAGCGCGTCGCCTCGCTCGTCTCGAGGATCACCGGCTCGATGCCGAGTGCCGTCAGGATGTTGCGGTAGGCGGGGTAGCTCGGTGCCGCCAGGCCCACGCGGTCTCCCGGATCGAAGGCGGCGAGGAAGGCGGTGACGAAGGCACCCGAGGAGCCGGTCGTGACGATGACGCGCTCTTGCGGCACGCGCACGCCGTAGCGCTCCTCATAGTGCCGTGCGATGCGCGCGCGCAGGCTCGGCATGCCGAGCGCCTCGGTATAGCCGAGGCGATGGCCGTCGAGTGCCGCGCGCGCCGCGGCCAGCACGCGCTGAGGCGCGCCCGTGCCCGGCTGGCCCACCTCGAGGTGGTAGACCGCGGCCCCGGCCGCCTGGCGCTCGTTTGCCGCGCGCAGCACGTCCATCACGATGAAGGGCGGGGTTGCGCCCCGCCGTGCCACCTTGAGCGCCATGGCCTCGGACCCTTCTTTTGCACAAGCGTAGGGCTACGCTCATAAGCGAGCAAACCCTGCGGTGCAACCATCCATTGACCTCGGCGCCGCCACTCCTTACGTTGAATAATCTCCAGGAGGACCCATTTGCTGCGCCGTTTTACCGCCAGCGTTGCGATTGCGAGCCTCATCCTCGGCCTTGGGGCCAACGCCTATGGCCAAAGCGAGAGCGGCGGGGGGGCGGACATCGCCCGCATCCGCGACGCCGAGATTGAGAGTGATTTGCGGACCTGGGGCACGCCCGTGTGGCAGGCGGCCGGGCTCGATCCGCAGCAGATTCAGCTTGTCATCGTCAACGATAGACAGATCAACGCCTTCGTGGCGGGCGGCCTCAACATCTTCATCTATGCGGGTCTGCTCATCCAATCCGACAGTGCTAACCAGGTGGCCGGCGTGATGGCCCACGAGACCGGGCACATCGCGGGCGGCCATCTTGCGCGCATGGGCGACGCGATCGAGAATGCGGAGATCATCCAGATTCTCGGCATGCTCCTCGGCGCGGCCGCGATCGCGGCCAGCGGCGGACGGGCAGGCGATGCCGGCATGGCGGGAATGAGCGCCGGCACGGACCTCGCGACGAGAAACTTCCTCTCCTTCAGCCGCACCCAGGAGCGCTCGGCCGATCAGGCGGGTGTCACCTTCCTCGAGCAGAGCGGCCAATCCGCGCGCGGGCTTCTCGAGTTCATGCAGAAGCTGCAGAGCGAGGAATTCCTCTCCGGGGCGCACCAGGATCCCTATCTCAGGACCCATCCCCTCACCCAGGACCGCATCGATTTCATCGCGAATTTCCTCAAGAGCTCGAAATATGCGAACGCGCCGCCGCGGCCGGGCTACGTCGAGGAGCATGCGCGCATGCGCGGCAAGCTGATCGGCTTCCTATGGCCGATGCCGCGCGTCTTCCAGCGTTACAAGGACGACGACAACAGCGTCGAATCGCGCTACGCGCGCGCGATCGCCTATCACCGCGAGAGCCGGGACGACCAGGCCTTGAAGCTCGTCGACAGCCTCATTGCCGAGCATCCCGACGATGCGTTCTACAACGAGCTCAAGGGCCAGTTTCTCTTCGAGGCCGGCAAGGTGAAGGACGCGCTCGGCCCCTACGAGAAGGCCAACAAGGAGTTCCCGCACAACGCGCTCCTC
Source organism: Alphaproteobacteria bacterium (assembly GCA_052143835.1). Lineage (GTDB taxonomy): Bacteria > Pseudomonadota > Alphaproteobacteria > JACZXZ01 > JACZXZ01 > DASPPM01. The sequence continues at coordinate 5,639 of JBKQRV010000049.1, forward strand.
GAATCCGAGCTTGCCCAGGTGATGGTCGAGACCGGGGATCCGCGCTACAACGACGAGGCGCTTGCCAACCTCAACGAGGCCGTGACGCTCGAAAATGACGATCCCCTCACCTGGCGCATGCTGGCCATCATCTACGGGCGCGAGGGCAAGGAGGGCCAGACGGCGTTGGCGCTCGCCGAGGAGTTTTATGCCGAAGGGCGCTACAAGGACGCCAAGGGCCAGGCGAAACGGGCGCAGAACCTTTTGCCCTATGGCTCGCCGGGCGGGCTCCGGGCGCAGGACATCGAGCAGGCGGCCGATAAGGCGATCAAGGACGCGAAGGGCTAGGGCCGCGCCAGCGCGGCGATATAGGGAGGCAGCGTGCGGACAATGACGTCGTCAACCGAAGCGAGGAGCGCGGCGTGAGAGTTCTTTCGTATTTTCTCGCGGCGATCGCCGGAGCCGCCGTGGCGGCGGCCGTGCTGATCTACTTCCCGGCCGGCCGTACGCAGCAAGGCCTGAACGCCGGCCAGACGAAGGCGGTCGAGGGCTTGATCGCGACTTACCTCGATAAGCACCCCGAGCTCGTCGTCAAGGCGCTCGACCAGTTTCAGGAGGAGCAGAAGACGGCCGCGCGCGAGGCAACCCAGACGGAGATCCGCGACAAGGCAAGCGCCATCTTTCACGATCCCGCCGATCTGGTGCTCGGCAACCCTCAAGGCGACGTCACGATCGTCGAGTTCTTCGATTACCGCTGTCCCTATTGCAAGCGCGCCATGCCGGGCCTGATGCAGACGCTCAAGGACGACGGCCATATCCGGCTCGTGCTCAAGGAGTTCCCCATCCTCGGCCCCGACTCGGTGCTCGCCGCGCGGGCCGCCATCGCGTCCGAAAAGCAGGACAAGTACGCGGCCTTTCACCTCGCCCTCCTCGCCTCCCAGAGCGCGCTCGACGAAGGGACCATCATGTCGATCGCCGAGGCCACGGGCATCGACACCAAGCGCCTCATCGAGGACATGAAGGACCCGGCGATCGACGCGCTCGTCAAGAAGAACTACGCACTCGCCCGCGAGCTCAGGATCGACGGCACGCCCGCCTTCATCATCGGCGATGAGCTGGTGCCGGGCGTGCTCGACAGGCCGACGCTCGAAGCGCTCATCAAGCAAGCGCGCGGCAAGGGCTGAGCGCGCTCACGCCTCCGCATCGGGCTGCTTCGAGGGTTGCGCCTTGTCGAAGGCCTCGAGCGCCATGCACGCCTCGAAAATGCGCTTGATCGTCGGACGCCGCGTGAGCGGGTCCTTGTCGTAGCGCATGGCGTTGAAGAGCTGGGGCACCAGGCAGATGTCCGCTAGGCCCGGCGCATCGCCGTGGCAGAACTTTCCCGTCTCGCGCTCGCGCGAGAGCCGCGCCTCGAGGGCGGCGAGGCCCAAGTCGATCCAGTGCAGGTACCAGGCGCCGATCTGCCCCTCGTCGCATTTGAGCACCCGGGTGAGATAGGCAAGCACGCGCGCGTTGTCGATGGGATGGATGTCGCAGGCGACGATCTCCGCGAGCGAGCGCACGCGCGCGCGGCCGGCGGGTGCCGAGGGCAACAAGGGCGGCGTCGGACGCGTCTCGTCGAGATACTCGATGATGGCGAGCGACTGGCTCAGCGTGAGCCCGTCGACCTCAAGGGCGGGAACCAGCCCTTCGGGGTTGAGCGCCATATAGGCGGGGGAGCGCTGCTCGCCCTTGCGCAGGTGCACGAAGCTCGGCTCGTAGGCGAGGCCCTTGAGATTGAGCGCGATGCGCGCGCGGAAGGCCGCCGAGGAGCGGAAGAAAGTGTAGAGCTTGATCATGGCCTTTGCCTCCAGGAGATGCCGCTCTTCACGCAGTGGGCTATTCGTCTCACCCAGAAATAACCGTCATTGCGAGCGCAGCGATCCCCGGCGTACGCCGGGGCAGCGCGCGTGGCGCGAAACTCTCCCTGGATTGCTTCGTTGCCCTTCGGGCGCCTCGCAATGACAAGTGTTTTCCCGGTGTCGTGAATTTCAGAACCAGGACATTAGCCCCCGAGATAGGCGGCCAGCACCTGGGGATCGTTGGCGATCTCCCGGGCCTTGCCGGAAAGCCGGATCCGCCCGGTCTCAAGCACATAGGCATCATCCGAGACTTCGAGGGCGAGGCGTGCGTTCTGCTCCACGAGCAGAATCGTGCGGTGCTGCGCCTTGAGCCTGGCAATGAGAGCGAAAATCTCGTCGACGAGCTTCGGCGCAAGACCCATGCTCGGCTCATCGAGGAGGAGCAGGCTGGGGTCCGCCATAAGCGCACGGCCCATCGCCAGCATTTGTTGCTCGCCGCCCGACAAGAGACCCGCCGACTGGTCGAGCCGCTCACCGAGCCGGGGGAACAGCGCCACCACCTCGCCGAGCCGGCGCTCGATCTCGCTTCTCTCCGTCACCAGGAATGCGCCGATGCGCAAATTCTCGGCGACGCTCAGGCGTGTGAAGATCTGTCTGCCCTCCGGCACCTGGATCACGCCCAACCGGACGATGCGATGCGGGGGCAGCCGAGAGATCACCTGCCCCGAGAATTCGATCGTGCCGGCCCTCGGCCGCAGCACGCCGGAGATGCCGCGCAACGTAGTCGTCTTTCCGGCGCCGTTGGCGCCGATGAGACACACCACCTTCCCCGCCTCGACGTCGAGGTCGATGCCCTTCACCGCGATGATCTTGCCGTACCCCAGCACGAGCCCGCGCATCGACAAGAGCGCGCTCATCGGTGCGTCCCCTCGAGAAAGCGAGCGACGTCGCCGGCGCCAAGATAGGCCTCGATGACGCCCGCGTCGGCGCGAACCTCCTTGGGCGTGCCTTCGGCGATCTTGCGGCCGAAATTGAGCACCGTGATGCGATCGCAAAGTCCCATCACGAAGTTCATGTCGTGCTCGACGAGCAGGATGGTGACGCCCCCGCCCCGCACCGATCGCAACAGCTCCGCGAGCATGGCCGTCTCGGTGGGGTTCATTCCGGCCGCCGGCTCGTCAAGCAGCAACAGCATCGGATCGGTCGCCAACGCGCGGACGATCTCGAGCCGCCGCTGGTCGCCGTAGGCGAGCGACGACGCCAGCGCATTCGCCTTGTCCTCCAAATTTACGGTCGCCAGGAGATCGCGCGCGCGCGCAACCGCGGCCTTTTCCTCGGATCGCGCCGACGGCAGGCGAAGCACGCTCGCCGCCCAGGGCACTTCGAGCCGGCTATGTCGTCCGGCAAGCACGTTCTCCAGAACGCTCATGTCCGCGAACACACGCAGGTTCTGAAAGCTGCGGCCGAGGCCGAGCGCAACGCGCGCGTGCGCCGGCAGCAAAGTGATGTCACGCTCACGAAAGCGAATCGAGCCGTCGCCGGCGTCGAGCAATCCGGAAATCACGTTGAACAGCGTGGTCTTGCCGGCGCCGTTCGGCCCGATCAAGCCGTGAATTCTCCCCGGCTCGACGGCGAAGGAAACGGCGTCGACGGCGACGAGGCCCGAGAACCGGCAGGTAACCGCCGCAACCTCGAGCAACGGCGCGCTCATCCGACCCTGCGCGTGTGCACGCCGAGGATTCCCCTCGGCAGGAAGATCACCACGAGCACGATGACGAGGCCGTTGAAGACGAGGCGGAAGTCGTGGAGCGGCCGGAGCACCTCCGGAAGCGCGCTCAGCACGACGGCACCCAGCACCGGGCCCAAGGGCGTGGTCACTCCGCCGAGGATGGCGTAGCTGAGAATGGTGACGGCGGTGTCGAAGCCATACTCATTGGGCCCGATGAACGAGGAGAAATGCGCATTGAGCGCGCCGGCGAGCCCGGCCAAGGCCGCCGATACGACGAGGACGGAAAGCTTGTAGGCGCCGACGTTGATTCCGATCGCGCGGGCCGCGTCCTCGTCCTCCCGGATCGCTTCGAAGGCGCGGCCGATCTTCGAGCGGGTCGCCGACAGGAAGCCGGCGAGGATCAGCGCCAGCAGCCCGAAGATGACGAAGCCTCCGGCCTTCTCGGGGATGCCGCTCAGCCCCAGCGCTCCGCCTATATAGTCGGTATTGATATAGAGGATGCGCATCACCTCGCCGAAGCCGATGGTGGCGATCGCGAGATAGACCCCGGTGAGCCGCAGGGTCGGGACGCTGATGATCATCGCGGCAATCGCGGGTGCCACCATCGCGGCTGCCAAGACCAACGGAAACGGCGCGCCGAATTTCACCGTGAGAACGGCGCTGGCATAGGCACCGATGCCCATGAAGGCGGCCTGGCCGAGCGAGAGCTGACCCAGCGCCAGCACCGCGTACATGGAGAGGCCGAGGATGGCATTGACCCCGAGGCCGTAGACGAAACTGCCGTAGGCCCAAAGGAAGTCGTCGAGCCACTGCGGCATCGGTCAGGCTCGCCTCGTCACCGCTTTACCGAACAACCCGGATGGGCGCAGCCACAGCGTGATCACCATGGCGGCGAAACCCGCCGCATCCTTGAAATTCGACGACAGGTAGCCGGCGGTCATCACCTCGACGAAGCCGAGCGCGAGACCGGCCACGAGCGCACCCCTGATATTGCCGAGACCGCCGATCACGACCACGGCGAAGCCGCGCAGCATCAACGGCTCGCCCATGTAGGGATGCACGGCGTCGAAATTGAGCCCGATGAGAATGCCGGCAACGGCGATCAGCACCGCGGCGAGGAACGACACGCCAGAGAACATTACGCCGACGTTAATACCCATCAGCGCCGCCGCTTCGGGATTTTCCGCCAGCGCGCGGATCGCGACCCCGAGCCGGGTACGCTCGATGAAGAGAAACAGCAGAGCAGCCAGGAGGGCCACGACGGCAATGATCAAGAGCTGGATTTGGCCGATCTGCAGCACGCAGAGGTCGATCGGTGACTGGCTCAACAGGGTCGCGGGGAAACGCCGCACTTCGGCGCCGAAGGCGAGGAACATGAGGCTGTTGAGCAGAAGTGCGCCGCCAAGCGTGACGATCAGGCTCGAGAGCTCGGGCGCCCTGGCGCGCCGCAAGGGCGCCAGCACCGCGGTGTCGCACACGACCGCGATTGCTCCTGTTCCGATCGCGCCGAACAGCCCGGCCGCCCACAGCGGCACGCCAAAGTCGCGCACCGCCACGAGCGAAAGAAAAGCACCCGCCGCGACGTAGAACGCATAGAGCAGGTTGATCACGCGCAACACGCCGAACGTGAGCGTGAAGCCCATCGAGAACAGGGCGTAGACCGATCCCAGGACGAGCGCGTTGAAGAGCTGTTGCGCAAGCATCAAGGGACGCGGGCGTGCGCCCGAACCCCCAGGCTTGCCGATAGCCTCATGAGGACGGCCACGGCCCCCGGCGCGCCGTCGCCCGCAGAAGCGAGATGATCAGCCACAAGCCACAGGCACCCGGCCTGCGGCCTAGCCGGGCGATGACAACGGAAGGTCATCGTTCGGCGCCCTATAGCGCTATTCCAGCACGTCGAATTTGCCGTTCTTCACCGCCAGCACGACCACGCCCTCGGTCGCGGCCGGGTCGCGATGCGGCGTGAAGCGGAATGGCCCAAGCACGCCTTTGTGGTCGGTCTTGAGCAGCGCGTCGCGCAGCTTGGTGTTCTCCGTGCTCCCGGCGCGCTCGATCGCCTCGGCGAGAATGAACAGGCTGTCGTATGCCTGCGCGGCGAACTGGTCCGGCTCGTCGCCGAATTTCTGCTTGTAGCTGGCGACGAATTGTTGATTGAGCGGATCTTTCTTGCCGATGAACCACGGCGTGCCGACCATCAGGCCCTCGGCCGCCTTGCCGGCGATCTCCGCCACTTTCGGCGAGTTGAAGCCGTTGCCGCCGAAGATCACGACGCTCGGCGGGATGCCGAGCTGGCGAGCCTGAAGCACCACGCCGGCGCCGGCCTCGGCAAGCGCCGAGATGCCGATCGCCTCCACGTTCAACCCCTTGATCTTGGTGAGTTGCGCCGAGAAGTCGGTGTCCTTGGTGCCGAAGGTCTCGATGGTGGCGATGTCGAGGCCCTCTTTCTCGACCGCCGCCTTCATGATGTCGAACCCCGACTTGGTGAAGGCATCGTCGTTCGAGTACATCAGCGCGACCCGCTTCACCCCGAAGCGCTTCTTCACCGCCGCGACCGTCACCGGGATGACGTCGGCCTCCGGCATCGCCGTGCGGAAGATCCACTCGCCGATGTCCGTGATGCCGTCGGCTGTCGTCGAAGTGCCGATCACGGGGATCTGCCGCTCGACCGCGGCGGGTCCCGCGGCGAACATCTCGTTCGACAGCGTCGGCCCGAACACGGCGACGACGTGGTCGCGCGCCAGAAGCAGCTTCATGGCGTTGAGCGCCTGGTCCTTCTGACCGGCGGAGTCTTCGAAGATCATCTCGATCTTGCGCCCGCCGAGCACGCCCTTCGCGTTGACCGCTTCCGCGGCAAGCTCGATGCCGTGGCGAATGGGGACCCCGTATTTGGCGATCGGACCGCTCAGCCCCTCGATGGCTCCGACCTTGACCGGCTCTTGCGCGAGCGCCGGCTGCGCCAACGCGAGCGCGGCGGCGAGGATGAAATAGATTTTGGCCTTCATGGCTGGTTCGCTTCCCTGAGCAGCGCCGATTTTTGGGCGCGATCGGATTTTAGGCGGGACCGACGGATCGGGCGCTGCCTTGCGGGACCGCTTCGCTCAACAGCAGCCTTTGAAGCGGCCCTTCTCGCATGCATAGCGGGCGTTCTGACGCTCCCGGAAGAACTCCTCGTAGCTCATGATCGGCTCTTTCGGATGGAACGCCTTGCGATGCTCCACATAGGTCTGGTAGTCCGGAACGCCGACCATGAGGCGGGCGGTCCTGGCCGCCCAGTTGTAGAGAGTTCGGACGTCAGTCATCGTCGCCTCCTGCCAACGCACCGGTCGGCCCGATCTCGACCGCGGTGCTTCTCGGCGTGCCCATTGCTTTGCGGATGTTGATGATGCCGTAGACCACCATGCACACGACGACAGCGGCAAACACGATTGCCAGCGTCGCATCGATATAGTCGTTGAAGATGACCCGGTCCATTTCACCGAGCGATTTGGCCGGCGCCAGCACCTTGTTGGCGGCCACCGCCCTCCCGAACGTGAGCGCATGGCTGATGAAACCGACGGCCGGATTCGGGCTGAAGGCCTTCTCCATGCCGGCCGTCAAGGTGCATATGACCAGCCACGCGGTCGGCACGATGGTGACCCAGGCGAAGCGCTCGCGTTTCATCTTGAACAGCACCACCGTGCAGAAGGTGAGCGCGATCGCGGCCAGCATCTGATTCGAGGTGCCGAAAAGCGGCCACATCGTCCAAATGCCGCCCAAGGGGTCGATCACCCCCACATAGAGGAAATAACCCCACAACGCGCACGCGAGCGCCGAGCCGATGACGTTGTTCGTCCAGGACTTGGTCTCCTTGAAAGCCGGGATCGCGTTGCCGACGAGGTCCTGGATCATGAAGCGGCAGACGCGCGTGCCGGCATCGACCGTCGTCAGGATGAACAATGCCTCGAACAGGATGGCGAAGTGGTACCAAATCGCCGTCAGGGCCTTCCCGCCCAGGAACCCCGAAAGGATGGTCGCCATGCCGACCGCGAGGGTGGGCGCACCTCCGGTGCGCGACAAGAGGGTCGTCTCGCCCATGTCCTTCGCCATCTGGGTGAGCACGTCGGGCGTCACCACGAAGCCCCAGGACGAGATCACCTGTGCCGCATGGTCCGCGGTGGTGCCGATGATTCCGGCCCCGCTATTCATCGCAAAGTAGACGCCCGGATGGATCACCGTGGCGCCGATCATGGCCATGATCGCAACGAGCGACTCCATCAGCATGCCGCCATAGCCGATGAAGGGGATCTGATTCTCGTTCTCGATCATTTTCGGCGTCGTGCCCGACGAGATCAGCGAGTGCCAGCCGGACACGGCACCACAGGCGATGGTGATGAAGAGGAACGGGAACAGGCTGCCCGCCCACACCGGCCCCGTGCCGTCGACGAACTTGGTCAGCGCCGGCATCTGCAGGTCGGGCCGGACGATGATGATGCCGATCGCAAGCAGGAAGACCGTGCCGACCTTGAGGAAGGTCGAGAGATAGTCGCGCGGCGCCAGCAAGAGCCACACCGGCAGCACCGAGGCGAAGAAGCCGTAGCCGATGATGATCAGCGCCAGCGTCGGGCCGGGAAAAGTGAAATACGCCGCGAGTGCCGGCGTCTCGGCGACCGTCCGCCCATAGAGAAGAGCCGCCAAGAGCAGCACGGCGCCGAGAATGGACATCTCCGCGATGCGGCCCGGCCGGATGAAGCGGCCGTAGACCCCCATGAGGAGTGCGATGGGGATCGTAGAGAACACGGCAAACGTGCCCCACGGACTGCCTTTCAGCGCATTGACCACGACAAGCGCCAGCACCGACAAGAGGATGATGCAGATGAGCAGGATGCCGATGCCCGCAATGGTGCCGGCGACCGGGCCGATCTCGGAGCGGATCATGTCGCCGAGCGAGCGGCCGTCGCGGCGGGTGGAGAGGAACAGCACGGTCATGTCCTGGACCGCGCCGGCGAACACCACGCCGGCAAGAATCCACAAGGTTCCGGGCAAATAGCCCATCTGGGCGGCGAGGACCGGGCCGACCAGCGGACCCGCGCCGGCAATCGCCGCGAAGTGGTGCCCGTAGAGCACGTAGCGGTTGGTCGGCACGTAATCGAGGCCGTCATTGCGACGATAGGCCGGGGTCTGCCGCAGCGGATTGGCGCCGAGCACCTTGTTGGCGATGAAGAGGCCGTAGAAGCGATAGGCGATGAAATAGATGCACACCGCCGCCACGACGAGCCACGCGGCATTGACCGGTTCGCCGCGGGTGAGCGCTACGATCGCCAAGGACACCGCCCCCAGCACGACGACGCCTGCCCAGAGCAACTTGTTCTGCATAGACATCTTTCCACCCTCCGAATTCGCTTGCCGACGCATCAACCCGTTATCTCGGTATGCGATCCGCGAACCCTTTTTCAGCCGACATTCCGGAGAAGATCTGGGACCAAAGCGGCGGGAAAGCCATTTGGGCCGATATTCCCCCGATGACCGGTCTTGTACGCGTCAGAATGCACCTTTTTGCCCCATGCAACAAGATGGCGCCGCCCGTCATGACGAGCGCCGTCATCCCCGCGCGCGACTCGGTTTGTAGTGCCGGAAACGCAATGCATCATATTGATTTTGCTAATATTTATGGCCGACGGCTGAGAGCGAACAGGCGAAGTCGGAAGCTTAGGCCGGCTCGATGCCCAAGCGGGCATCCCGTTCGCGCAGCCAGAGGATGAGGGGGAGCGAGAGCGCCACCATCCAGGCCTTGCCGATGACTTGACCCGGAAGGAAGGTGAGATCGCCGAACGCCAGATAAAGAAAGACGATGCTGTCGACGACGAGACCGAGGGCGGCACTCGCCGCCACCGCGAGCACGAGGCGTCGGCGCTGCAAGGGCGTGTAGACGGCAAGATCCGCGAATTCCGAGAGCAGGAACGCGCATGCCGATGCAATGACCAGACTGGGCGGCGCCAAGACCGCCGATACGGCGGCACCGCCGAGGATGGCGGCAACGGACCAGTGGAGCCCGAGGCGGCGCTGCACCAGATCGCGCAGCACGAGCGCCGCACCGATCATCAGCACCCCGCTCGGCGCCATGATATGGGGGGCCACCGGAATAATGCAGGGCCCGCTCGGCAAGCATGTCGTGCCGACATGGCCGATCAGCCAGTTGGCGGCCGGGATGGAGAGGGCGAAGCCCAGGAGGTAGAGCAATCCCTCGATGCGAACGCGACTCATGGCGTCTCCAAACTCTCCCCCACCCCGCGCGGCGGCTTCATAAGGCAGGGGACAACCCTGTATGATGCCGTCGGTGCCACGGAAATCTCGAATTCGGCGGTCCCTTCGATGCTCAATAATCTCGTCCCTGGCATGCTCGTGCGCAACCCCCTCGAGCCCGATTGGGGGCTGGGCCAGGTCCAGTCCGCGATCGGCAATCGGATCACGGTGAATTTCGAGCACGCCGGCAAGCGCCTGATCAACAGCGACAGGGTCGCTCTCGAGGTGGTGGACGAAGCGCGCGATTGAGGCGACCGTGGCACGACGGCCGGCGCGAATGGCATGCCTCGGCCCGGGTTCGGGTGCCTCATTGACATTCCCTTGGGACGTTCCCTTGGCATTTGACTAAGGCTCCACTGCTGTGGCCAAATGAAGCATTCCTGTAGCGATTTCTTCGGTTGCGGCAATCGTCCCTAATCAACCGATTTTAGCCGGCCAGGCCAAGCCTGATATGGGTGGAGAGCATGCCGGAAGAGGATGGGGGCCTCGCATCGCCCGGGGACTTCTTCGCAAACGCCCTCGGCGGCCTGCGCAACAGCCGTAAGCGCAAGCGGGTCATCGACCAGCTGCGTCTTCACGAGGCGATGCTCCAGGCGGTGCGCGCGAGTGCTATAGAGCTGTTATGCTCCCGCGATTTCGATGGCGTGATGCCGACTGTGCTCGGCCTGCTTTGCAGCGCCGCTGGCGTCGCGCGCGCGCAACTCTTCGAGAACCGCCGCGGCAGCGACCGGCGGCTTGCGGCTCGGCTGCGTTGCGAGTGGCACGGCCCGGACAAGACGGCGCTGAGCCAAAACCCGTGTTGGCAAACGCTCGACTTCGAGACGGCGCTACCCGAAACGTGGCGCGATTTGCTCGCGAAGGGCGATGTGGTCAGCGCGCCCATCTCCGGCCTAACGGCTGCGCTCGGCGAGGCCTGCGCCACCGCCGGTATCCGCTCGCTGATGGTTTCCCCCATCATGGTCAACCACGGCTGGTGGGGAGAGCTCGCCTTCGGCGACGACAGCGCCGAGCAGCACTGGCAGAGCGACGGGATCGATGCCATCAAGGCCCTCGCGGAGCTGATCGGCGGCTGGATCGCGCGCAGGCAGCCGGAGCGCGAGATGGAATATGCGGCGCGCATCTCGACCAACAGCCCCACGGTCCTCTTCAGCATTGCCGCCGAGGAGGATTGGCCGCTCACCTACGTATCGCCCAACGTAGCCCGCTATGGATACGATGCGCGGGTTCTCCTCGAGGCCTCAACGAGCTCCGTCGACTTCGTCCATCCCGAAGATCGCGGCGCCGTGCGCGACGACATCAGGCACATCCTCAGGGGAGGTGCCGACAATCTGCGTTTCGAGTATCGCGTCCGCGCGGCCGACGGGAGCTACCGCTGGAGCGAGAGCCACGTCAGCGCCGTTCGGGCAGCCGACGGCTGGACGCTCGGCCTCGACGGCACGCTGAGCGACATCGAGGACCGCCATCGCCTGGAGCAGCGGATGTCCGAGCTCGCGCGCACCGACATGCTCACCGGTCTCGCCAACCGCGCGTCCTTCCTCGACGGGTTGAGCCAGGCCTTTGCCGCCGCCAAGCGCGGCGGCACCTCCTTCGCCGTCCTTTACCTCGACCTCGACGGCTTCAAGGACGTCAACGATACCTATGGCCACCCGATGGGCGATCTGCTCCTCCAGACCGCGGCCGAGCGTCTCAAGAAGACCGTGCGGAGCGCCGACCTGGTCGCGCGCCTCGGCGGCGACGAGTTTGCCGTCCTGCAGGCCAACGTCAGCGACCCGGAAGGAGCCGGCGCGCTCAGCGCCAAGATCGGGACCGAGCTCGCGGTTCCCTACGACATCGGCGGGCAGGAAGCGCGAGTCACCGTGAGCATCGGCATAGCGCCTTATGCGCCCGACACACGGAAGCCGGCCGACCTCATCGCCCAGGCCGATTTGGCGCTCTACCGCTCCAAGGACGAAGGAGGCAATCAATACCGCTTCCATTCGAAGGAGCTCGATGCGCAGGTGCATGAGCGCATCAGGCTCGCCAACGAGCTTCGATCGGCCGTTGGGCGCAACGAGCTCGAGCTTTATTACCAGCCCCAGGTGGAGCTCGCCTCTGGCCGCATCGCCGGCATGGAAGCCCTGGTGCGCTGGAACCATCCGCAGCGCGGCCAGCTCAAGCCGGGCCTCTTCGTGCCGATCGCGGAGAAGACGGGCGGTATCCAAGCGCTCGGGCATTGGGTCCTCATGGAAGCCATCCGGCAATTCGTCCGTTGGCGCGGCCTGGGGATCGCGCCCTCGTTCATCGCGCTCAATCTTTCCGCCGCTCAGTTCAAGATCAAGCCGGAGATCGAGGAGAAGGTCGCCCAGGACCTCAAATCGGCCGGCATCGATCCGAGCGCGGTAGAGCTCGAGCTGACCGAGGCCGCGCTGATGGAGGCGCTGCGCGCGCACGAGGCCTCGCTCGATCGTCTCCGCGCGCTTGGCCTGCGCATCGCGGTCGACGACTTCGGCACTGGATATTCCTCGCTCGAGTCCCTGCGGGACAATCGGGTGAGCCGCCTCAAGATCGCTCCCCGATACGTCCGCGCCATGATGACCGATCCGGGCTCGGCCGCCATCGTGCGCGCGACGATCAGCCTGGCGCGCGAGCTCGGCATCGAATCCGTGGCCCAAGGGGTTGAGGCCGAGGACCAGCTCGCCTTTCTGGCCGATGCGGGCTGCCGCTACCTCCAGGGATTCTATTACAGCGAGCCCGTCGCGGCGCAGCGCGCCACCCAGCTCCTCCAACTCGGCACGCTTGAGCCCGCCGGCCGGAAGGGCGCCGGACACCCGTAGGTACCAGGTGCGGCTGATCTGCGCCGAGAAATCCCGCAAAATCCATTAGACAGGGTTTCGCCCGCCGTACCAAACTCGGGCGGCCCGCCGCGCGCACTCATGCGTGCGGCGAGGGCATGGCCAGGGGAATGGCGGAGAAGCCGTGACGACCGCACCGGATCCGATCCTGCGCTCGGTGATCCAGTATCGCCTTTCCTCCATCGTGGAGGAGATGGGGGAAGCGATGCTGCGCACCTCCTATTCCCAGATCCTCAACTCGAGCCGCGACTTCTCGACGGCGATTTGCGATGTGAGCGGGCGGCTCCTGGCGCAGGCGGAGCACGTGCCGGTGCACGTGGGGGCGATCCCCTGGGCCACGCGGGCCGTGCGCGACTTCTTCAAGGACGAGGTGCGCGCGGGCGACGTCATCTTGCTCAACGACCCCTATTACGGCGGCAGCCATCTCCCCGACGTGACCGCGTTCGTGCCGGTCTTCGATCACGAGCGCCACCTCTTCTGGACGATCGTGCGCGCCCACCAAGGCGACATCGGCGGCGCCACCCATGGCGGCTACAACCCGGATGCCGTCGAGATCTGGCAGGAAGGGCTGCGCATACCTCCGCTTCGACTTTACGATGCAGGCGCGCTCCGCGCCGACGTGCTCGAGATGCTCGCCGCCAACGTGCGCCACCCGCGCGATTTCCGCGGCGATCTCGCGGCCATGGTGGGTGCGGCACGGGTCGGCGAGCGCCGCATGCGTGAGCTCTTCGAGAAGACCGGTGCCGCGGTCGTCGAGGCCGCGATCGAGGCGATCCTCGATGCCGCCGAGCGGCAGACGCGGAGCATCATCTCCACTTGGCGCGACGGCAGCTATCGCGGCGAGGCGGTCCTCGACGACGACGGCCATGGCAGCGAGGATATCCGCATCGTCGCCAAGGTGACCAAGCGCGGCAGCGACCTCGAGGTCGACCTCACGGACTCGGACGCGCAAGTCGCGGGCTTCGTCAATTCCTCCCACGCCAACATGCAGTCCTCGGTCGTGATGGCGCTCGCCTACCTCCTCGACCCCGAGGTGCCGAAGAACGACGGCACCTTCCGTCCGCTCAAGGTCAAGGCGCGCCCCGGCACCGTGGTGTGGGCCGAGGGCAACGCACCGGTGACGCTCTGCACCAGCCATTGCGCCAACGAGATCGTGGAGGCGGTGGTCAAGGCGCTCGCCCCCGCCTGCCCGGAGCGCGCCATGGCCGGCTGGAGCCGGCGCTTCCGCATCGCGATCCAGGGCGAGGACCCGCGCAGCGCGCGCGGCTTCATCTGGCACCTCTTCCAGGCGCGCCCCGGCGGCGGGGCGTCTTCGGCGGGAGACGGCTGGCCGTCCGCCGGAGAGTGGCATTCCGTCGGCGGCATCAAGTTCGGCAGCATCGAGGTCGCCGAGGTGCGCTTCCCGCTCTTCTTCCGCAAGCACGAGTTCCGCGCGAGCTCGGGCGGCGATGGACAGTATCGCGGCGGCGCCGGGGTCGATCTCGAGGTCGTGGTGGAGACGGCGAAGCCGGCGCTTGGCAACACCGCCGGCGACGGCGTGCGCCACGGCGCCTGCGGCCTCTTCGGCGGCAAGGACGGGCTGCCGCACGACTATGTGCTGCGCTCCAAGGGCCGCCCGCCGCGCACCCTCAAGACCAAGGAGACCGGCATCGTCATCCGGCCGGGCGACGTCATCGAGGTCCATTCCGCGGGCGGCGGCGGCTGGGGGCCGCCCTCGCGCCGCAGCGCCGCCGCACGCGCGCGCGACGCGCTCTATGGGCTGGTCACGTCCGCGGCACCGCGCAACAAAAATCACCCCCACCCCACCCTCCCCCCTCGAGGGGGAGGGGGAAAGCGGAGAAGTCGCTGAAAATTTCCCTCCCCCCTTGAGGGGGAGGGTAGGGAGGGGGGTAAAGCAAGCGCGATGAGTCCAAATATCGATACCCTGCGCATCGGCATCGACGTCGGCGGCACCTTCACCGACGTCGTCGCGATCGAGGGCGGCGGAAGGGTCAGCTTCGTCAAGGCCCCCTCCACGCCGGCCGATCCCTCGCTCGGGGTGCTCGACGGGCTCGGCAAGCTGGCGGCGCGTCTCGGCCTCGGAGAGCGCGAGCTTCTCGCGCGCTGCGAGCGCATCGTGCACGGCACCACGATCGCGACCAACGCGCTCATCGAGCGCAAGGGGGTCAAGGTCGGGCTCTTGACCACGGAAGGCCACCGCGACGTGCTCGAGATGCGCGAGGGCTTGAAAGCGGACCGCTACAACCTGCGCCTGCCGCCGCCCGAGGCGCTCGTGCCGCGCAACTTGCGCCTCGGCGTGCGCGAGCGCCTCAAGCCCGACGGGAGCGTCCACCTCCCGCTCGACGAGCGCTCGCTTGCCCGCGCCGTGGCGACGCTCAAGCGCGCGCGCGTGGACGCGGTGGCGGTGTGCTATCTCCACGCCTATCGCGACGCGCGGCACGAGCGTCTCACCCGCAAGATCGTGGAGTGCCAAATGCCGGGCGTCTTCGTCTCGCTTTCGAGCGAGGTGCTGCCGCAGATCAAGGAGTACGAGCGCGTCTCGACGACCGTGGTCAACGCCTATGTCGGGCCGAAGGTCGAGCGCTATTTATTGACCTTGAGGCGCCGCCTCGACGAGGCGGGCTACCGCGGGCCGCTCTTCATCGTGCTCTCCCACGGCGGGGTGGCACCGGTCGAGGAGGCAGCACGGCTCGCGGCGGGAACCGTCCTCTCCGGCCCCGCGGGCGGGGTCGCGGGTGCCAGGCGGATCGCGGCTCTCTTGGGCGAGCGCGACCTGATCCCCTTCGACATGGGCGGCACTTCGACCGACATCTCGCTCATCGCGGGGAGCGAGCCCGCGCTCACGGCCGAGCGGAGCTTGGCCGGCCAGCGCATCGCGCTCCGCAGCCTCGACATCATCAGCATCGGCGCCGGCGGCGGCTCGATCGCGCACGTCGACAGTGGCCGCTCGCTTCACGTCGGACCGCAAAGTGCCGGTGCCGAGCCCGGACCGGCGTGCTACGGTCTCGGCGGGAGCAGCGCCACGGTGACCGACGCCAATCTCATGCTCGGCTATCTCGATGCCGATGCCTTCCTCGGCGGCGAGCGCCGCCTCGATCGCCCCGCCGCCGAGCGTGCGGTCAGAGCGGTCGCGGAGGCGCTCGGGATCGCGCCCATCGCGGCCGCCGCCGGCATCTATCGCATCGTCAACATGCGCATGGCCGACGGCATCCGGCTCATGACCGTGCGCCGAGGCGTCGACCCGCGGCGCTTCGCGCTTTTGAGCTTCGGCGGGGCTGCGGGACTGCATGCGGTCGAGATCGCGCGCCAGCTCGAGCTCCGCCGCATCGTCGTGCCAAGCGTGGCCTCGGTGCTCTCGGCCTGGGGCATGCTGTCGACCGATCTGCGCTACGAAGTCGCCCGCACGCACGTCGGCGACGCGAAGCGGCTCGACGCCCGGCGTCTCAGCCGCACCTTCGAGCGCATGGCGGCCGAGGGGACGCGCGAGCTTCGCCGCTGGTTCGACGGGCCGATCCGGACGCAGCATTCGGCCGAGATGCGTTACGGGGAGCAGATCTTCGAGATCGACGTGCCGCTCGACGGGGTTGACTGGCAGAGTGCTGCCTTGCTCGACGAGGTCATAGCTCGCTTCCACCGCCGTCACGAGGAGCTTTACACCTATTCGATCCCGGACCAGGAGGTCGTGCTCGTGAACGCGCGCGTGACCGTCGTCGGCGCGCTGCCGACGACGGCGGAGGAGCGCCCGGCAGCAGGCGGCCGCGGCGCCGAGCCCCGGCGCCGGCGCCGCATCTATCTCGAGGGCTGGCAGGAGGTGCCAGTGCTCGACATGGAGCGCCTCGCACCCGGGCAACACATCGAGGGGGCCGCGATCATCGAGGCCGAGACGACCACTGTGCTGCTCGGACCGCGCGACCGCGCCCGGGTCAACGAGTTCGGTTGGCTCGACATCGCGGTCGCGGCACGGGGTGCCGCATGACCGCAACACACGAGGTTCCGTCAAAGGGCGGCCTCTCCTCCGCACCCTACTGGTGGGAGGCTGCACCCCGGCCAGCATTCCCCGATACCGCACTTCCGGCGAGCGTGGATGTCGCCATCGTCGGCTCCGGTATCACCGGCCTCAATGCGGCGCGCGTGCTCGCGGCCGCGGGGCGGAGCGTGCTCGTGCTCGAGGCCGAAGTCCCCGGCTATGGCGGCTCGTCGCGGAACGCGGGCTATGTCGGGCGCACGCTCAAGTGGAGCCTGCTCTCGCTCGTCGAGCGCCGCGGCATGGAAGCGGCCGTCGCGATCTATCGCGAGCTGCGGGCCGCCTATGATGCGGTGCGCGAGACCGTTCGCGCGGAGGCGATCGACTGCGCCTTCAAGGTCTGCGGCCGCTTCATCGCCGCCAACTCGGCTCGGCAATATGACGAGCTCGCGCGCGAGCTCGCGGCGCGCAAGCGGCACCTCGGCGACGAGTTCGAGATGGTGCCTCGCTCGGCACAGCACCGGGAGATCGGCAGCGAGCTCTATCACGGCGGCGCGCTCATCGCCGATCTCGCCTCGCTCGATCCGGGGCGCTATCACCTGGGCCTTCTCAAGAGCGCCCTTCGGAGCGGCGCTGCGATCGCCGCCAATGCGTCCGTCGAAGCCGTGCATGGAGCCGCCGGCTCCTTCGAGGTCGTGACGAGCCGAGGGCGCATGCGCGCGCGCGACGTCGTCATTGCGACGAACGGCTACACCGGGCGGGCGGGCGGCTGGCTCCGACGCCGCGTCGTGCCCTTCGATGCCTTCATGATCGCGACGGAGCCGCTCCCTCCGGAACGGCTCCGGCGCATTCTGCCGCAAGACCGCACCTTTCTCGACACCAACCACAACATCAACTTCGTCCGCCGCTCGCCCGATGGCACCCGTCTTCTCTTCGGCGGACGCACGGGGAGCCGGCTCCCGACAGCCGAGGCCGCCGCGGCACGGCTCAGCCGCGAGCTCGCGCGGATATTTCCCGATCTCCAGGACGTAGCGCTCAGCCACAGCTGGACCGGACGCTGTGCCGCGACCTTCGATTTCTTTCCTCATATGGGCGTGCATCAGGGCATCCATTACGCGCTCGGCTACTGCTTCGCGGGCGTGCCGATGGGGACGCATCTCGGACGCAAGGTGGCACTCAAGCTCCTCGGCGCCAAGGAAGGCGGCTCGGTGTTCGACGACCGTCCGTTTCCGACCTTCCCGCTCTATAACGGCAATCCCTGGTTCGTGCCGCAGCTGATGCGCGGCGTCGACCTCATCGACAGATGGCACTCGCGCGGACACGCGCGCACGGACGACTTGGCGCGCTGAGGAGGAGAAAGGCGGCATGGTCGATCAGCTCGGCTGGCGCTGCAAACTCGGCGTCATCGTCCCCTCGACCAATACCGTGGTGCAGCCCGAGTACGACGACATGCGCCCCGTGGGCGTCACCAATCACATCGCGCGCATGCACATCCCGGACGATCCGATCAAGAGCGATGCCGAGCTCGAGGAGCTGGTGCGCCGCATCGATTCCGCCCTCGAGGAAGCGCTCGACCGCGTGATGACCGCGCGGCCCGACCACGTCATCCTCGGCGTCTCGGCCGAGAGCTTCTGGGGCGGCGGGCTCGAGCCGTCCCGCCGCATCGCGGCACGGGTGAAGGCGCGCGCCGGCGGCATTTCGCTGACCCAGGCGGCCGAGGCCATCCCCGCGGCCCTCAAGGCTTACGGTATTAAGGAGCGCATCGCCGTGGTGACCCCCTATCGGCCGAGTGCGGAGCCTTACTTGCGGGCATTCGTCGAGGCGATCGGCTACCGGCTCGTGGGTGCTCAGCATCTCTCCTGCGAGAGCCCGACCCTCATCGCCCACGTGAGCGAGGAGGCACTGCGCGCCGCCTTCCGCGCGCTCGACGGCGTTGAAGCGGAGGCGCTCGTCCAGTTCGGCACGAACTTGCCCGCGGCCCGCCTCGCCGCCGAGGCCGAGCGCTGGCTCGGAAAGCCCGTCATCGCCATCAACACGGCGACCTATTGGCACGCATTGCGCCAGCGCGGCATCGCCGACCGCAAGCCCGGGCTCGGGCGGCTGTTGGCGGAATTTTAAATTCGGCGCGTAAAAGGAGAGAACGGCCATGACCAGGATGTCATTCACGGCAAGAGTCGCGACGGCGGTAGCCGGCGGATTGCTCTTGTTCCTGATCGCCGCGAGCGAGGGAGCCGTTGCGCAGGCCGCCGAAGTCAAAGTCCTGACCTCCGTGGCCCTGACCTCGGCACTTGGCGAGCTTGCTCCGCAATACGAGCGCGCAAGCGGGAACAAGCTCACCATCGGCTACAGCCTCATCGCCGATCTCAAAAAGCGCATACTCGCAGGCGAGACCGCCGACGTGATCATTTTGTCGCCGCCGGCGATGGAAGAGCTCCAAAAGCAGGGCAAGCTTGCGCCCGGCGCAATCGTAAATGTTGCGAGCACGGCGGTGGCGGTCGTGGTGCGGTCAGGTGCGCCGAAGCCGGACATCAGCTCGGTCGATGCATTCAAGCGTACGCTGCTCGCCGCCAAATCGATCGCCTATGCGGATCCGGCGAAAGGCGGGGCGAGCGGGGTCTATTTCGCGCATGTCCTTGACCGCCTCGGACTCGCCGAGCAAGTGAAGCCCAAATCAGTTCTGGTGCCGGGCCCCCAGGCCGCCGAAGTCGTCGCCAAGGGCGAAGCCGAGATGGGCGTCGCCGCGGCCTCGGAAGTCGTGCCCGTGGCGGGTGCCCAACTGGTGGGGCCACTGCCGGGGGAGCTTGCCAGCGCGACGTTCTTCGCCGCGGGACTAGGGGCAGGCACCAAGGTACCCGAGGAGGCCAGGTCGCTCATCCGCTTTCTCACGGGACCTACCGCCGCACCCGTATTCAAAGCGAAGGGCTTTGAGCCGGGGTGAAGGCGATGACAGGCTGCGTAGTCGGATACGGGCGCCGCTCCCTCACCCTTCCCGCCGCTTCGCGGCGGGCCCCTTCGTCGATCCGCTTTGCGGCTCGACCCCGCAAGCGGGCGAGGGAAGAGGTCAGCGTGCGCCCCTCGCCTCCCGGATCGCCTGCCATACGCGCTCGGGGGTTGCCGGCATGTCGAGGTGGCGGATGCCCAAGGGGGCGAGCGCGTCGTGGAGCGCGTTCATGACCGTCTGCGGGGCCGCGATGGCACCGGCCTGGCCCGAGCCCTTGACGCCGAGCGGATTGGCCGAGGTGGCAATGCCGTCGAGCGTGATGTCGAAGGGCGGCAGGTCGTCCGCGCGCGGCAGCGCATAGTCCATGAGCGAGCCGCTCAGGAGCTGGCCCGAGGTGGCGTCGTAGACCGTGTGCTCGAGGAGCGCCTGGCCGATGCCCTGGGCCACCCCGCCCTGCACCTGGCCCTCGGTCAGGCGCCGGTTGACGAGGCGGCCGAAGTCGTCGACCGCGGTATAGCGCTCGAGCGTCACCTCGCCCGTCTCCGGATCGACCTCCACCTCCGCCACATGGCAGCCGTTGGGATAGGTAAAAGTCTCGCAGCGATGGTGAACCTCGACATCGAGGCCGCTGCTCGTCGCATCGGGGACGTTGGCTGGATCGCGGGCGGCGCGCGCGAGGGCCAGAAGCTCGATGCCGCGCTCCGTGCCCGCGACGGCGAAGCGCCCCTCCGCGAAGACGACCTCCTCGGGTGCGGCTTGCAGGAGGCGTGCGGCGAGCGCACGGCCCTTGGCGATGACGCCCTCGGCCGCCTTGACCAAGGCGGTGGCTCCCATGTGCAGCGAGCGCGCCCCGCCATGTCCCGCTCCGCTCGCAAGCGCGCGCGTGTCGGCCTGGACGTAGCGGAAGCTCTCGAGCGGCAGGCCGAGGATGGCTGAGGCGATCTGGGGAAAGCTCGTCTCATGGCCCTGGCCGTTCGACTGGGTGCCGACGACGAGGGCAATGCTGCCGTCGGCCTCGAAGCGAATAGCGGCGCGCTCCTCGGGCTGGCCGCGCGCGGTCTCGAGGAAGCAGCCCACCCCCATGCCGCGCAACTTGCCGCGCTCTGCGGCGGCGGCGCGGCGCGCGGGAAAGCCCGCGCGATCGGCCCGCACCACGGACTCCTCGAGATTGGCGGCGAAGCGCCCGCCGTCGATCAGCATGCCCATGGCGCTGCGGTAGGGGAACTCGGCCATCATGTTGCGACGGCGCAGCTCGACCGCGTCGATGCCGAGCTTGCGCGCTGCCAGATCGACGAGGCGCTCGATGAGATAATTGGCCTCGGGCTTGCCCGCACCCCGATAGGCGTCGATCGGCACGGTGTTGGTGTAGGCACCCCGCACGTCCATGAAGACGGCGGGGATGGCATAGACCCCGCCCATGGCGGTGGACGGCGCCTGGGTCGAGCTGTTCGGACCGACGCTCGAGAGGTAGGCGCCGAGATTGACGACCGTCGAGACGTGGAGGGCCGTGAAGCGGCCGGCAGCGTCGAGCGCCAGACGTGCCCGCGTGCGGTTGTCGCGGCCTTGCGTGTCGCTCACGAAATCCTCGCCGCGCTCGGCGGTCCATCTGACCGGCCGGCCGAGCCGCCGCGCCGCCCACAGCACGAGCACCCATTCGGGGTAGAGGAAGTTCTTCGTGCCGAAGCCGCCGCCCACGTCGGGTGCGCTCACGTGGACGCAGTCGAGCGGCACGTGGAAGACGGACTCGGCGAGCTGCTGGCGGATCGCGTGCACGCCCTGGCCGGTGAGCACCAAATCGAAGCACGCTGGCACCTTATCGTAGCTGCCGATCGCCGCGCGCGGCTCGATCGGCGTCACGATTATCCGGTTGTTGACGAGCTCGAGCTCGACCACGTGGGCCGCCGCGGCAAGCGCCGCCTCCGTGGCGCGCTCGTCGCCCCTCTGGAAGCGGTAGGCGAGGTTTCCCGGGATCTCGTCCCACAGGCGCGGTGCAGCCGGCGCAAGGGCAGCGGCAGCGTCGACCACGGCGGGTAGGGCGCGGTAGTCGACCTCGATGCGCTCCGCCGCATCGAGGGCCGCGTTCCTACTCTCGGCGACGATGAGTGCTACCGGGTCGCCGACATGGCGCACGCGGTCGCGCGCTAGCGCGTAGCGCGGCGGGGTCAGCAACGGGCCGAGCATCTTCACGGTCGATATGCACGGCAGCGCGCCGACGCCGTCCGCGCGGAGGTCGGCCTCGGTGAAGATGCCGCGCACGCCCGCGACCGCCTGGGCCGCACTTGCGTCGATGCGCTCGATCAAGGCATGCGCGTGCGGCGAGCGCAGCACGTGCGCATGGAGCTGGCCGGGGCGCGCCACATCGTCGACAAAGCGGCCGCGGCCGGTGAGGAAGCGCTCGTCCTCGCTGCGGCGAAGCGACTGCTCCGGAACATGAACAACCATGCGCGCCCCACCCTTCCCTCGAGCCCCGCGAGGACTTTAGCCGACCCGCGTCGAATTGAAACCCCGTTTCAACTTCCTGGCCGATCTGCTCTACTCGTTGGAACGGTGGAAGCGACGTCTTGAGGAGATCTACCGCGCACGCGCGGCGAATGCCCCGCCATGAGACGAGCCCTCGCTCCCTTTCTCGCAGCACTCGCAGCGGCGACGGCGGCATTGGCCCAGCCGGCGCAGCCGGGGCCTGCGCTCGCGTCGACGACAAGCCCGAGCGAGCGCGAGGCGCTCATCGCCCGCGGCGCCAAGCTCTTCGCCAAATGCCAGGCCTGCCACACGCTCGAGGCGGGCGGGCGCAACAAGGTGGGGCCGCGCCTCTACGGCCTCTTCGGCCGCGTCTCGGGCAGCGTCGCCGACTACCCCTACTCCGCGGCGCTCAAGTCGGCACGCATCACCTGGAGCGAGGCGACGCTCGACCGCTTCCTCGCCGGCACCACCGAGATGGTGCCGGGCACCAAGATGTATGCCTGGATGGCGCGCGCGGAGGACCGCGCGGCGCTGATCGCCTTCCTCAAGGAGGCGACGGCGGAAGCCACGCCCCCGCCCCCGGCGCCGAAGCCGTGAAGGCGCCGAGGCGGTCTCGGCGTAGTGTCTCAGATTGAATTTTTCCGACCTGAAATGCGGCGACCTCCCTCTCCTTCTTCAGGAGGAGAGGGGGCAAGACCATCAGCGCCTGCCTGCGGGAGTTGCGGCTGGAGCGCGCCGCCGAGCTGCTGCGGGTGGGCCAGTGCAACGTGACGGAGGCCGCGCTGGAGGTCGGCTACAACAGCCCGAGCCACTTCACAGTGGCGTTCCGCGAGACTTTCGGGTGCTGTCCGGGCCTGTATCCGCTCAAGACGCCGGTTCAGGAATCCGTGC
>JBKQRV010000050.1:0-26796 GCA_052143835.1 Alphaproteobacteria bacterium
GCAATTATCGGGCGCGACTTCACCGTCGCGACCGTCGCCGCCCCGACCACCACGGCGGTCGAGATCGAGACCGCGGCCGCGGCCGCGGCCCCCGTGGCGATGGCCCCGGTCGAGGTGATCACGGCGAAGGAGACCAAGGAGCGGGAGAAGGAGAAGGAAGCGATCCCCGAGAAGCCGGGCAAGGCGGAGAAGCCGGAGCGGGCGGAGCGGCCGGCAAGAGCCGAGAAGCGGTCCAAGGAGTAGCGCGAGCAGGGCCATGCGCCTCGTGGTGGGTCTCGGGAACCCGGGCCCCAAATATGTCGCGAACCGGCACAACGTGGGCTTCCTGGCGGTGAACGCGATCGTTCGCCGCCATTCCTTCGGCCCGTTCAGGAGCCGCTTTCAGGGGCTCATCGCCGAAGGCACGGTGGGGGCGGCGCGGCTCCACATCCTCAAGCCCATGACCTTCATGAACGAGTCGGGACGCGCCCTTGGCGAGGTCGTGCGCTTCTACAAGCTCGCACCGAGCGAGGTGCTCGTCATCCACGACGAGCTCGATTTGGCCCCCGGCAAGGTCAAGGTGAAGCTCGGCGGCGGCAGTGCCGGCCACAACGGCCTGAGGAGCATCGATGCGCACATCGGGCCGGACTATTGGCGCCTGCGCATCGGCATCGGACATCCGGGCGACCCGAATCTCGTCTACCCCTATGTGCTGAGCGATTTCTTCGAAGAGGACGTAACTTGGCTCGAGAAGCTGCTCCCGGCCATCGCCGACGCCCTTCCCCTCATCCTCTCCGGCGACGACAACCGCTTCATGACCAAGTTGGCACTGCTCACCAAGCCGCCGCGGCCGAAGCCGCCGCCCAAGGATGAGGGTGCCGACGCCGCCAAGGACGCAACCGCTCCCGGCGACCTGGCGGCCGACCCGCGCACACGCGATCCCGAGGATTGAATGGGCTTCAATTGCGGCATTGTCGGCCTGCCCAACGTGGGCAAGTCGACGCTCTTCAACGCGCTCACCGCGACCGCGGCGGCGGCGGCGGAGAACTATCCTTTCTGCACGATCGAGCCCAATCTCGGCCGCGTCGTGGTGCCGGACCCGCGGCTCGAGGCGCTCGCCAGGCTCGCCAAGTCGGAGCGCATCGTGCCGACCCAACTCGAGTTCGTCGACATCGCCGGCCTCGTGCGCGGCGCCTCCAAGGGCGAGGGCCTCGGCAATCAGTTCCTCGCCCACATTCGCGAGACGGACGCGATCGCGCACGTGCTGCGCTGCTTCGAGGGCGGGGACGTCCATCACGTCGAAGGCAGCATCGATCCCGTGCGCGATGCCGAGACGGTCGAGACCGAGCTCATGCTCGCCGATCTCGACTCGCTCGAGCGCCGCTTCGAGCTCGCGCAGAAGCGAGCGAAAGGCGGAGAGAAGGAGGCGCGCCTCCTCGTCGAGCTCATGGAGCCCGCACTCGCCCATCTGAGAGCTGGCAGGCCCGCGCGTCTCGCGACACCGACGGACCCGGAAAAGCGCCGCAGCTTCCTCAGGCTCGGTCTCATCACCGCCAAGCCCATGCTCTATGTGCTCAATGTGGACGAGGCCGCGGCGGCACGGGGCAACGCCTACGCGCGGGCAGCCCAAGAGCGCGCGGCCTCGCTCGGCTGCGAGAGCATCGTCATCTCGGCCGCGATCGAGGCCGAGATCGCCCAGCTCAAGGACGCGGGCGAGCGCAAGGCCTTCCTCGCCTCCCTCGGCCTCGCGGAGCCGGGCCTCGAGCGCTTCATCCGCGCGGGCTACAAGCTCCTCGGCCTCATCACCTTCTTCACCGCGGGCCCCAAGGAGGCGCACGCCTGGACCGTGCCGCAAGGGGCCACGGCCGCCGAGGCGGCCGGCGTCATTCACACCGACTTCGAGCGCGGCTTCATCCGCGCCGAGACGATCGCGTTCGAGGACTACGCCGCCTGCGGCGGCGAGCAGGGTGCCAAAGAGGCCGGCAAGATGCGCCAGGAGGGCCGCGACTACGTGGTCAAGGACGGCGACGTCATGCTGATCAAATTCAACGTGTGAGGGAGAGCCTCATCTTGCCCCTTCCCCCCGGCGGCCAAGCCGCTAAGATGCGCGCCTGGGAAACGGGGACCGAGGATGGTCCATGAGGAGAGAGATGCCATGGGCAAGACGTTGACACTCACCGCGAGCGACGGCCACAAGCTTTCCGCCTACCGCGCCGATCCGGCCGGCAAGCCCAAGGGCGGGCTCGTGGTCATTCAGGAGATCTTCGGCGTCAACAGCCACATCCGCGAGGTGTGCGACGGCTTCGCCAAGGACGGCTATGCGGCCCTTGCCCCGGCCCTTTTCGACCGCGCCCAGCGCGGCGTCGACCTCGGCTACACCGCCCCCGACATCGAGGCCGGCCGCAACCTGCGCGGCAAGATCGGCTGGGACGCCGTGCTCAAGGACGTGGCGGCGGCGATCAAGGCGCTAGCCGACGCGGGCAAGCTCGGCATCGTCGGCTATTGCTGGGGCGGCACGGTCGCTTGGCGCGCGGCCACCCAGCTCTCCGGCCTCTCGGCCGCCGTCGGCTATTACGGCGGCCAGATCGCCGAGTTCAAGGACGAGAAGCCCAAGGTTCCGGTGCTGCTGCACTTCGGCGAGGTCGACGCCTCGATCCCGCTCGCGGACGTGGAGAAGATCAAGGCGGCCCAGCCGAAGCTGCCGATCCACGTCTACCCCGGCGCCGGTCACGGCTTCAGCTGCGACCATCGCGCAAGCTTCCACAAGGCAAGCCACGAGCTCGCGCGCAAGCGCACGATGGAGTTCTTCGCCAAGCACGTCGGCTAAGGACGCTAGGGAGGGCGGCACCGTGGCCAAGATCGACTCGCTCGACGCACTCGCCAGGCTCTACAAGGCGCCCTCCGAGCGCGCGCGGCTCAAGCAGCTCGACCGGCTCGATCGCCATTGCCGCCGCTTCGTCGAGCTCTCCCCGCTTGTGAT
Organism: Alphaproteobacteria bacterium; assembly: GCA_052143835.1. Taxonomy (GTDB): domain Bacteria; phylum Pseudomonadota; class Alphaproteobacteria; order JACZXZ01; family JACZXZ01; genus DASPPM01. The sequence goes on from JBKQRV010000050.1 coordinate 2,960, forward strand.
CCTCGCCTCCTCGGGCCCCGCGGGTGGTGCTGACGCCTCGCCGCGCGGCGGCGCGCCCGGCTTCGTCCGCGTGCTCGACGAGCGCACGCTCGCAATTCCCGACCGGCCGGGGAACAACCGCATCGACTCGCTCGCCAACATCCTGGCCTGCCCCGAGGTCGGCCTGCTCTTCCTGGTCCCCGGCATGGACGAGCTGCTCCGCGTGGCCGGCAGCGCCGAGATCCGCGACGATGCGGAGCTCTGCCAATCCTTCGCGGTCGGCGAGCGGCGCCCGGCGACCGTGCTCCTCGTCCACGTGCGCGAGGCCTTCCTCCACTGCGGCAAGGCCCTCATGCGCGCGCGCCTGTGGGAGGCGGACGCCAAGATCGACCGCGCGACGCTGCCGAGCATGGGCGAGATGCTCAAGGAGCAGATCGGCCTCACGACACCGGCGGAAACGCAAGAGGCCATGCTCAGGCGCTACCGGGAGAACCTCTACTGACGCTCGCGCTGACGAGAGAGGAGCGCGCCTGGGCGGCGGGCGAGGGCGCATCGCCGGCGTTGGCGATGGCGACCCGCATCGTGGCCGAGAGCGCACGCATCCTCGGTGCCGACCGGCTCATTGCCGTCGCCTCGGCCCACATCGACGGCTGCCTCTACCACGGCGACAGCGGCACCGAGTTCGCCGAGAAGCTGGTCGCGGGCGGCGGGCGCGTCGCGGTGCCGGCGACGCTCAATGTGGGCGCCCTCGACCTCATCCATCCCAAGCGGGTGCACGCCGACCGCCATCGTTACGAGATGGCGCTGCGCATGATGCGCGCCTACGAGGCGCTCGGCTGCCGGCCGACCTGGACCTGCGCGCCCTACCAGGCCGGCCACCGCCCCAAGCTCGGCGAGCAGGTCGCTTGGGGCGAGAGCAACGCCGTCGCCTTTGCCAACTCGGTGCTCGGCGCGCGCACCAACCGCTACGGCGATTTCCTCGACATCGCGGCGGCGATCGCGGGGCGCGTGCCTTACGCCGGCCTCCACCTCGCGGAGAACCGCCGCGCGCGCGTGGTGCTCGACACCTCCCAGCTCTCGGCAGCGCTCAAGGCGAGCGACGCCTTCTATCCCGTGCTCGGCTCGCTCCTCGGCCGCGAGGTCGGCAGCGCCGTCGCCGTAATCGACGGGCTGCCGCAAGGGGTCTCCGAGGACCGGCTCAAGGCGCTGGGGGCTGCCGCCGCCTCTACCGGTGCTGTCGGCCTTTTCCATGTCGCGGGCACCACGCCCGAGGCGCCCACGCTCTCAGCCGCCCTCGGCGGTCAGCCGCCGGAGCGCGTCATCCGCGTGACGCCACAAATGCTGCGCAGCAGCCGCGACAGCCTCTCGACCACGTCGGAGGGGCGCATCGATGCGATAGCGCTCGGCAGCCCGCATTTCTCGAGAGACGAGTTCGCCGAGCTCGAGCGGCTTGCCGCCGGCCGGCGCTTCGCCCTCCCCTTCTATGTCTGCACCGGCCGCGGCGTGCTCGCAGCCCTCGAGGCCGGAGGCCGGCTCGCGGCCCTCGAGCGCCAAGGCGTCATCGCGGTCGCCGACACTTGCGTGGTGGTGACCCCCATCCTCCCCCCAGGCGGCGGGGTGCTGATGACCAACTCGGGCAAATTCGCCCACTACACGCCGGGCAATACGGGCTGGCAGGTCGTCTACGGCAGTCTCGCCGACTGCGTCGCCACCGCACTCACCGGCCGCCTCGAGCGGGACGAGCGGCTGTGGCAGTAGCGACGCGTGAGATCGCGGCCAAGGTGGTGATCGACGGCACGGCCGAGGGGCGCGTCTTGCACCTGGCCGAGCCGATCAGCTTCTGGGGTGGGGTCGATCCGCAGAGCGGGGTGGTGATCGACGCGCGCCACCCCGACCGCGGCCGCTCGATCAGCGGGCGCGTGCTCTGCCTCCCCGGCATGATCGGCTCGAGCTCGGCGAGCGCGGTCATGCTCGAGCTCCTGCGCGCGCGGCTTGCCCCCGCGGCGCTCGTGCTGGGAGAGACGGATGCGATCCTGGCACTCGGCGTCGTGGTCGGGCACGAGATGGGCTATCGGGCGATCCCGGTGCTCGAGCTCGCGCTCGCCGAGCAGGAGAAGCTGCCGCAAGACGCCCTCGTGCGCATCCGCACGGGCGGCGTCATCGAGGTCGCGTAGCTACCCTCACCCCTCCGTTCCGCAGCAGGGCAATCGCATTTGGTGATCCCGCACGTTACCGGCTCCGTCATTACCGGCGAAAGCCGGTATCCATTGACGAGGATCACCATTGTTGGAGAAAGGAAAGACGCCGCACGTGCTCTGAAATGGGTCCCGGCATTCGCCGGGACGACGGATTATCACATTCAAATGTATTCAAATGCGATAGCCCTGCGTCCCGCAGGGCCGGGAGGGTGAGGGAGTGGCGCTCACCCCTCGGCGAAGATGAGCCAGAAGCCGCAGCTGGTTTCCGGCGCTACCACGACGGCGCCGTCGACCTCGCGCTGAAAGGGCACGCCGCGCTCGCTGAGGAGTGCCGCCGCCCGCTCGGGCGAGGCCACGCCGAGCGTCATGGCGGCGAGATAGGGCGGCTTGACCCCCTCGAACGGGCGTGCCTTGGGGTGTAGCACCGTGAGCTCGTCGGGATCGAGGAAGAGGATCGAGTGCCGCCCGACGCGAAGCGTGATGAGCCGGTCCGTCGGCGTCACCGCACCCTGACCGAAGAGCCTCTCGTAAGTGTCGGTGAGCGCTGCCGGACGCTCGACCACCACGCTGAGCGAGACGATGTGCTGAGCCCCGTTCGCGTGGACGAGCCAGGGAGGCCGGCGCACGAGCTCGGGCGTCAAGTGCTGGCAGACGAAGGCCGAGAGGCCTGGTGCCGCCGCCTCGGGGAGGCGGACGAGCCGGAAGCGCGGCAGCACCGTGCCCTCGGCGAGCTCGAGTCGCCGCTCGAGCGCGGTCGGGCCTTCCGCCGCGATACCGCGCGCGCGCAACTCCGCGGCGGCGCGATCGGCATCGGAGGAGGCGAAGGCGACGCCCATGAGGCCCTCGCGGCTGGCGAGGAACTTGTCGAGGTTGTTGGTGAACTGGCTCGCATCGACGATGCCGAGGAGCTCGATATAGTCGCGCTCGAACATGATGCAGTAGTTGGCGGTACCCCAGCCGATGTGGCTGCCGCGCGGGCTCAAGGTGAAGCCGAGCCGCTCGTAGCCGGCGCGCGCCGCCTCGAGCGCGCGCACGCCCACGATCGCATGGTCGATGCCGGTGATTGCTGGCGCCATATGAGCCTTCCCTGGCCGGAGTGCGGTACCTCGCGGAGCGCGCTCAGCTCCCCTTGCCGAGCACCCGCCCGGCCACCGCGGAGAGCTTGCGCGCCATGCCGGGGTCGCGCGCCTCGGGTGCGGTGATGATCGCGTTCTCGAGTGCGGTGTGGCAGCCGTAGGCGCAACTCTCGCGCCGGCCCGCGAGCCGGGGGGCAACGGCGTGCACGAGGTCGCGCGCCTTGTGCGCGTTGTCGAACAGCACCTTGACGATGGCCTCGACCGAGGCGTCCTCCTCGTGGGGATGCCAGCAATCGTAGTCGGTCACCATCGCCACGGTCGCGTAGCACATCTCGGCCTCCCGCGCGAGCTTCGCCTCCGGCATATTGGTCATTCCGATGACGTCGCAGCCCCAGCTCCGGTAAAGCTCGGATTCGGCGCGCGTGGAGAATTGCGGGCCCTCGATGACGAGGTAGACGCCGCCGCGCGCGAGCGGGATGTCGAGTGCGGCTGCCGCCTCGGCGAGATGGTCGCCGAGCCGCCCGCACACGGGATCCGCCATCGAGACGTGCGCCACGAGGCCGCTTCCGAAGAAGCTCTTGGCGCGCGCGAAGGTGCGGTCGATGAACTGGTCGACGATCACGAAGGTGCCCGGCGGCAGGCCCTCGCGCAGCGAGCCCACCGCACTCACCGAGATGATCTCGGTGCAGCCGGCGCGCTTCAAAGCGTCGATGTTGGCGCGGAAGTTGAGCTCGGAGGGAGGCACGCGATGGCCGCGGCCGTGGCGCGGCAGGAAGACGAGGCGCGCACCCTCGAGCTCGCCCAAGAGGAGCTCGTCGGAGGGCTGGCCGAACGGCGTGTTCACCTCGACCCAGCGCGTGCCGCCGAGGCCGTCGATGTCATAGAGTCCGCTGCCGCCGATGATGCCGATGACCGGCGGCGTGCCCGGTGCCGTCATCTTCTCCCCCTGGCCTTCGCTTCGATCATAGCCGCTAGGGCGACGCCCTCGATCCTGCGCGGCTCCCCTCCCTACTCTCTCCTCAAGAGGACCTCAAGTGGGGAGGCAAAGTTCGAGAGCATGCGTATTTTGGCGGGGACGTAGAAATTCTCTGCTTCCGTAGCGTTACCTGCGCACCCCGGCCCCGCGACCTTGCTCACTCAGCTCGAGGAGCCTAGCCTTGATCCCTGCGAACAGACGTGGCGGGAGAAAGCCATAACTGAATATCCCGGGACGGCCGGGAACGGGTGCGAGGCCGGCGTTCGGCCATTCATCGACATTGTGCTCCGAGACGATCACCCAACTTGGCGCGTCGTCCAGAGCGAGCGCCTGACGGACGCTCGGTGGAATTTCGATCCCGACCGTGTCTCCAGCCGGCGCCGTGTGCGTGATGGGCAGGATGACCACGAAACGCGGCATGGTCGCGGAATCGCTGGCCGCAACGAGACTAGCCGGACGCTCCTTGCCCTGATCGCGGCCGACGCCGGCCTCGCGGCTCCACACGTAATCGTAACGAATGACCAAGCCGGGTTTCGGCTCGGGCAGCGCCACCGGAACGTACTCACTTCATCAGGTCGTCGAGATGCGCGTGCTCGCTATCCATCTCCGCGCGGCGTACCGCATCGACCACTACGGGTGCTGCGTCCGACGTCCGGAATGTCCGCCGTGCCGCCGCCATCAGCCAATCGTAGTGATCCGCCGACATGAGCACCAGTTCGCGCCGGCCATGCCGCGTGATCTCCACCGGCTCGCGCCGCGCCCGGTGCTGGAACTCGCCGAAATTGCGCTGGAATTCCACCGCCGTCGTGTTGGTCATGGGCGCCTCTGGGTGGCATGAGCAGAATATCCATATTATACGGAATATCTTCAGGAAAGCAAGGCTGGATCGGTGGCAATCCCGCATTTCCTGGTGTCAACGCGGCTTATTTTGATGGCCCCTTCCAATCCAAGCGCACCACATATCGGCCCTTTTGTTGTTCCGATGTTGTACTAAAACTATTGACGGCGCGTGTCTTGGACGGCTATATAAGAATCGGCACAACTTCGGAACAACGGAGCGCGACATGTCGTACGAAAACGAGGCAAGCGCCGAACGGCCTATTTTGGGTGCGAGCGAAACGGTCAATGTGAAAGACGAGTTGGGGAAGGTGGGGGCGGCAAGGCATTACACTGCCAGTCTCAGCAAGAGCCAGGGCCGAACTGGCTGGTCTATAATTTTTCGGCATCCCGTTCGGCGCGATGAAGCGACCGGGAAGCCTGGAATTCGGATTCGCCGGGGTCTTGGTACGCGTGACGACTCGGAAGCCGAACAGCTCAAGAAACAGCTCGACGAGCTACTGGCCGATGCGAGCTTTCACACCGCGGCGTCTAGAACAGAGGCAGAGCGGCGTTTCGATGCGCGGATAGTCGATATCTTTTTTGATAAGATGATGCCCGAGGAAACCGACTTCCGGGCACATCGAGACGCAGCGATCCCACTGCCCGATTCGAAACACGATGACTACCGCCGGGTCCTTTTGCTGGGGACAACGGGCGCAGGGAAGACAACCCTTGTCCGGCAACTGATCGGGACCGATCCCGAAAATGAGCGCTTCCCGTCAACGTCAACGGCAAAAACGACTATCCACGACACTGAAATCATCTTCAGCGACGGTTCATGGCGTGGCATCGCCACGTTTGTGCCCAACGACGAGGTGCGCGAATATCTCAATGAGTGCATTTCCGCCGCTATCCTTGCCGCCTATCGCCATGCACCTGACCGCGAAATTTTGCGGCGCCTATTGAATCACGTGAATCAACGATTCCGCTTCAGCTACGTTCTTGGGAACGGCCCGCTCCCACAGGTTAGCGATTTCGACGATGGCGATGAGGAGGGGGATACACCGGTAGGTAATTTGGTCGTGGACAACGAAGCGGCCACGATCGATATGACTGCGACAAACTCATTGCTTGCAAAGTCCGTGGAGGCACTCAAGGAGATAGCGCGACGTCACGGTGATGATCTTCGCAAGGAGCTTGCGGCAAAAAGCGAGTCCGATGAAAGGGTCATAAACGAATTGTTCGAGGAGGAACTCGACAATCTAGTGCGCGATGACGAAAAGTTTCATCGCGTCGCGGACGACTTGATCGACGAAATTGAGAAGCGATTTGACTTACTCGACCCGCGCAACGTCCATCGAACAAAGCAGGGTTGGCCGCTCTCCTGGGAATACGAGACTGACGATCGCGCGGCGTTCCTGCGCGCCGTCTTGCGGTTCTCTAGCAACTACGCGAAATATTTCGGCCAGTTGCTCACACCCTTAGTGAATGGCATACGCGTCTCAGGTCCATTCAGCGCCGATTGGATGATGGGCGCACACCCGAAGCTGGTGCTTCTCGACGGTGAAGGGCTTGGGCACACGCCAAAGACCACCGCGGCGGTATCGACTACCGTGAGTCGCAGGATCGAGGAGGCCGACGCGGTCCTGCTCGTCGATAACGCAACGCAGCCCATGCAAGCCGCACCGGTCGTCGCGATGCGCGAACTTGCTAGTTCGGGCGCCGCATCGAAGCTCATACTGGCCTTCACGCATTTTGATGAAGTGAAGGGGGACAATCTCCTCACGCCTGCCGCGATGGTACAACACGTTTTGGCTTCGGCTGAGAGCGTCTTGGCGGCAACAGGCGAGGATCTTGGGCCATTTGCTGAACGGGCGCTTCGTAAGAGGATAGAGACCTCACGCGTGTTTTTGGCTGGAATAGATAAACCGCTTTCACGGCAGGCTAAATGGGGTGAGAGAACTATCGCTCAACTCAGGAAGCTGCTTGGATTCATTCATGAAGCGGTCGAGAGGCGAATTTCGGTCAAGTCGCAGCCGACATACGACCGAATGAATTTGGTTCTTGCCGTAAAGGGCGCCGCCGAGAACTTCCACAACGCGTGGTTTCCCAGGCTTGGCCTGGAGCCTGGCCCGAGCAAAGAGCATTGGGCGCGGATTCGCGCTCTAAGTCGGCGTTTGGCGACGGGTATGGCGGATCACTACGACACGCTGCATCCGGTGGCTGACTTACGACGAGAGCTTAAAGACCGCATTTACGTGTTCGTGCAAAATCCGCTTAGATGGGACGGAGCGGAGCCGGGGGACGATGAGAAGCAGGTCGTCTTCGACCGCTTCGCGGATGCGATCGCGCCGCGAATGCTAGCGCTTGCAACACAACGAATCTGGAGGGAAAAGGCCGAAGAATGGCAAAGCGCGTACGATAAGCATGGATATGGATCAACATACGTACGGGCCGAGATCATCGGAAGGCGCATCTTCGATCCTGGCGCGCCGGTTCCCGACGTGACGCCATCTATTGATCGGAACCAGTTCTTGCGAGATGTCGCGAACGAGGTTCAGCAAGCTGCTGACGAGGTCGGAGCCGCTTTAATATAGGTATCTGGACGGTATTCGCGATGCTCATGCTGAACCAAGTGGGGTCGCCGCCTGATGCAGCCCCTTTTGAGGTAAGCAGCGAGGCAATCGGCGACGCGCCAGCTTGCCGGGGGCGGTCGCGCGGGCGCCGCTAATGCACGTCGGCCCACACCTTGCGCTTAATCGCATAGAGGAGGCCGGTCAGGATGACGAGAAAGATGATGGTCTTCACACCCACGCGATGGCGCGTCTCGAGCTCGGGGTTGGCCGCCCAGGCGAGGAACGTGACGACGTCGTGCGCCATCTGCGGCACGGTCGCCTTGGTGCCGTCCGTGTAGGTCACCACGTCCTCGCTGAGGGGCGGCGGCATGGCGATCTGGTGCCCCGCAAAGGCCGTGTTGTAGTTCATGCCCTCGGTCATCTTGAAGCCGGTCGGCGGCTCCTTGAAGCCGGTCAGGATCGAATAGACGTAGTCGGGCCCGCCCTCGCGCGCCTTCACGATGAGCGAGAGGTCGGGCGGCAGCGCCCCGTTGTTGGCGACCCGCGCGGCCTGATCGTTGGCGAAGGGGGCCTTGAAGCGATCGGACGGCTTGCCCGGCCGTTCGAACATCTGGCCCTGGTCGTTGGGGCCGTCCTCGACCTGCACGCTCGCCGCCACCACCTTGACCTCATTCGCGCTGAGCCCGATCTCCTCGAGATCGCGATAGGCGAGCAGGTTGAGCGAGTGGCAGTTGGAGCAGACTTCCTTGTAGACCTGGAAGCCGCGCTGCTCGGCCGCCCGGTCGAAGGCGCCGAAGATGCCGTAGAACGACCACTGCTGACGCTCGATCTGCGGCTCCACGTCGGCGCCATGCGCGGGCAAGGCGATGCCAAGCGCGAGCGCCGCCGCGGCGGCCGCTGCGAGAGGCTTCTGCATCAGGCCTTCTCCATCGGATGGGCGGCGGCGGCGGCGAGCCCGCCGCCGAGCACCGGCTGGCTGATGCTCACGGGGAGCGGCCTCGGCCGCTCGAAAAGCGCGATGAGCGGCACCAGGATGAGCCAATGCAGGAAGTAGTACGCGGTCGCGATGCGGCCCAGCACGAGGAAGCTGCCCTCGGGCGGATTGGCGCCGACGTAGCCGAGCACCACCACGTCGGCCACGAGCAGCCAGAAGACCTTCTTGTAGAGGGGGCGGAAGGTGGCGCTGCGCACCCGCGAGAAGTCGAGCCACGGCAGCACGAAGAGGACGAGGAGCGAGGAGAACATCGTGAGCACGCCCAGAAGCTTGTCGGGGATCGAGCGCAGGATGGCGTAATAGGGCAGGAAGTACCACTCCGGCACGATGTGCGGCGGCGTCTGCAGCGGGTTCGCCGGGATGTAGTTGTCCGGCTCGCCGAAGAAGTTCGGCGCGAAGAATACGAAGCTGAGATAGAAGATGAGGAACACACCGATGCCGAAGTTGTCCTTCACCGTGTAGTAGGGATGGAACGGGATGGTGTCCTGCGGGCCCTTCGCGTCGATGCCGAGCGGGTTGTTCGACTTCGTCGTGTGCAGCGCCCAGAGGTGCAGCACCACCACGCCCAGGATGACGAAGGGCAGGAGATAGTGCAGCGCGTAGAAGCGGTTGAGCGTGGCGTTGTCGACCGCGAAGCCGCCCCACAGCCAATGCACGATGAAGCGGCCGATCCCCGGAAACGCCGAGAAGAGGTTGGTGATCACCGTCGCCGCCCAGAAGCTCATCTGGCCCCAGGGCAGCACATAGCCCATGAACGCGGTCGCCATCATCAGGAGGAGGATGACGATGCCGAGCCACCACAAGAGCTCCCGCGGCCGCTTGTACGAGCCGTAATAGAGTCCGCGGAAGATGTGGATGTAGACCACGAGGAAGAACATCGAGCCGCCGTTCATGTGCAGATAGCGCAGGAGCCAGCCGTAGTTCACGTCGCGCATGATGCGCTCGACGCTGTCGAAGGCGAGCGCCGCATTCGGCTGGTATTGCATCGCCAGCACGATGCCGGTCACGATCATGATGATCAGCATGACGCCGGCGAGCGAGCCGAAGTTCCACCAGTAGTTGAGGTTCTTCGGCGTGGGGTAGCCGCTCGTGCTGTGATGCAGAAGCGTGAAGATCGGCAGGCGCTCGTCGATCCACTTGACGACCGGACTGTTCCAGGCGGGCTCGCTCATCTTAGGCTCCCCTAGCCGATCCGAACGCTTGTGTCAGTGAGGAAGGCGTAAGGGGGGATCACGAGGTTGGCCGGCGCCGGCCCCTTCCGGATGCGGCCCGAGGTGTCGTATTGCGAGCCGTGGCAGGGACAGAACCAGCCGTGCCAGTCGCCGCGCGGATCGCTCGGCGCCTGACCGAGCGGCACGCAGCCGAGGTGCGTGCAGATGCCGACCATGATCAGCCACTCGGTCTTCTTGACCCGCGCCGAATCCTGCTGCGGGTCGCGCAACTCCGCCACGTCGACCTTCTGCGCCTCCTCGATCTCCTCGGGCGTGCGGTGGGCGATGAAGACGGGCTGGCTGCGCCACTTGACGGTGATGCGCTGGCCCACCTGGATGGGCGAGAGATCGAACTCGCTCGACGACAGCGCCAGCACGTCGGCCGCGGGGTTCATGCTTTCGATCAGGGGCCAAGCCGCGAGTGCCGCACCGACCGCCCCCATGGCGCCGGTCGCCAGGTAAAGAAAGTCGCGGCGCTTGACCGCAACGCCAGCAGCACCGTGAGCGCCCGTCTCTGCGCTTGTCGCCATGCTCACCTCTTCCTCGATGGCAGAGCCGGGAGGCCGCCCCGATAGACGCGAATGGTTCTAAAGACCGGCTCCCTCGAGACAATGCGACAACCTGCCGCACCCGCCCCCCCCTGGGGCCTTGCCGAAAGACCCCGTTCGGCGCGCTCGGGTATAATGCAAATCGGCCCCCTTGCAAAGCCGCCGAAGCCGGATAACGTCGAAAAATTCTATGCTTGACCGGAGCTGCCGAGGTCGCTTTGCGCCTTGTCCTCTATGAGCCCGACATCCCGCAGAACGCCGGCGCCATGATGCGGCTCGCGGCCTGCCTCGAGGTGCCCCTCGAGCTGATCGAGCCCTGCGGCTTCCTCCTCTCCGACCGCCACCTGCGCCGCGCCGGCATGGATTATCTCGCCCATCTCAAGCTCACCCGCCACCGCTCCCATGCGGCCTTCGAGGGCTGGCGGCGCGCGGCACTCCCCGAGGCGCGCCTCATTCTGCTCACCACGAAGGGCGAGCTCAGCTACCTCGATTTCTCCTTCCGTCCCGACGATCTGCTCATGGTCGGGCGCGAATCGGCGGGCGTGCCCGAGGAGGTGCGCGCGAGTGCGGCGGCACGGCTCAGGATTCCGCTGGCACCCGGCCGCCGCTCCTTGAACGTGGCGCTCGCCGCTGCCATGGTACTCGGCGAGGCCCTGCGACAGACGGGCCTCTTCCCGGGGAGAGGCGGTTGAGCGCGCTCAGAAGCGAGAGCACGAGGGAGGAGCGCAAGCGGCAGGCGCAGGCCTGGTTCGAGCGCCTGCGCGACGACATCTGCGCGGCCTTCGAGGCGATCGAGGACTCGCTCAACGGGACCTACGCCGAGCGTGCGCCCGGGCGCTTCGAGCGCAAGCGCTGGGAGCGAAGCGGCGGCGGCGGCGGCGAGATCGCGATTCTGCGCGGCCGCGTCTTCGAGAAGGTCGGCGTCAACGTCTCGACCGTCTCCGGCGAGTTCCCGCCCGAGTTCCGCAAGGAGATCCCCGGTACGGGCGAGGACGGCCGCTTCTGGGCGAGCGGCATCTCGCTCGTCGCCCACATGCACTCCCCGCGCGCCCCCGCCGTGCACATGAACACGCGCCACATCGTGACGACGCGCGAGTGGTTCGGGGGTGGTGCGGACTTGACCCCGATGCGCGCCGACGCGGACGACGCCGCCGCCTTCCACGCCGCGTTCAAGGCGGCATGCGACGCGCATGATCCGGGCTACCACCCGCGCTTCAAGGCGTGGTGCGACGAGTATTTCTTCCTCAAGCACCGCGATGAGCCGCGCGGGATCGGCGGCATCTTCTTCGATTACCTCGAGGAGGGAGCGTGGGAGGCGCGTTTCGGCTTCGTCCGCGAGGTGGGCCGCACTTTCCTCTCGGTCTACCCCAAGATCGTCCGGCGCCATATGGACGAGTCCTGGACGGCGGAGGAGCGCGAGCAGCAGCTCGTGCGCCGCGGCCGCTACGTCGAGTTCAACCTGCTCTACGACCGCGGCACGCGCTTCGGCCTCATGACCGGCGGCAATCCCGAGGCCATTCTCATGTCGCTTCCCCCGCTCGCGGCGTGGCCGTAGCATCTTCTGCCTCTCCCGCTTGCGGGAGAGGGACAAGGGAACTGACGTGCTGCCGTCGCATGCTATAGAATGACGGTGAATTTCGAGAGGAGATGTGGATCATGCGTCTTCGCTGGTGGCTTCCTGCCGTGCTCCTTCTGGGCTTCGCTGCGGCGGCCCAGGCGCAGGGTCCGCTTACCATCAAGGCCTTCTACGGCACCTACGCGGGAAGCGGCGTCGCCGAGAACAAGGACAGCGCCTATTTCGGCGTGACCGAGCGCGACCTCGACGTGGTGATCCACCCCGAGGGCAACGGCTTCTCGCTTGCCTGGACGACGGTGGCGCACGAGGGCGGCGATCCGGCCAAGCCCAAGGTCAAGCGCAAGCAGGATCAGGTGACCTTCGTGCCGGGACCCGCGCCGGGGACGTGGCGCATCGCAGATGAGCCCGATCCCTTCAGTGGCGCTCCCGTGATCTGGGCGCGCATCGAGGGGACCAGCCTCATCGTCAACGTGCTCACCATCGACCCGCAGGGCCGCGCCGAGCTGCAGCGCTACGCCCGCACGCTCTCGGGCGGCGGGATGGACCTGACCTTCACCGCCATGCGCGACGGCGAGCGGGTACGCACCGTCAAGGGCAAGCTGATCAAGAACGCCAACTGAGCGCCGCCCCCTCAGTCGAGCCAGGCGCGCCAGGCGCGCCACCCTGCCACCTTCTCGGCGACGAGGCGGTAGCCGTCCGCCGGCGGATGCACGCCATCGCCCGCAGCGGACGCCGCCTGCCAGCGCCCATCCTCGGAGAGCGCGCGATAGAGATCGAGATAGGGAACGCCGAGCGCCTCGGCTAGGGCCCCATACGCGTCGCTCAATTGCAGAATGCGCGCATTGCGGAAGTCGTAGGACACCACACCCGTCGGGCTCACCGGCTGCTTTGTCTCCTCGACCGGCCAGGGGCCGATGAAGAGCACGGGCTTCCAGGCCCTCGCCTCGGCCCAGGCCTTTGCCCCGGCAAGGATCGCGCGCGCGGTCGCGAGCGACTGCGCCTGCGGCACCCGCACCTCCTTGGCATCGTCCTGGATCGCGGTGTCGTTGTTGCCGAAGGCAAAGACCAGACCGCCCTGGTAGGGCTCCGGGAGCCGTGCCGCGCACTCCTCCCGCCAGCGCGCCGCAATCAGGACCGAGGTATCGGCGCGAACGCCCAAGTTGTAGCAGGTGAGATCGTGCCCGCGCCGGCGCTCCGCGGCACAGAGCCGCCCGGGCCAGCCCAGGAACTCGTCGTCGCCCGTGCCGTTGGTGAGGCTGTCGCCCACGAAGCAGATCCTGAGCGCCGTCATTCGTCGTCTGCCTCGCGGCCTCTTCGGCGCGCCACTTTAGCGGGGTGCTTGCGAAAGTCGATACTAGAGCAAGTTCTGAAATTCACGACATCAGGAAAACAATCGTCATTGCGAGGCGCCCGAAGGGCGCCGAAGCAATCCAGGGCGGGTTTCGCACCAGGCGTTCTGGATTGCTTCGCTGCGCTCGCAATGACGGCTACCTGCGGGTGAGATGAATTTTCGAATCGGGACACTGGCTCCCCACCCCACAGCGCCATGGACAGCGGCCGCGTCCCGCCGCAGACTGGCGAAAAAGGAGGATCGCCATGGGCACGATCTATGTGGCGAGGAGCAACAATCTCGGCAAATGGGGCTCCGACGTCGGCTTGAGCAAGCACATCTACAAGCTCGGCTACACCGAGGAGCCGGTGAAGGCCGTCGTCGCGGCCGGCTGGGCGGGCGAGAGCGATTGGACGCTCGTCAACAAGGAGGAGGCCGACGGCTTGAACGAGGCGGAAATCGTCGCCCGCGTCGCCCGCAGGGAGAAGATGATCGACCCCAACTTCTATCCCAAGCTCAAGGGTGCCTCCGGCATCTTCAAGGTGCTGCCGACGCACGTCGAGGACGATATCGTGGTCAGTCGCGCGATGGCGGGCCATCAGTCGATCGATCCGGTCAAGCTCAAGCCCTCCGACTTCGCCGGCTATCTCATCCGCAGCGCGCTCAAATAGGAGAGGCTCAGCCCCCGCTTTGCGCCAGCTCCTTGAGCTTGGCCAAGCAGGCCTCGCGCCCGGGCCGGAAGTCCTCCTCGATCCACCACGCCTCGAGTGCTGCGATCAGCCGGCCGACCTTGGGGCCGGCGGGCACGCCGAGACGAAGCGCGTCGCGCCCTTTCACGGGAAGCCGTCGCGGCGTCCAGCTTGCCGCGGCGGCAAGATGCTCGCGCCAGGCCTCGGCCACGCGCCGCGGGCTCGGGCCCGAGCGCGCGATCTCATGAGCCCAGGCAAGGAGCGCCAGATCGCGGAAGCGCGCGGCACCCAGCCGATAGAGAAGAAGGCGCTGCAGCTTCTCCGACATCTCGGGCTGCGGTACCTCGGCGGGGGCGGCGAGGGCCACGAGGCGCTCGCGCTCCGCATTCGAGAGGCGCAGGCGCAAGGCAAGCGCGTCGGCACCCTCTGAGCCCTGCCGAGGATCGAGGAGGGCGGCAAGGCGCCTGAGCGCATCCGTTCCCGGCCCCAGGCCCTCGAGTGTGACGAGCGCCCGCAAGGGGGCCACGCCATCCGCCTCGGGCAGAAAATGCGCGACGATGCCCTCTTCGATCATCAGCGCCACGATGGAGGCGGGCTCAGGTGCCGAGAGCAGCTTGAGCGTCTCCGCCGCCACGCGCTCGCCCGAAAGGGTGGGCAGCAGCGGAGCGAGCTCGCGGCAGGCGGCGAGTGCCTCCGCATCGGGCGGCGACTTGCCGTAGTGGGCGAAGAAGCGGAAGAAGCGCAAGAGACGCAGCACGTCCTCCCTGATGCGGGTGCGCGCGTCGCCGACGAAGCGGATGCGGCCCTGACGCAGATCCTCGAGCCCGCCGAAGGGGTCGTAGAGCGTGCCGTCGGGGGCGGCGAAGAGCGCATTGATGGTGAGGTCGCGCCGCGCGGCGTCGGCGGCCCAGTCGGCGGTGAAGGCGACCTTGGCGCGGCGGCCGTAGGTCTCGACGTCGCGCCGCAAGGTGGTGATCTCGAAATGATGCGGGCCGATCACCGCCGTCACGGTGCCGTGCGCGAGACCGGTCGGGACGACCTTGATGCGCGCCGCCTCGAGAAGGGCTGTCACCGCCTCGGGCGGATCGTGGGTCGCGATGTCGATGTCCTTGACCGGGCGCCCGAGGATGGCGTCGCGCACGCAGCCGCCGACGAAGCGCACTTCCGCCCCCTTGGCGCCGAGGGCTGCGAGCACGCGCTCGGTCGCGGGTGCCGTCATCCACGGCTGAGGGGGAAGCTTTCCGCTGCGCTTGACCACATCAGCCTCCGAAGTGGCCGGGCACCACCTTGCCGTTCTCGATCATGGGCGGAACATACGTCGCTCCCGGGCGATGGCCGGAAAGCAACGCGGTCGCGAGCACCGCGAGGAAGGCGAGTGCTAAACCGGCGACGATGAGCCAGAACCAAGGCCCCTCCTGCCACGCCGGCACCGCGGTCCCCGCCGTTGCCGCGCGCCTGCGCTGCCAGACGAGCCAAAGCGCGTAGAGCGCCGTAGGCAGCAGAACGGGCAGCAGATACTCGACGAGAACCCGCGCCATCAGCCGACGAGCACGTCGCAGAGATTGACCAGCATGCTCGCCGTGGCACCCCAAATATAATGCTTGTCGTACGGCAGCACGTAGAATTGCCGCTCGCGCCCCTTGAAGAGGCGGCTCTCGCGGCGATGGTTGCGGCGGTCGAGGACGAAGTCGAGGGGGATCTCGAACACCTCCGCGACCTCGAAGAGGTTGCGCTCGATGGGGAAGGGCGGTGTCACGATGCCCACGATGGGATAGACGAGGAAGCCCGTGCGCGTCTCGTAATCGTCGAGCCGTCCGACCGGCTCGACCTTCTCGGGCGGCAGGCCGATTTCCTCGAACGCCTCGCGCAAGGCGGCCGCCTCGGCGGAAGCGTCCTGCGACTCGATGCTGCCGCCCGGGAAGCTGACCTGCCCTGCATGATCGTTGAGGTGCGCGGTGCGCTCTGTGAGCAGCACCGTCATGCCCTCGCTGCGGTCGACGAGCGGCACCAGCACGGCGGCGGGCGTCAACGGACCGGGATGGCGCATGTCGTCCGTGTTCATGTCGTGGTCGCCGCGCCTGCGCACCTCGACCCCGCGGCGCACGCGGTGATCCGAAGCACCTGCGGCCCGGATGCGCGCGATGACCCGCTCCCGCGTCATCCCTGGCCCTCCAGCTTTCCGAGCGGAAAGAACGCGCCGCGGCTCCACACGCCGAACAGGCTTTCCCCGCCTGACACCCCTTCCACTCCGAGCTCAACCAGCTGATAATAGACGGGACGCACGATGAGCGCCTCGAGCCCCGGGCGCGCGAGCACATAGGGGGCCGGCGCGCCGGCCGCGCCTTGGTAGCTCACGCGGATGGGGTGGTCGCGGTCGGCCGTGACGATCTCGTCGATGTTGGTGCGGAAGATCAGCGACTGCTCCCGCCCCTCGCCCTCGACGGTGAGCTCGACGGCGGTGAAGGGCGCGTCGTCGACTCGGATGCGGCCGCGCTCGACGGGAGTGACGAGCCAATAGTCGCCGGCCGGGTCGCGGCGGAGCACCGAAGCGAAGAGCTTGACGAGCTCCTTGCGGCCGATGGGCGAGCCGCGGTAGAGCCAGCTGCCGTCGCGCGCGATGCGGATGTCGAAATCGCCGCACAAGGGCTCCGGCTGCCGCGCCCGGAGCGCCGCGTCGGCATGGGGTGGCGGCGGCACGTTGATTTGATTTGCCAGGCGGGAGATATGATCTGATGCTTTGGGCATGCTGTCGCCTTAATCGCGGGATCGTCCGTCGCAGTCACAGCAAGGAGCAGTGTAGGTGAGCGTCATAGAGACCACCCCGCCCGCGGATGAGCCGAATGCCGCCCTTATCGCGGAGGTCGAGCGCCTCGGCGAGCGCATGGCCCTGGTGCGCGAGCGCATCGGCCAGGTCATTTTCGGCCAACAGAAGGTCATCGATCAAACCCTTATCACACTCTTGGCGGGAGGGCATGCCCTCCTCGTCGGCGTGCCGGGGCTCGCCAAGACGCGGCTCGTCGAGACGCTCGGCATCGTGCTGGGGGTCGACGTGAAGCGCATCCAGTGCACGCCCGACCTCATGCCCGCCGACATCCTGGGCTCGGAGGTGCTGGAGGAGAGCGAGACGGGCCGGCGCGCCTTTCGCTTCATCGAGGGGCCGGTCTTCTGCCAGCTCCTGATGGCGGACGAGGTCAACCGCGCGAGCCCGCGCACCCAGTCGGCCCTGCTCCAGGCCATGCAGGAGGGCCGCGTCTCGGTCGCCGGACGTTATCATCCGCTGCCGCGGCCCTTTCACGTGCTGGCGACGCAGAACCCGCTCGAGCAGGAGGGCACCTATCCGCTCCCGGAGGCGCAGCTCGACCGCTTCCTCATGCAAGTGGACGTGAGCTACCCCGAGATCGAGGCCGAGCGTCGCATGCTCGCCGCCACCACCGGAATCGCCGAGGCGCTCCCCGGCAAGGTGATGGAGGGCGAGGATCTGCTCGTGGCCCAGCGGCTCATCCGGCGCATTCCCGTCGGCCAATCGGTGGTCGATGCCATCTTGGCGCTCGTGCGCCAAGGCCGGCCCGAATCGACGGAGCTCGACGAGGTGCGCCGCGAGGTCGCCTGGGGTCCCGGCCCGCGCGCGAGCCAGGCGCTCATGCTGGCCACGCGCGCGCGCGCGGTGCTCGAGGGCAGGCTTGCGCCCTCGGTCGACGACGTGCTGGCGCTCGCGGGTGCCGTTCTGCGCCATCGCATGGCGCTCAATTTTTCCGCGCGGGCGGACGGCGTCACCATCGACCAGGTGATCGACCGCCTCGCCGCTCCCCTCGCCTGACGCCGAACCCGCGGATGCGCAGCACCTGCCTGTCCCTCACCCTTCCCATCCCTTCGGGATGGGTCCCTTCCCTCTCCCGCTTGCGGGAGAGGGTTGGGTGAGGGGCCCCTAGATGGCAATGAGCGCCCCCCGGCAAGGTGCGCGGCCGGCCCAGCAGCGGGCCGAGTGGCTGGCGGCAACCCTGCCTCCGCTTCTCGTGCGCGCCGAGCGCGTGGCGGCCACGGTGGCGCAGGGCGTGCACGGCCGCCGTCGAGTGGGCACCGGCGACACCTTCTGGCAGTTCCGCCGCTATGAGTCGGGCGATCCGACCCAGCGCATCGATTGGCGCCGCTCGGCCAAGTCCGACACGCTCTTCGTGCGCGAGAGCGAATGGGAGGCGGCGGCGAGCGTCTGGCTCTGGTGCGACCGCTCGCCGTCGATGATGTACCGCTCCTCCCCCGCGCTCAGCGACAAGGCCGAGCGCGCGACGCTCCTCTTGCTGGCGCTCGCAGCCCTCCTCGTGCGCGGCGACGAGCATATCGCCCTCCTCGGCTCCGGGCTCAGCCCCCGCCCCGGCCGCGCCGCGCTCAACCGCATTGCGCTCCTTCTCGAGCGCCAGCGCGCGGCAGGCCAAGCTGCCAACCCCGATGGGGGCACGCGCGGGAGCCTCCCCGCCTATGAGCTTCTGCCGCGTCACGGCCAACTCGTCCTCATGGGCGATCTCCTGGCGCCGCTCGAGGAGATCGACGCGCTCGTGCGCCGCTTCGCCGGGCGCGGACTCAAGGGCCACCTCCTTCAGGTGTTGGACCCGGCCGAGGAGACGCTGCCCTTTGTCGGGCGCACCCGCTTCGAGGGGCTCGAGGACGAAGGCGAGGTCCTGGTCAGGCGGGTCGAGGCGGTGCGCGAGGCCTACGCCAAAGAGCTCTCGGCGCATCGGGCCGGGCTTTCGGCGATCGCTCGCGCGGTCGGCTGGGACTTCACCACCCATCGCACCGATCAGCCGCCTGAGCACCCGCTCTTGGCGCTCTACGCCCACCTCTCCGCGAGCTGGGACGAGCTCTGATGCTCGGGCTCAACGTCATCGCCTTCGTCCATCCCTGGCTGCTCGCGGCGCTGGCGCTCTTGCCCGCCCTCTGGTGGCTCCTGCGCGTGACGCCGCCGAGCCCGCGCCTCGTCCGCTTTCCCGCCGTGCGGCTCCTCCTGGGCTTGATACAAAGCGAGGAGACGCCGGCGCGCACGCCGCTCTGGCTCATCATCCTGCGCCTTATCCTTGCCAGCCTCATCATCATCGGCCTCGCCCAGCCGCTTCTCAACCCGCTCGGTCCGCGCGGCGGCGGCGGGCCGCTCGTCATCGTGATCGACAACGACTGGGCGGCCGCGCGCAATTGGTCGGCGCGCGAGCAGGCGCTCACGAGCCTCATCGAAAGCGCCGAGCGCGATCGCCGCCCGGTCATGCTGCTGCCGACGGCACCGCCCGTCTCCGGCAACACGCTGCAGGCGAGCGGCCTCCTGCCCGCAGGCGAGGCGAAGCGCCTCGCCCAGACGCTTCAGCCCGAGCCTTGGCCGAGCGACCGGAACGCCACCCTCAAGCTCCTCGACGGCGTCGCTCTCCCCGCTCCCGCGCACGTCGTGTGGCTCTCCGACGGGATCGCCGAGGGCGACGCGGCAAAGCTTGCGGAGCGCCTGCAGCGCCTCGGGCCCGTCGAGGTCCTGAGCGATCAGCTCGCCGCCTTGCCGCACCTCCTGCTGCCGCCCGCAACCCAGGGCTCGGAGCTGGGGCTCGCCGCGGTGCGGGCGCCGAGCGAGGGCGAAGAGACGCTCGCCGTGCGGGCGATCGACGAGCACGGGCATCCGGTCGGCGAGGCCAAGCTCGCCTTCGCGCCCGGCAAGCGCGCGGCCGCCGCCACGCTCAGGCTTCCCGTCGAGCTGCGCAATGAGATCACCCGGCTCGAGATCGTCGGCGAGCGCACGGTGGGGGCGACCGTGCTCCTCGACGACCGTTGGCGCCGCCGTCCCGTGGGCGTCGTCACGGCACCGCCCAACGAGCAGGCGGAGCCGCTCCTTGGCGGCCATTACTATCTCGAGCGTGCCTTGCAGCCTTATAGCGAGATCGTCGAGGGGACGCTCGAGCAGCTGCTCGAGCGCCAGCTTGCCGTGCTGATTCTGACCGACTCGGACCCCCTCCCGCCTGCGCTCCGCGCCCGGCTCGAGCGCTGGATCCAGGGAGGCGGCACGCTCTTGCGCTTCGCCGGGCCGCGCCTTGGGCAGGGCAACGACGATCTCGTGCCGGTCAAGCTGCGCCGCGGGGAGCGCGAGCTGGGCGGGGCCATGTCGTGGGAGAAGCCGGAGCCGCTCGCTTCCTTCGATGCGCGAAGTCCCTTCGCCGGGCTTGCCATCCCCGCCGATGTCGAGATCAAGCGCCAAGTGCTCGCCGAGCCCTCGCTCGATCTCGATCAAAAGACTTGGGCGCGGCTCGCCGATGGCACGCCGCTCGTGACCGCCGACAAGCGCGGCAAGGGCTGGCTCGTGCTCGTGCATACGACGGCCAATCCCGACTGGTCGACGCTGCCCTTCTCCGGCCTCTTCGTCGAGATGCTCCAACGCATGGTGGCGCTGAGCCAGGGTGTCTCGGGGAATGCCGAGAAGACGAGCCTGCCGCCCTTCAAGACGCTCGACGGCTTCGCCGAGCTCGTCACCCCGCCCGCGGCCGCGAGTGCCATCGGCGCCGAGGAGCTGCAACGCCCCCGCATCGGGCCGCGCCACCCGCCCGGCTATTATGGCTCGGAGACGACGCGGCGCGCGCTCAACCTGAGCGATCAAGTGCGCAGCCTGGCACTGCTCTCCGACCTGCCGTCGGGCGTCTCCCGCGCGGTCTACAGCGGCCAGCGCGAACGGGACATGAAGCCCTGGCTGATCGCCGCCGCCATGCTCTTGGCCCTTGCCGATCTCGTCATCAGCCTGGCCTTGCGCGGGCTCCTTTTCGGCCAACGCGGCTTGAGCAACCTGTTCGGCGCGCGCGGACAAGGCGGCGTCGCCGGCCGGAGGCGCGCGCGCGGCACGGCGAGCGGCGCGGCCGCTATCCTGTTCGCCTGCCTCGCCCTCGCAGCCCCCGCGGCCTACGCCGCCGAAGCCGCCGCCGCGACGAGCGACGACTCCGCCGCGATCGCGGCGACGACGTCCACGCGCCTTGCCTATGTCTTGACCGGCGACCCCTCGCTCGACGATCTCAGCAAGGCCGGGCTCATCGGCCTGTCCCTCGCACTCAACGCGCGCACCGCCGTCGAGGCGGCGGCTCCCATGGGCGTCGATCCCAACCGCGACGAGCTGGCTTTCTTTCCCTTGATCTATTGGCCGATCTCCGGCCGCGTGCCGAACCTCACGGCCAAGGGGCAGGAGAAGGTGGTGGCGTATTTGCAGAACGGCGGCCAGGTGCTGTTCGATACGCGCGATCCGAACCGCTCGGCAGCCAGCTGGCGCGTGCTGCGCCTGCTCCTCGATGAGCTCGATCTGCCGGCCCTCATCCAGGTGCCGGAGGACCACGTGTTGACGCGCTCCTTTTATCTCCTGCACGAGTTCCCGGGCCGGCTCGACGGCTCGCCGGTTTGGGTCGAGCGCTCCGACGAGAAGGTGAATGACGGCGTTTCCGCGGTGGTGATCGGCGGCAACGACTGGGCCGGCGCCTGGGCCGTCGACGACGGCGGGCGTCCGCTCATGCCCGTGGTGCCCGGCGGCGAGCACCAGCGCGAGATGGCGTTCCGCTTCGGCATCAACCTCGTGATGTACGCGCTTACCGGCAATTACAAGGGCGACCAGGTCCACCTGCCCGCGATCCTCGAGAGGCTCGGCCTCTAAATGCTCGAGAATCTCACCATCGTATTCGCGCCGCTCCTGCCCTGGCTGGCAATCCTGGGGCTCGTGCTCATTGCCGCGCTTTTGCTGGCGCTCGGCTGGCTGCGCCGCGCGCGCGGCATGTCTTGGCGCGCGCTTGTGCTTGCGGTGCTGCTGTTGACCCTCGCCAACCCCTCGGCCGTGCTCGAGGATCGCACTCCGCTCAACGACATCGGCCTCGTCGTCGTCGACGACTCCCCGAGCCAAGGGATCGGGCAGCGCCGCGCGCAGACCGAGGCAGCGCTCGCCAAGGTCCAGGAGGCGGCGAAGTCGCTCAAGCATTTCGAGCTCAGGTTGGTGCGCTCGACCGGCCAGGACCCGAGCGTCGTCGACAGCGGCACCGAGCTTTACAAGGCGCTCGAGGATGCGCTTGCCGACATTCCGCGCCAGCGCTTCGCCGGTGCGATCATGATCACCGACGGCCAGGTGCACGACGCGCCGGGCGGGAAGGCAGGGGCACAGCTCGGCGCTCCCCTCCACGTGCTTCTCACCGGCGAGCGCAACGAGGCCGACCGGCGGCTGACCGTCGTCGATGCGCCGAGCTACGGTCTCGTCAACAAGCCGCTCAACCTCACGGTGAGGGTCGACGATTTGCCCGGACCGTCTCAAGGCCAGGCCATGCTCACGCTCCGACGCGACGGCACGGACGAGACGACGGTCATGGTTCCGCTCGGCAAGGACGTCAAGATCCCGATCACCCTCGACCACGCGGGACAGAGCATCTTCGAGCTTTCCGTCGAGCCCGGCCCG
Source organism: Alphaproteobacteria bacterium (assembly GCA_052143835.1). Lineage (GTDB taxonomy): Bacteria > Pseudomonadota > Alphaproteobacteria > JACZXZ01 > JACZXZ01 > DASPPM01. The sequence goes on from JBKQRV010000050.1 coordinate 25,366, forward strand.
CACGTGCTCACGCTCAAGAACAAGCGCGCGGTCGTCGTACTCAACGGCGTGAGGGACCGCTTGCGCGTGCTTCTCATCTCGGGCGAGCCGCATCCGGGCGAGCGCGCCTGGCGCAATCTCCTGAAATCCGACCCCTCGGTCGACCTCGTGCACTTCACCATCCTGCGCCCGCCGGAGAAGCTCGACGCCACCCCGGTGCGCGAGCTCTCGCTCATCACCTTTCCCGTGCACGAGCTCTTCGAGGTCAAGCTCAACGAGTTCGACCTCATCATCTTCGACCGCTATCGCCGGCGCGGCGAGCTGCCGAACAACTATCTGCAGAACATCGCCGATTACGTGGAGCGGGGCGGCGCGCTTTTGGCCGCAGTCGGGCCGGACTTCGCCTCGCCGATCAGCATCTACTACACCCCCCTCGGCAGCGTGATGCCGGCCGAGCCGACCGGCCAGGTCCTCGAGCGCGGCTTCCGCCCGGAGGTGACGGATATCGGCAAGCGCCACCCGGTGACGGCGGAGCTTCCGGGCGCCGACGATCCGAAGCATCCCTGGGGCCGCTGGTTCCGCCAGGTCGACGTTAATCCCAAGTCGGGCATGACCCTCATGACGGGGCTCGAAGGCCGCCCGTTGCTTCAGCTCGGGCGCGTCGGCAAAGGCCGCGTGGCGCTCATCGCCAGCGATCAGATGTGGCTGTGGTCGCGCGGCTTCGAGGGCGGGGGTCCCGAGTCAGAGCTCCTGCGCCGGCTCGCCCACTGGCTCATGCAGGAGCCCGAGCTCGAGGAGGAGGCGCTGCGCGCGGAAGTCGAGGGCAACAAAATCAAGGTCGTCCGCCAAAGCCTCGATCCCAAGCCGGTCTCGGCCGAGATCACCGCACCCTCGGGAAAGACGTTCAAGCTGGCGCTCGCGCCGGGAGAAGGGGGACGCTCGCAAGGCACGGCGAGTGCCAACGAGCTCGGGCTCTACCGCATCAGCGACGGCACCCACACGACGCTTGCCGCCGTCGGCCCGCTCAACCCCATCGAGTTCCAGGACGTGCGCTCGACCGACGAGAGGCTCAAGCCCGCCGCGGAGGCGAGCGGGGGCAGCATCCGCTGGCTCGCGGAGGGCGGCGTACCCGAGCTGCGCCAGATCCGGCCCAGCCGCGACTATGCCGGGGCCGGCGTCGCGGGCGCCTGGATCGCCTTCAAGGAGAATGCCGACTATGTCGTGACGGGGGTGCGCCAGGCGCCGCTGTTGCCCGCACTCCTCGTGCTGCTGGCCGCACTCGGCACATTGGCGCTTGCCTGGCGGCGCGAAGGGAAATAGCGCACCTGTTGGCAGTCCCCGCTTTTCCTCTTATCCTCGCTGCGTGGTTTCACAAATGCCCGCTCTAATTGAAGCAAGGGTCACCCCCACCCAACCCACCCCCATCAAGGGGGGGGGGGAATTTTGTTGGCC
>JBKQRV010000051.1:0-36687 GCA_052143835.1 Alphaproteobacteria bacterium
GGTGAGGGACCTGCTCAAGTCGTTAGGCTTTGGCATGGGACGCTCCATCGGTTGTTTGCAACGACGATGGTGCCATACCTCGCCGCCCGCCCCATAGCATCTCTCCTCCTAAAGGAGGAGAGGAGAAGCGAGCCTCACCGCCGCTTGCCGAGTTTCAAACCGAGACACTACCCTCCCCTCGCCTCTGTTGACATTCCCCGCCATGCGACTAGGCTAGCGGCGCCGTAGACTCTCGCGGGAGAGATCGACGCGGCACTTGGCCTTGAAGCGGGCTTGGTGCCGCGCCGGCGCCGAAGGAGCAACCGCCCCGGAAACTCTCAGGCAAAGGGGACCGCGAGGGTAGGCAGCTCTGGAAAGCAGCCGCGCGCCGCAAGTCGGCCGTGCGGCTCACCGAAGGGGTAACCCCGGCAGCAAAGGCCGGGCGAATCTTTCAGGTCCGAGGACAGAGGGGGCTTGTCCGGCAAGGCGATCCCGAGGGCGGGATCGGCACGCGCGCCGGGCAGGCGGCAACGCCTCTGGAGGACCTCGTGAGCGTCCCTTCGCCCCAAACATTAGAGCGCACCCCGCTTTACGATCTGCACCTCTCGCTCGGCGCCAAGATGGTGCCCTTCGCGGGCTACGAGATGCCGGTCAACTATCCGAGCGGCATCCTCGCCGAGCACATGCATACGCGCAAGGCGGCGGGCCTCTTCGACGTCTCCCACATGGGCCAGGTGCGCGTGGGCGGCAAAGACGCGGCCGCCGCCTTCGAGCGCCTGGTGCCGGGCGACATCCTGGGCCTCGCCCCCTGGCGTCAGCGCTACACCCAGTTCACCAACGAGGCGGGCGGCATCCTCGACGACCTCATGGCCACGCGCCTCGAGGACGGGCTCTTCGTGGTGGTGAACGCAGCCTGCAAGGCCGACGACATCGCCCACATGGAGAAGGGCCTCGACGGCCGCGTGCGCCTCGAGCCGCTCGCGGACCGCGCCCTCCTGGCGCTCCAAGGCCCCGCCGCCGCCGCGGTGCTGGGGCGCTTGGCACCCGCCTGCTTGAGCCAGAAATTCATGAGCCTCGCGCGCTACACGCTCGGCGGCACGGAAGCGCTCGTCACGCGCTCGGGCTACACGGGCGAGGACGGCTTCGAGATCTCGCTCCCGACCGCTGCCGCGGCGGACTTCGCGCGCCGTCTTTTGGCCGAGCCCGAGGTCAGGGCGATCGGACTGGGTGCGCGCGATTCGCTCCGCCTCGAGGCAGGCCTCTGCCTTTACGGCCACGACATCGATACCACGACGACGCCGGTCGAGGCGGGGCTCGTCTGGTCGATCGGCAAGCGCCGGCGCGCGGACGGCGGCTTCCCGGGGGCCGAGGTGATCCGCGCGCAGCTCGCGAAGGGGGTCGAGCGCAAGCGCGTCGGCATCCTGCCCGACGGGAAGGCGCCCGCGCGCGACGGCACCGCGATCACGGATGCGGCCGGGCGCAGGATCGGCACCATCACCTCGGGCGGTTTCGGCCCGAGCCTGGGCGGCCCCATCGCCATGGGCTACGTCGAGAGCGCCTCTGCCGCGGTGGGAACGCCCATCCAGCTCATCGTGCGCGACGTACCGCGCCCGGCCAAGGTGGCGGCACTCCCCTTCGTGCCGCAGCGCTATTACCGGGGATGAACGCCAGGGAGGAGAGCCCGTGCTGAAATTTACCCAGGACCACGAATGGATCCGCCTCGAGGCCGACGGCAGCGCCACCGTCGGCATCACGCAATACGCGCAAGAGCAGCTGGGCGACGTCGTCTTCGTCGAGCTCCCCGCACTCGGCAAGGAGGTGGCCAAGGGAGGCGATGCCGCGGTCGTCGAATCCGTGAAGGCGGCGAGCGAGGTCTATGCCCCTGCGAGCGGCAAGGTGGTCGCGGTCAACGACAAGCTCACGGGCGAGCCGGCACTCGTCAACTCCTCGCCCATGGCCGATGGCTGGTTCTTCAAGCTCGATCTCAAGGACAAGGGCGAGCTCGCCTCGCTCATGGACGAGGCCGCCTACGGCAAATTCTGCGAGGGGCTCCACTGATGCGCTATCTCCCGCTCACGGACGCGGATCGCCGCGCGATGCTGCAGGCGATCGGCGTCGGCTCGCTCGACAGCCTCTATCGCGACGTGCCCGAGGGCGTGCGCTTGAAGGCGCCCGTGGAGCTGCCGCGCCACATGGGCGAGCTCGAGGTCGAGCGCGAGTTCCAGGCCTTCGCGAGCGGGAACCTCGGCACCGCGTCGGTGCCCTCGTTCCTGGGCGCGGGTGCTTACCGCCATCACATTCCGGCAAGCGTCGATCATCTCATCCAGCGCGGCGAGTTCCTCACCTCCTACACGCCCTACCAGCCGGAGGTGTCGCAAGGCACCTTGCAATATCTCTTCGAGTTCCAGACGCAGGTGGCGCTCATCACCGGCATGGAGGTGGCGAACGCCTCCATGTACGACGGGGCGTCCGCCTCAGCGGAAGCCGTCGCCATGGCCAACCGCTTGACGCAGCGCAAGAAGGCGATCCTCTCGGGCGGGCTCCATCCGCATTATCGCGAGATCTGCGCGACGCGCGGGCGCTGGGCCGATTTCGAGACGGTGCTCGCCCCACCCGATCCGCGCGGGGGCGAGGAACTCGCCGGCATGATCGACGACAAGACGAGCTGCGTGGTGGTGGCGAGCCCGAGCTTCTTCGGCCATCTCCGCGACTATTCGGCGCTCGCCAATGCCTGCCATGCCAAGGGCGCCCTCCTCGTCGTCGCGGTCGCCGAGGTCGTCTCGCTCGGCCTCGTCAAGCCGCCGGGCGAGATGGGGGCCGACATCGTCGCGGCCGAGGGCCAGTCGATCGGCATCCCGCTCTCCTTCGGCGGCCCCTACCTCGGGCTTTTCGCCGCGCGCGAGAAGTTCGTGCGCCAGATGCCGGGCCGGCTCTGCGGCGAGACCGTCGATGCCGAAGGCAGACGCGGCTGGGTGCTGACGCTCTCGACGCGCGAGCAGCACATCCGGCGCGAGAAGGCGACGAGCAACATCTGCACCAACTCGAGCCTGTGCGCGCTCGCCTTCACCATCCATCTTTCCCTGCTCGGCGAGGCGGGCTTGACGCGGCTCGCCGCCCTCAATCACGCCAACGCCGTCGAGCTCGCCGAGCGGCTCGCCGCCATCAAAGGGGTCGAGGTCCTCAACAAGGCCTTCTTCAACGAGGTGACGCTCAAGCTGCCGAGGCCCGCGGCGGAGGTGGTGGAAGCGCTCGCCGCGCGGCGCATCTTGGGCGGCGTTCCGCTCTCGCGCTTCTATCCGGATTCTCCCGCCCTCGCCGATCTCATGCTGGTCGCGGCCACGGAGATGAATACGCAAGGCGAGATCGAGGCCTTGGCCGAAGCGCTCGAGGAGGTGCTGTGATGGATCTCTCGCAGGATCGCAAGAGCCGTCCGGCGGGCGCGCCAGCGCCTGCGCTGCCGCCCAGCATCAGCGGCAACCGGGGTCTGCAGATCGAGGAGCCGCTCATCTTCGAGCAGGGCCAGGAAGGACGCACGGGCGTCGATTTGCCCGAGCCCCGAGGTAACGCCGAGCGTCTCGGCGCCATGAGGCGCGCGGGCAAGATCGGACTGCCCGGCCTCTCCGAGCCCCAAGTGGTGCGTCACTACACGCGCCTCAGCCAGAAGAACTACGGCATCGACAGCGGGCTCTACCCGCTCGGCTCGTGCACCATGAAGCACAATCCGCGCCTCAACGAGAAAGTGGCGCGCCTCGCGGGCCTCGCCGACCTCCATCCGCTGCAGCCCGTGAGCACGGTCCAGGGGGCGCTCGCGCTTATCGATCGGCTCGCCCACTGGCTCAAGACGCTCACGGGCATGCCTGCGGTGGCCCTTTCGCCCGGTGCGGGTGCCCATGGCGAGCTTTGCGGCATGATCGCGATCCGGGCCGCACTCGAGGCTCGCGGCGAGCGGGCGCGGCGGCGCGTGCTCGTGCCGGAATCGGCGCACGGCACCAATCCGGCGACGGGGGCGGAGTGCGGTTTCACCATCGACCCGATCCCGGCGAACGCGCGCGGACGGGTCGACCTCGCGGCGTTCAAAGAGAAGCTCGGGCCCGACGTGGCGGCGCTCATGGTGACCAATCCCAACACGTGCGGCCTCTTCGAGCCCGACATGGTCGAGCTCGCCCAGCACCTCCATGAGAGCGGCGCCTACTTCTACTGCGACGGCGCCAATTTCAATGCCATCGTCGGGCGCGTGCGGCCGGGCGATCTCGGCATCGACTGCATGCACATCAACCTGCACAAGACCTTCTCCACCCCGCACGGCGGCGGCGGGCCGGGGAGCGGGCCCGTGGTCTTCTCGGCGGCCTTGGCCCCCTTCGCGCCCTTGCCTTGGATCGTGCACGGGCCCGAGGGGCTCCGCCTCGTCGAGCACGCCGAAGCGGCGGGGGCCGGCAGCAAGCCCTTCGGCCGGCTCAAGGGCTTCCATGGCCAGATGGGCATGTTCATCAGGGCGCTCGCCTACATGATGAGTCACGGCGCCGACGGCCTCGCCCAGGTCGCGGCCGATGCGGTCTTGAACGCCAACTATCTCTTGGCGCGTCTCGGCGACGTCTTGACACCCGCCTTCGCGGGGCCATGCATGCACGAGGCGCTCTTCGACGACCATTTTCTCAAGGACAGCGGGGTGAGCACCCTCGATTTCGCCAAGGCCATGATCGACGAGGGCTTCCATCCCATGACGATGTACTTCCCCCTCGTGGTGCATGGGGCGCTCCTCATGGAGCCGACCGAGACCGAGAGCAAGGAATCGCTCGATCAGTTCATCGCCGTGGTGCGCGGGTTGGCCGAGCGCGCCAAAGAGGCGGGGGCGGCCGAGGCTTTCCATGGCGCCCCCCATTTCACGCCGCGCCGCAGGCTCGACGAGACGGCGGCCGCGCGCAAGCCGGTGTTGCGCTGGCGCCCGCCACAGCCTGCCTCCCAGGCGGCGGAATAGCGGCGGCCAGCGATGCCCAGGCCTCGCCGAGCGCGCCCCCCGAGCCCGCCGGCGAGCGCAGGGTCGCCGGCCCTTTGCCGTATATCGGGCATGGCTCGCTTGGACCGGAGGACGGCCGGACGAGCGCCTGAGCCGGCCCCTCCCGAAAGGCTGAGAGCTGCGCATGCGGAAGATGGAGCGATTTCAGCGTGCGGCAGCGCTCTCGGCCTTTACGGAAGGCTTGAAACCGCCTTACGATCGGGCATGCGATGATCAGTGCAAGTCTGCCGATGCCCTATGCCGACCCGCTCTTCGACACGGCTGAGCGCGTCATGGGGCTGGGGCGCGGAGGAGTGGATGCACCCCGCCCGCGGGCACGGCCGGTGCTTTTCGTCGCGCGGGTGAAGGCCGGCATGGACGAGGATTCGGACGAGGATTTGGTCGCGCGCACGGCCGAGGGCGATCAAGAGGCCTTCCAGCGCTTGGTCGAGCGCCATACGCAACGCAGCCTGCGCCTGGCACAGCGCATCTCCGGCAATGCCAGCGATGCCGAGGAGCTGGTGCAGGAGGCTTTTCTGCGGCTGTGGACCAAGGCGGACACCTGGCAGCCGGGGCGCGGGCGCTTCTCGACCTGGTTCTTCCGCATTCTGGTCAACCTCTGCCTCGATCGCAAAAGGCGGCCCGACATGCTATCGCTTGAGACTGCCGCGGAGCCGGCCGACCCAGCCCGGGGCGCCGTCGAGAAGATTTACCAGAACGAGCTCAGCCGGGCGGTCGCGGCCGAGATCGGCGCGCTGCCGGAGCGCCAGCGGGCGGCGCTGGCACTCTGCTATTTCGAGGAGATGAGCAATCTAGAGGCCGCCGAGGCACTCGCAGTCTCGGTTTCCGCACTCGAGGCGTTGCTCGTTCGGGCACGGCGCACGTTGCGCACGAAGCTCGCCGAGCTCGGGGCGCTTGGCCCCAAGGAGGGGGAATGACCTTCGAAGAGTTCATGTATTATCTCGATGCCTATGGGGCGTCGTTCGAGCGCTGGCCGCGCGAGCTGCGCGCGCCGGCGAAGGCCTTCCTTGTCGCCTCGCCGGCCGCGGTCGCGGCGCGGGCCGAGACCGCGCGGCTCGATGCGCTGCTCGACCGGCACAAGTTGGTACCCGATGCGGGCCGCGAGATGCGCGTCAAGGCGCGCGCGCGGTCGCTTGCGACGGCCCCCTCGCGGCGCACGCTCGCCCGCTCAACACTCAGCGCCGGCGCGGCATCGCTGTGGTCGCGCGCCGCCGTGCTCGCCTTCGTAGCCGTGCTCGGCGTCGTGACGGGGACCCTCACCTTCGAGAGCCCGCAAGCCGACAGCGCGACGATCGACGTGTCGCAGCTGCACGCCGATGATTCGCCCTTCGAGGTCGCCGGTCTATGAGCGACGGCCGCACGAAGGCGTGGACGCTGCAAATCGTCCTCTTCGCCTCGCTTGCGGTCAATTTGTTCGTCGCCGGCTTTTTCGCCGCGCATCTCTTGCATCGACGCGAGCCGCCGGGCCCGTCGCCCATGGCCGTGCTCGAGCGGATTTCGGCGCCGCTCCCGGAGAAGGACAAGGAAATTCTCGCCGCCGCGTGGAAGGCCGATCAGGCCAAGCTCGCGGGCCTCTCCGCGGAGCTTCAAGCGGCACGCCGCGAGGTGCGCGCCAAGCTCATCGCCGAGCCTTTCGATCAAGCCGCCCTCGCCGCCGCAATGACGAACGCGCGCATGAAGCACGAGGCCCTCGACGCGGAATTCCAGGCCATCATCGTCGATGCCGCCACGAAATTCTCGCCCGAGGGCCGCAAGCTCCTGTGGAGCCGCCCCCCGCCGCATTGAGCGGGTTTCCGCTTGATGGGATCGCTAATTTTTCTCGTCACCCCCGGGCTTGACCCGGGGGTCCATGGATTGCCGGGTCAAGCCCGGCAATGACGAAAAGAGGCGGTTCCGTCCACAAGGGGAACCGCTCCAAGCGCCCCGCTCAGTGCAGCCGCTGCGGCAGCTCGGCGATGGCCTGGTCGACGAGCCCCGCCGCGCGCTTGGCGTCGAGATTGTCGCGCACCAGGCGGCGGGTGGCGGCCAGCGCCAGCTCGACGGAAAGTGCCCGCACCTCGTCGAGCGCCTTGGCCTCGGCCTGCGCGATGCGGTCCATCGCCTGCTGCTCGCGGCGCCGAAGCGAGGCCGCGAGATCGCCCTCGGCCGCTTGGCGGTTGCGCTCGGCCTCCTCCGCCGCGTGGCGCATGATGCCCTCGGCCTCGGAAAGCGCCTGCCGCTGCTTATTCTGATAGTCGGCAAGAAGTGCCTGCGCCTCCTCGAGGAGGCGGCGGGCCTCCTCGAGCTCGCTCCTGATCTTGGCCGCGCGCGCGTCCAGGCCCGCCGCGAGCGAGCCCTTGACCGGCTTCCACGCGGCCGCGATCAGGATGACGAAGGCGACCGCGATCCAGAACTCCGCATCGCGAAGGAACTCCATCAGCGCTTCTCCCCCGCGGCCTCGGCAACGGCGTGCGTGAGCGCCGTGCCTTCGACCTTGACGCCGATGAGCCGCTCGGTCGCGGCCTGCGCCGCCTCGCCGGCGACGCCGCGGATGTTGGCAACCGCCGCGTCGCGCGCAGACGCGATGCGCGCCTCGGCCTCGCCGATGCGCTCCGCGAGCGCGCGCGCCAGCTCGACGTGGCGCTTCGCACTCTCGGCCGCCAACTCCTCGGCCGTCTTGCGCAAGGAGGCGCGCCCTTTCTCATGGGCGTCCTTGAGCGTGGCCTCGTAGTGCTCCAGCACCGTCGCGGCCTCGTCCCGCAGCATTGCCGCCTGATCGAGATCCGCGGAGATGCGCGCGTTGCGCGCCTCGATGACCGCCGCCACCCTCGGCAGCGCCACCTTCCACAGGATGAAGAAAAGCGGGATGAAGGTGAGTGCCAACCAGAAGAGCTGGCTCGCGAAGTGCGTCGGATCGAGCTGGGGCATGACCGTCTCCTTGGCCGTGCGCGCGCCGCGCGCGGCCGGGCCGCGGCGCTAGCCGAACAGAATGACGAGGGCGATGACGAGCGCGTAGAGTGCGATGGCCTCGACGAGGGCGAAGCCGAGCATCGTCATCGTGAACACATCCCCGCGCGCCGCCGGATTGCGTCCGACGGCATTGATGAAGGCGGCAAAGATGGTGCCGATGCCGATTCCCGACCCCAACACGCCGATCACGGCGAGGCCGGCACCAATGACTTTCGCGGCTGCGAGTTCCATCGTTAGATCCCCTGGGTTGCGTTGGTCTCTAGAGGCGTCCTCATGTCCGCACCGGCACCTTCCGCCAACTCAGTGAAGGTGCAGCGCGTCGTTGATGTAGAGGCAGGTGAGAATGGCGAACACGTAGGCCTGCAGGAAGGCGATCAGGAACTCGAGCCCGGAGAGCGCCACCACGAAGCCGAGTGGGATGAAGCCCGCGAACCCGAGTGCGAAGACGAAGCCTGCGAAAACCTTGAGCAGCGTGTGCCCCGCCAGCATGTTGGCGAAGAGCCGCACCGAGAGACTTATCGGCCGCGAGAGATAGGAGATGATCTCGATCGGAATGAGGAGCGGCCAGAGGGCCACGGACACGCCGGGCGGCACGAAGAATTTCGCGAAGTGCAGGCCATGGCGCGCGATCCCGAGGATCGTCACCCCGATGAAGACCGCGATCGCGAGCGCGAAGGTGACGATGATGTGGCTCGTGAAGGTGAAGCTGAACGGCACCAGGCCGATGAGGTTGCCGAAGAGCACGAACATGAAGATCGTGAAGACGATGGGGAAATAGCGCTTGCCTTCGTTCCCGACCGTGTCGCGCAGGAGATTGGCGACGAACTCGTAGGCGATCTCCGCCATGGATTGGAAGGGCCCCGGCACGAGCGCCCGCCGCCGCATGCCGAGAAGGAGGAAGCCAGTGATCAGGAGGAGTGCTATCACCATCACGAGCGACGAGTTGGTGAACGAGACGTCGACCTTGCCCAGGTGGATGGGCACGATCGGCTCGATCCTGAACTGCTCGAGGGGGCTCTGGCCGCCGGCTTGCGCCATGATCTCTCCGTCTACTCCTCGTCGTCGTCTTCGTTGCCGCGGTGCTGCGTCGCGGCCCCCGCCTCCGGCGCCTTGCGGTAGCCGACCGTGCCTCCCAGCCCGCTCGTCAACCGGAAGACGTTGAGCAAGCCCGCCGCCGATCCCAGCACGAAGAAGAGGATCAGCAGCCACGGCTTCGTGCCGAGCCAGCGATCGAGCAGATAGCCGATCGCCACGCCGACGACGAGGGCCGAGACCAGCTCGAGCCCGACGCGCCAGGCGAAGCCGAGCGCACTCATACCCGCCGCCGCGGCGGGCTCGCGAGGCTTGGCACCGGCTTGCCGGCTCTGCGCCTCGCGCAGGCGGGCGTCGAGCGCCTCGAGGGAATGCGGAGGCTTCCGCTCGGTCATGCGAGGACGCCTGCCTGGGCTGAGAGGGATGCTTCCCCAAGGCTTGGTCCGAACCCTCGATCGGACGGCTTGCGGGCCGAAATCGCGGGCGCACGATAAGGAGCGGGTCCCAACCTGTCAAGAACGAGAAGCTGCGGCAAAGTGGCCGGAAACGGCCGCCTCCGGCGGCCGGAAATAGGACCCGTAGCCGGCCTCATGGGAGGCGCTCGCCTCTCCTTCAGTGCCCGCCGCGGAGCGCTCTATATTCTCATGACGCGCCGGGCTAACGTAGCGATCCCCTACGGAGATCATCGTGCCTAGAAAACTGCCGAACGACCCCATCCTGGCTCGCCTGCGCGCTGCGCTCGATGAGCTCTATGGTGCCCGCATCGAGCGCGTCGTGCTGTTCGGCTCGCGCGCACGGGGCGACGCCCGCGCCGACTCCGATTATGACGTAGCCTTGTTCCTCTATGATCTCGGCGCTGATCGCTGGCAGGATCTGACTGCGCTGGCGACCATCACCGAGCCCATCTTGGAGGAGACGGGGTCGGTGCTCAACATTCTTCCCCTCGCCGCCGGACTGCATCTCGAGCGAACGCCCCTCATGCATGAAATCCGCCGCGATGGCTGCGATTTATGACGCCTGACGTCGCCGCCTATCTCGCAAAGGCTCGCTTCCCATCGGCACGAGCGGGAGAGGATATTCCAAGGACGCCATGACTCCCTCTCCCGCTTGCGGGAGAGGGAAGGGGCCCATCGCGGCAGCGATGGGAAGGGTGAGGGACGGCGACGCCCTCACGCCGTCGCGCGCAGGCTGTCGGCGGCCTCGAGGGCAAACATTTTATTTCTTCTTCGCCCGAACCCTGCCGCGCGCTTTGTAAAAATCGCGAAGGAAATCGGCGGCACTCTGGACGGTCGGATCGCCGCATTTCCGCAAATCGCCAATCGCGCCCTTCACGATCTGGTCAGCCTCCTTCCTGCTGAGAACTTTTTTCTCCACGAGGGCACGTGCCAATCTATCCAATATCGCAAACGTACCGCTCGCGACCTGCAACGACGTTGCCTTGATGTCCTTCATCGGCCCTCTCCCACCATGCCTTGGTGCCGTCTTCCTCTGAAAGTCGGTTTCAGAAGCGAGCAATCATAGTCGATTGTCCCGCGAGGGCATAGTTGGCGCCGAGGGCGGAGGAAAACGCCTGGCGACGACGCTACGCCGTCGCGCGCAGGCTGTCGGCGGCCTCGAGGTCGACGGGGACGAGCTGGCTCACGCCGCGCTCGTGTTCGGGCCAGACCTTGTGTTCCATTCGATTCGCAGTACCTTGGCAGCGCTCTTGCAAAATGCCGGTGTCGGGGAGAACGTGGCGGCGGATATCCTTGGCCACGAGAAGCCGTGGATCACTTACGGGCTCGACAGCAGGATTGCCTTGTTCACGGTCAAGCACGAGGCGATCGAGAAACTCGCCTATCCGCGCTTGTAGCGCAATCCATCACCACGCCGATCCCGTCTCTGGGGCGGTTCCGGCCTTGGAGGCAACCACAGGAGATGTGCGCGGCGAGCGGCGAAAAAACCGAGCTTTGAACCGCTCAGGAAAACCAAATCGGTGGTGATGCCGGGTGAAATTGGGCATCTTGTGCTCCGCCCTGGTAAAGTGCGCCCAGAAGGAGTAGTGTAATGCTCGATATGGCGCACAACCGGTGAATGTCGGCAGATGGGTCGCGGCACGCCAGTGTCCCAAGGTTGGGCCAGATGACTAAACGCCTCCGGCCAAGCATCGTCCTAAGCGTGCGGTTCATTGTATTGGCAACGATGGTATCCGCCGCTAATTTTGCTTATGCGGCAGACGACAGCATGTCGCCGGCTATGTTCAAAAGTAATTTAGAATCGTTGAAGGATAATCTTATTGAGCATGACAAAGTAGTTAAGGAGTATAATGATTTGGTAACAAATCCGAATAGGGAAGATGGAGAAATTCAATTTAACAAGGACGCACATGCTTTTAATCAGGAAGAGTGCCATGTTTACAACGGAAATTATAGTGCCTGCCAATGGTACTTCGATAAGAAGGCCGCTCTTCAAAAACGAAAGGACAAGCTTCAAGCTCTGGAAAATGCCTTGCAGCAAAAAGAGCAATATACGAAAACACGCGTTAATGTTTTGCTCGGACTTCTTCGCGTTAATACGTTTTTACTTGGGTGTTTGCAACCATTTGAGGCAAAAGCGCACGCGTGTGCGCAGCTTGCTCCAGCACCTGCATACGCGTGTCTTCGGGAACTCTGGGAAAATTCCGGCTGTTAGCCGGATTATCTCGTGACGAGGGTAAATATCCGGCTGTAAGCGGCCCCCGTGGCTGCGGCCAAGCGCGGATACGAGGGCGGAGCAAGGGCATATCCAACTTAGGCCGTGTTTCCGACGGCGGTACTCCGGCTTCGAGGTCGACGGAGACGAACTGGCTCACCCCGCGCTCGGGCATCGTGACGCCGAAGAGGCGGTCCTGCGCGCGATTGTCAGGCGCTGGTGGGTGATGAGGGGGAAGCGGGTCGCGGTGTGGCGCGCGGCGGGCCTTTGGACGCGCGTTGCTGGAACGCAGTTCTTACGACGCGGCTGCGGCCGCGGCCGACAGGTGCGCCGATATCTCGTGGTAGTACTTCGCGACCAGCTTCGCCTTGGTCTGGATCATCTCGCAATACTGCTTGTTCCATTCGCCGGCAAAGCTGCCGTGTTCCTGATAGATCGCTACGGGACAGAAGCTCACCATCGGATATTGCTTCGCGCCGGGAGAGGACAAGACCTCCTCACGAATGCGCGCACGCACTTCTTTGTTCCTTGTTTCATCGACGCCTTGGCGTATGTCGCCGATGCTGAAATCAGTGCCAAGTTCGATAGCCCTGATGCAGGGATACAGCGTGCCATTCCAGTTGCACGCGAGTCCGTCCGCAACAATGCCACAGCTCTGATATCCGCCGGTTTGTTTCAGCAATCCGTGAAGCCTGGTAGCGCATAGCAGCGTCCCTTCGCCCCGCAACATGCCGAGCAACGCCTGCTCGTATTCCTGTTCGAAGCGCGCGACCTCACCGGCCCCGTACCAGCCGTAGTTATAGATGACGTTGACGAAGACGCCCTTCGAGAATCCCGCGTCCCAAAGGTATTTAATGTGGTCGTACATCCTCTCGACCTTGCCGGCCTGCAGAGCAACCGTCACCCCGCTCAATGCCGAAAGACGCGAAAACCATGGGCTGATGTGGTCAAAGCCGCCGCGCATTTCGTCGTGCCGCGATTTCATGCCGTCGATACTCACCAACAGGTTCACGCGCCCGTGCTCGATGAGCGACATGAGCCGTTCGTCGATCAGCGTGCCGTTGGTGACGGCGCCGACGTGGAGCGAGGGAAGGCGCGTGCGTAGCGCCGTGACCGTATATTCGAAGAGAGTGCGATAAAGAAGCGGCTCGCCTCCGAAAATTTCCGCGTTGGCGATCTCATTTCCGGCGCAGAATTCCACGAACGCGTCCAGAACTTCGTGGCCAATCTTGCCGGTCGCAGGACGGGGAACGGCTTTGCCTTCCTGAAAACAGTACTTGCACCGCAAATTGCAGCGATCCGTGAGGATGACGTAGGCAGTTCTCATCGGACACTATGGGTTGCCGGAGCCGTCGTGTCAGCCGCCGGACATAAGCCCGGGCAAGAGGCAGGAAGTTTTGCATCCGCCCGTATCGCTCGACTGGCAACCCCCCACGCAATTGTCGGGGCAGATCGACGTGCTTTGACAGCCGGGGCAGACCTCTCCGCCGCTGACGCGTTTCCCCAGTTGTGCGGAGTTGCTCTGCCGCAGCAGTTTCTGATAGAGCGCGATCTCGTTCTTTGTGGCGAAATCGTTCTGTACCCTAAGCAACAGCCAGCCTGGCACTGCCCGCGCCACCTCGGCCGGATCCAACGCATTCTTCGCTACGCCGTCGGTTTGCGCCAAAGCAAAAACCGATGCGATCAGACTCAAGATAAATTTTGCGTGCATGGCATACCTCCGCGTGCGCGTTGGAATGACATTATTAAATTATACCCCAAAAGACGCTCAGGCGCACGGGGTTTGCTCGTGCCGCGAATGCATCTCATTCTGACTTTTCGCCTCGGCCCTTCTTGCCGAAGCGCATGATCGAACCGTTATCCATGGCTTCTTTTCTTGCTGCGGCGGATGCCAACCAGCCCCAACAATGCGACGCCGGAACGGGACGGGATTTAGGGCTCCGGAACCGAATAGCCGATCGCTTGAAGCGCAGCGAATTCGGGCGAGGTTCCTTCCGTGCCCTTGATCACTCCTTCGGCGCGCACGGCATCGTTTGCACCCAACGGTTCTCTCTTGTTGTACCTGAAATCAAACTCGGCTGCGCAGCTGTGCAGGTGCCGTTAGCCGAAATTGGGAAACTACCCATGGGAGCAAAGTTGCCGAAGGCGGGCCCCCGGCGGCTTCGCCGCGACGGCGCTAGGCCGTCGCGCGCAGGCTGTCGGCGGCCTCGAGGTCGACGGAGACGAGCTGGCTCACGCCGCGCTCGGGCATGGTGACGCCGAAGAGGCGGTCCATGCGCGCCATGGTCATGCGGTGGTGGGTGATGAGGAGGAAGCGCGTCGCGGAGTGGCGCGCGATCTCCTCGAGGAGCGCGCAGAAGCGGTCGACGTTGGCGTCGTCGAGCGGGGCGTCCACCTCGTCGAGCACGCAGATCGGCGCCGGGTTGGTGAGGAACACGGCGAAGAGGAGGGCGAGTGCGGTCAAGGCCTGCTCGCCGCCCGAGAGCAAGGAGAGCACCTGGAGCTTCTTCCCCGGCGGGCTCGCCAGGATCTCGAGCCCGGCCTCGAGCGGGTCAGGCGATTCGGTGAGCTCGAGATGCGCCCGTCCGCCGCCGAAGAGGCGCGTGAAGAGCTCGCTGAAGTGCTCGCTCGCCGCGGCGAAGGAGGCCATCAGGCGCTCGCGTCCCTCGCGGTTGAGCTCGGCGATGCCGTGGCGCAGGCGCTGGATGGCACCCACGAGGTCGGCCCGCTCGGTCTGCAACGAGACGATCTGGTCCTCGACCTCGCGCGCCTCGGCCTCGGCGCGCAGATTGACGGGCCCCATGTTCTCGCGCTCGTTCACCAGGCGCTGGAGCCGGCTCTCGATCGAGGCGAGCTCGGGCAGCGCGTCGCTGCTCTTGAGCCCGCTCAGCTCCAGGCACGCCTCGGGCGCGCACTCGAGCCGCTCGGCGATGCGCTCGACGACGGCGGTCCTCGCCTGCTCGGCCGCGGCCACGGCGGCCTCGCGGCGCACCCGCTCCTCGCGCACGGCATGGAGCTCGCTTTCGGCCACCTTGAGCGCCTTGTCCGCCTCGGCGAGCCGCCCTTCCGCGGCCGCGAGCCGGTCCGCCGCTTGCCGCCGCCTTAGCTCGGCCTCGGCGATGCGGTCGAGCAGCGCGCTCCGCCTTGCCGCGATCTCGGCCGGGCGTGCTGCAAGCTCGCTTTGCTCGCGCAAGGCGGCAGCCTTGCGCTCGGCGAGCTCCGCGAGTTGACGCTCGGCAGCCGCGGTGCGGCGCTCCCAGCCTTGCCGCTCGAGCCCGATCGCCTTGAGGCGCTCGCGCCGCGCCTCTGCCTCGCCGAGGAGGCGGTCGTTCGCACTTTGCCGCTCGTGCTGGAGCTGGCGCGTCTCGGCGAGCCGGGCGCGGCAGGAAGCGAGACGCTGGCGCGCGGCAGCGAGATCGGGAAGGGCCGCGAGGGCTGCTGCTGCCTCGGCGGCCTGACGCTCGGCCTCGGCGAGGTCGAGTGCGAGCTGGGCAGCGCTCTCCGTAAGCGTCGCCAGGCGCGCGCTCTGCTGCTGGGCGCGCTGGGCGAGCCGCGTCTCGGCCTCGCGCGCGGCATTGAGTGCGGCAAAGGCCTCGCGCGCCTCCTCGCGCGCGCGGCGCTCGGCGGCGAGTGCCGCGCGGGCATGGTCCTGACGCGCGATGAGCTTCGCGCGCGCCGCCTCGGACTCCGCCTGCGCCTCCGCGAGCCGGTGCTGCAAGGCCTCGAGCTCCTTCTTCTGGCCGAGCCGCTTGGCCGCGGGCGTGGCAGCACCGGCGGCGACCGTGAAGCCGTCCCAGCGCCACAGCGCGCCGTCCTTGGCGACGAGGCGCTGGCCTTGCGCCAGGCGCGCGGAGAGCGCGCGGCCGGTCGAGTGATCGGCGACCACGCCGATCTGGGCGAGACGGCGATCAAGTGCGGCGGGGCCGCGTACGTGCTTGGACAAAGGCTCGCAGCCCGCGGGCAGCGCCAACGCATGGTCGAGCGGTGGCAGCGCGCGCCAGTGGAGGGGGGCGCCCTCGTCGAGCGGGGCTGCGAGGTCGTCGCCGAGGGCCGCACCGAGGGCCACCTCGAAGCCGGGCTCGACCTCGACGACGTCGATGAGCGGCGGCCACATGGCGGGACTGTCGGCGGCGAAAAGCTCGCCGAGCGCCTTCACCTGCGCCGCGAGCCCGCTCGCGAGGGCTTGCGGTCCTTCGAGCGCCTCGCGGCAAGCTGCCTCCTCGGCCTGCGCGCCCGCACGCGCGTCCTCGGCCGCGTGGGCCGCAAGACGTGTGGTCTCGGCATGGGCCCCCGCCGAAGCTACCGCGCGCCTCGCCTCTTCGAGGGCAGCACCCGTCTCAGCCGAGCCCTCGAGGCGCTGGCACTCCTCGCCGATCTCGCGCTCGCGCTCGAGGAGCCGCGCGCGCCGGGCCTCGAGCTCGCTCCTCTGGCGCTTAAGTGCCGCCTCGCGCGCCTCGCCCGCCGCGATCTCCTGCACAACTTCGTCAAGTGCCGCATCGTCGGCGGCGAGGGCGACATTCGCCTCCTCGAGCATAAGCACTGCCGCCGCGACCGCCGCGGCCTCGTCGCTTTGCCGGGCTGTGAGCTCGTCCGCCTCGCGGGCTAGCCGGGCGGCCGCGGCGGCGGCATCCGCCTTCAGGCTCTCCTCGCGCGCCCGATCGGCGGCGATCTGCTCGAGCCGCGTGCCGACCACGGCCGTGGCCTCTGCCGTGCGGCGCTCCTCGGCCTCGAGCGCGTCGCGTGCGACGGCGTAACGATGGAGCTCGGCCGCCACCTCCGCTTCAGCCATGCGCAGCGCAGGGAGCGCCTCCGCGGCCTTGGCCTCGGCAGTCGCCGCGGCGGCCACGCGGCCGGTGAGCTCGGCGACCATCTGCTCGGCCTCGCGGAAGAGCGAGCCCGCGGTCTCGAGCGCATCGAGTGCCGCCCGCCAGCGCAGATGCAGGAGCATCGCCTCGGCCCGCCGGATATGGTCGGAGATATTGCGGTAGCGGCTGGCCTGGCGCGCCTGGCGCTTCAAGCCCTGGAGCTGCCCCTCCATGGTCTGCAGCACGTCGTCGAGCCGCTCGAGGTTCGCTTCGGCGCCGCGCAGGCGCAGCTCCGCCTCGTGGCGGCGCGAGTGCAGGCCGGTGATGCCGGCCGCCTCCTCAAGCAGCGAGCGGCGGTCGGTCGGCTTGGCATTGATGAGAGCGCTGACGCGCCCCTGGCCGACGAGGGCCGTCGAGCGCGCTCCCGTGGCGGCGTCGGCGAGGAGCAGCTGGACGTCGCGTGCGCGCACTTCGCGTCCGTTGATGCGGTAGCTCGATCCCTGACCGCGCTCGATGCGGCGGATGATCTCGAGCTCGTCGCTCTCGTTGAACGCGGCGGGTGCCGAGCGCTCCCGGTTGTCGAGGAAGATCTGCACCTCGGCGATGTTGCGCGGCGGGCGGTTCTGGGTGCCGCCGAAGATGACGTCGTCCATCTCCCCACCGCGCATCTGCTTGGCGGAGATCTCGCCCATCGCCCAGCGCAGCGCCTCGGACACATTCGACTTGCCGCAGCCGTTCGGGCCGACGATGCCGGTGAGACCGGGCTCGATGACGATTTCGGTCGGCTCGACGAAGGACTTGAAGCCGGAAAGTCTGACGCGGACGAAATGGAGCAAGGCTGTCTTCCGTGCCTGGAGGCCTAAGACCGGCTAACGCAGATTCGAGCGTCACCCCCTCCCCACCCTCCCCCTTCGAGGGGGAGGGGGAAGCAGCTGACGTCGCTCATATTCCCTCCCCCCTTGAGGGGGAGGGTAGGGAGGGGGGTGTATCGCGAATCCATGATTCCACGTGCTACTTGAGGAGCGGGGCGAGGATGCCGTCGAATTGCTCGAGCGACATGTTGCCCTCGTGCAAGACGTCGTTGACGATGAAGCTCGGCGTCGCCTCCACCTTATACTTCTGCTGCGCCTCGAGCTCTCCCTTGAGGATGCCGTCCATGAGTTCCTTGTTCTTCATGCAGGCGTCGAACTCCTCTTTGCTCATGCCGCCGAGACGCGCGATCTTGACGAGCTCCCCCAACGGATCGCCGGAACTCGCCCAGCTCTCCTGCGATTTGAAGAGGATTTCGAGAAAGCCGAAGAAGCGCTCGGGCCCGGAGCAGCGCACCATCATGGCCGCGCGCAGCCCGGGCTGGTCGAAGGGGAAGTCGCGGTAGATGAAATGCACCTTGCCCGTGTCGACGTACTTCTTCTTGAACGCCTCGAAGGTCGTGCTGGCGAAGGCGGCGCAGTGGGGGCAAGTGAGGGAGGCATACTCGATGACGGTGACCGGGGCCTTGTCGCTCCCGAGGCTGCCCTCGGCGAGCATCTCCTCGACCGTGGCGGCCGCGGCCCTCGCCGCGAGGCCGGCAAGAAGCAGGAAAACAATCACAAAAACTTGTGAAAACCGAGCCAAAACGACCTCCTAGCTACTAGATGTGGTGGAGTATAGGGCAGCCGCCCGGGGCGCCACAAGCGCTCTTGGCTGAGCCGCGCCAAGTTTTCTGTGGATAAGCTCCCTGCTCAGGAGACACCGTCAGCGGTCCTTCTTGCCGCTTTCGGCGCGGGCCCGCAAGGCTTTGCTCAAGCGCGCAAGGGCTGCGCGCAGCGCCGGATTCTCGACCGCGGCGAGGCCGGCATCCGTCTCGGCGGCACCAGTGCCGCTCTCTTCCGCAGGAGGCGGCGCGGTCTTGGGCGGCGGCGTCTCTGCACGCCGCGCAAGCGGGCCCTGGTGGAGCTTGAGCCGGCTTACCGCGCGGTAACCGAAGTAGGCGTTGATGCGCTCGACGAGCTGAGGCTCGAGATGCTGGAGGGCGAGCGCCCAGGCGCCCTCCACGCGCACATGCAGGGTCCCCTCGCTGCGCTCGCCGCGGGGAAAATCGAGCCGCTCGGGAAGCGCCTTGGCCGCGATGTCCTGGCCGACGACCGCCGGCCAGTCCGTGAGGAGCCCCGCTTCCGCGAAGCCGCGCTTGCCCATCACGGCGCGGGTCAGCTTGGGCAGGAGCTGAGCCAGGCTGCGCGCGCCACCGCCCGACCGGGTCATGGCATCCTCATGCTCGGCTTTCTTTCATTCTTGCGCTCGAGCGCTCTGCTCAGGGCGCCGGTACTCGGCTAATCTTATGTGAGCATGACAGAGAGGACCACCAGTGCTTCGCCGATATTTTCGCGCCGCGATTTAGCACGGCTCGCGGCCGGCCTTCTCGCCTGGTATGACCGCCACCGGCGCGCGCTGCCCTGGCGCGCGAAAGCCGGCGAGCACCCCGACCCCTACCGCGTCTGGCTCAGCGAGATCATGCTGCAACAGACCACGGTCAAGACGGTGGCACCCTATTTCCGCAGCTTCGTCGCGCGCTGGCCCACGGTCGCGGCTCTGGCCGAGGCAGAGCTCGACGAGGTGCTGCACGCCTGGCAGGGTCTCGGCTACTACGCGCGGGCGCGCAATCTCCACCGCTGCGCCCAGATCGTGGCACGCCGCCATCGCGGACGTTTCCCGAGGAGCGAGGAGGCCCTCAAGAAATTGCCCGGCATCGGCCCCTACACCGCGGCCGCGATTGCCGCCATCGCCTTCGGGCGCAAGGCGACCGTGGTCGACGGCAATATCGAGCGCGTGTTGGCACGCCTCTTCGCCGTGAGGGAGCCGCTGCCGGGTGCCAAGGAGAAGCTGCACCGGCTCGCGCATGCGCTCACGCCCGCGCTGCGGCCCGGCGACCATGCCCAGGCGATGATGGACCTGGGGGCCGTCGTCTGCACGCCGCAGCGACCGCGCTGCACGCTCTGCCCGTGGCAGGCCTCGTGCGTGGCGCGCAAGGAGGGGATCGCCGCGGCACTGCCCAAGCGGGCGCCCAAGCCGAAGCGGCCGCTCAGGCGGGGCATCGTCTTCTGGCTCGTGCGCGGGGGTCGGGACGTGCTCGTGCGCAAGCGGCCGGCAAAGGGCCTCCTGGGCGGGCTCATGGAGCTGCCTTCGACGGGCTGGGCCGAGGTGCCGCCCACGTTAGCGGAGGCCAAATGCGCGGCCCCCCTCGAGGCCCGCTGGCGCGCGTTGCCGGGCATCGTGCGCCACGTCTTCACGCACTTCGAGCTGGAGCTCACCGTGCTCGCGGGAAGTGTCGGAGAGACGACCGAGGGTCCCGACGGCGTGAACGAGGGGGAGACACACCGCTGGTGCCGCCTCGACCGTCTCTCCGACTTGGCACTGCCCACCCTGATGAAGAAGGTCGTCACGCATGCCCTTGCTCATGGGGGATAGCATGGACATTGGCGCTGCCGCTCGACAGGGGCGGCCCTTCGTCAGGCATGGGTCAGTGCATCGCTGTTACGCTCTCTCCCTTGAACGTCGTTGCAATTCGCCTCATGTGCGCTCGTGCCATACGGCTCCGCTCAAGGGGTCGATGGCGAGCCTCAAGCGCTTTCCCTCCGCCGTGCGCGCGAGCGCCTGATAGTGCTCCTCGCGGTAGTCGACGGGGGCCAGGCACTCGTAGCCGAGCGCGGAAAGACGTTGAACCACGTCCTCTCGCGTGAGATGCGCGAGCCCATACCCTCTCCGCGGCACCACTTCGCCACTCACCGCATCGACATAGAGTTTTACGCGCCGGCCCCAGCGATCCTGCGCAAGGACGGCGAACCCGTCGCCTTGGGCGCTGACCCGGGTGATGTCCTGATAGCCGCGCTGGCGAAGCTTGTAGCGCACGAGCCAGACCGGCAGCGTCGAGCCGTTTTCTTCCCGCGCCTGAAAGCTCTCGGGCGGCCTGCTGAGATCGCCTGCCGAGGCCGGGCCCAGTCCCAAGAGGGAGGCCAAGGCCGCAGCGAAGGCGGTGCCGAGAATTCGTGTGTCGCGCATGCTTCAAGCATCCCTGTCGCGCTTGCCACCTCCGAGGCCTTCCCCACCTCTCGCGCGTGCCCATGAGCGCCCGGCTCGGAGGCGAGGGCCCCGCTGTGGCCCCGTCGATCGGATGCGCATTTTGCCGATGCCGGCTGAACCGGTGCTGAGGGGGCTGTTCATCCGGCGTTCAGCCGGGAAGCCCTAAGAAGGCCCCATGCGCCAGCTGCTGGTAGTCGTGCCGACGGCCCTTCTGGTGGTCTCAGGGGCCGCCGGGGCGGCTTTCGGCGACGACAGCGACCACGAGCGGGCGCGCGAGGCGCTCCAGGCCGGCGAGATCCAGCCGCTCAAGGATATCGTGGGCAGCGTCGAGAGCCACTGCGGCGGCCGCGTGATCGAGGTCGAGCTCGAGCAACGCTCCCGCGGCGGGCAGCAAATCTGGCTCTACGAGCTGAGAATGCTGACGCCCAATGGGGACGTCTTGGGACTGGACGTGAACGCCGCGACGACGGAGATTCTCGGGGTGAAGGGAAGGGGTGCCTCGAGCGCCTGTCAGTGAAGCATGCGCGTTCTCGCCGTCGAAGACGATCCTGATCTCGCGCGCCAGCTCGCCGATGCCCTGCGCGAGGCCGGCTATGCCGTCGATCTCGCCAGCGACGGCGAGCAAGGGCACTTCCTCGGCGACACGGAGAGCTACGACGCGGTCGTGCTCGACCTCGGCCTTCCGGTCGTGGACGGCATCACCGTGCTGGAGCGCTGGCGCCGCGCCGGGCGCAACATGCCGGTCCTCATCTTGACCGCGCGCGACCGCTGGAGCGAGAAGGTCGCGGGCTTCGACGCGGGTGCGGACGATTACGTCGCCAAGCCCTTCCGCATGGAGGAGGTGCTGGCGCGCTTGCGGGCACTCATCCGCCGCGCCGCCGGGCACGCGAGCGCGGAGCTCGAATGCGGGCCGCTGCGCCTCGATACGCGCAGCTCGCGCGTGACCCTCGATGGTGCTCCCGTCAAGCTCACCGCGCAGGAATACCGCCTGCTCGCCTATCTCCTCCACCACCCCGGCCGGGTCGTCTCGCGCACCGAGCTCACCGAGCATCTCTACGACCAGGATTTCGATCGCGATTCGAACACGATCGAGGTCTTCATCGGCCGCCTAAGGAAGAAGATCGGCGCCGATATGATCCAGACCGTGCGCGGGCTCGGCTACCAACTCGCAGCCCCGGGACAAGAGGTGCCGACCCCCGCGAAAGCGCGCGGGAGCGGGAGATGAAGATCAACTCGCTCGCCTTTCGCCTGGTGGCCGGGGCGGGCCTTTGGATCACGGCAGCACTCGCGGCAGGCGGCTTCCAGCTCTCGAGCATGTTCGCGGACTCGGTGGAGCGCAGCTTCGAGGCGCGCCTCGAGGTCTACCTCGACGGCCTGATCGCGGTGAGCCGCACGGGGGCCGCGGGCCGGATCGAGCTTGCGCGCGGGCTCGGCGAGCCGCGCTTCACCCAGCCGAACTCGGGATGGTATTGGCAGATTTCGGGCCCCGACGGTCCGCTTCTGCGCTCGCGCTCGCTCTGGGATATGACGCTCAGCCCGGCGGCGAGCGAGGATGGTGCTGTGCGCACCTCCGAGTTCACCGGTCCCGACGGCCGCAATCTGCGCCTCGCCGAGCGCACGGTGACGCTGCCGGGCTTCCCCCATCGCCTGCATTACATGGTCGCCGCCGAGGATTCCGAGATCGACCGCGAGGTCGCGCGCTTCAACAAGGCGCTCATTTGGTCGCTCGCCTCCTTGGGCCTGGGCCTCATCGCCGCGGTGCTCATCCAGGTGCGCTTCGGGCTGATCCCGCTCAGGCGCATGCGCGCGGCCCTCGCCGACATCCGCGCCGGCCGCGCCGAAAAGCTCTCGGGCGAATTTCCCGCCGAGGTGCAGCCGCTGGCCGACGAGCTCAACGCCCTCTTGGAGCACAACGCCCAAGTGGTCGCGCGCGCCCGCACCCATGTCGGCAACCTGGCGCATGCGCTCAAGACGCCCCTCGCCGTGCTGAGCAACGAGGCGACGCGCGCGACGGGGCAGCTCGCCCAATCGGTCGCGCGTCAAACCGCGGTCATGCGCCGCCAGATCGATCGCAACCTTTCGCGCGCGCGCGCGGCGGCGACGGCGGGCGTGCTCGGCGCGCGCACGACCATCCTGCCGGTCATCGAGGATCTGAAGCGCACGCTCGAGCGTATCCACGCGGAGCGGCGCATCGCGATCGAGATCACGGGCGAGCGCGCGGCCGCCTTTCGGGGCGAGCGCCAGGACCTCGAGGAGATGCTCGGCAACCTCATGGACAACGGCTGCAAATGGGCGCGCGCGCGCGTGCGCGTCGCGATCGCCCGCGACGGCGAGCGCCTTCAAATCATCGTCGAGGATGACGGTCCCGGGCTCTCGGCCGAGGAGCGCATGCAGCTCTTCCAGCGCGGCAAGCGCCTGGACGAGGCCGTGCCCGGCAGCGGGCTCGGGTTAGCGATCGTGCGGGACATCGCCGGGCTCTATGACGGCAGCGTGGCACTCGACGAAGGGGCTCTCGGTGGCCTGAAGGTCACCTTGTCGCTGCCTGCGGCCGACGCGCGGGCTCAGGCGGGGTGAGACTCAGACGGCCCGCGCGAGCCCGGCCCGCAGCTCCTGGCGCAAGAGATCGATCGGCACGGCGCGGCCCTTGCGCTCGACCAGCCAGAAGGTCCAGCCGTTGCACGCCGGTGCCCCCTGCACGGCGGCAGCGACCTGGTGGATCGAGCCCTTGTACTCGGCCGAGATGAGGGTGCCGTCCGCGCGCACTTTCGCGGTCCACCGCCGGGTGGCATCGAAGAGCAGCTCGCCCGGCCGCAAGAGGCCGTGCTCGACGAGCCAGCCGAAGGGAATGCGCGGCTCGTCGCGGCGCGCGCGCAGCTCGAGGGTGGCGGGGTCGGAGCTCACCGCGACGGCGGCGATGCGCTCGCGCGCGAGCCGCGCATAGGCCGGATCCTTCTCGATGCCGACATAGCCGCGGCCGAGGCGGCGGGCGACGACGCCCGTGGTGCCGGTGCCGAAGAAGGGATCGAGGACCAGCCCACCCGGCTTGGTCGCCGCCATGATGCAGCGATGGAGGAGCGCTTCGGGCTTCTGGGTCGGGTGCGCCTTGCCGCCGGAGTCGTCCTTCAGACGCTCCGCACCGGTGCAAAGCGGGATGAGCCAGTCGCTGCGCATCTGCAGCTCGTCGTTGAGCGCCTTCATGGCCTCGTAATTGAAGGTGTAGCGCGCCGCGGAGCTCTTGGCGCACCAGATGAGCGTCTCGTGCGCGTTGGTGAAGCGCCGTCCGCGGAAGTTCGGCATCGGGTTGGTCTTGCGCCAGATCACGTCGTTCAGGATCCAGAAGCCGAGGTCCTGGAGGATGGCGCCGACGCGAAAGATATTGTGGTAGCTGCCGATCACCCAGAGCGTGCCGTCCTCCTTGAGCGCGCGGCGCGCGCCCGCCAGCCAGGCGCGCGTGAAGGAATCATAGGTGCCAAAGTCGTCGAACTTGTCCCACGCCGCATCGCAGCCGTTGACGCGCGTGTTGTTGGGCCGGTTGAGCTCGCCCGCGAGCTGCAGATTGTAAGGCGGATCGGCGAACACCATGTCGACCGAGCCCGAGGGCAGCCAGCCCATCAGCTCGACGCAATCGCCGACCAGAATCTGGTTTGCCTGCAAATTGCCCCCTCGACGGACTTCGCGGCCGCTTGCTCGCGGCCGGCCCTTATCCGAAGTCGACGCTCGGCGCGAGCGGCCCTAGAGATCGCCAAGCCCCGCCGCTCGCGATACCCACCGCCCACTTTGAGTCAAGCGACTCGCCGGGTCAATAATTTTGTTGAGTCAAAGACTTAGCTCGCCCTGGCAGGCGCTGACGGGGGCGAAGCTGCGGCGGTGATGGCAGGTTGGGCCGATGCGCCACAAGGCCTCGCGGTGCTCCTCGGTGCCATACCCCATATTATGTTCCCAGCCGAAGCCGGGATGGCGCACGGCCAGGCGCCGCATCAGCCCGTCGCGGGTGACTTTGGCCAAAACCGAGGCGGCGGCGATCGAGAGGCTGAGCCCGTCGCCGCCGACGATCGTCTCGACGCGGCAAGGGAGGGCCGGCGCGCGGTCGCCGTCGACAAGCGCCACCGCGGGCCTGAGGCCGAGGGCCGAGAGCGCCCTCGCCATGGCGAGGTGCGTCGCCGCGAGAATGTTGAGGCGGTCGATCTCGGCCACGCTTGCGGCGGCCAAGCCGTAACGCACCAGTCCCGCTGTCGCGGCGCGCTCGAGGAGCTGAGCGAGCTCCTCGCGCCGCTCGCGGGGGAGGCGCTTGGAATCATCGAGGCCGGCGAGGAGGTGCCGAAGTGCGCGGCGCGCGCGCTTGTCCTCGCCGAGGATGACCGCGGCGGCGACCACCGGCCCCGCCCACGGTCCGCGCCCGGCCTCGTCGATGCCGGCGACGAGCCCGGAGCATCGCTGCTCGAAGGAAAAGTCCGGCATCGCCCCCGCTGTGCCTGCGCCTCTTGGCTCGATCGTCCCCGATAGCACGATCGCGCGCAGAGGGAAAGACAAGAGAGTCTGACGGTAGTGTCTCGGTTTGACCCTATTGTATGGTTCGGCCGTGCGTCGCAAGAGGTCTTCGTCGAGGTAGCGGTGCGGATGTAGTTGCGCTCCTCGAGCACGCCCCTGAGCACGCCAACCACGCCCCAGCTGCCGTGGTCGCGCACCGGCGTCCATTGGCCCGGGCTCCACACCAGCGCGAAAAGCGAGAGTGCGCGGTCTCCGGGGATGAAGATGGCATTGCGCGCATAGTGATCGGGATCCGCGCGGAGGTGCTCGGAGCTGAGAAAGCCGTCCGCCTCCTTGAGGAGGTGGTGCATGAGCGGTACCGTCGCCAGCACGCAGTCGGCCGGTTGCGGATAGGTGGCGGCCAAGCGCCGGCAATCGGCGATGAATTCTTCAAGCACCCCGCTGCCCACGCCGGATTTCCTCCCAGTCGCTTTGCCGATGTCCGGCAAGCGGCAAGATCGTAATTTACGCCATTGCGCAGAGCAATTTCGGTCACCAAGCCGCAAATTCGGCCGTGACCAGCGAAGCCCGCCGTACTAACATTCAACGTGGCTGCGCAACTGTGGGCGGCTCAAGGCCCATCCGGGAATGTCGGATAAACTGGCAATCGGCGAGAGGGCTGACCATGCTTGTGTTCCGGCAACTGATTGATCCCCAGTCGTCCACATACACTTATTTGCTGGCGGACGGCGAGACCCACGACGCCGTTCTTATCGACCCTGTCTTCGAGCAGATGCGTCGCGATGCCGCTCTCATCAACGAACTCGGGCTCGCTCTGCGCTACACGCTCGAAACCCATGTGCATGCCGACCACGTGACGGCCGCATGGCTGCTGAAAGCGCGGCTGGGCAGCAAGATCGCTTTGAGCAGGAATTCCGGCGCACAGGGTGCTGACCGATATCTCGGGCATGGCGACAGGGTCGAGTTCGGGAGGCGTTACCTGAGCGTACGGGAAACGCCGGGTCACACCAGTGGGTGTCTCACCTATGTGCTCGACGACGAGCGCATGGGTTTCACGGGCGACTGTCTCTTGGTGCGCGGCTGCGGCAGAACCGATTTTCAGGGCGGAGACGCTCGCGCAATGTACCGGGCGGTTCACCAGCAGATCTTTACACTGCCCGACAATTGTCTTCTTTACCCTGGCCACGACTATCGCGGTGCCACTGTGACGACGGTGGGCGAGGAAAGAAGCTTCAATCCGCGGTTGGGAGGAAATCTGTGTGAGGACGATTTTGCCAGCTACATGCAAAATCTGGGACTGCCGCATCCGAAGAAGATGGATATTGCCGTCCCCGCAAACCTGCGCTGCGGGCGGCCGGAGGTGAGCGAACCACGTTCCGAGGAACCGACCTGGGCACCGCTCGCTTTCACATTTGCTGGAGTTTGGGAGATCCAGCCTCAGTGGGTGGAAGAGCACCTGAGGGACATCCAAGTGGTCGACGTCCGCGAGCCCGATGAGTTCGACGGGCCACTCGGACACATCGCCGGAGCGCGTCTCGTGCCGCTCGGCAGCTTGGCGGATCAGGCCGCAAGTTTGCAGCACGAGCGGCCGATCGTCACGGTATGCCGGGCTGGGGGCCGCTCGGCGCAAGCGACCGTCATCTTGCAGCGTGCCGGGGTCGCCAAAGTGGCAAACCTCGCGGGCGGCATGCTGCGCTGGCGCGACCAGGGACTCCCGGTCGAGGGCGGCCGAGAATAGCGCTCATCGACATCACTGCGCCGATTACGCATTCAAGGCGCTGGCGTTTCACCTACGATACCATGCAGCGCTTGAATCCCGGGTTCAGGCGGCATCGCCTTTGAACGCCGTGTCGTGCTTGAAAAACCATTCATGGCCTTTGAGCATGTAGTTCCAATAGAATATCGGCAGTCCGGTAACCTTGATCCACCAGCCGATCCAGTGTTCCTTTGCCGGATCGAGAGGCAACGTCGGAGTGACTTTGCCGCCATAGATGAATTCGGCCAGGATGGTCTTGCCATAGGCAGTGGTGAGCGGGCACGAGGCATATCCGTCGTAACCCGCCTCCACCGACGTGCCTGCGATCATGTGCAAAAGGTTGTGCACGACGATAGGGGACTGCTTTCGCACGGCCGCGGCCGTCTTGGAATTCGGCGTCGAGCACACGTCGCCCAACGAAAAGACGTTCGGGTAGCGGACATGCTGCATTGAGTTCTGATTGACCTCGACCCAGCCAGCCGCGTTCGCCAATGGGCTTTTCTTGATCGCGTCGTGCGGGCTTTGCGGCGGCGAAACGTGCAGCATGTCGAACGTAACGGTCGTGCGCTTGCCCTTGTTATCGCCGCCCACGGCCTCGAACGTCGCGGTCTTCGCGGCACCATCGACCGCCACCAGGTTTTGCTCGAAGTGCGCCTTGATCCCGTAGCGCGCGATCACCTTCATCAGTTCGCGCGCGAAGAACGGCACGCCGAACACCACGGGGGCATGTACGAAGTATTGCAGCTCGCACGCCTGCAACTGGCCGGCGCGGCGCAGACGATCTGCGGTCAGATAGACAATTTTCTGCGGCGCGCCGGGGCATTTGAATGGCAGCGGCGGTTGCGTGAACACCGCGCGGCTGCCTGGTTTCAGTCCCTGGACGCACTGCCAGGTGTAGGGCGCGTACAGAGGCGAATAGTTGCTGCACACGCCGTTCTTGCCCAGGGTCGCGGACAAGCCCTCGATCTTGTCCCAGTCCAGCTTCACGCCGGTACAGACGACGAGGTAGTCGTAGGTAAGCGTGTCGCCGGTTTCGAGTGCCACGCTGTTCTTGTCAGGGTCGAACGCTTTGGCGGCTCCGTGGATCAGGCTCACGCCGACGGGGATAAGGCTACGCTCCGGCCGCCGCGTCTTCGCCAAGTCATAGGCGCCCGCGCCGACCAGCGTGAAGCACGGCTGGTAATAGTGCGTCTCGGACGGCTCGACGATCGCGATGTCCAGCGACCGCGGTGCGCGGCGGCACAAACTCGCGGCGACCGTAATGCCGGCGGTGCCGCCGCCGACAATCAATATCTGATGATGCTTGGTGTTAGCCACGGGACCGTCTCCCACCAGTTGTCTTTCGATGCAAGTCTGCGCCTATCGAGGCCACAATTCAAATCCGCGACCCGGCCAAACGGCTCGTCGGGCCTGCCCTCGGAAAAGGGCCAATTGTGACATTCCGGTCGTCCTAGCTGACGGCTGCGCTGAATTCTTCGCCAGTCCGCGAGTGGCACAAAGCCGACCGACGGCTCAAACAGACACTTGAGCGGAACCCGCACTCGCGAGCCCCGTCTACTCGGCTGCCTGTCGCGGCGGCAGCACTTGGGCCTCGAGCAGGGTCTCGAATTCCGCGGCCGGCAAGGGCTTGCTGAAGAGGAAGCCCTGGATGCCATTGCAGCGATAGGCGCGCAGGTAGGTGAGCTCCTCGTTCGACTCGACCCCTTCCGCGATGGCCTTCTTGTCCATGGCATGCGTCATCGAGATGATGGCCTGCACGAGCGCGCCATGGGCGGGATCGTGGGTCATCCGCGAGACGAAGGAGTGGTCCACCTTGAGCGTCTCGATCGGGAGCCGCGAGAGATGGCTGAGTGCGGAGTGCTCGATGCCGAAGTCGTCGACGGCGAAGGTGACGCCGGTCGAAGCGAGGCGGTTCATCGTGCGCGTGACGAGATCGACGTTGCGCAGGATCGTGCTCTCGGTGAGCTCGAGCTTGAGCCCGGCGTGCGGCAGCCTGGTCTCCTCGAGGATGGACAGCACCCGGTCGCCGAGATCCTCGCGCATGAGCTGCCAGCCGGAGACGTTCACCGAGACGGGAAAATCGCAAATCCCGCGACGCCGCCACGCCTCGGTCTGAATGCAGGCCTTGCGCAGGACGTACTCGCCGAGCGGCACGATGAGGCCGCTCTGCTCGGCGATGGCGATGAACTCGCCGGGCGAGACAAGCCCGCGCGTCGGGTGCCGCCAGCGCACGAGCGCCTCCATGCCGATGATCTTGAAGCCGATGGTGCTCACCTGGGGCTGATAGAAGACCTCGAGCTCGCCGCGCTCGATCGCCCGGCGCAGCTCGCCCTCGGTCGAGAGCCGCTTGACGGCGCTATCCGTCATGTGGCGGCTGTAGAACTCGTAGCCCTGGCCGAGCGTGGCCTTGGCGCGGGTGAGCGCCGTGCTCGCGTTGCGCAGGAGCGCCTCGGGCAAGTTGCCATCGTCGGGGAAGAGGCTGATGCCCATGACGATCTTGGCAAAAAGCTCGCTGCCCTCGAGCAAGAAGGGCTTCTCGAAGGCCTCGTACAGCCGTCTGATGGGGGCGGCGACGTCGGTGCTCCGCTTGATCCCGCCCAGCATGACGAAGAAGCGGCCCCCGCCGGCGTGGGCCACCGTATCGCCGGGCCTGAGTGCCGGCTGAAGCCTGAGGGCCGCTTCGCGGATGATGACGTCGGCGGCGGCGAGGCCCGCGCTGTCGCGGATGTTCTCGAGCGATTCGATCTCGAGGTAGATCACCGCGATCTTGCTTGCCAGCCGCTCGGCCTGCGGCAGCGCCTGGGACAAACGGTCCTCGAAGAGGTGCTGGTTCGGCATCCCGGTCAGCGGATCGTAATAGGCGAGATAGTCGCGGTGCGCCTCGAGCTTCTTGAGCTCGGTGATGTCGAGGGCCACGCCGTCCCATTGCACCTCGCCGT
Source organism: Alphaproteobacteria bacterium (assembly GCA_052143835.1). GTDB lineage: Bacteria > Pseudomonadota > Alphaproteobacteria > JACZXZ01 > JACZXZ01 > DASPPM01. The sequence continues at coordinate 29,689 of JBKQRV010000051.1, forward strand.
TGTCGAGCCGGCGCGGCCGGGCAATCGATTTCAGCCAGCGGACGCCGGCAATCGGCGTGTCGAGGCGGAATTCGGCTTCCATGGGGGCCAACTCTCGGGCGGAGCGGCGCAGCGCGTCGTCGAAGCCGAGGCGATCCTCGGCCACGACGCAATCCACGAAATGCCGGCTGTCGCGCACCATTCCTTCCGGGTCGATGCCGTAGAGGGTCTGCATCGCCGGGCTCACGTAGCTGAATGCCATCTTGCCGTCGGCCCTCAAGGCCTGTCGATATATGGCGCCGGGAAGATTCTCCGCGATGCTCCTGAGCCGCTCCTCGGTTTCGCGCAGCTCGTTGAAGGTCCGGCTCGCGCGCAGCATGTAGCGCACGCGGTGGCACAGGATCAGCCAGTTGATCGGCTTGACGATGAAGTCGGTGGCGCCCGCCTCGTAGGCCTTCTCGATGGACTCCAGATCATCGAGCCCGGTCGCCATCAAGACCGGGACGAAGTTCGCGTCGCCGCGCTTCCTGAGCGCGCGGCAGAGCTCGAAGCCGTCCATGCGCGGCATGACCACGTCGGAGATGAGCATTTCCGGACGGCTTTCCTCATAGGCCTGGAGCGCCTCGACGCCGTCGCCGCTCTCGATGACGGCGAAGCCGTCCTGCTCGAGCGTCTCGCGCATGAGGAAGCGCATGGTCGTGTCGTCGTCGACGATCAGGATGACGGATTTCTCGCTTGGCTCGGCCGAGCTCACGAGGCGCTCTCCATCAGGCCCTTGAGGCCGCGCAACGCGCCGTCGAGTGCGCTCTCCAGTGCCGGAAGCAGGGCCACGATTTCCTCCGCGGCTCCCTTCCGGCCGAGGGCCTCGATCTCCTTGGCGCGGCCGGAGAGGCGCTCGGCGCCGAGATTGGCGGCACTCGACTTGAGGCTGTGCGCCGCCCGCCAGGCGGCCTCCGTGTCGCCCTTGAGGCTCGCGTCCTTGATGTCGGCGGCGAGCTTCGGCGCCGATTTGGTGAACTCGATAAGCACGCGGTCGAGCACCGATTGGGGCCCGCGCTTGGGCAATGCGCGGATACGCTCGATCGCGCGCATGTCGATCTCGGCGGCAGCCTCGGCGGCGCCCTCTATCGGCGCCTCTTTGCGCTCTTCCGTCACTTTCCGCCCCTCCGCCGCGCGTTGCTCCACCCCCGCCTTGGCGCCCTCCGCGGCTTTCGGCTCGTCCGCCGGAGGGGCGCTGCGGCCCGGTTGATAACGATGCGCCAGCCAGCGCTTGAGCGTCTCGCCGACGTGCACCTCGTCGAACGGCTTGCTCAGGAAATCATCCATGCCGGCCTGGAGGCACTGCTCGCGCACTCCCGCCATGGCGTGCGCGGTGATGGCGACGATCGGCGTGCGCTCGGCGTCCCCTGCCGCGAGCGGACCGCCGCGCTCGAGCTCGCGCATGCGGCGCGCGGCCTCGAAGCCGTCCATCTCGGGCATCTCGCAATCCATCAGGATGAGATCGAACGGTTGCTGGACGACAAGGCGGACGGCCTCGCGCCCGTTGCTCGCGGTGGTCACCTTGCAGCCCATCGCGCCGAGCATGCCGTGGGCCACCTCCTGGTTGATGACGTTGTCCTCGGCCACGAGGAGGTGCGCGTCGAACTGCGGGCGGACCTTCGGCTGGGGGCCCGGCCGCACGAAGAACGGCGTAATTCCCTTCTGGCGGCCGCCGGATGCCAGGGTGGCGAGGCAGTCGAACAGCACCGAGGGCCGCACGGGCTTGGTCAGCTGGGCGAAGGCGCCTTGCTTGCCGGGCTCCTCCTCCGCACCCTCGAGACCGGTCAGGAGGATGAACTCGCCGACCCCCGAATCGGCCTTCGAGCGCGCCCAGCGCATGAGCTCGAAGGCCCGCGGGCCGAGCCCCTTCACGTCGATGAACGCCGCATCGAAGCGCCGCCCCGCGGCACTCGCCGCCGTGATCGCCTCGCGCGCAGCGTCCGGGCTCTCTGCAAGCTGCGAGTCGATCTTCCAGCTCGAGAGATAGTTGGTCATCACCTTGGCGCTCCTCGCGTTGGTGTCGACGAGAAGCACGCGAAGCGGGCGCGACATGCGGCGCGGTGCGGTCGACTCGGCGGTGTCGGCTTCGACGCGGGCGAGCCGCGCGGTGAACCAGAAGCGCGAGCCGCGGCCGAGCTCGCTCTCGACGCCGATCTCGCCACCCATGAGCTCCGCGAGCTGCCGCGCGATCGCGAGCCCGAGCCCCGAGCCGCCGTATTTCCGCGTGAGCGAGGTGTCGACCTGGCGGAAGGACTCGAAGACGCGGGACTGCTGATCGGGCGCGATGCCGATGCCGGTATCGAGCACGGAGAAGGAGAGCAGAACGCCCTTCTCGTCGCTGCGGGCGAGCACGAGGTCGACGTAGATCTCGCCCTGCTCCGTGAACTTGATGGCGTTGCCCACCAGGTTGACGAGGATCTGGCGCAGGCGGATGGGGTCGCCGCGCAGCTGGCGCGGCACGTCCTCGGAGACGTAGTAGATGAACTCGATCCCCTTGCTCGCGCAGCGCGCCGAGAGAAGGTCGTTCACCTCGGCGATCACCTCGCGCGGATCGAAGACGGTATCGATGAGCTCGAGCCGCCCCGCCTCGACCTTGGAGAGGTCGAGGATGTCGTTGATGATGGCCAAGAGCGCCTCGCTCGAGCGCCGCAGGTTGTCGAGCAGGCGGGACTGCCGCTCGTCGAGGCGCGTGTCGGCGAGCAGGCTCGCCATGCCGAGCACGCCGTTCATGGGCGTGCGGATCTCGTGGCTCATGGTGGCGAGGAAGTGGGACTTGGCGCGGTTGGCGGCCTCGGCTTGGTCCTTCGCCTCGCGCAGCTCGCCGATGACGCTCGCGAGCTCCTCGTTCTTCGTCCGCAGCGTCTCGTCGCGTTGCGCGATCTGGCCGAGCACGGCGTTGAAGCCGTCGACGAGCACGCCGATCTCGTCGTCACCCGCCTTCTCCGCGCGCAGCCCGTAGTTCTGCTCCTTCGAGATTTTCGACATGGTGAGCGCAAGGGAGCGGATCGGTTGCGAGATGATGCGCTGGAGGGCCACGCAGAGAAGGTAGGCGACGCCCAAGGAGACGAAGAGGATGGCGAGCACGAGGGTCTGCGAGCGCGCCGTGCTGTCGAGGAGCTGGTCCGAGCTCGCCTCGAGGCGGATCGTGCCGATCGAGGCGCCGTTGTGGATGATCGGCTGGCGCAGGCTGAGCGCGCCCGGGGCGCTCGAGAGGTCTTCCGCTTGGGGCGTGGCCGACTGGACGGTCGCTGGCGCCGAAAGGCTGCGGTGATAGCTCGCGAATACCTGACCGTCGGGCCTGTAGATGACGGCGGCAAGGATTTGCGGCTTGGCGGCCAAGGCCGCGAGCGTCGCCTCGGTGGCGGCGCGGTCGCCGGCGGAGATCGCCGATGCCGTGGTCGAGCCGATCACCGTCGCGAGCGTGGTGAGCTCGGAGAGCGCCGCATCGCGCAGATAGTGAATCTCGTCCCTGATGAACACGAGGGAGTCGACTTCGAGGACGGAGGCAGTCGTCAGCATGACGATCATGATCAGCTTCCGCCTGATCGACATGTTCTTGATGAAGTCGGCCAGCGTCTTCAACATCTCAGCCCGTCCGCTCCCGCTCGAGGATCGTTGCCATGCTCGCGAATCTCGCGCCGCGCCCGCGCGCGGCCGGTACCGTCCCTTCCGTCCGCAGGCGCGGGCGGGCCCGGCCGCCTTCCCGCCTCTTCAAGCTCGGGGGGCGCGCGCATGCCCCGCGAACGCCGTGTGGCGCTGTCGCAAGGCCGCACTCCAGTCCCTTTCCCGCGCCCAGCCGCATGCTCACGAAATAATGGCGCCAGCACCTTGGCACCACCATGAATACACTCGAAAAATTAAGATTAGATAACGCGAAATAACCGCAAAATCCAACCGATTTGTGCGAATCGGAGGGTGCGCGGCCCGCCCCTCGGCCGCCCGCTTCGCCCTTTCACCCCGCGGCCTTCTCCGGGAAGAAGGGATAGGGGCCGTCGAAGCGGCCGATGTAGCTCGTGTGCGAGACGATGCCTTGGGCGGCGTCCCAGAGGTGGAGCTGGCAGGCAGGAGGCTCCATGTTGAAGACGGCGGGCGCGTCGTGGCGCAGATCGAGCACCACTTGATGCGCCGTGCTGGGTGCTGTGCTGACGAGCGTGCCGTGCCAGCGCATCTGGATGGGCCGGTGCAGATGGCCGCAGACGATGCGCTCGATCTCGGGATGCTGCGCCACGATCTCGGCGAAGCCATCGGCACCCTTGAGGCCGATCTCGTCCATGTGCCGGACCCCCGTCGCGAAGGGCGGATGGTGCATGAAGACGACGGTCGGGCGCGGCTTCGCCTCATCGAGCTGCCGTTGAAACCACGCGAGCCGCTCCTTGCACATCTCGCCGCCGGCCTCGCCGGGCACAACCGTGTCGAGGCCGACGAGGCGCACCGGATAATCGTCGATGACGTAGTGGAGAAAGCCGCCGTCCCGCGGCAGATAGGAGTGGTCCGGGAAGGCTCGCGCGAGGGCCGCGCGGTCGTCGTGGTTGCCGGGGATGAGGAAGACCGGCATCTCGAGCGCGACGAGGAGATCGCGCAGTAGCGCATACTCCTCCTCGAGCCCGCCATCCGAGAGATCGCCCGTCGCGATCACCACGTCGGGCCGGGGCTTGAGCGTCGCCAGGTGGCTGACCGCGTCCGCGAGCATGCCGTTGGTCGAGACCCTGTCGTAGGCAAGCTTGCCCGAGGGGCGGATATGCATGTCGGTGATCTGCGCGATGATCATGTTCCCATCCACGGCCCGACTATCAAGTGGCGCTGCAACGGAGCTGTCGCGATGTTCCCTGCGGAAAGGCCGCCATGGAGACGGCATAATAGGTCGCCCTCCTCGCCCCGGGGTCAAGCTTGCCCGCTCGGACTTCGTGATGGCCAAAGAAGACTGCGCGCCCCGCTTGGAGGCTCGGCTCAGCCTCCCGCTCAGCCCGCCTCGCGGCCCTTGCGAAGACGCAGCAACATGGCGCCGGCCGCGCGCTTCACGTGGCGATCCTCGATGAGGACGAGATCGGCGAGGCTGCCGAGCATCTTGCGGTCGAGATCGGGGCGGAAGCCGAGGACGGCCGAGAGCGGCGACGTCGCGCGCTCGAGCCAGCGCCAGGGCCCGCGCTCCGAGCGGAAGTGGTTCAAGATCAGGATCTCGCCGCCGGGGGCTGCGACGCGCCGCATCTCCTGCATCAAGCGGGCCGGATCGGGGGCGACCGAGAGCACGTGGAGGGCGACCACCGTATCGAAGCTGGCGTCCGCGAACTCCATGCGCTGGCCGTCCATCTCGAGGAGGGCTTCGACCTGTCGGAGCCCGAGGGCGTCCACCCGGTGGCGCGCGCGCGCGAGCATCTCGGGCGAGAGATCGATGCCCACGACCCTCGAATCGGCGCGGTAAAGCGGCAGCGTGAGCCCGGTGCCCACACCCACCTCGAGCACGCGTCCCGCCCCGCGCGCGTTCACGGCCGCCACCGCGAGTCGGCGCCCGGCGCCGAGCGGGATGCCGAAGAGGACGTCATAGACGAAGGCGTAGCGCCGGTAGGCGAGCCTGACGGCCTCGAGGTCGAGCGTGCGACGCTCGGCCCTGCGGGCGAGATCGCTGAGCGCCTGTGTGCCGCTCTGCTCGCCCCCTTGTGGTCTCATGGGCGCGTTCCTCCCCCTCCGAGGTCCTGCGTTGCGACCGCGCGGGATCGAATCCTAGCACGGAAGGAATATGGCTTGGCAACTGGGGCTGACGGGGCCGCCTTGGGTGCGCTGCAAAGCAGGGTGCTGCCCGGGCGAGGCGGCCGTTTGCCCCAGTGCTGTGGCGCAGCCCGTCAGAGGAGCTCGAGCTGGTCCCCCGGCCGCGGCGGCACCTTGAAGAGCGTGGTCGTGGGCCGCCAGTCGCGCTTATCGAGCCCGAGGCGCTTCAAGGCGAGCTGGAAGCGCGCGCGTATCAGCCCGGCATAGGGGCCCTGGCCGGAGAAGCGGCTGCCGAAGTTGGGGTCGTTGAGCTTGCCGCCTCGCATGCCGCGGATGAGCGAGAGCACATGCTTGGCGCGCTCCGGGAAATGCGCGGCGAGCCATTCGGAGAAGAGGTCCTTGATCTCGAGCGGCAGGCGCAGGAGCGTGTAGGCGGCACCCGTGGCGCCCTCGCGGGCCGCCGCCTCGAGGATGCGCTCGAGCTCGAAGTCGTTGAGTGCTGGGATGAGGGGGGCTGCCATCACCGCCGTCGGGATGCCGCTCTCGCTGAGCGCGCGGATCGCTGCGAGGCGGCGCCGGGGTGAGGGCGCGCGCGGCTCCATCGCGCGGGCGAGCGCCGCATCGAGGGTGGTCACGGAAATTCCCACATGGGCCAAGCCGCGCTCGGCCATGGCCGCGAGGATGTCGAGGTCGCGCAGCACGAGCGCCGACTTGGTGGTGATCGTCACCGGGTGGTTGAAGTCGCGGAGGACTTCGAGAATGCCGCGCGTGATCCTCATCTCGCGCTCGATCGGCTGGTAGGGATCGGTGTTGGTGCCGAGTGCCAAGGGCTCGACCGTGTAGCCGGGCTTGGCGAGCTCTCGCGCGAGCAGCTTGGGCGCCTCGGGCTTGGCCACCAGCCGGCTCTCGAAGTCGAGGCCGGGCGAGAGCCCGAGGTAGGCGTGGCTCGGCCGCGCGTAGCAGTAGACGCAGCCGTGCTCGCAGCCGCGATACGGGTTCACCGCGCGGTCGAAGCCGATGTCGGGGGAGCTGTTCCAGGCGATCGCCGAGCGTGTCGAGTCGCGCGTCAGGGTGGTGGCGAGCGGTGGCAGCTCGGTGAACTCGGCCCCCATTGTGTCCCAGCCGTCGTCGAAGGCGCTGATCACCTGGGAGTCGTAGCGCACCGCCGGGTTCAGCGTGGCGCCGCGGCCGTGCCGTGCCAGCGAGGGCACCCGTGCCTCCGGCGCCGGCTCGGCTGCGCCGGCCACGGCGAGCGCCGCGAGGGCTTCCGCATCCTGC
>JBKQRV010000052.1:0-12964 GCA_052143835.1 Alphaproteobacteria bacterium
CCCCCTTGAGGGGGAGGGTAGGGAGGGGGGTGGATCACGCGCTCATCATTCCGCGTACTAAAGCGCCCGGTCGCGCCGCTCGATCACGCTATAGTCGCTGCGCGTCTGCCAAATCACGAAGGCGGCCGACGCCGTGGCACCGTCGTCGGTGCGCGCCTCGACCGAGATCGTGTAGAACGGCCCCACGTCGCCATTGAGCGCGCGGGTCGCCCTGGCGAGATGCTGCACGATTTCCATCACGTCGTTCAAGGCCTCCGATGTGCCGCCGGCCATGGCCTGGATAAGGCCGGGCCGGTCGACGCCGATGAGGGCCGCCAGGACCGCGACCGGCGCCGTTCCGCGATGGACCGTGGGCTTGCCCGAATAGACGGTGACGAAGGGTGCGAGCGCATCGTAGAGCGGGCCGGAGACGCCGTCTATCGCCCGCAGCTCGACGATGTTGTGGAAGGCTTTGGGCGTCACGTTCGCCAAGGCTGCGGCACGGGCGGCCAAGCGCCGGCGCTCGACCTCCGCCACGATCGCCTCGGCGTCGTGCTCGTTGACGCCGAATTCGGCGAAAAGCGACTTGAGCACGGCCGCGGGTGCGGCGTTGAGATCGATTTTGCCGCCCTCGTCCGCGATGCTGAGGGCGACCGTGCCGCCGGCGAAGGCGAAGTCGTGGACGCTGCCGTCCGGCTGCCAGCGCCGGTCGGGCGCGGGATCGGCAAGCCCCACGATGGCGCGGTTGAGGCCGGCCGCGAGCAAGGCATGGGCGCGCGCGTGCGCCGCCTCGTTGGCGACGACACGGCGCCCGGTGAAGGTGGTGCGGCTGAAGACGCTGACGACAAGCGCGATGGCCACGAGCGTGAAGAGCACGATCACGAGCGCCACGCCCCTCTCGCGCTCGCGTTGTCTCTCGTTGCGGCGGGATGCCATGGCGCTCAGCTCCCGCCCGCGCAGGCCTGGGCCCGGCTCGGGTCCGGGCATTCGGGATCGGCCTCGGCCGTGGGCCCCACGATGATGTCGGGCCAGATGAGGCCGCCGCTCGAGCCATTCGCGATGCGCAGGCGCACGAGACGGGGAAGTGTCCGGGCATCGAGCCAGGTGGCGCGCCAGGCTTGGCCGTCGAAATAGGCGAAGCTGATGCGGGCGGCGGTGCTTTCGATGAGCGCGCGCGGGCGCTCGTCGGCGTCCGCGGGCACGGGCGTGCCGGCGGAAGCTCGGCGGCTGTAGCTGAGCGTCTCGCCGTCCGCACTCGAATGCACCGCGAAGCGCACCTGGTAGAGGCCCGCCGCCGTGGGGTAGGAGGGTGCTGCCACGGTGAATTCGAGACTCCCGGCGTGGCCGGCGAAGTCGAGCGGCGCACGGATGCCGCTCGCCGTGTGCAGCCGGAGCGCGCGCTCGAGCTCGTGGCGGAAGAGACCGTCGACGCGGGCGATCGCGAGCGTGTCGTCGGTCAAGCGCTCGCCCGCGCGCGAGGCCTTGAGCGAGAAGCCGAGGCCGCCCGCAAGCGCTGCCATGACGAGGCCGAAGATGGCGAGGGCCACCACGACCTCGAGGAGGGTGAAGCCCGCTTGGCAGCGGGAGCGGCTCACAGCACTCCTCACGACGCGGGCCCGAGCGCGAGCGTGGCGAGCTCGTAGGAACGATGGAGCCCCCATTCGACGGTGACCGTCACGCGATAGAGGCGGAGGCCGGTCTCCTCGGGAGCCGGCAGCGACGAATCGTCATAAGGGACGACCGCGACGTCGCAGCGGTAGCCGTCGATCGCGAGATCGCGCGCGGCGTCGCGCGGGTCCGTGCGCTGGCTCGCGTCCGCGAGCACGGACTCGGCGACCATTACGGCGCGGACGAGACCGTCGGCCTCGGCGGTGCTCTTGAGCCCGGTCGAGAGCAGGCGGTAGCAGGCGCCCAGCACGAGACCGAGAACGACGAGGGCCACCAGCACCTCGACGAGGGTGAAACCCTCCGCGTCGGGCCGCCGGCTCATGTCACGGCCGCTTGTCATGGAGGCTGACCTGGCCGGTCAGCCAATCGACCGCGACGACGACCGTTGCGTTCCACCCCGCAAGCTCGACCCCGCCGCCGGTCGAGGAGCCGTCCGGGAAGAAGCGGATTGAAGGCGTGCCGTCGGGCAGGAGCTCGCTTTCGGCGGTCAGCACCGTCATGCGCACGTCGCGTGGCACGAAATGGAACGGCACGTCACCTTCGGCGGCGAAGCGGTTGTGCTTGGGATCGACGATCAGGATTTTGGCATCGTCCGTCGCGATCGCGGCGCTGCGCACGAGCCTGAGCTCGGCCGCGAGATCGGCGGCAGCGGCGTGGAGTGCTATGGCGCCGCCCCTCGCCGAAAGCCGCGGCACGACGAGATAGAGCAGGCCCGCGAGGATGGCGAGGACGACGAGGAGCTCGATGAGCGTGAAGCCGCCGCCACCCTTACGGTTGCTGGTAGCAGATGACGCCACTGGCACCTCCGCTTTGCGCGTCGCCGCCGGGTCCGCTCGAGCAGAGGTCGAAGGGGCCGTTCTCTCCCGGCGAGCGATAGATGTAGGGGCGCTTCCAGGGATCGCGCGGCACGCTCGCGAGCATCGGCCGCGCGCCGTCGGTGCAGGCGGGCGGACAGTGGGTGAGCGCGTCGAGCCCCTGGCTGGTGGTCGGGTAGGAATGATTCTCGAGATAGTAGAGATCGAGGATGTCGGCAAGGTTCTTCATCTGGAGCTGGACCGTGTCCTTGCGCGCGCCGCCGAGATAATCCAGCACGCGCGGCGCCACCAGGCCGGCGAGAAGTCCGAGGATGACGAGGACGACGAGGAGCTCGATGAGCGTGAAGCCGCGCTGGCACCGGCGCGTCCCTTTCCCGCAGGCAGGAAGGCGACGCGGCCCGCCCCGCAACGGCGGGAAGAGTGAGGACGACAGGCGCGGCAATTTCGCCTCCACTTGCGCTAGTGCCAGCACTCGCAAATCCGAGCGTCACCCCCTCCCCACCCTCCCCCTTCAAGGGGGAGGGGGAAGTCATGGGAGCCCCTCAGTGATCCCCTCCCCCCTTGAGGGGGAGGGTAGGGAGGGGGGTGGATCATGCGCCTGCGATTCCGAGTGCTAGCCCGCCAGCTCGTTGACCTTGATGACGGCGATTATAATGGAAAAGACGATGCCGCCAACCAGCAAGCCGACGGTGAGGATGAGCGCCGGCTCGATGAGTACGAGCAGGCGCTTGAGCGAGCGCTCGAGCCTCTGCGCAAAGAACGACCCGACCTGCACCGATGCCTGCGCCAGATTGCCGCTCTCCTCGCCGACCCGCAACATGCTGACCGCGAGCTTGGGGAAGAGGCCGCTCGCCTTGAGCTCGTCGGAGAAGTGCCGCCCCTCGCGCACGCCGAGAATGGCACGGTCGATGTCCTCGGCGAGGGCGCGATTGCCGACGACGCCGCGCGCGAGGGCCAGGGCCGCGGGCAGCTCGAGGCCGCTCTCCAAGAGCGTCGCCAGCGTCTCCGCGAGACGCGCCGTGGCGGTGTCCAGGATGAGGCCGCGCACGATCGGGAAATGCAGCAGCAGGCGGTCGCGCAGCAGGCGCGGGCCCGGCCGCCGCATCGCGCGCTCGTAGAGGAGAAGCAGGCATGCGAGCGCCAGCGCGAGCATCCAGCCGTCGTCGCGGAAGAAGCGGCCGGCGGCGATGACGATCTGGGTCGGCCGCGGCAGTGCGGCATGGGCATCGGCGAAGAGCTGCTCGAACTGCGGCACGACATAGGTGAGGAGGAGGACGAGGGCGAGGGCGGCGACGCACACCACGATCGCCGGATAATAAAGGGCCGCGAGCACGCTCTCGCGCAGGCGTGCGGCATTCTCGCGATAGTCGGCAAGCCGCGTGAGCACAAGGGCGAGCGCCCCCGTCGCCTCGCCCGCGCGCACGATCGAGACGTCGAGCGGGGTGAAGATCGTCCCGCCTTCCTCGAGCCCGCTGCTCAGCGTCTGGCCGGCGCGCACCTTGGCTCTGATTGCGGCGACCGCGCGGGCGAGGCGCTTGCTCGCGGCCGTGCCCTCGAGGACGCCGAGCGCCTGGTCGAGCGGGTGCCCCGCCGCGAGAAGCGCCGCGAGCGCCCTAAAGAAGCCGGCGATCTCGCGGGCCCCAACGGGGCGCCGCCATGGCCGCGGCGGTGCCGCAGCGGCGTCCGCGGCGGTCACTTCGCGGGCCTCGATCGGCAGATGTCCGTGCGCCTGGAGGTGCGTGACCACCGCCTGCGGGTTCAAGGCCTCCATGCGGCCGCTGACGCGCTCACCGCTGGCATCGAGGGCCTGATATTCGAAGACGGGCACGCTCACCAGGCCTCGGTCACGCGCGCGACCTCCGCGAGCGTGGTGACCCCGGCGAGGCATTTCTTGAGGCCGTCGCAGAACATCGTGACGACACCCTGCTCGCGTGCCGCGCGCTCGATCTCGCGCGTGCCAGCACCCGCCCGCACCAGCTCGCGAATGCCGTCGTCCATCTCGATGAGCTCGAAGATGCCGGTGCGGCCGTAATAGCCGGTGCCGGCGCAGGCCTCGCAGCCCACGGGGCGGTAGAGCGTGCCCGCTCCAACGTCGGCGATGCCGTGCCGCGCTGCAAGGGCCGCGAAGTCGGGAGGTGTGGGGACCGGCTCGCGGCACTCGCGGCAGAGGACGCGGACCAGGCGCTGGCCGATCATGGCGCGGAGGGTCGAGGTCAGCAGGAACGACGGCACCCCCATGTCGATGAGGCGCGCAATGGCACCCGCGGCGCTGTTGGTGTGGAGCGTGGTCAGCACCAGGTGACCCGTGAGCGCCGCATGTACGCCGATGTTCGCGGTCTCGCCGTCGCGCATCTCGCCGACCATGATGATGTCGGGGTCGTGCCGCACCATCGAGCGCAGGAGCCGCGCGAAGCTCAAGCCGATCTCGGCCTTGACCTGGACCTGGTTGATGCCGGGGATCTGGTATTCGATCGGATCCTCGACGGTGAGGATGTTGCACTCCTCGCGGTTGAGCATGTTGAGGGCCGCATAGAGGAGCGTCGTCTTGCCGCTGCCGGTCGGGCCGGTCGCGAGCACCATGCCGTGGGGGGCCGCGAGTGCGCGCCGCAGCGGCTCCTCGGCCCCGGCCGAGAGGCCGAGGCTCGCGAAGCTCGGCGCCTCGGCCATATCCTCGAGCAGGCGGATCGAGATGCTCTCCCCATGGATGGTCGGCATGGTGGCGATGCGCATATCGATCTCCCGGCCGCCGACGGCGAAGCGCGCGCGGCCGTCCTGCGGCAGGCGGCGCTCGGCGATGTTGAGCCGTGCCAGGATCTTGATGCGCGAGGAGATGGCGCGCGCGAGCCGCGCCGGCGGAGCCGAGACGTGGCGGAGCGCGCCATCCACGCGGTAGCGCAGCCGGAGCTCGTCGCGGAAAGGCTCGATGTGGATGTCGGAGGCGCGCGCCTCGACGGCAGCCGCGATGATCTGGTTGACGAGCCGGATCACCGGCGCCTCGCGCGCGAGGTCTTGGAGGCGCTGGATGTCCTCTTCCGCGCCTTCCCCGCCGCCGGCAAGCGCCTCTGCCGCGGAATCCGTCCGCGCCTCTCCGGGCGGGAAATAGCGGTTGAGTGCTGCTTCGATGTCCGAGCCGGCGGCGACCCAGGGGATCACCGGCCGGCCGCTTGCGAGCCGCACGGCATCGATGACATAGGCCGCCCCCGGGTCCGCCATGGCGAGCACGATGCCGTCCTCGCGGAGCGCTATGGGCAGCGCCTTGGCGTCGCGCAGGAATTTGGGCGAGAGGCCCAAGAGCGGTGGCGGGCCCGGCGGGAAGTCCGCCGCCTTCGCGAGCGGCAGGTTGTGGACCCTGGCTACGGCGAGCGCCTTGGTCGAGCTCGAGAGCAGGCCGAGATGCTCGAGCACGTCGTCCAAGGGCTCGTCGGGGTTCTGCTGCGCCCGGCGCGCGCGGCCGAGGTCTTCCGGGCTAAGCTTGCCCAGCTCGACCAGCACCTCGGCGACGGTCTTCATGCTCCCCTCGATCGCGCCCGGAGCCGGCCGTCAGTGCGCCGGCCCATAGGTCGACCCGCAATTCGCCATGAGGCCGTGCGCGATCTCGCCCTGGAAATAGCGCGCATCATCGCCGGGCGCCAGCCAGGCGAGCCCGCCGAGCGGCCCCCCGGCCGCGACCGTGGCGATGCAGGCCGAGACCTTGCCGGCGACATAGAAGGGTGTGGCGATCGCAGTGGCAGCGTCGGCTCCCGTCTGCGGCGGATTGTCGGCGCAGGCCGCAAGCGCCAAGACCGCAAGGGCCGCGAGCGAGCCCTTTGCCATCGCTCCCCTCCCTGTTCTTCGGGCCAATCCGGAAGTCGCCATACTCATAGCATGCGCCTCCGCCCGCGTCGATGATCACGCCGATTGCCGCGCGGACGGGGCTTGCCGGGCGTGGCGCACCGGCCGCGAGGTTGCTTCGCCTTCGGCTCGCAACCAGGGAGCGTGCGCGGGGCCGTTCGGCTTGACCGCATCTGCATTATCCGGGAAACTCCCGCGCGGGGGAGCGGACGACACCGCCTTGGCCGGCGACAGAACCGCCCAGGCGGCGCTTCCGCCGAGGCTCGCTTCGCAGCCAGCGGTCGCGGACCGACCTTTGTCTGCATGTGGGGACCATTGATCTCAGCCAGGTGGCGATCTTTCCCGCGGGAACGCGGCTCTGTGGCGCCGCTCCTCGGGAGTATGCGCGTGGGCGTCTTCGTGCTGCTCGCGCTCTCAGCGCTCGCCGGCTGCCAGCAGAACCAGTCTGCCCAGCCGCAGAGCGTGAACGACCTGCTCTCGCAGCTCATGAACCGTTCCTTGGCGCCGACGGCTGAGGGCTCCGCACCCGTGGCCAAGCCCGAGCCAATCCGCATCAAGCCGGGCGGGGACACGAGCGGCGATGCGCAGAAGCAGGTCTATTTCGGCACCGGGACGGCAGTGGCGCCGGCGCCGGCGGCGGCGAACGCCGAGGTCGAGCCCGCGGGCGAGGACGTGCGCATCAATTTCGAGAATGCGCCGGTCCGCGACGTGGTGCGGCTCATCATGACCGATACGCTCCACCTCAATTACGTGATCGATCCGCGCGTGCAGGGCAACGTCACCATCGCGACCGTCAATCCGATCTCGCGCGCGAACCTGCTCGCCATGCTCGAGACCATCCTGCGCATGAACGGCGGCGCCCTCGTCCGCGGCGCCACCGGCTACCGCATCGTGCCTGCGGCCGAGGCAGTTGGCCCGGCTGTGGTCGCCCCGCTCGGCGGCGTCGGAGAGCCGCTCCCTGCCGGCTACGGCCTGAGCATCGTTCCGCTGCGCTACATTTCGGCGCAGAACATCGGCGACCTTCTGGGGCCGCTCAAGAACCTGCCCGGCATCGTGCGCATCGATACGGCGCGCAACATCGTCATCATCGCGGGCGAGCGCAACGAGCGGCAGTATCTCATCGATACCGTGCGCAGCTTCGACGTGGATTGGCTGCACAACAAGTCGGTCGGCATCTTCCCGCTCAAGCATGCCGACCCGGCCAGCGTCATCGCCGAACTCGAGACCATGCTCGGCGGCGGCCTCGCAGCGAGCGGGAGCGCCGCCGAGCAGGCCGCCGCACAGGCGGCCGCGACAGTCCCAGAGGGCACTCCGCCGCCGGTTCCCGTCGTGGCGACCGCGGCATCACCCCCGCTCAAGGGTGTGGTCAAGCTGCTGCCGATCGTGCGGCTCAATGCCGTGCTGGTGGTGAGCCAGAACCCGGAGATGCTGCGCGAGATCGACCAATGGATCGCGCGCCTCGACCGCGACAGCGCCGCGGGCGCCAACCTCTACGTCTACTATCTCAAGAACGGCAAGGCCGTCGACATCGCGCGCATGCTCAATCAGGTCTTCGGTCTGCCGTCCGCGCGCACGGAGGAACCATCGGGCCGCGTCGCACCCGGAAGCACGCCGGTCGCCGTCGGCGGGACAAGCGGCACGAGCGCTTTGGCGAGCACCGGCGTGGGCGGACTGTCTTCGACCGGGCTCGGCGGGATCGGTGGCCTCAGCAGCGTGAATCAGCCGGCCGGCCCGGCGGCGAGGCGCACGGAGAGCGCATCGGCAATCGAAGGATCGCTCGGCGCCGGCGCCCCGGCAACACCCGCCTTCGCGGGCGTGCGGGTGATCCCGGACGAGGTCGGCAACGCGCTCCTCATTATGGCTTTGCCCGACACCTACAAGATGATCGAGGCGGCCATCCGCCAGATCGACGTGCCCGCGCTGCAGGTGCTGATCGAGGCGACGATCGCCGAGGTCACGCTCAACAACGAGCTGAGCTACGGCCTGCAGTTCTACTTGAGCCACCTCAACGTGGCCGGCACGCAGGCCTCGACCATCCTCACCGAACAGAGCGGGTTGAGCATCGCCTCCGACCTGCCGGGCTTCAGCTTCATCCTCGGCAAAAAGGGGCCGGGCATCATCCTCGACGCGCTTTCGAGCAAGACCAACGTCAACGTCATCTCCTCGCCCCATCTCGTGGTGCAGGACAATCAGGAGGCGCGGCTCCAGGTCGGCGACGTGGTGCCGGTCACGGTTCAGCAGGCGGTGAGCACAGCCGAATCCAACGCGCCCATCGTCAATTCCATCCAGTACATCAACACCGGCGTGATCCTGCACGTGACGCCGCGCGTCAACGTCGGCGGCATGGTCTCGCTCGACGTCGAGCAGGAGGTGAGCAGCGTGTCGGCCAGTGCTGCGACCGGCACGCTCACGCCCACTATCTCCGAGCGCCGCATCGACAGCACCGTGTCGATCGAGAGCGGCCAGACCATCGTGCTCGGCGGCCTCATCTCCGACACGCGCACGGCCACGAAGTCCGGCATTCCGCTCGTCTCCGACATCCCGCTGGTCGGCGCCCTCGGCGGGGTCACGGACAACCAGGTCGCCAAGACCGAGCTCATCGTCTTCATCACGCCGCACGTGATCCGCGATTCGGGCGAGGCGCGAAACGTGTCGGAGGAGCTGCGCGCCAAGATCCTGGGGGCGGCGCCGAAAGGACAGTGAGCTCGCCGCCCTCTTTGGGCTAAGAGTCGGCCGCGGCTTCGGGTTAGAGTGGCGGCAATGGCCGCAAGATCCGTCATCCCATGAGCCCGGGCACGCTCCTGCTCATAGCCTCGCCTTTCATCGGCAGCTGGCTCGCGACCCTTGCCGTGCGCCTGCCCGAGGGCGAGCCCACTCTACGCGCGCGCTCGCGCTGCCGCAGTTGCGGCCAAAGGCTGGCCCCGCGCGATTTGGTACCTCTCGTGAGCTGGCTTGTCTTGCGCGGGCGTTGCCGCTACTGCGGGGGCGTGATCGGCGCCTATTACCCCCTCGTCGAGCTGGCGGCACTCGCCGTCGCCGTCGCGGCCGTCGCCGTCGAGAGCGGGCCCTTCGTGCTCATCACCTGCTGCCTCGGCTGGGCATTGCTGGCACTCGCACTCTGCGACCTGCGTGCCTTCCTGTTGCCGGATGCGATCGTCCTGCCGCTCATTCCCTGCGGCCTTGCCGTCGCGGCCTTCACCGCCCCCGAGCCCGGAGAAACGGGCGCGGCGATTGCGGGCGCGCATGCCGTCGGCGCGGCGCTCGGCTATGCCGTCTTCGCGGCACTCGGCTGGGCGTACAGGGCCTTGCGGAAGCGCGAGGGCTTGGGTGCCGGCGACGCCAAGCTGATGGCGGCGGCAGGCGCCTGGCTCGGCTGGCAGCCGCTGCCGCTCCTGGTGATGCTCGCCGCGGGGACGGCTTTGGCGGGCGCTTTGCTCGCGCATCGAACGCTCGCACTGGGCAGCTTGCGAATGCAGAAGGTGCCTTTCGGCGCGCCCCTCGCCGCGGCGATCTTCCTCTTCTGGCTGGGGCGGTCCTGGTGGCAACTGTACGATCTCACAATCATATAGGCCGCTAATCTCGAGTGTTTTATCCGGATGTTTTGGCTTCCATCGAGAATGCGGCATGCGTCTACGCGGAGTGGGCGGTGGTGATTGCTCGAGGCATCGTACGCCCTGTGACCATGATCCTCGCGCGGCGGGCGCTTGTCGCACCGCAAGCGCGCGCGGCTCAACCCGGCGATGTCGAAGACAACGAGCCAAATGCGGAACTGATCGAATTTTTTCGGGCCTATAATACCGCGCGCGCGGCGGCAGGCGGCGAGGGCGGCGAGGAGACGGGTCGGACAGCTGGGAACTGGCGCGCCCGAAGGGATTCGAACCCCTGACCTTTGCCTCCGGAGGGCAACGCTCTATCCAGCTGAGCTACGGGCGCATGGGGACGGGAACTCTCTCGCGCCCTACATACTGCAAAGCCTGCGGCAATGCAAAGGGGCGGGCCTCAGGCGCGGGCGCGGCAGGCGGCCCGTCACGGCGCAGACGCGACGGAGGCCGGGGTTTCGCCCCGGCCTCCTGCGGCTTAGGCACTTTGACGCCGACGCCTCAGTTCGCGGCGGAGGCGCTCCAGATCGGCTTGCCGCCGGCACCTTTGAGGTCCCGCGCCCAGCTCGCCTCGATCTGCTTGATCACCGGCTCGGGCAGGGGCACGTAGTCGAGCGCCCTGGCCTGGCCCTGACCCTTGCGTAAGGCCCAGTCGAGGAACTCGAGCGCCAGCTTGTTCTGGGCAGGATCGCCGTCCTTGCGCATGAGCATGTAGGTGGCCGCGGTGATCGGCCAGCTCTTCGCCCCCGGCTGGTCGGTCAGGATCAGGTAGAAGTTCTGCACCTTGCTGAAATCCGCATTCGCCGCCGCGGCCTGGAAGGCCGCCATGGTGGGGGCGAGCCGCTTGCCGTCCTTGTTGATCATGTCGGCATAGGTGAGGTGGTTCTCCATGGCGTAGGCATATTCGACGTAGCCGATGGCGCCGCCCACCTGCTGCACGTAATTGGCAACCCCGGCATTGCCCTTGCCGCCGACGCCCGTCGGCCATGAGACCGAGGTGTCCTCGCCGACCTTCGCTTTCCACTCGGGGCTGACCTTGCCGAGATAGTCGGTGAAGTTGAAGGTGGTGCCCGAGCCGTCCGAGCGATGCACGACCGTGATCGCCTCGTGGGTGAGCTTGGCGCTGGGGTTGAGCTTCTTGATCGCGGGATCGTCCCATTCGGTGATCTTGCCGAGATAGATGTCGGCGAGTGTCGCACCGTCGAACACCAGCTCGCCGGACTTGATGCCCTTGAGGTTCACCACCGGCACGATCGAGATGATGACCTGCGGGAACTGGATGATGCCGTTCTTGTCGAGCTCGTCCGGCTTCAACGGCTTGTCGGTGTTGGCGAACACCACCGTCTTCTCCTCGATCTGCTTGATGCCGCCGCCCGAGCCGATGGCCTGGTAATTGATCGATGCGCCGCCCTCTTTTGCATACTTGTCCGCCCATTTGGAGAGCACGGGATAGATCGCCGTCCCGCCGGCACCCGTGAGCGTCGCTGCCTCCGCTCCCGAGAACGCGAGGCAGAGCGCTGCTGCAGCCATCATCGCCGAAAGGCGCTTGCTCATGCGAAGTCTCCCTTCCCCGCGGGGCGGCCATCCGGACCGACCGGACGATTCAGCACCGCCGCGGTGGGCCGGACGGTAGCCGGCGCAAATGACAGGTTCGTGACAACGGCCGTGGATTTGGCCAGGTTAAGAAAATTGGCTCATCAGGGAATCGAGTGGGTGATTTGAGAGTGTTCAGAGCGCCGGCAGCATGCATGTGAGCACCTTAAGGCGGAGATATTCCTGGTCGCGCAGGCCGTAGGCGCGGCGCTGGAGGACGCGGATCTTGTTGTTGAGGCCTTCGACAAAGCCAAGTGAGACCTTGTTCTCCGGCTTGCAGTAGGCGGCGATGCCGTCCCAATGACGGTCGATCATCTCGGCGAACTTCTCGTAGGGTTCGAGGCGCTGCCATTTCAGGCTGGCACGCCAGTTATCGAAGAAGCGCCGCGCCCATCCCTCGCGCTCGTAATCCCAGAGCTGGCCGAAGGATTCCTTCAGAACGTAGGCCGTGTTCAGCCGCTTGTTCGCCGCCAGCAGCAGCTTGAGCGATCTTCTGCCCTCCAGGCTGAGGTTCTCGTGGCGCGCGAGCAGCGTGTATTTCTGCCCCTTGATGAAGCGTCGGCCCTTGCTGCTGAGCCGCGCGTACTCGGCCTTGCGGACCTTGTCGAGCGCCTCGCCCAGATGACGCATGATGTGGAACTTGTCGAACAGGACCGCCGCCTGCGGCGCCCGTTCGCGCGTCGTGTTGCGGAACGGCTTCCACATGTCCATCACCGCCAGGCGAAGGCCGCGGCTCTTCTTCGGGCCCAGCCAGTCGTAGAACTGCGCCATGCTCGCCTCCGAGCGGTCCTCCCCGCCGAACCAGATCGGCCGCCGGCGGATCAGGTCGCTCACCACGATGCGGTAGCTATGGCCCTTGCGGATCGAGATCTCGTCGATGCCGATCGCCTTGGGCCCCGGCCTGCCCGCGCGGGCAAGCTGGGCTTGCATGTACTGCTTCTCCAGCGCCTTGACCGTGTCCCAGTCGAGCTTCAACTCCCTGGCAATGTCCTTGATCGTCGCCTCCCGGCAGCGCCGGCCCACGTAATGGGCGAAGCGCTTGGTGTAGAGGGGATTGTCCGCCAGGAAGTCGAGCTTCTCGCGCTTCACGGTACCGCAACTCCGGCACCGCACGCGCCGGACCTCGATCTCCAGGAAGATGCGCGTGTCGCCGCACGGCAGATCGCGAACCCGCCGCATGCGCCGGTCGTACCAACCCGAATGAACCCGCCCGCAGCACCCGCAGATCGTTTTTTTGAGCGTCGGGCAAGGCTGATGATCCGCGCCTTCGGGTCGCCGAACACGCCGCGCACCGTCGGCTGCGGACGAAACCCCGGGAACGCGTACGCATCCCCCAGGCGCCGTTCTCTTCTCGCTGATCTGGCCATCCCGTCACGATGCCAAAATCCAGCACCTCGCGATACCCGGGAAACTCAATAGCCATGCGCGTTCCAGCCACGTTTATGCCCTCAGGCTACCCACTCGATTTCCTGAAGACCC
>JBKQRV010000053.1:0-2702 GCA_052143835.1 Alphaproteobacteria bacterium
AGCCGAGCCTTACCCGGAGCTGGGTGAGGGGGTGGCGATTCCACTCAGAGTGAAAACTGCACGAGTGCTGTCACTCAGAATGGCAAAGGCGAAGGATGAGCGGCACGGCATGAGCGAGGCGGGGACAAAGGCGCTTCTGCCGGCGGGATTGCGCGACCTGCTGCCGCCCGAGGCGGCGCACGAGGCGCGCTTGCGCGAGAGCCTCATGGCGACGCTCGCGGCGCACGGCTACGAGCGCGTCAATCCTCCGCTAGTCGAGTTCGAGGACGGCCTGCTCGCGGGCCTGGGCGCTGCTACGGCCGCCGACACCTTCCGCCTCATGGACCCGGTGAGCCAGCGCATGATGGGCGTGCGCGCCGACATGACGCCGCAGGTGGCGCGCTTGGCCACGACGCGCCTTGCCGCCGCGGAGCGGCCTTTGCGGCTCTCCTATGCGGGCGAGGTCCTGCGCGTAAAGGGCAGCCAGCTTAGGCCCGAGCGGCAGTTCCTCCAGGTGGGCGCCGAGCTCATCGGCTCGGCCTCGGCCGAAGCGGACGCCGAGGCGGTGCTGCTCGCGGCGGAGGCGCTCGCGGGAGTGGGTGTGGTGCAGCTCTCGATCGACTTGAGCTCGCCGACGCTCGTCACGGCGCTCGCCGCCAGTCACGGCTCAAGCGCCGCCGAGACGGCGTGCCTGCGCGCGGCCCTCGACCGCAAGGACGCGGCCGAGGTGGCTCGCGTCGGCGGGCCGGCGGCCGGGCTCGCGAAGGCGCTGCTCGCGGCCGCCGGGAAGGCGGAACGCGCGCTCAAGGCCCTTGCCGCACTCGCCTTGCCGCCAGCAGCCGCGGCCGAGGCGGCGCGCCTCGCCGAGGTGGCCGCCCTCGTGCAAAAGGCAGAGCCGGAGCTGGCGCTCACCATCGATCCCGTGGAATACCGCGGCTTCGAGTACCAGACCGGCGTGAGCTTCACGCTTTTCGCGCGCGACGTGCGCGGCGAGCTCGGGCGCGGCGGGCGCTATCTCGCGGGCAACGCTCCGGGCGAGCCCGCGACGGGCTTCACGCTCTTCCTCGATTCGGTGACCCGTGCCGTACCCGAGCCGGCGCCGGCGAAGAAGCTTTTCTTGCCTTACGGAACGGCCGCAGCGCACGGGCGCAAGCTGCGGGCGGAGGCGTGGATCACGCTCGCAGCCCTCGAGCCGGCCGCGGATGCGCGCGCCGAGGCGAAGAGGCTGGGTTGCAGCCACCTCTGGCTCGGCGGCAAGATCGTGGCGCTCGACTGAAGCGATAGGAGGGTTGCACGCATGGCGAATGTCGCCGTGGTCGGCGCCCAGTGGGGCGACGAGGGCAAGGGCAAGATCGTCGATTGGCTCTCCGAGCGCGCCGACGTGGTGGTGCGTTTTCAGGGCGGCCACAATGCGGGCCACACCCTCGTCGTCGACGGCGTCACCTACAAGCTGAGCCTGCTGCCCGCCGGCGTCGTGCGCGGCAAGCTTTCGCTGATCGGCAACGGCGTCGTCATCGATCCCTGGGCGCTCCTGGACGAGATCGACCGCTTGGCGGAATTCGGCATCAAGGTGACGCCGGAGATGCTCAAGGTCGCCGACAACGCCGCCCTCATCCTGCCGCTCCACCGCGACCTCGACGGCTGGCGCGAGGACAGCGACGGCCAGGCCAAGATCGGCACCACGCGCCGTGGCATCGGGCCGGCCTACGAGGACAAGGTCGGCCGCCGCGCCGTCCGGCTCTGCGACTTGGCCGATCGCAAGACGCTTGCGGCCAAGCTCGAGACGCTGCTGCGCCATCACAATGCGCTCAGGCAGGGCCTCGGGCGGGAGACGGTCGATGGCTCAGCCCTCATGGAGGCCCTCCTCGCGGTGGCACCCCGCATCCTGCCCTTCGCGGATGCGGTCTGGCTGCGCCTTGACGATTTGCGGCGCGCCGGAAAGCGCATCCTCTTCGAGGGCGCCCAGGGCATCATGCTCGACGTCGATCACGGCACCTACCCCTACGTCACCTCCTCCAACACCGTGGCGGGGCAGGCCGCCACCGGCTCGGGCCTCGGCCCGGGTGCGGTGCACTACGTGCTCGGCATCACCAAGGCCTACACCACGCGCGTGGGCTCCGGGCCGTTTCCGACCGAGGACAAGGGCGAGGTCGGCGAGCTCCTAGGCAGGCGCGGCCGCGAGTTCGGCGTGGTCACGGGCCGGAAGCGCCGCTGCGGCTGGTTCGATGCGGTCATGGTGCGCCAGGCCGTGCGGGTCGCCGGCATCGACGGCATCGCGCTCACCAAGCTCGACGTGCTCGACGGGCTCGACGAGATCAAGGTCTCGGTCGGCTATCGCCTGGGCAACGAGCGCTTCGACCGCCTGCCGCCCCAGCCGGCACTCCAGGCGGCCCTCGAGCCCGTCTACGAGACCTTCGAGGGCTGGCGCGAGAGCACCCATGGCGCGCGCTCCTGGGCGGAGCTGCCGGCGACCGCGATCAAATACATCCGCCGCATCGAGGAGCTCATCGAGGCGCCGGTGGCGCTGCTCTCGACCAGCCCCGAGCGCGCCGACACCATCCTCGTGCGCGATCCCTTCGAGGATTGACGCTTCCTCGCTCTCCCATTTGAGCAACCGGGGACATAGGTAACAGTTCTGACCGGAGACATAGGTAACAGTTTTCTAGTTTTGTTCATGGTGCTTGTGACGGTTGTTGCGCCGGTGGAGTTGTGGGTAACCCGTC
>JBKQRV010000054.1:0-43735 GCA_052143835.1 Alphaproteobacteria bacterium
TCGACGACCCAGCGGCGGGGCAGGACATGGAAGCCGGGCTCGGCATCGATGCGGCGCACGACCTCGATGACGAAGTTGAGGAATTCAGCCTTTTCTATGAGCTTGCCCCTATCGTAGGCGCCGTCAGCGAAGAGATACTTGATCCACGGCCACCGCTTTCGGATCGCATCAAGGATCAGCTGCGCGCCGGCCGAGTCCGAGATGTCCGCTGTCGTCAGATTGACCAGAAGCAGCCGGCCGTCGGTATCGACGGTGATATGGCGCTTGCGGCCGGTGATTTTCTTGCCGGCATCAAATCCGCGCTCCTTGGCCGCCGGCGCTTTCACGGACTGGCTGTCGATAATCCCGGCCGATGGGCTTGCCTCGCGCCCGACGCGCTCGCGGTCGGCCATCAGCGCGATGTCATGGATCGTCTTGAACAAGAGCCGCCGAACAAACTGACGGAACCACCAGTACACCGTCTGCCACGGTGGAAAATCGCTCGGAAGCATCTCCCAGCCGCAGCCCGTCCGAACCAGATACCGGATGGCGTTCACCACTTCCCGAAAATCGGTCTTTCGAGGTCGCCCTTTCTTCGCCGGCCCCGGCAACAACGGGGCGATCACCGACCATTCCTCATCGGTCATGTCAGTCGGATAGCGCTTGAGCTTCCTTCTGATTTTGGCCATCCGGCCACGCGTCTCGGGTGTCCACATGAAAAGCTTGAATCACGCCCAAACACCCCGCGCAAGCCCTTTTTCAAAAAGACTCTGAGAGAATGAAATGCTCCTTTAGGCCGTTATTTCCGCCGGAGCAAGCGCATAGCGCCTCCAATAAAAGTAGGGTTTTCTGAATGGTACGGCTCGGAATTAAGACGGACCGAAGCGCCCCACGGTCATCAGCTTGAAATAAGGAAAACATCTCTCGCTAGCACGGGGCGCCCGACCGGGACAAAAACAACGGCCCGCTCGAGAGAGCGGGCCGTGCTCGCATATGCTTGCGTCGAGGGCTATTGCACGACCTCGCCGTGGAGCGCCAGATCGAGGCCGTCGCGCTCGATCTCCTCGTTGACGCGGAGCCCGATGGTGGCATCGAGGAGCTTGAGGATGATGAGCGTCGCGACCGCGTCATAGACGATCACTGTCAAGATGCCGATCGCCTGACTGGCCACCTGCCCGGCGTTGCCCTCGATGAGGCCGGAGGTGCCGCCGTACTCGCTGATGGCGAAGACGCCGGTCAAGAGCGCGCCGGCGGCCCCGCCGACGGCATGCACGCCGAAGACGTCGAGCGCGTCGTCGTAGCCAAGCTTTGGCTTGAGCCACACGGCCCCCCAATAGCAGAGCACGCCGGCGGCGACGCCGATGGCGAGCGAGCCCGCGGGGCCGACGAAGCCCGAGGCCGGCGTGATGGCGACGAGGCCGGCGACCGCACCCGAGCAGATGCCGAGCACGCTCGGCTTGCCCTTGAACGCCCACTCGACGAACATCCAGGTGAGTGCCGCCGTCGCGGTGGCGATCTGGGTGACCGCCATGGCCATGCCGGCCTGGAGGCCCGCGGAGACGGCGGAACCGGCGTTGAAGCCGAACCAGCCGACCCAGAGGAGGGAGGCGCCGATGAGGGTAAGCACCAGGTTGTGGGGCGCCATGTGCTCGCTGCCGAGGCCCTTGCGCTTGCCCAGCACGAGCGCGCACATGAGCCCGGCGACGCCCGAGTTGACGTGCACGACGGTGCCACCCGCGAAGTCGAGCACGTGCACCCAGGCCTTGTCGTTGCCACTGTTGAAGATGCCGTCGGGACCCCACACCCAGTGCGCGATGGGGGCATAGACGAAGGTCGCCCACAGCGCCATGAACCACAGCATGGCGGAGAACTTCATGCGCTCGGCGAAGGCGCCCGCGATGAGCGCCGGCGTGATGATCGCGAAGGTCATCTGGAAGCACATGTAGACCATTTCGGGGATGGTGGGGGCGAGCGAGTTGACCGAGGGGATTTTCTTGCTGCCGGTGGCGATGTCGCTCACCACGCCTTGCAGGAAGGCGCGGCTGAAGCCCCCCAGGAAGGGCGTGCCGCCGGTGAAGGCGGTCGAGTAGTTGACGATCATCCACAGCACGGTGACGAGGCAGGTGATGGCAAAGCTTTGCATCACCGTCGAAAGCACGTTCTTCTTGCGCACCATGCCGCCATAGAAGAGGGCGAGGCCGGGTATCGTCATCATCAGCACGAGCGCCACCGAGGTCAGCATCCAGGCGGTGTCGCCGGAATCGATCTTGGGCGCCGCCGCAGCGGCGGGCGCCTGCTGGGCGAGCGCCGCGCCGCAAAGCACGGCACCCGAGAGAGCCGCGAGCATCACAAAGATCGCCAGTCGTTTCACCTGCCGCATTGCCTTGCTCCTGAAATTCGTGACCTCTTGCCCCATTCGGCACTTCCGCTCGTCGAGCGCGGCTTCAATCTCAATTTTCATGCCGCTTATACGGCTTGCTCATTGCGCTCACCCGTGCGGATGCGCACGGCTTGCGCCACCTCGATGACGAAGATCTTGCCGTCGCCGATCTTGCCGGTGGCCGCGTGCCTCTGGATCGCCTCGATGGCGGCCTCGGCAAGGGCATCCCTGACCACGACCTCGATCTTGAGCTTGGGCAGGAGGTTGACCGTGTACTCGGCCCCCCGGTAGATCTCCGACTGACCCTTCTGCCGCCCGAAGCCCTTGACCTCGGAAACCGTCAGGCCCTCGATGCCGAGCGCCGTGAGCGCGTCGCGGACCTCATCGAGCTTGAAGGGCTTGATGATGGCGATGACGAGCTTCATGGCGCGGCTCTCCCTCTTCGTACCGAAGCCCGGCCGACAGGCGGGCCTCGCTCCCGCTCAGCTTCAAGGGTCTAAATTTTCAAGAAACGTGCCGACCTTGCCGCATTGCGAAATCGGCTGGACTCGTAGGCTTGCTATGCGCCCACGTGGTCTTATCGGCTTAAAATTTGGGCATAAGGCAGCGCTTGGTTGAATTTTAGGCATTGATTGCCTGGGAGCGCCGAGAGATCGGCAGGCCGGAGCACAAGGTCGGGCGCAAGAAAGCTCCGGACGGGCGCCAAAGTTGCCCTTCGGCGGCGGCCCGATCGGCTTCGTCTCCTCGCGGCGCCAGCCTGCCAACCGAAGCTCGTCGGCAGCGGAGGAAACGCCGAATCGCGAAAGCCGGGGGCGGCAACGCCTTGCCAGTTTTGTCGCTTAAGCAGCCTCAAGGCGCGAATTCGTAATGATGTTTTTACGAAATTTGGGTAGATTGGCGGCGCTGAGTGTGTCTTAAGAACATGCCGCCGAGGGGGATGAACCATGTTGCGCGTTGCCCGATTTGTTAAGTCTGCGTTGGCGCTGAAATCCAACGAGGGTGTCACCGCCATCGAATATGGCCTGATCGCAGCGTTGATCGCGGTCGCCATCATTGTCGCGGTCACCTTGGTCGGGACCAACCTGCAGCTGACTTTCAACATGATCGCGGGCCACCTCGGCAGCTCACCGCACTGATGAGCCCTCGCGTGCTTGGCCCCGCCCAACACTGGAGCGGGTGGGGCCGTCCCTTGCTTGTGGCGTTATCTTAGAAGCCCCTCATTCCCTTTCGCAGCTCGCTCGGCGCTTTTGCGGCGCTTTGCCTGCGAGTTGACGCCAACGCCCGCTCAGCCGGCACTCGACCGCGCCAGAGGCCCCGGGTGGCGCGCTGGACATAGGTGCGGCACTCGGCGAAGCTGACGCCATGGCAACCCCTGACGAAACGCGGGGAGCACGAGCCGAGGGCGTCCTGCGCACCGAGGTGCTGATCGTGGGCGGCGGCATGGTCGGCCTGACGCTCGCCGCGGCCTTGGCCGGTGCCGGCATCGAGGTCGCCGTGCTCGACCGCGAGAGCCCTCAGCATCAGCGCGAAAGCGCGTTTGACGGCCGCGCCTCGGCGATCGCCTGGGGCTCGGTCCAGGCACTCGCCGGCATCGGCCTCTGGCCCGCACTCGAGCCCGTGGCCGAGCCCATTCTCGATATCCGCGTCTCGGACGGGGCCTCGCTCCTCTTCCTCGAGTACCGCCACGCGGAGGTCGCCTCGCATCCGCTCGGCTACATCGTCGAGAACCGCGAGACTCGCACGGCCTTGCTTGCCCATCTCGCGAAGCTCCCGACGGTCAAGCTCCTGGCCCCCGTCGAGCTTGCCGCCCTCGAGCGCGACCGTGCCTCTGTGCGTGCGCGGCTCTCAGACGGACTTGAGCTCGAGGCCGCCCTCGCGGTCGCGGCCGACGGGCGCAACTCGCGGCTGCGCGAGGACGCCGGCATCGCGGTCACCTCCTGGTCCTATCCCCAGACCGGCATCGTCGCGACCATCGCCCATGAGCGGCCCCATGAGGGCGTCGCGCACGAGCGCTTCCTGCCGGCAGGCCCGCTTGCCTTCCTGCCCATGCGCGGGAAGCGCTCCTCGATCGTGTGGACCGAGCATCGGGCCTTGGCGCCGGCACTCCTCGCCCTCGACGAGACCGCCTTCGCGGCCGAGCTTGAGCGGCGTTTCGGGCCTTATCTCGGCCGGCTCACGCTTGAAGGACCACGTTGGTCCTATCCGCTCGCCCTCCTCCACGCCGAGCGCTACGTGGACGAGCGGCTGGCATTGATCGGCGATGCGGCGCACGCCATCCATCCGATCGCGGGCCAAGGCCTCAATCTCGGCCTGCGCGACATGGCGGCACTCGCGGAGATCCTCGTCGATGCGAAGCGCCTGGGCCTCGACCTCGGCGGGAGGGACCTCTTACAGCGCTATCAGCGCTGGCGGCGGTTCGACAATGTGGCGCTCATGCTGGCGACCGACGCGCTCAACCGGCTCTTCTCGAACAGCACGCCGCTCGTGCGCCTGGTGCGCGACCTCGGGCTCGCCGCCGTCAACGAGCTGCCGCCGCTGCGGCGCTTCTTCATGCGCCATGCCATGGGAGTCGTCGGCGAGCTGCCGCGGCTCATCAAGGGCGAGCCGCTTTGAGGCGCGATTGCACGAGGGATTGCACCACGGAGGCACGGAGGACACGGAGAAGAGTTCTTCCCTCGATTCCGGGATCGTAAATTCGCCGTATCTGCAATCTGCCGTCCCGGCGAAAGCCGGGACCCATCTCCGTCATGGATACCGGCCTTCGCCGGTATGGCGGGAAGCAGAAGTGCCAGCAGAGATCGATCGAAGGCAGTCCGGGGTCACCTCCTCGCAACGACGGACTCGACCCGTCATCGCGAGCCGACCTGCCTGTGCGAAGCCGAAGCGGCTTCGCTTCGGCGAAGGCAGGAGGCGAAGCGATCCAGATCGCCTCTCCGTGTCCTCCGTGTCTCCGTGGTGAAGCTTCTTGCGCCTACCCGCGTCTTGGCGGCTCGCGGGAGAGGCCGGCGGACTCGAGGGCTGCGAGGTAGCCCACCCATTTCTCCGCCTGCCGCTCGCCGAGCTCGTAGAGGTAGGCCCAGGTGAAGATGCCGGTGTCGTGGAGATCGTCGAAGCCGATGCGGATCGCATAATTGCCGACAGGCTCGAGCGAGAGGATGCCGACGTGACGCCGGCCCGCCACGAGCTGCTTCTGCGACGCGCTATGGCCTTGCACCTCGGCCGAGGGGCTCTCGACCCTGAGATATTCCGCCGGGTAGCGAAAGGTGATGCCGTTGTCGAAATCGATCTCGAGGAGCTTCTCGGCTTTCTTGAGGCGGACCTCGACGGGCCAGTGAAGGGTGCCGTGCTCGCTCAACCGAGGCTCACTCGCGCGCGGCGGGCTTCTTGGGCTCGTCGAGCCGGCGCGCCTCCTCGACCAGCATGATGGGGATGCCGTCGCGGATGGGATAGGCGAGGCCCGCCGCCTCGCTGATCAGCTCGTTCGCCTCGCGGTCGTACCTGAGCGTGCCCTTGGTGAGCGGGCAGACCAGGATCTCGAGCAGCTTGGGGTCAACCCCTGATTTCGCCTCGGCCATCGCCTTTACCTCTTGCCAAGAATGACCTCAGTGGCGCGCCTCGCCGGATCTGCGGCCGAGCACCGCCATCTCGAAGAGTGCGGTCATCACGCGGACGCGCTCGGCGAGATCCCGCGCCTCGAGGAGCGCCTGCTTCTCGCTCGGCTCGAAGGGGCACGCCATGGCGAGCGTGGTGACGAGGCGCTCGTCGGAGGCGGCCTCGATCGCCTTCCAATCGGCGTTGATGCTCTGCAGCTTGAAGTAGGCGCGCACGCATTCGATCAGGTGCTTGCGCTCGATGGTGCCGTCGGGCGGCTCCTTGAAGTCGTCGTAATAGGGCGAGAAATCCGGCACCACGCGGCGGTAGCCGTTCATGGGCGCGAGCTCTTCCGCGATCTCGAAACGGCAGAGGCCGGAAAGCGCGATGTGATAGCGCCCGTCGTCGGTCTCGTCGAAGGAGACGATGCGCCCGGCGCAGCCCAAGCGGTAAAGCGCTGGCGCTGGCGCCTTCTCCTCGCCCTCGCGCGGCTGCACCATGCCGATCGTGCGCTCGCCCTTGAGCGCGTCCTGGATCATGGCGAGGTAGCGCGGCTCGAAGATGTTGAGCGGCAGCCTGCCGCCCGGCAAGAGGAGCGCGCCGCTCAACGGGAAGATCGGCAGCGTGCGAGGCAGTTGCTCGATGGTGGGGTCGAACGGGCTGCGGCTCATGAGAAGAGCAATGAGGAAAGGCGCCGCCGTCCGGCCGCAACGAGGGGGTTCGTGGGGCCGAGCGCCTCGAAGAGCTTGAGCAGCTGCTTGCGCGCGGCCTCGTCGTTCCATTTGCGGTCGCGCCTGATGAGCTCGAGCAGCTCGTCCATCGCCTCGCCGTGGCGGCCCGCGGCGTAGAGCGCGTTGGCGAGCTCGAAGCGGGCCTCATGGTCGGCCGGGTTGGCTTCAGCTTTCGCCTTGAGCTCGTCGATGGGCCCGCTCTTCTTCGCCTGCTCGGCGAGCTCGAGTGCTGCGCGCGCGGCGGCGATCTCGGGATCGTCCGCGTGCTCGGGCGGGACCTTGGCGATGAGCTCCTTGGCGCGCGCAAGATCGCCGCTCTTGAGATAGCAGCGCGCCAGGCCGCCGATGGCGGCGCGGTTGTCCGGCTCGTGCTGCAGGATCTGCCCGAAGATGGCGCTCGCGGTGCCGAGGTCGCCCTCCTCGAGGATCTTCTTCGCCTCGGCGAGCGCCTCCGCGATCTGGGCAGCACCCTCGTCGGCACCCCCCTCGCCCTTCAGGCGCTCGACGAAGGCCTTGACCTGGCTCTCGGGCAAGGCACCCACGAAGCCGTCGACCACGCGGCCGCCTGCGACCGCGAAGACGGCGGGGATCGACTGCACGCGGAACTGCTGGGCGATCTGGGGGTTCTCGTCGATGTTGACCTTGGCCAGGCGCAGCTTGCCCTTGGCCTCGCGCACCACCTTCTCGAGGAGGGGGCCGAGCTGCTTGCAGGGGCCGCACCAGGGCGCCCACAGATCGACGATCACCGGGACCTGGCGCGAGGTCTCGATCACGTCGGCCATGAAGCTGGCGGCGGTGACGTCCTTTATGAGCGGCGCCGTGGCGGCATCGGCGGCGGGTCCCGGTACCTTGGCGAAGGTTTGCATGGCCTCTTTTTCCTCTCGCGCGCGGAGAAGCGCCCGCGCGGCCCTCGTTCGATCAGCTTAAATGGCTGCTTTCGCGCGCGGAAGCAACCCCGGCGCCGGCACCGGCCGCGGCCGGCGCGTCGTCGAAATCGAGCACCAGCGGCTCGTGCCCGCTCGCGCAGAGGAACTTGACGAGGTCCGCGGGCGAGATCGCGGTGGTGCGGTCGTTGACCAGCGGGTGGTAGTTGAGGGGGTCAGAGGCCAGCATGCGGCGCTCGAGCACGACCGTGACGCGGCCCTCTCCGTCGTTGACCACGCCGAAGGGCGTCACCGCACCCGGGGTCACGCCGAGGGTCGCCATGAGGAGCTCGGCCGAGCCGAAGGAGAGCGTCTTCCTCGCCTCCAGCCGGTGCCGCAGGCCCTTGAGGTCGACGGGGCGGTCCTCGAGCGCCACCACGAGCCAGAGCCGATCGGCCTTGTCCTTGACGAAGAGGCTCTTGCAGTGCCCGCCCGGGAGCCGGCCGCGCAGGCGCTTGCTCTCCTCGACGGTGAAGACCGGGGGATGCTCGTAGGTCGTGGTGCGGATGCCGAGCTCGGCGAGACGGGCCAGGAGCTCATCGGGGGTGGCAGGCATGGCCGCTAGCATAGCGGCTCGGGCGTTGCCCGCAACCCCCGGCCGGGGCACGGGGTGCGCCCGGAACGCGCCCGAACGGCCGGCCCGGGGCCGCAACTCCGGGCTTGCAAATGGGGGGGCGATGCCTATGATCGGCGCCCGGTCGCGGGAGTAGCTCAGTGGTAGAGCATCACGTTGCCAACGTGAGGGTCGCGGGTTCAAGTCCCGTCTCCCGCTCCAAGATTTAAGCGAACAACATCCGGGGAAGTACGAGGGAAGCCGTCGGCCTCACGTCGTCGGCCTGCCCAAGCCGGCGCGGCCATCACCCATGGGACAAACGCCACATCGCTTAGGTGCCGCAGCCGCGCGGAGAGGGCGCCGCCAGCGTCGCTCTTACATTTCTGGCTGAGGCATGGCCCGAGCCGTTAGCGCGCACGTTTGCGGCGTGCTATTTGGCGAAGGGCCGGCACCTCGGATGTTTTGATCAGCACTGCGCCATCCGGGGAGACGGGCTTGTGCAAATAGATCTCGCGCGCCATCCGCTCGATTTCTTGCCGGTTGCGGCGAAATGTCTCGACGCGCTGTTCCTTCGTTTGGCCGTTTGCGCCGAAGTGATCTTCGAGCGCTTCACGGCTTATTGCGCAGAGCACGCGTTCGCCCTCTGCTTCGCCAGGGAAGACCACTGTATCGCGATCAAAATCATAGCGGGGCGGGGCATCGGCAAAGCGAAGGTCGAGACCGGGAATCAGGTTCCTTGTCGCGCCGAAAAGGTAGAGCGCCCGGTCCCGCACCTTAGGGGAGATCATGCCAAGTCCGCGCGCGAGGAGCTGTTGCCATTTCGGCCCGCGGTCAAACGCTTCGCGCCATGCCTCGTGAAGATCGCTCGGCCTGCGCGCCGCGAGCGCAGCAAGAAGGGCCTCCGCCTGCTTTATATCTTTGTCGATCTTGGCGGAATCCGCGCGTCGCCGCTGCGCGATGATCAACTTATGGAGGGCATACCGCTCCGGCGAGGGCACGTTCACCAGGACGCCCGCGTCGTACAGCACAGCCGCGCGCATCTCGTCGCGGATCAGGAAATCCATGAAACGCAGAGGCTGCCCATGCGTGCCGATGGCCGGAAGGGGGGCGGGCGTTTCCCGCTCAGGGCCGCGACTTTCGGTGAGAATTTCAACGCGGATGCCGCTGGCGTTTACATACGCCGCCGTCGCCTCTGATTTTCGGCTGTGTGGCAGGGAGCGAAATGATGAATCCGCCGTCTGCAGCACTCCGAGAAACGGCGGGGTTCGTTCGTCTTTACCGATCGCCATGGAAATCGCGCTGAATTGCGCGATGTCGATGTCTTGGGTCTGCAAGGAGGCGTGCGGCAGACGGACGCCGAGCATGGGGCCAAAGACCTGATAGGCCAAAGTGCCGACGAGGCACGCGCGCATGCGGAACACGCCAGCCGTCGAGAGCGCTTGCAGAATTCGGCCGGTCTCCGCGGGAAGGCTCCGGAAGCCCGATTGGCGGAGCATGGCGATCAGATGTCGGCGTTCCCGGTAATCGTTCTTCGCGCGGCCATGATTGGCCATCCGCTGCCGGGTCTCGTCGGTATCGGGGCCTACGTATTTTCGAGGCTGCTTGCCCGAAGCATCGCGGGCGCCCTCTTGGAAATACCAGTAGTCGCGGCCTTTGACGGTGACGCGCACGAAGCTTCCGTTGAGCGGAAATTCGGCCTCAAACGCGGCAGCCGCGCAGCGGTCGACCAGCTCCGCGTAGAGGGTCTGGGTGGCGAGCGAAACGGCTTCGGCCATGGCGGGGACCTAGTTATGCTTACATTGCAAAAATAAGCATAACCGAGACCGGCCGCGGTTGCAAGAAAATGGTTATACTTATTTTACAAAAATAAGCATAACGCCGCTATCGGCGTCACGTCCGGTAAATTGCCTGGCGCGATGCGACGCCGGCACGAGCGCGCGAGACCGCCCCTCGACGCCGCGCTCCCTCACTTCGCGCCGATTTCCGCGAAGGAAACCTCGAGCTTGCCGTCGCGCCAGATGCCGGCCTTGATCAGCTGGCCGGAGCGATCGAGGAGGAGGCCCCTGCCGTTGGCGAGATCGTCGCGGAACTCGCCCTCGTACTGCTCGCCGTTGGGTGCTGTCGAGATCATATAGCCGCTCATATGGTCATGGACCCACTGTCCTTCGTAGCGGTGGCCGTCCGCCGTCGTGTAGACGCCGTAGCCGTCGCGCTCGGAGCCAGCACCACGCCTGTACTCCCCCTCGTAATGCGCACCGTCGGCCCAATGATAAATGCGATGGGCGGGCGCCGAGCCGTCCGGCTTGAACTCGCCCTCCATGCGATCGCCGCTCGCGAAGTAATAGACGCCGAAGCCCGCGTAGCGCTTGCTCTCGTCGATCCCGCCCTCATAACGGTCGCCGGGCGTGTTGGCGGGAGAGCCCGCGAAGAGCCCCGGCCCGCCGCCGTGCTGGGCCCGCGTCGCCGCGTCGCGCGCGCGCAGCTGCGCGTCGAAGGCTTGAGCCTGCGCCGCGCGCGCCCGCGTCCCGGCGAGCTCCGCCTGGCGGCGGATGTCATCGATTTTGGCCTGGCTCTCGGTACCTTCGGCCGCAGGCGGCGTCACGGCAGCCGCAGCGGGCGCTTGCGGCAGCACCGCCGTCTCTACCGCCGCCCCCTTGCCCGCTTGCGGCTCGGCCGACGCCACCAGGGTTTGCACGGCCTCGAGCGCCTTCGCCGCCGCCGGGCTCTTGGGATCGAGGCCGAGCGCGCGGCGGTAGCGCTCGAGTGCTGCCGCATTGTCGCCTTTTTGCCGATAGGCGTCGGCGAGCGCGTACTCCGCCTCGGCATCCTCCTTGAGTGCCAAGCCCGCAGCGAGTTCCTTGATCGCTTGCTCGGCGCGGCCCGCCTTGAGCGCCTCAGCACCTGCGCGGAAATCCGCCTGCGCCTGCTGCGCGCGCCCGCCCGCGGCCTCTTTGAGGGCTGTCACGAGTGCCAAGGTGATCTTGCCGTCGCCAGCGATGCCCTGCTTCTTCGCGAAGCTCTCGACCGCGGCCGTCGTCTTGGGCCCGATCTTGCCGTCGGCGGGCCCCGAATAGTACCCGAGCGACTTGAGAAGCCGCTGCGCCTCGGCGATCCCTTCCGCCGTCTTCACTTCGATCCCGGCGGCAAGTGCTGCCGCTTGAGCGCGCGCCTTGGCCGCGATCGTGCTCGTCGGGTCGAGCGCCAGCGCATCGTCGTAGGCCTTGAGCGCCAGCTCGTCTTGATGGCTGAGCCGGTAGGCTTCGCCCAAGAGGAAGAGGGCGACCGCGTCCGGGCTGAGTGCCAGCCCCTCCGTGAAATCGGCTATCGCCGCATCGAGACCGCCCGCCTTGAACGCCGCGAGCCCGGCCTTGAAGTGAGCCACCGCCTCCGCACTCGGCGGGGAGGAGGCACTCGCGGGCGGAGTTTCGGGGAGTGCTGTAGTGCCGACCACAGCCGCAGGCGCCGTCCGGCTCGTGGGCCGCCAAGCGGCCGCTTGGCGCTGGGCCTCGCCGAGCTGCTCCTTCGACATCTTGGCGGCGAGCGCGTCGCGCGCCGCGGCAGCACCGGGAGCGCCCGCCGCCGCCGCCAAATTGTACCAGCGGTGCGCCTCGACATAATTCTGCGGGACGCCGAGGCCCTCCTCCGAGAGCTTGCCGAGGCGCAGCTCGGCCTCGGCGTCGCCGCTATCCGCAACCTCGCGCCAATCCTCGAAGGCCGTTTTGTAATCTTTGGCCTCGTAGGCGGTGAGGCCCGCCTCGTAGTTCGCCTCGGCGAGCCAGTCCTTGAAGGCTTGCTGGTGGACGAGGGCCGCATGCGCCCTCACCTTGGCGTCCTCCGCGGCCGAGTCGCCGGTACAGCCGAGCAAGGGCGCCACCATGAGCGCGACAATGGCACAGCGGCAGGTGCGGCTGATGAGGCTCGGCTTCATGCGGTAGAAAAAGACATCACGATACGATGACAACCGTTTGCGCCTAAGACCGGCGCCGAGATTAAGGTGCGGCAATGCGGGAACCGCGCGCTCTCCCTGCCGCTTCGCACGCCAGCCCGAAGGGCCGGGAGCCTCCCTCGTCGGCCGTTTTCCGATCCCCCGTCGGCCGCGCAAAAGCTTAGCACCGACCGAGGGCCGATTGAAGCCCGCAGCACTCCGCACGTACTGGAACTTGCCGCGACGGATTTGCCTTGAGCCGTCGCCCTCGGGCGCGCTCTTGGGGCCTACTCGTGCCTGGCGGACGAGGGGCCGGTCGCTCCCTCCTCTGATCTCACATCCGGTGGCTGATCGTGCTAGATTTTGGTTCATAAAAGCCGGTTAGCCTTGCCCGCTGCCGCGAGAGGCGGCCCTGAGGCAAGGAGGGAGGCGCTCGATGACGACTCGGACCCAGGCACTCAAGGAGGAGCAGCTCGGCCGCGTGACCGCGCTCGCGCGCGAGCGACTGCCGCGCGGGAAATCCGAGTGGGCCGAGCGCTTCATCCGCCAATATTACGCCAACGTGCCGGACGACGTGCTGGCGGCCGAGGTCGAGCAGCTCTACGGCGCCGCCATGGCGTTCTACACCTTCGCGCGCACGCGGCAGCCCGGCAGGCCCAAGCTCCGCGCCTACAACCCGCGCTTCGAGGACCACGGCTGTAAGTCGAACCACACGGTCAGCGAGATCGTGAACGACGACATGCCGTTCCTCGTCGATTCGGTGACCGCCGAGCTCAACCGGCGCGAGCTCACGGTGCATCTCGTGGTGCACCCGATCCTCAAGGTGAAACGCGACGCCAAGGGGGCGCTCCTCGAGCTCTGGGCGCAGGCCGACACGCGCGACGGCACCGCCGGAGAATCCTGGATGCACCTCGAGATCGACGAGGAGAGCTCCCCGGGGGCGCTCGAGGACATCTCACGCGGCGTGGAGCGCGTGCTCGGCGACGTGCGGGCCGCGATCGAGGATTGGCCCAAGATGCGCGCGCGGCTTGCCGATCTCCTGGCGCGGCTGGAGAAAGGGAAACTGCCCTTCCCCGCCGCCGAGCTCGCGGAGGCAAAGGAGTTTCTCGCCTGGATCGATGCCGACCACTTCACCTTCCTCGGCTACCGCGAGTACGAATTCGTGGGCTCGGGTGCGGCCGCCCGCATGGAGGTGACGCACGGGACCGGGCTCGGCATCCTGAGAGACGATTCCGAGTTCGTCTACCGGGGACGGCGCAATATGTCGGCGCTCCCCCCCGACGTTCAGGCCTTCCTGCGCGAGCCGAAGCTCCTGACCGTCAACAAGGCGAACCGGCGCTCGACCGTGCATCGCCCGACTCACATGGACGTCGTCACGGTCAAGAAGTTCGATGACGACGGCGAGGTCGCGGGCGAGCGGCTTTTCATCGGCCTCTTCACCTCCGCCGCCTATAATCGCGTCCCGCGCGAGATCCCGCTCTTGCGCCACAAGGTCGCGAACGTGATGGCGCGCTCGGGCTTCGCCCCCAACAGCCACGACGGCAAGGCGCTCCTCCACATCCTCGAGACCTATCCGCGCGACCAGCTCTTCCAGATCGAGGAGGACGAGCTTTTCGAGATCGCGACGGGCATTCTCCATCTGCAGGAGCGTCAGCGCATCGCGCTCTTCACGCGCAAGGACCCCTTCGAGCGCTTCGTCGCCTGCCTCACCTACGTGCCGCGCGAACGCTACAATACCGAGCTGCGGGAGCGCTTCGGCGCCATCCTCGAGCAGGCCTTCAACGGCGAGGTCACCGCGTTCGAGCCGGAGCTGGGCAGCGATACGCTGCTCGCCCGCGTGCTCTTCATCGTGAAGACCACGCCCGGCGAGATCCCCGAGATCCGCAACGACGAGATCGAGGCGAAGCTCGTCGAGGCGGCGCGTTCCTGGAGCGACAAGCTCAAGGCAGCACTCGTCGAGGGCAACGGCGAGGAGCGGGGCCTGCGCCTCTTCCGGCGCTACGCGGCCGCCTTCCCCGTCGACTATCGCGAGCGCTTCAGCGCGCATACCGCGCTTGTCGACATCGAGAAGATCGAGGCCGTGCTCGCCCAAGGCAGCGTCGACATGCACCTCTACCGTCCGCTCGAGGCCCAGGAGAGCGAGGTGCGCTTCAAGATCTACAAGGCGGGTGCCGCGGTGGCGCTCTCCGACATCCTACCCATGCTCGAGGACATGGGCCTGCGCGTGCTTCAGGAGGTGCCCTTCGTCGTCGAGCCACACGAGACGGAGGTCGTCTACCTCCACGATTTCGGGATGGTGCGCGCCGACGGCGCCGCGATCGAGCTCGACGCCCTGCGCGAGAGCTTCCAGGACGCCTTCGCTCGCATCTGGTCGGGTGCCATGGAAGCGGACGGCTTCAACCGCCTCGTGCTCGCGGGCGGGCTTGCCTGGCGCGAGGTCGTGATCCTGCGCGCCTATTGCAAGTACCTGCGCCAGACCGGGATCGCCTTCAGCCAGGCCTACATGGAGGAGACGCTCACGCACAATCCGGGGCTCGCGCGCCGCATCGTCGGGCTCTTCCTGGCGCGCTTCGACCCCCTGCGCCAACACGACGTCGAAGTGCGCGCCACCGCCCTTGTGCAGGAGATCGAGCAGAGTCTCGACAAGGTCGAGAGTCTCGACGAGGACCGCATCATCCGCCGCTTCGTGAACCTCGTGCAGTCGACGCTGCGCACCAACTACTTCCAAAAGCGCAAGGACGGCGGGCCCAAACCCTACCTCTCCGTCAAGCTCGACAGCCGCAAGCTCGCCGAGCTGCCCGAGCCGCGTCCGCTCTTCGAGATCTGGGTCTACTCCCCGCGCATGGAGGGCATCCACCTGCGCGGCGGCCGCGTGGCGCGCGGCGGCATCCGCTGGTCGGACCGGCGCGAGGACTTCCGCACCGAGATCCTCGGCCTCATGAAGGCCCAGATGGCGAAGAACACCGTCATCGTGCCGGTCGGCTCCAAAGGCGGCTTCGTCGTGAAGCGCCCGCCCACGGACGGAGGGCGCGAGGCGCTCATGGCCGAGGTCGTCGAGTGCTACCGCACGCTCATGCGCGGCATGCTCGACCTCACCGACAACATCAAGCAGGGCAAGTTCGTCCCGCCGCCCGACGTGGTGCGCCGCGACGAGGACGATGCCTATCTCGTGGTCGCCGCCGACAAGGGGACGGCGACCTTCTCCGACATCGCGAATGCGGTCAGCCGCGACGAGTACGGCTTCTGGCTCGACGACGCCTTCGCCTCGGGCGGCTCGGCCGGCTACGACCACAAGACGATGGGCATCACCGCTAAGGGCGCCTGGGAATCGGTGAAGCGGCACTTCCGCGAGGCCGGCCGCGACATCCAGAACCACGACTTCACCGCCGTCGGCATCGGCGACATGTCCGGCGACGTGTTCGGCAACGGCATGCTGCTCTCCGAGCACATCAAGCTGATCGGCGCCTTCAACCACCTCCACGTCTTCGTCGACCCCGAGCCCGACCCCAAGGCGAGCCTGGCCGAGCGCCGCCGCCTCTTCGAGCTGCCGCGCTCGGGCTGGAACGACTACGACGCGAAGCTCATCTCGAAGGGCGGCGGCATCTTCGAGCGCAAGGCGAAGTCGATCAGGCTCTCGCCCGAGATGAAGCGCCTCTTCGGCATCGCCAAGGACGCCTTAACACCGGCGGAGCTGATCCGGGCCATGCTCACCGCACCCGTGGACCTGCTCTGGTTCGGCGGCATCGGCACCTA
This sequence comes from Alphaproteobacteria bacterium, assembly GCA_052143835.1. GTDB lineage: Bacteria > Pseudomonadota > Alphaproteobacteria > JACZXZ01 > JACZXZ01 > DASPPM01. The sequence goes on from JBKQRV010000054.1 coordinate 15,836, forward strand.
CGTCAAGGCGCGCGAGGAGAGCCACGCGGAGGCGGGCGACCGCTCGAACGACGCCTTGAGAGTCGATGCGGAGGAGCTCAAGGCCAAGGTGATCGGCGAGGGGGCGAACCTCGGCATCACCCAGCGCGGCCGCATCGCCTTTGCGCTTGCCGGCGGGCGCCTCAACACGGACGCGATCGACAATTCGGCGGGGGTTTCCACCTCCGACCATGAGGTGAACCTCAAGATTCTCCTGGGCGACGTGGTCTCGCGCGGCGACATGACCATGAAGCAGCGCGATCAGCTCCTGCGCTCGATCGAGGACGAGGTGGCCGCCCACGTGCTCGAGGACAATTACCAGCAGCCGCAGGCGCTCACCGTCGCCGAGGCCGAGGGAACAGCACTCCTCGACGACCAGCTCCTCCTCATCCGCCGGCTCGAGCGCAGCGGACGGCTCAACCGCGCCATCGAGTTCCTGCCGGAGGACAAGGCGCTCAACGCCAGGGCGAGCGCGGGCAAGGGCCTCACGCGGCCCGAGCTCGCGACCCTCATGGCCTATGCCAAGCTCGAGCTATACGACCGCCTCTTGCCGAGCGACCTACCCGACGACCCGACGCTTGTCGAGGACCTGGTGCGCTACTTCCCGCGCCCCTTGCGCGAAGGCTACCGCGCCGCGATCGAGCGGCACAGCTTGCGGCGCGAGATCATCGCGACCACGGTCACCAACAGCATCGTCAACCGGGGCGGCGCCACCTTCGTGAGCACGCTCATGGAGAAGTGCGGCATGGCCGAGGCGGACGTGGCGCGGGCCTATACGATCGCGCGCGAGGCCTTCGGCCTCTCGGCGCTGTGGCAGGGCATCGAGGCGCTCGACAACAAGGTCGCGGCACCGGTGCAGACCGCCATGATGGTCGAGCTGCGCCTGGCGCTCGAGCGCGTGGCGCGCTGGTTCCTCATGCACGGCCGCCAGCCGCTCGACGTGAACGGCTTCATCGCGGACTATAAACCCGGAATCGCGCGCCTGTGGGCGCGTATCGATGAGATCCTCGCAGCCGAGGACCGCGCCGTCTTCGACAAGAAGGTGGCGCACTTCACGGAGTCGGGCGTTCCGCTCGAGCTCGCGCGGCCCGTGGCCGGCCTCGACTTCCTCGCCTCGGGCTGCGACATCGTGCGCGCGGCGCAAGGGGGTGCCGTCTCGGTCGAGGAGGTGGGTCGCATCTATTTCGCCATCGGCGCGCGCTTCGGCTTCGACTGGTTGCGCGCGGCCGCCGAGGGGCTCGCGGTCGACGGCCATTGGCATAAGCTCGCGGTCGCCGCCATCGTCGACGACCTCTACGCGCACCAGAGCGACCTCGTGACGGGCGTGCTCGCCCAAGCCGGCGCCGGTGCCATCGCGGACGGCGTCGTCGATGCCTGGGCCGAGGCGCACCGCACCATGGTCGAGCGCGCCCAAAGCGTGCTCGCCGACATCAGAAGCGCGGGCCAGCCCGACCTCGCCATGCTCGCGGTCGCCAACCGCCAGCTGCGCCAGATGATGGCAGGATAGCATCGACAAACGCTGGCGTGCCGCATCCCCTCACCCTTCCCTCTCCCCCTTCTGGGCAGGGCAATTGCATATGCTGATTCGGCACGTTACGGGCTCCGTCATTACCGGCGAAAGCCGGTATCCATTCACCAGCAGCTCCATTGTTGGAGAAAGGAAAAACGCTGCACATGCTCTGAAATGGGTCCCGGCTTTCGCCGGGACGACGGATTATCACATTCATAAGTATTCAAATGCGATTGCTCTCCCCCTTCAGGGGGGGAAGGGTAGGGGGTCCAAACCGGTTACATAGGTAACAGAATAGACCGGAGACATGGGTAACAGGTCGACTGGTCGGCAGGGAGGACCTGCCGATGGGATGGATGGAGACCTGTGCCATGGACGAGCGGATGCGGTTTGCGCTGGCGGCGGAGGCTGGGGAAGAGTCGATGGCGGCGCTGTGCCGATGCTTCGGGATCAGTCGTCGGGTTGGCTACAAGTGGCTCGCTCGGTATGAGGCCTGTGGGTTTGCCGGGCTTGCCGAGCGCTCGCGTGCACCACTCAATCATCCGCGGGAGGTGGCGGCGGAGATCGCGGAGCGCTGTATTGAGGTGAGGCGGTCGCATCCGAGCTGGGGGCCGGTCAAGGTGCGGGCCTGGCTGTTGCGGCGGGAGGCGGGGACGTGCTGGCCGGCGGCGAGCACGATCGGTGCGCTGTTCGAGCGTGAAGGCCTGACGGTGAAGCGGCGGATGCGACGCCGCAGCGCGCCGGCCGGCGTGCCGTTCGCGGCGTGTCGGACGGCCAACGACAGCTGGTGCATCGACTTCAAAGGCTGGTTCCTGACCGGCGACGGCAGCCGCTGCGAGCCGCTGACCTTGTGCGACGCGCATAGCCGCTACCTGCTGCGCTGCCAGGCGTTGGGGCGCAACGACACGGAGCATGTGTGGCCTGTGCTCGATGCGGCGTTCCGTGAGTACGGCCTGCCGCGGGTGCTGCGCTCCGACAACGGCCCGCCTTTCGCATCGATCGGCGCCGGCGGGCTGTCGCGGCTCGCGGTGCGGGTGCTCAAGGCAGGCGTGCGGCCCGAGCGCATCGCGCCCGGCCAACCGCAGCAGAACGGCCGGCTCGAACGCCTGCATCTGACGCTGCTGCAAGACACCGCGCAGCCGCCGGCCCGCAGCCTGCGTCAGCAGCTCGCACGCTTTCGCGCTTTCCAGCGCCTCTACAACGAAGAGCGTCCCCACCAGGCGCTGGGCAACACGCCGCCCGCCGATCACTACGCCCCCTCGCCCCGGCGCTGGGACGGCGTGTTGCGCACCCCTGAATATCCGGCTGGCCACAGCGTGCGGCGCGTCCGCCACAATGGCGAGATCAAATGGCGTGGCACGACGCTCTACATCAACGAGGCGTTGGTGGGCGAGCCGATCGGCATCGAGGAAAGCGATGAGGGACTCTTCATCGTCCGCTACGGCCTCGTCGAGCTCGGCAGCATCGATCCTCGCGCCGACCGTCTGCGAAAGCCGACCCCTCGCGCCCGTGGATTTATGGATAACCCTGACGGGTTACCCACAACTCCACCGGCGCAACAACCGTCACAAGCACCATGAACAAAACTAGAAAACTGTTACCTATGTCTCCGGTCAGAACTGTTACCTATGTCCCCGGTTGCTCAAGGGTGAGGGGGTACCGCGCATATTCATGAACGCGACCGCCAAGAGCAGCACGGCCGCACGTCTTGCCTGGTGCGTCTATAACTTCGGCGTGGCCGCCTGGCCCGTGGTGATCGCGACCTTCGTGTGGGGCACCTATTTCTCGACCGCGATCCTGCGCGCGCCGGAGCAAGGTGCGCAAAGATGGGGCATGGCGCTTTCCTCAGCCGGGCTCGTGGTCGCCGTTCTCGGCCCCGTGCTGGGAGCCGTCGCCGACCGCGCGGGACGGCGCAAGCCGTGGCTCGCCGGCTTTGCCGGGCTATGCGTCGCGGCGACGACGCTCCTCTGGTTCTCGACCCCGGAGCCGGCCTCGGCCGCGCGCACGCTTCTTCTCGTGGCCATTGCGAGTGTCGCCTACGAGTTCGGCCTGGTCTTCTACAACTCGATGCTGCGCGAGCTGGCACTCCCCGGCCAGCTCGGCCGGCTCTCGGGCTGGGGCTGGGGTCTCGGCTATGTGGGCGGCCTCGCTTGTCTTCTGCTCGCACTCTTCGGGCTTATCCAGGTGCGCTCCCCGCCCTTCGGCCTCGCCCTGCTCCCGGCCGGGCCGGTCCGTGCTACGGCACTTCTCGTAGCACTCTGGTTCTCACTCTTCGCCCTCCCGCTCTTCCTCATCGTCCCGGACCGCGGGCGGCAGCCGATAGCACTTCATGCGGCGGTCGGCGCGGGGCTCAAGGAGCTCAAGGAGAGCCTCGGCCGGCTGCGGCACGACCGCGGCATGCTGCGCTTCCTCATCGCGCGCATGATCTATGCCGACGGGCTGGCGACGCTCTTCATCTTCGGCGGCATCTACGCGGCGGGCGAGATCGGCTTGAGCCTCGCGGAGGTGATCCGCTTCGCCATCCTGATCAACGCGTCGGCGGGTGCCGGCGCCCTGCTGTTCGCCTGGGTCGACGACTGGATCGGCTCGAAGCCGACCATCGTCATCTCGCTCTCCGCACTCGTGGCGCTCGGAACCGCCGTGCTCGCGGTCCATAGCAAGCCATGGTTCTGGGGATTGGGCATAGCGCTCGGCGTCTTCGTGGGCCCGGCGCAGGCCTCGAGCCGCGCGCTCATGGCGCGCATGGCGCCGAAAGGGAAGGAGACCGAGATGTTCGGCCTCTACGCCCTTTCGGGAACCATCACCGCCTTCATGGGCCCAGCGCTCTACGGCTTCGCGAGCGGCCGCTTTGCCAGCCAGCGCGCCGGCATGGCGGTCGTCGTCCTCTTCTTAGCACTCGGGCTCCTGCTGCTGCTGAGGGTGAAGGTACCCGCGAGCGGCCCCGCCAGCTCCGCCAAATAATGGCGGGATAGGCTAAAGCACCCAACGATCCGGATCGTCGCTCACTATTCCAGCGCGGACTTTCGTTCGGCAAGCGCTCGCGCCAGGTCGCGGGCACCGTGAAACACCGCGAGGATCGTCACGGCGTCGGCGCCGATCGCATAAACGATCACATAGGGCGAGGAAGGTACCGAGAATTCTCGAGTGCCCGGCAAACGGCCGGACCGCCCCATCTCAGGGAACTTCGTCAATCGCCGGGCGGCAGCGGCGATGGCGCGGTAGACCTTGGCGGCAGCACTCGGATTGTCTAGGGCAATATAGTCGATGATGTCATCGAGATCGCGCTCTGCCGGCTCGGCAATCAGCAGCCGCATCAGCGACGCAGGCCGTGCTTCGTTGCTATGTCGGCAAACACCTCCTCGGCCGGCCGCACGCGGCCTTCGCGGGCGGCGGCGATGCCTGCTTCGATGCGTTCGATCTGCCAGGCATTTGTCTCCAAATATTGCCGCAGCGCTTGGTTGACGATGTAGTTGCGCGAGCGGTCCATGGCGGCGGCAAGGGCATCGATCTTGCTGACGATGTCCTTGGCAGCGCGGACGGTGATCGGCTCCGTAGGGCCGGCCTGACTCATAAGTAATCTCCTGTGTTCAAAAGTAATTATAACCTTGGACTGGTCGTTGCGAAAGCGTCTTGGGCAGGTGGCGGTTGCCCATCCCGATATTCAGATTTCGGCAGCCTCACCCGGGCGCGCTCAATGGCGGAAATGGCGCATCCCGGTGAAGACCATGGCGAGGCCGGCCTCGTCCGCCGCCTTGATGACCTCCTCGTCGCGCAGCGAGCCGCCCGGCTGGATGATGGCGGTGGCCCCCGCCGCGGCGGCGGCCAAGAGCCCGTCGGCGAAGGGGAAGAAGGCGTCGGAGGCGACCACCGACCCCTTGGTGCGCAAGGCCTTCTCGCGCGCGGCCTTGCCCGCCTCCTTGGCCTTCCAGGCGGCGATGCGCGAGGAATCGACGCGGCTCATCTGGCCGGCGCCGATGCCGACGGTGGCACCCTCCTTGGCATAGACGATGGCGTTCGACTTGACGTGCTTGGCCACGAGGAAGGCGAAGACGAGATCGTTGAGCTCGCTCTCGCTCGGCGCGCGGCGGGTCACGACCTTGAGCTCCCGGCGCGACACCCTGCCGTCGTCGCGCGTCTCGACGAGATAGCCGCCGGCGAGCGAGCGCAAGGTCAAGCCGGGAGCGCCCGGGTCCGGCAGCGCGCCGGTGACGAGAAGGCGCAGGCTCTTCTTGCCCGCGAGTGCTGCTTGCGCCGCAGCGTCGACCGCGGGCGCGATCACCACCTCGGCAAAGAGCTTGCCGATCTCGTGCGCGGTCGCCACCTCGAGCGGCCGGTTAAGCGCCACGATGCCGCCGTAGGCGCTCACCGGATCGCACATGAGCGCCTTGCGATATGCCTCGAGCAGGCTCGGCCCGCGCGCCACACCGCAAGGATTGGCGTGCTTGATGATGGCGACGGCCGGCTCCTCGAACTCGGCAACGAGCTCGAAGGCGGCGTCGGTGTCGTTGAGGTTGTTGTAGCTCAGCTCCTTGCCTTGCAGCTGGCGCGCCGTGGCGACGCCCGGCCGCGCCTCGCCGCCGGTGTAGAATGCCGCCTTCTGATGCGGGTTCTCGCCGTAGCGCAAGAGCTGCTTGAGCTCGCCCGCGACGACGAGGTGTTGAGGGAAAATCTCGCCGAGCGCGCCCGCGAACCAGCGGCTGATCGCGGCATCGTAGGCGCCGGTGCGCGCGTAGGCCTTGGCGGCGAGGCGCTTGCGCAGCTCGAGCGTGGTGGCGCCGTTGCTCCCGCGCATCTCCGCCATCACCGCCTCGTAGTCGCCCGGCTCCGTCACCACTGCGACGAAGTCGTGGTTCTTGGCGGCCGCGCGGATAAGGGCCGGGCCGCCGATGTCGATGTTCTCGATCGCGGTCGCGAAATCGGCGCCGCGCTCGACCGTCGCCTCGAAGGGGTAGAGGTTGACGACGACGAGATCGATGGGGGCGATTCCGTGCTTGCTCATCGCCTCGAGGTGCGAAGGCTCGTCGCGGCGTGCCAAGATGCCCCCGTGGATCTTGGGGTGGAGCGTCTTGACGCGGCCGTCCAGCATCTCGGGGAAGCCGGTCGCCTGGGCGACCTCCGTGACGGGAACGCCGGCCTGGTCGAGCGCCTTGGCCGTGCCGCCGGTCGAAAGAATCTCGATGCCCCGCTCGGCGAGGAAGCGGGCGAACGCCACCAGGCCCGTCTTGTCGGAGACCGAGACGAGGGCGCGGCGGACGGGGACGCTCCCCACGCTCATCGCGCGGCGACCGCCCTGACCGTCCCGTCGCCCGCGGGGCGATATTCCGGCACCATGCGCTCGAGGAGCTTGCGCAGCTGGTCTTCCCGCCCGCTTGCCGCAGCGTCGCCGGCCTCGTCGATGGCGCGGCCGATGAGTGCCAGGTCGGCGGTGCGCGGGGCGGCGAGAAGGATACCCTGGCAGCGCGTGGGGACGAGATGCTCGGTCTCGTGAAGGAGCTCCTCATAGAGCTTCTCGCCGGGTCTCAAGCCGGTGATGACGATCTCGATGTCCTTATCGGGCACCAGGCCGGCGAGCCGGATCATCTGGCGCGCGAGATCGAGGATGCGTACCGGCTCGCCCATGTCGAGCACGAAGATCTTGCCGGCCTCGACCCCGTCGCGGGCCCCGAGGGCGGCTGCCTGCAGCACGAGCTCGACCGCCTCGCGGACGGTCATGAAATAGCGCTTGATCTCGGGATGGGTGACGGTGAGCGGCCCGCCGCGCTCGATCTGGTGCTGGAAGAGCGGGACGACCGAGCCGGTCGAGCCCAGCACGTTGCCGAAGCGCACGGTGATGTAGCGCGTACGGCCGCTCGCACCGGCGAGGATGTCGCGCGCCTGGCAATAGCACTCCGCCGCCCGCTTGGTAGCACCCATGACGCTCGCGGGATTGACGGCCTTGTCTGTCGAGATCAGCACCATCGCGGCGACGCCGGCGGCGTGGCAGGCGTCCGCCACGTTGCGCGTGCCGACGAGGTTCGTGAGCACGCCCTCGCACGCGTTATGCTCGACCATGGGGACGTGCTTGAGTGCGGCTGCGTGAAAGACGAGCTCCGGCTTCTCCGCGACGAAAAGCCGGGTCATGCGCTCCGCATCGCGCACGTCGGCGAGGACGGTCGAGTGCGAGAGGTGGGGATGCTCCTCGCCGAGCTCCTGCTCGATGCGGTAAAGCTGGTATTCGCCGTTGTCGACGAGGGCCAGGTGCGCCGGCGCGAGTGCTGCGACCTGGCGCACCAGCTCGCCGCCGATGGTGCCGCCAGCACCCGTCACCAGGACCCGGCGGCCGGCGATCATCGCCTTCATGCTCGCGCGGTCGAGCACGGTCTGCGGCCGGCCGAGCAGATCCTCGATCGCGATCGGCCGCGTCTCGATCGTGTCGGAAAGCTCGGAGCGCAGATCGGTCATCCGCGGTACGCGCGCAAGCGTGAGCCCGAGCGCATCCGCACGCGCGAAAAGATCGCGCATGAGCTCCGCTTCGAGATTGTCCTTGGTCAGGATGAGCCGCTCGGGGCGGCGGCTCCGCTTGGCGCAGCGCTCGACGATCTCGGCGAGCGCATCCGGGCCTCCGAGCACCGGCACGCCGTGGATGTCGCGCCCGACCCGTGTGCCCTTCTCGTCGACGATGCCGACGACCTGATAATGCGCCTGCGGCTCGTACTGCATGGCGCGGATGAAGATCTCGGCGCCGTCGCCCGCCCCCACCAAGAGCACCGGCACGCGCCGGTGCCCCGCCTTGGCCAGGGTGAGGTCGAGCCGGCGGTCCTTGAGCAGACGATAGAGGATGCGCGGCCCGCCCAGGAGTGCCGTCAGCACGAACCAATTGATAACCAGCATCGAGCGCGGCAGTTGGTCGAGGCGGGTGAAGAAGAAGAGCACCGGCAGGAAGATCAGCATGACGAGGGTCACCGCCTTGGCCAAGGTCAGGAGGTCGACCATCGCGATGTGGCGCCAGACGCCGCGGCCGGTGCGCATCCAGAGGAAGACGAAGGCGGCCACGCCCATGAAGAGGAGGAAGGCCGGCCACAGGTAATTCTGCAGATACCACCAGGTGAGGTCGCCCACGCGCAGGTAGAGCGAGATGACGAAGGAGAGCGCCGCCATGAGCAGGTCATGGAGAAAGGCGAGGCGCGTGGGGGTCAGAATCCGGCTCAAATCAAGCGTCCGATCGATTTTTCACGCGGGCGGGACAATAGCACAAGGCTGGCCGGGCCCAACAGTTCTTCGCAACTGCGGGAGAGGCTCATCCGCCCGTGCGCGTGCCGAGATAGGCCAAGAGGCCCGCGACCGCGAGCCCGCCGAGCGCCAAGGGCAACCACGGCGCTTGCAAGGTTGCCCAGACCGCGAGGCCGAGGAGGACGGCGTTGACGAGAAGGATGGCCGCGACGACGCGGGCATGGCTGAGCCCCCCCTGAACCGCCTTCTGGTAGAAGTGCTGGCGATGGGCGCGCCAGATGCGCTCCCCGCGCTTCACGCGGAGGAGGAGCGTGAGGCTCGCATCGGCGAGGTAATAGAGCGGCAGGAGGAGTGCTGCCGCCCACAGCCCCCGGCCCGCGAGCTCGAGCAGAAGCCAGGCGAGGAGATAGCCGAGTGGAACGCTCCCCACATCGCCGATGAAGATACGGGCCGGCTGCCAGTTCCAGTAGAGAAAGCCAAGCGCCGCGGCCGCCGCGGTGAGGCCATAGAGCGGCAGCGCGCTCGCTTGACCGGCGAGGGTGGCGACGAGTGCCGCGCCGATGCCGAGGCACGCGGTCTCGCTCCCGGTGATCCCGTCGATCCCGTCCATGAAGTTGAAAAGGTTGAGAAACCAAAGCCAGAGGAAGCCGGCGGCGAGACGGTCGAGCCAGAGGGGGAAGAGGCCCTGGAAGACGGGCCCGCTGTGCCTGAACGCCAGCATGCCGACGGCGATCGCGGCGATATGCGCGAAGAGGCGGAGCGAGACCGGGAGTGCCGCGAGATCGTCGCGCCAGCTCACCGCGGCGAGTACCAAGGCGGCAGCGAGCGGCCATATCATGCCGCCGTCGGCGCCGGGAGCCAAAAGCGCTATCAGCAGCCAGGCCGGCAGCAGCACCCCCATGAGGGCAAGCCCACCGCCGCGCGGCATGGGTCGCGCGTGGCTCGAGCGTTCGTTGGGATGGTCGAGAATGGCGCGCCGCTCGAGAAAGCCAAGCGCTGCCCGTGTGCCGAGAAGGCTGGCCAAGAAGCATGCAAGGCTGGCAAGTGCCGCAAAAAGCCACATCATGGGCTGCTTATAGCCGGGCCGCCGGAGAGGCGGAAGCGCCGCCGCGCAGCACCGGTCAGCACCTTGCGGCGAGGCCGTCGCCTTGGCTTGCCGCCGGGGCCGCGGCTGCCGGAGCGTATCTCACTCGGAAGGGCTTGATCTCCCGGAATCCCTCGCTATCAATGGTGCCCTTCAAATGGTAATAGTGCCACCGCGCCGGGACTTGGGATGGCGCAAGTCCATGGGTCGGCCGCACGCCCCCGCGAGGGCGCCCGCCCGCGCCGCAAGCGGAACTCCGGCGCGGCACTGGTGTGAAGGAGTGAGTCAAGATGTCGTTGGAATTCAAGCGCCGCGCTTGCGGGGCTCGCAATCGGGCCGCCGTTACTGGCCTGGCGCTGGCATTGTTGTTGGGCGGTTGCGGATGGTTCGGCGACAAGGAGGAGCCCAAGGGGACCACCGCATCCTTGCCGCCGGAGAGCACCGTGAGCGGCGACACCGTGCGCCAGGCGACGCCGACGCTGCCGGCCTTTTCTACCGAGACCGAAACCAACGTGGGCCAGCACATCGGTGTCAACGCCTTCCTCTGGCGCGGCGCCTTGGACACCGTCTCCTTCATGCCGCTGGTGTCGGCGGACCCCTTCGGCGGGGTGATCATCACCGACTGGTACGCCCCGCCCGAGACGCCGCAGGAGCGCTTCAAGCTCAACATCTACATCCTCGGCAAGGAGCTCAGGGCCGAAGCCGTGAAGGTGACGGTGTTCCATCAGAAGGAGACGAACGGGCAATGGCAGGATGTTGCCTCCGAGGCGCAGACCGGCAACGAGCTCGAGGACACCATCCTCGCGCGCGCGGAGAAGCTGCGGAGCCAGGCCCTCGGCACGGGGGGCAGTTGAGCGGCACGCCGTCGGCGCTGGCCTTCAAGCACGCGCCCGGTTGATCGCGAAGCGCGAAATCGGGACAAAGCGGGAGCGTCTCGCCAGCGTGCCGGCGACTGGGGTTAGCAGCACAGCACGGTCGACGGGATGAACGAGCAAAGCCAGGCGAGCGCACGCTACAACCACAAGGAAACCGAGGCCAAATGGCAGTCGGTGTGGGAGGCGCGCCGCACCTTCGAGACGGACGCGGACCCCGCGCGGCCGAAATATTACGTGCTCGAGATGTTTCCCTACCCCTCGGGCCGCATCCACATGGGCCACGTGCGCAACTACACCATGGGCGACGTCGTCGCGCGCTACAAGCGCGCGCGCGGCTTTAACGTGCTGCACCCCATGGGCTGGGACGCCTTCGGACTGCCGGCGGAGAATGCGGCGATCGAGGCCAAGGTGCATCCGGCGCGTTGGACCTACGCGAACATCGAGCAGATGCGCGCGCAGCTCAAGCTCATGGGCCTCTCGCTCGATTGGAGCCGCGAGATCGCCACCTGCGATCCCTCCTATTACAAGCAGGAGCAGCGCATGTTCCTCGCCTTCCTCAAGGCGGGGCTGGCCTACCGCAAGGAGTCCTGGGTCAATTGGGATCCCGTCGATCAGACCGTGCTCGCCAACGAGCAGGTGATCGACGGGCTCGGCTGGCGCTCTGGCGCACCCGTCGAGCGGCGCAAGCTCAACCAGTGGTTTTTCCGCATCACCGCCTATGCCGAAGAGCTCTTGGCCGAGCTCGACAGGCTGCCGCGCTGGCCCGACAAGGTGCGGCTGATGCAGCAGAAGTGGATCGGCCGCTCGACCGGCGCGCGCGTCAGCTTCACGCTCAAGGGACGCTCCGAGCGGCTCGAGATTTTCACGACGAGGCCCGACACGCTCTATGGGGCGAGCTTCATGGCGCTCTCCGCCGACCACCCGCTCGCCGAGAAGCTTGCCTCAGGCGATGCCAAGGCGCGGGCCTTCATCGAGGAATGCCGCCGCCTCGGCACGAGCGAGGCCAGCATCGAGACGGCCGAGAAGAAGGGCTACGACACCGGCTTCAAGGCGCTCCACCCGCTTTTGCCTGGTGCCGAGCTGCCGGTCTATATCGCCAACTTCGTGCTCATGGAGTACGGCACCGGCGCGATCTTCGGCTGCCCCGCCCATGACCAGCGCGATCTCGATTTCGCGCGCAAATACGGCCTCAACGTGGTCCCGGTCGTGCTCCCGCCGAGCGAGGACGCCAAATGCTTCGCGATCGCGAGCGAGGCCTATGACGGCGACGGCACGCTGATCAATTCCGACTTCCTGAACGGCCTTTCCGTCGAGGAGGCGAAAAAGAGCGTCATCGCGCGGCTCGAGGCGCTCGGGGCCGGCCGCGGCGAGGTCAACTTCCGGCTGCGCGACTGGGGCATCTCGCGCCAGCGCTACTGGGGCTGCCCTGTTCCGGTGATCAACTGCCCGGCCTGCGGCATCGTGCCGGTCCCGGACGAGGATCTGCCGGTGACCCTGCCCGACGACGTGAGCTTCGACAAACCCGGCAATCCGCTCGACCGCCACCCGAGCTGGAAGCACGTCAAATGTCCGCGTTGCGGCGGTGCCGGCGAGCGCGAGAGCGATACCTTCGATACCTTCGTCGAATCGTCCTGGTACTTCGCGCGCTTCTGCTCGCCGCGCGCCGAGGAGCCCGTCGAGCGCGCGGCCGTCGCTTACTGGCTGCCGGTCGACCAGTATATCGGCGGGGTCGAGCACGCCATCCTGCATCTCCTCTACTCGCGCTTCTACACCCGCGCCATGCGCCGCTGCGGCTACCTCGACATCGACGAGCCGTTCACCGGGCTCTTCACGCAGGGCATGGTGTGCCACGAGACCTACCGCAGCGCCGATGGGCGTTGGGTCAGCCCGGCTGAGGTCGAGTATTCCGATCATGACACGGTCATCGAGCGGGCGACCGGCGAGACGCTCAGCGTCGGCCGCTCGGAGAAGATGAGCAAGTCGCGCAAGAACACGGTCGATCCCAGCGAGATCATCGAGACCTACGGCGCCGACACGGCGCGCTGGTTCATGCTCTCCGACTCCCCGCCCGACCGCGACATGGAATGGACCGCGCAAGGGGTCGAGGGCGCCTGGCGCTTCGTCAACCGCCTGTGGCGCAGCGTCGTCCAGGTCAAGCCCGGGCTGGCGCCGCTCGCGGCCCCGCGGCCGCAGGAGTTGAGCGCCGCGGCGCAGGAAACGCGGCGGGTAATCCACAAGTCGATCGACGGCGTCACCCAGGACCTCGAGCAGTTCCGCTTCAATCGCGCGGTCGCGCGCGTACACGAGCTGAGCAACGCGCTTGCGGAGCTCGCGGGCGACGGGGCCGGCGAGAGCTGGGTCTTGCGTGAGGGATACGAGACGCTGGCGCGCCTCGCCGGTCCGATGATGCCGCATTTGGCGGAGGAGCTCTGGCAGGCGCTCGGGCACGCGAGGCTCTTGGTCGACGAGCCTTGGCCGCTTCCCGACCCCGTGCTTCTCATCGACGAGATGGTGACCTTGGCCGTGCAGGTGAACGGCAAGCTGCGCGGCACGCTCGAGCTGCCGCGCGATGCCGAGGAGAAGGCGGCCGAGCAGGCAGCGCTCGCACTTCCCGCCGTCGTCAAGGCGCTCGCGGGGCGCACCGTGCGCCGGGTCATCCTGGTGCCCAACCGCGTCATCAACGTGGTGATCTGACGCGCGTCGGCCTTACCGCGGCACGGTGCTGCATGGCAGAGAGATGAAGATTCCGCCCTCGCGCAGCGATGCCTTCGTCGCCAAGCCCGATCCGGCCGCGCGCGCCGTGCTGCTCTACGGCCCGGACAGCGGCCTCGTGCGCGAGCGCGCCGAACGGCTCGCTTTGAGCGTGGTCGAAGATTTGGGCGACCCCTTCCGCGTCGTCGAGCTGGGGCCGGCGCAGCTGCGCGACGATCCGGCGCGCCTGGCCGACGAGGCGGCACAGATGGCGCTCATGGGCGGCCGCCGCGTCGTCCGCCTGCGCGATGCCGGCGAGAGCAGCACCACCCCACTCGCGGCCTTTCTCGAGGCCCCCGTGGGCGATGCGCTCGTCGTCGTTGAGGCGGGTGATCTCTCCGCGCGATCGAAGCTGCGCGCGCTTTTCGAGGACGCCGATAACGCCGCGGCGCTGGCCTGCTACGCCGACACCGAGGAGTCGCTCGCGGCACTCGTGCGCGAGACGCTGCGATCGGCCGGGCTCACCGCCGCACCGGAGGCGCTCGACTATCTCTCCGCTAACCTCGGCGGCGATCGCATGGTGACGCGCCGGGAGCTCGAGAAGCTCGTCCTCTACATGGGCGGGCACGGCAACCAGGTGCGGCTCGAAGACGTCGAGGCCTCGATCGGCGACAGCGCGCAGCATTCGCTCGAGGATGCCGTGCTCGCGGCGGCGGAGGGCGATGCGGCGGCCGTCGAGCGCGCGCTCGCGCGCGCCTTTGCCGAGGGCGAGACGCCCGTCGGCGCCGTGCGCGCGGCGCAGCGCTATTTTCAGCGCCTCCATCTCGCGGCCGGCCAGGTGGCGCTCGGCAGCGAGGCCGAGCGTGCGGTCGACGCGCTCAAGCCGAGACTCTTTTGGAAGGTGCGGCCGCGCTTTCTCGCCCAGCTCAAGCTGTGGCCCGCCGCCCGCGTTGCGGAGGCACTCGCCCGCCTGACCGCGGCGGAGATCGCCTGCAAGTCGACCGCCATGCCGGACGAGGCCATCGCGGTGCGCTCTTTGCTCGAGCTCGCGGGCTCGGCGCTGCGCCGCCGGCGTAGCGCTTGAGGGAAGTTTATACTAAGCCACTCAATCCACGACTCGTCATGCCCGCGCTTGACGCGGGCATCCACGTCTTAATGCACAAGTCGTGAGAAAGACGTGGATGGCCGTGACAAGCACGGCCATGACGATGTGGATTGATCGCAGTCAATGTCGGTTCGCCTCACGCCCCGGCGGGATCGCGGGAGAGGCGCTGCACCAGCTCGTCGAGCTGTGCGAGGGTGTCGTAACGCAGCACCAGCTCGCCCTTGGTGCCGCGGTGCCTGAGCGCCACTTTGAGACCGAGCTTCAAGGAGAGGTCGTGCTCGAGCGCGCGCGTGTCCGCATCCTTGCCCACTTCCGCGGCGGAGGCTCGCTTGCGCCGCGTCGTCCCCCGTCGCACCAAGCGCTCGGTCTGACGCACATTGAGCCCGCGCTTGACAACCTCCTCGGCGAGCGCGGTCGCATCGCGGGCATTGAGGAGCGCGCGCGCATGGCCCGCGCTGAGCGCGCGCCTAGCCAGCATGTCCTTGACCGGTTGCGGCAGGCTTAGAAGCCGCATCATGTTGGCCACATGGCTGCGGCTCTTGCCCACGACCTTGGCGAGGTCCTCCTGCGTATGAGTGAATTCCGCCATCAGGCGTTGGTAGCCCTCCGCCTCCTCGAGCGGGCTCAGGTCCTCGCGCTGGATGTTCTCGACGAGGGCGATCTCGAGCGCCTCGGCGTCGGAGAGGTCTCGGATGGTGACGGGGACCTCGTGCAGCGGCACCTCTTGCGCGGCACGCCAGCGCCGCTCGCCGGCGATGATCTCGTAGGCCGCCGCGTCGTCGCGCGCGTGGCGTACCAGGATCGGCTGCAGGATGCCCTGCGCCTCGATCGAGCGCACAAGCGACGCCATCTCCTCCGCATCGAAGCTGTGCCGCGGTTGGAAGCGCCCCGGCCTGAGCGCGCTCGTGGGCAGCAGGCGATGGGAGCGGCTCTCTTCGGGTGCTGCGCTGGCCTCGGGAGCGGCGCCGAGCAGGGCCGAGAGTCCGCGCCCGAGCGGGCGGCGCTTGGTCTCGGGCGTCACCTCCCTGCCCCCACCGCGATCGGTTCGCGCGACAAGCCCTCCTGGCGCAAGACTTCGCTCGCCAGCTGCAGATAAGCCTGGGCGCCCGCGCAGCGCAAATCGTAAAGCAGCACGGGCTTGCCGTGCGACGGCGCCTCCGAGACTCGTACGTTGCGTGGGATGACGGTCTGATATACTTTGCTGGCTAAGTGTTCGCGTACGTCACGTGCGATCAGTTCGCTCAACCCGTTGCGGCGATCATACATCGTCAATACCACACCTTGAATCGCAAGGCGCGGATTGAACGTACGCTTCACGCGTTCGATCGTACTAATCAGATGACTGAGACCCTCCAGCGCGTAGAACTCGACTTGCAACGGCACGAGCACCGCATCGGCCGCCACCAGCGCATTGAGGGTGAGCAGCCCAAGCGCGGGCGGGCAATCGATCAGCACGTAGTCGTGGCTCGGCGCCATGGCGGCGAGGGCGTCGTGGAGGTGGTATTCGCGGCGCGGCGAATCGACGAGCTCGAGCTCGGCTCCGGTCAGCTCGAGCGAGGCCGCGATGAGGTCGAGCCCGGGGATGCCGGTCGAGAGCAGCGCCTGATCGACCGGCAGGCCGTCGAGCAGGACCTCGTAGGAGCTGAGGCGCCGCCGCTCGCGGTCGATGCCGAGGCCGGTCGAGGCATTGCCTTGCGGGTCGAAGTCGACCAGCAGCACGCGCTGGCCCACCGCGGCAAGGGCCGTGGCGAGATTGATCGCGGTCGTGGTCTTGCCCACGCCGCCCTTCTGATTCGCGATCGCGATGATGCGAGGATGCCGGGGCGGGCTCGGGTCGCCAAGGCTATCTATCTGATTCGACACGAGTAATCTCCCTAATGCGAAGTATCGACCCGCCCGGCTCGGTCGTGCTCGCAAAACGCTCGAGGCTCATCTTCCATGCTTTAGGCACCTCGGTCAATTCTTCTTCAAGCCGCCTGCCCTTGAGGAAAAGCGCGACCCCGCCCGGGGCCAAAAGGGCTTGAGCGTAGCCGAGAAGCTCGCTGAGGGGGGCGAGCGCGCGCGCCGTCACCACATCGAAGCTCCCATCGCGCACCTGCTCGATGCGGCCATGGTGCACCCTCGCCGGCGCACCAGTCGCACGAATGACCTCCCGCAGAAAAGCGCATTTGCGGCCATCCGACTCGATAAGCTCGACCTCGCCGACCCCCATGATGGCCAGCACCAGCCCGGGAAAGCCGGCGCCGCTGCCGAGATCGGCGAGCCGGCACGGCCGCTCTGGGACGAGACCCAGGAGCTGGGCCGAATCGAGCATATGCCGGCGCCACAGATCGGGGAGCGTGCTCTTCGCGACCAGATTGACCGCCCGCTGCCAGCGCCGCAAGAGGGCGGCGTAGCGCTCCAGGCGCTCGAGTGTTTCACGTGAAACATTCGTCGCCGCCTGGAACGCCTGCGGGGTCAGAGGTGCGGCGGCACTCACGCCGATTCGCGGCGCGGCTCGCTGCTGCGCTCGCGGCGGCGCACGAAGCGCAGGAGCAGGGTGAGCGCGGCAGGGGTCATGCCGGGGATGCGCGCGGCCTGGCCCAAGGTCTGGGGGCGAATTGCACTCAATTTCTGGTATGCTTCCGCAGACAGCCCACTAACCCTAGTGTATTCGAGATCGTCAGGCAGGTGCAGCTCCTCGTCCCGGCGAAAGGCGCGGATATCGGCGTCCTGGCGCTCGAGATAGCCGGCATAGCGCGCGTCGATCTCGAGCTGCTCGCGGATCTCCGGTGCGAGGGCCGCGAGCTCGGGCCAGATCGCCGCGAGCTGCGCCAAGCCGAGGCCGGGGTAGCGCAAAAGGTCGGCAACGCTGCGCCAGGCGCCATCGAGATTGATGGCGAGGCCGTGGCGGCGCAAGGCGCTCGGGCTGGCGCCGAGGTGCGCGACGAGCGCTCGCCCCGCTGCCAGTGCGCTCTGCTTCGCGGCAAAGGCCCGCTCCCGCTCTCCCGACACGCAGCCCGCGGCAAGGCCGAGGGGGGTCAACCGCATGTCCGCATTGTCGGCCCTGAGGGTGAGGCGGTATTCCGCCCGCGAGGTGAACATGCGATAGGGCTCGCTGGTGCCGAGCGTCACCAGATCGTCGATGAGCACGCCGATATAGGCATCGGCGCGGCCGAGCACCACCGGTGCCGACCCGGCCACGGCGCGGGCGGCGTTGATCCCGGCCATGATGCCTTGGCCCGCCGCCTCCTCGTATCCCGTGGTGCCGTTGATCTGTCCGGCGAAATAGAGGCCCTTGATGCGGCGCGTCTCGAGGCTCGCCATGAGCTCGCGCGGGTCCACGAAATCGTATTCGATGGCGTAGCCCGGGCGGATCATGCGCGCGCGCGCGAGGCCGGGGATGGCCTTGAGGAGCTCGGCCTGCACGTCCCGCGGCAGCGAGGTCGAGATCCCGTTCGGGTACACCGTGGGATCGTCGAGCCCCTCGGGCTCGAGGAAGATCTGATGGCGCTCCTTGCCGGCGAAGCGCACGATCTTGTCCTCGATCGAGGGGCAATAGCGCGGGCCCACGCTTTCGATCTGCCCGGAGTACATCGGCGCGCGGTGCAGGTTGCGGCGGATCAGCGCGTGCGCGAAGGGCGTCGTGTAGGTGATGTGGCAGACCGTCTGGGGCACCTCGATGCGCCTGGTGAGAAAGGAGAAGGGTATCGGCGGCTCGTCCCCCTTCTGCACCTCGAGGCCGGACCAGTCGATGGTGCGGCCGTCGAGCCGCGGCGGCGTGCCGGTCTTGAGCCGGCCGAGGGCGAAGCCGAAGCGTGCGAGCGTGGCCGAGAGCCCGAGCGAGGGCGCCTCGCCCACCCGTCCCGCTGGAACCTTCTCCTCGCCGATATGGATGAGGCCGCGGAGGAAGGTGCCGGTGGTCAGCACGACCGCAGCCGCGGCGATCGCCTCCCCCGCGGCGGTGATCACGCCTGCCGCACGGCCATTGGCATCCAAGCGCAGGTCCTCGACCGCCGCGGCGCGGATCTCGAGCCCCTCCACCTCGGCGAGCAGCGCCTGCATGGCGGCGCGATAGAGCTTGCGGTCCGCCTGGGCGCGCGGGCCCCGCACCGCCGGCCCCTTGCTGCGGTTGAGCATGCGGAACTGGATGCCGGCGCGATCGATGGCGCGTCCCATGAGCCCGTCGAGGGCGTCGATCTCGCGCACGAGCTGGCCCTTGGCGAGGCCGCCGATCGCCGGGTTGCACGACATCTCGCCGATGGTCTCGCGCCGGTGGGTCAAAAGCAGCGTGCGCGCGCCGCAGCGCGCGGCCGCCGCGGCCGCTTCGCAGCCCGCATGCCCGCCCCCCACGACGACGACGTCATAGCGCGATGATGTTGTGCTCGTCTGCATGGCGCGGAATTTAGCGGCGCGCGTGCCGCGCGTCAAAGCACCGCCGCCGGCTTTATTCGCAGAGATTTCGCGAATCCTATTTCAGTCGACCGGATTGGCCGGCCCCGCGCCTGTTTCACGCGGAACGCCAAGTGGGCGGCTCATGTGGCAGCGCTATCTAGCGCGCCGCGCTAAGCGGAACCCTTGCCCGCCATCGGGGTGAAGAGGCATTGAGGCCGCTCTTCTATCCGGCGCCGATCGGACTCGCCTATCTTGCTGGCAACGAGTAGAGTTATCTCACCTCTGAACTATCAATAATTGCGTCTTGGCCGGCGCCAGCGCCGCTTTATAAAGGGAGGAGATCATGAAACTCAACCGGTTCTGCTTGTTCGTCGCGGTCGCCACCGGGATCGTAGCGCTGCAAGGCGCGCCGCTTCATGCGCAGACCTGCTTGAAAGCCACGGGCAGCAACACTTGCGTCTACGCGGTGAAGTTCGTCTGCGGCTACCAAGCTCCGTCAGACGTTGAGCCGCCGCACGAGCCGCCGGTCAAACCCGGCAATTACGCCACGGCGATCAACCTCCAGAACTTCCACGACAAGGCGGTCACCATTCACGCGCGCGCGGTCATCGCCAAGCCCGGCGCCGCCGGCCCGATCGGCCCGCTCGTGGCCGCCACCCTCAAACCGCTCGAGGCGGTCGAGATCGACTGCACACAAATCGTCAACCACCTCCCCCCTCCGCCGCCGCCGCTGCCGCCCTTCATCAAGGGCTTCGTGGACATCATCAGTCCCGCAATCCTGAGCGTCGTCGCCGTCTATACGGCCGAGCAGCGCGGCGGCCCGGCGCCGGTCAGCATCGACGTCGTGCCGCAGCAGCCCTTCGCTCCTTGATGGGCGCCTGAGCGCGGCGTCTCAGTAGCGTCGCCGGCACGGCCCCGCGTCGGTGCGCGCGAGTTCCGCATGGCCGGCCCCTTGCTGCGATTGAGCAGGCGGAGCTTGATGCCCGCGCGATCGATACCGCGCTCCATGAGTCCATTTGCCCAAGAGAGCGTGTGGCGCGAGGATGACAGGCCGACAAGCAATAGGAATCAGATTACTGCCGTTGTCCCGCTCGCCATGAGCAACGCGTCCTCGGCCGATTTTTGCGGCTTTTCCGAGCGGCGCCTAATCGCCTTGACGCCAGAGCCGCGCCGCGCGAATCGCTCATCGAGCCCGTTATTCGAAAGGACGCTTAGAGCGAGGTCGCGTTCGAGAGGTCGCCGGCGATCGTGTTGAAGGTCAAGCCCAGATCCGTTCCGAGCAGCGTCACGGCTGCGATGATCGCGACGGCGATCAGCGCGGCAATCAAGCCATACTCGATCGCGGTCACGCCTTGCTTCGAGCGGAGCGCGAAGACGGAATTCAGAATTGTCTTAAGCTTTTGCACGGCCAATTCCCCCAGCTGATTTTGGCTGCTTACCCCTCACTTGATGCGCTTATACGTTCTAGGCAAGAAACGCGCAGTGCGTGCGGTCACTGATACGCGGAATCGAAGCACCTGCCCGCGGGTCCGCTTAGCCTCCGGTGAGCGATGACGGCGGTGCCTTCCCGCTTCGCTCGCGACTCGTTTGCGGACCTACGGTGCAAACGTCACCAAGTTGAGCTCGGCCGGCCCAGCGCCGATCGTCGGCCCTCATTCCGACAACCATTCCGCAACCAGGATGAGCGCGATTCCAAGCGCGACCAGGAAAACGGCGATCAATCCTCTCGCCATCCAGGTCCGGTACGGCTCCCCAACGAGGTTGCGCCCGAGAAAAAGGGCTATCGCCACCAGGATAAGCGCGCTGATGAGCTGTTGCCGGTCAACGCTGGGCATGGCACGTCTTCACCGTACTCGACAGCCGTTTCCGGTTTGGCCGAAAAGCACAATTCACATGCCGATCCTGCCAAATCCCTTCGCGTTATGCAGGAGTGACCCGCGCTTCATCGCAAGCTCTCGGCGAATTCTGGAAGGATCGTTCCGAAAGCAAGGCAGGAAGGGCGTCGGGTAGGAGTGCTCGTTACACGCGCCCAGGGACGGTTTAGCGGGCTATGCGTTCGCGCAATCGCACCGCCGAATAATGCTAATAGGGGGGTGCCGTTGCGGCTTGGTTCGACAAGGGTGGCGTGAGCGCGAACCTGCGTTTAGCGGCCCGCAACCATTCCTCTCTTTTTTGACGAACCAGCTCGTCGTCTCCTGCTACCCATGCCTCGTGGAGGGCGTCCCAAGCCTTGTGGCTTGCCAGTATCGCATCGGCAAGCTCAGGGGGAATGGTTATCATGGTCTTTCCCATAGCTTGTAGAAGGTTTTCTAAGCCTCTGGATTCTAACAGAAGTACAAACCGAATACTACAACATATTGACGAGAAGCGCCACAGTGAAAGGGCGGAGGCCGCGCCGGCGGCGTTTGCGCCCGAATACCGCTCGCCTCCGGTATTAGGTCGCTGTCCCACCAAGGAGGGGGAGCGCTCGAGCCCCGACTTGAGAGCACCGAGGATTTCGCTGCGATCTCAAGTGGTTAACTCCCCTGCCCGGCGCCCAGTATCGTGAGCAACTCTGTGCGCAGATGAGCGCCGCGCGCGCCATCGTGAGAAAATTTTTGCGGTAGTTTCGAGCAAATGCACCTTAGAATTTTTCGAGATTACTACGATGTCGAACAGAAGCCTGGCCGCAACTTCTGGTATCGTCCGTAACCCCTTGCCTCTGCGGTTCTCCCCCGATTGCCGCTGCCCGAGGGATTAGGGCCGCAGCCCTCAAGTTGCGGCCCTATTTCTTGGTCACCCATTCGCCTCGGCGTCCTGTGCCCTAGACAAGATTTCCATGTGCTTCGTCCCAGCAGTTCGTAGCTCGCGCGCGCCCAACTCCATGAATTTTGGCTGACTCCTGGTTACGGCGGCGCGTCGGTCGGCGTGGCTGACGATCATCGTGACTCCTCCTCTCGGGCTGGGCAATGCCCTGACCGGAAGCCGGCACAAGCCAGCGCCGGAGAGGAGGTGAAAAGCGATGGCAGCGTTCGCCTACCGCCTGCCCTTGGAGAGGAACGCAATGCTTCCGAGCGGCTCTTGAAGTGCTCCGGCAGGCCAATGAGCCCCTGCCGACAGCCGAGATCGTCCGGCGGGTGCTCGTGGCACTCGGCAACCCGACACCCGATAGGAAAGCCGTCCGGACGATGGTAAGCGGGCTCAGTCCGACCTTGAAGCGACGGGAGGCCACCGG
Source organism: Alphaproteobacteria bacterium (assembly GCA_052143835.1). Classification (GTDB taxonomy): domain Bacteria; phylum Pseudomonadota; class Alphaproteobacteria; order JACZXZ01; family JACZXZ01; genus DASPPM01. The sequence goes on from JBKQRV010000054.1 coordinate 37,916, forward strand.
CGTAATTGCCCGTCGCGAGACGAGGCCGGCCCGTTGGACCGTCCTATGATTAGGCCCAACTGAGAAGCGCGACCGCTCAGCGGTCAAAAATCGACCTTGATGCCGCCCGAGACGCGCTTAAGTTCCTCTTCGCTAAGCTCCGCGCCTGCACCTTTGCCGGCCTTGGCGACCTTATCGGCGGGAGAGATGTGTGTGCCCTTCTTTAAGGGTTTGCCCTTGGTCTCGGGCTTGCTCTTGCTCATGGCCTTCTCCTTCGTATTAGCCCTTGCTGCAGAGCTCCCCAGCACCAATCACGATATAACATTGGAAACTGGGCTGCTATCACAACCGTCATGGCGGAGACCGCCGGCACACAATTGCACGCCGACGTGCGAACGCACTGCCGTAGGCGCCTGATAGGGCTAGAGTTTGGGGGGAGGCCGCTTACAATTGCGGCCCTTCTCTTTTGATTTCGCTATGCCGCTGCCAGTACCCGCAGAAATCGGCTGACGGCTTGTTTCGCATGGCGAGCTGGGCGACGGCGGTAATCTCTTCGCCGTTGCTGTCCCGCCGATGATCCTCCCGCCACGCACTCTCTTGAGCGAAACGGGCTAGGTAGATGCCTGCGATATGGTGATGATGCCCGATCTCGCCGCGACGAATGCGGCTGAAAAACGACTCGGCCTCATTCGTGCAGGCGCCCATGAGGCTGTAGGCTTCTGGTGATTGATCCGCTTCATGATGAAGCGGCCATGTGGGGCGTTCCAGGCGCCGCTCTCATCCGCGTGTACCTCGGTGCCCTTGGCGATGCGGGTGCGGATGAACGACACCGCGTCCGTCTCGGACTTGAACACGCCCGGCAGGGTGCGGCCGTCGCTGCGGGTACGGCTCATTTGTTCATGTGGGGAGTAGCCGACCATAGCGGTATTTTCGAAAACACCCCGCGTCATAGAGTCGAATTCTGCTACAAAGTCACGCTTGACGGAGATGTCGCGACTGGGAAATCCCACGCCTATTTCGCCACTTATGGCGAGCACAATCGCCACTACGATTTGTGAGAAAAGGACTCCGCATAGAACCACCCACCAGTGCCACGCGCGCATGGCACGGCGCTCCTACCCGACACCCTCCTTTTGCCTAGTCATGGCTGTACCTTCCCAAGATCGGTGGGGCGTTCCTGACAAATCACAGGACGTTCCGGCAACCTGTTTCGGATTTATGACCGGAACAGCAAGATTTGACAAAATCGCGAGCAGATTCTTGACAAGAACCTTGTGTGAAGTAGCGCGCCCGCCTCTTGGGGCGCTTGCGCCATAATACCGCTCACTTCCCGATGCAGAAGTCGCGGAAGATCACGTCGAGCAGACCCTCGACGTCGACGCGGCCGGTGATGCGGCCGATCTCGCGTAGGGCCAGGCGCAAATCCTCGACCGCCAGCTCCGGCAGTGCCGCCGACAAGGAGCGTTGCAGCGCCTCGACACAGCTCTCGAGCGCCTGGCGATGGCGCAGCCGTGTCAGGCTCGGCGCCTCCGCGAGCGCGAGACGCTCGCGCGCTTCGCACTCGAGCTCGCGCACGAGCTCGTCCATCCCTTCACCCGTGAGTGCCGAAATCGGGTGGAGCGGCTGGCCGGAGACCTCGAGCTTCCCCGCAGGGCGGCGCTTGTCGATCTTGTTGAGGACCAGGAGGCTCGTGGGAGCGAAGAGCGATGCCACGTGCGCCGGGATTTTCGGCCATGAGGTGGCATCCAAGACGACGATGCGCAGGTCGGCATGCTCGGCCCGGGCCCGCGCCCGCTTGACCCCTTCGAGCTCGATCTCATCTCCGGTCTCGCGCAATCCGGCCGTGTCCGCGATGACGACCGGATAGCCGGCGAGATCGAGATGCACCTCGATCACGTCGCGCGTGGTGCCGGCGCGCTCCGAGACGATCGCCACATCGCGCCGCGCGAGCGCGTTCATTAGGCTCGACTTGCCGACATTGGGAGCGCCGAGGATGACGAGCGAGAGCCCGTCCCTCAAGAGCTCGCCGCGGCGATTGTCTCCGAGATGCTGCGAGATCTCCTTTATGAGCCCCGATATAGCCTGGCTCCGATCGCGCTCGATGCCCTCTTCCGCCGTCTCGTCGGGAAAGTCGATGGCCGCCTCGCCGTGCGCCAAGAGGCGCAGGAGGCGCGCGCGCCAACCCTCGTAAAGCTGCCCGAGCTCGCCGCGGAGCTGACGCAACGCCTGCCGCCGCTGCGCCTCGGTCTCGGCGTTGACGAGGTCGGCCAGGCCCTCGACGGCGGTCAAGTCGAGCTTGCCGTTGCCGAAGGCGCGGCGGGTGAACTCGCCGGGAGCCGCGGGGCGCAGGCCCGCGAGCTTGCCGAGTGCTTCCAGCACGCTCGCGACCGTGGCCCGGCCGCTGTGGATTTGGAACTCGGCCATGTCCTCGCCGGTCTCGCTCGCCGGGCCGGGAAACCACAAGACGAGGCCGTCATCGAGCCCTGCCCCGCTCAGCGGATCGGCGAGCCGGGCGTAAGCCGCTTGACGCGGCTTGGGGAGCGCGCGGCCGCGCCTCAGGCGCACGAGCGCCTCGCTCGCCTGGGGCCCGCTCACCCGGATGACGGCGATCGCCGCCCGCCCGGGGGCGGAGGAGAGGGCAAAAATGGTGTCGCGCGAAGGCGCCATTCAGCACTTCCCGGACCCGGGCACAGAGCCGCTCACTTCTCCTTGCCCTTGCGCTCCTCTTTCGCGCTGCGCTGCTCTGTCACGCTGCGCTCGGACCCGCCCCCGCCCGCCACCTGGGCCCAGAACATCTTCTGCAGCTGCTCCCACCCTTGCATGCCGCCGGGGAACCACAGCTTCATCAAGGCGTCGGGATCCATCGACGCGAGGGCCGCGCGCATGCGCGCCTCGACGTCGCCGAGGAGGGCCGTTTGCAGCGGCTCGAGATCGGGCAGGCCGAGGAAGCTGCGCGCCTCTTGCGGCGTGCAATCGATGTCGATGGTGATCTTCATGACGACCCCCCTTGACCTTTGGCGAAGCGAAAGCGGACGCGGCGGTCCGCCAAACCCAAGGCTACGCCGCTCGGCTCTTCCCGGCAAATCGGGCCGTGGCAGTTGCCGAAGGCGATGCTAGGCCGTATTTCCTTCCGGCCATGAGCGAAAACCAACTCGCCCGCGAGACCAGCCCTTATCTCCTCCAGCATCGCGACAATCCGGTCAATTGGCGCGCCTGGGGTGCCGACGCCCTTGCCGAGGCGCAGCGCCTCGACCGTCCGATCCTGCTCTCGATCGGCTATGCCGCCTGCCACTGGTGCCACGTCATGGCGCACGAGAGCTTCGAGGATCCCGCGACGGCCGCGATGATGAACGAGCTTTTCGTCAACATCAAGGTCGACCGCGAGGAGCGCCCCGACATCGACACCATCTACCAGCACGCGCTCGCCCTGATGAGCGAGCACGGCGGCTGGCCGCTCACCATGTTCTGCACGCCCAAGGGCGAGCCCTTCTGGGGCGGCACCTATTTTCCGCCCGAGCCGAGTTACGGCCGCCCCGGCTTCAAGGACCTGCTGCGGCGCGCGTCCGAGATCTACCACCAGGAAAAAGACGCGGTCGTCCACAACGTGGATGCCTTGCGCCAAGGCTTGGCACGCCTAGGCCGCTCCTCGCCCGGCGAGCTCGACGGCGCCGCCGTCCTGGTCCAGGCCGCGAGCGAGCTCGTGCGCCACGTCGACATGGCCGAGGGCGGCATCGGCCCCGCGCCCAAGTTCCCGCAAGCCCCGCTCCTCAAGCTCTTCTGGCGCGCAGAGCAGCGCAGCGGCCAAGCGAGCTTCCGCGAGGCCGTGCTCGTGACCCTCACGCGCATGTGCCAAGGCGGCATCTACGACCATCTGGGCGGCGGCTTCGCGCGCTACTCGACCGACGCGCACTGGCTGGTGCCGCATTTCGAGAAGATGCTCTACGACAATGCGCAGCTCGTCGAGCTGCTCACCGTCGCGTGGCTCGCCACCAAGGAGCCGCTCTTCGAGCAACGAATCCGCGAGACGGTCGGCTGGGTCTTGCGCGAGATGGTGGCCGAGGGCGGCGGCTTCGCGGCCACGCAAGACGCCGACAGCGAAGGCCACGAGGGCCGCTTCTACGTCTGGTCCTCGACCGAGATCGACGAGATCCTCGGCGCCGACGCGGAGCTCTTCAAGCGCGTCTACGATGTGCGGCCCGAAGGGAACTGGGAGGGCAGCACCATCCTCAACCGCAGCGCTGGCCCGACCCTCCTCGATGCCGCAAGCGAGGAGGCGCTTGCCCGCTCGCGCCGCCTCCTCTTCGCGGCGCGCGAGCGGAGGGTCAAGCCGGGCTGGGACGACAAGGTCCTCGCCGACTGGAACGGGCTCATGATCGCGAGCCTGGCCGAGGCCGCCGCGGTCTTCGCCGAGGCCCCCTGGCTTGCCGCGGCCGAGCGCGCCTTCGCCTTCGTGCGCGACGAGATGAGCCGCGACGGCCGCCTCTGCCACAGCTTCCGCGCGGGCCAGCTCAAGCACAAGGGCGGGCTCGACGATTACGCGCTCATGATCCGCGCCGCCCTCGCGCTCAACGAAGCGACCGGCGATGCGGCCTATCTCGCCCAAGCAGAGGCCTGGGCAGCGACGCTCGAGCGCCATTTCCGGGATAAAGAGGAGGGCGGCTATTTCGCCACCGCCGACGACGTCGACGATGTCATCGTGCGCCCCAAGTCGGCCAACGACAACGCGACCCCCGCCGGCAACGGCGTCATCGTCGAGGCTCTCGCCCGCCTCTATTATCTCACGGCGAAGCCCGTCTATCGCGAGCGCGCAGAAGCGACCTTGCGCGCCTTTGCGGGCCAGCTCGAGCGCAACGTCTTTCCCTTGGCGACCCTTTTGAATGCCGCCGATTTCCTCGCCCATGCCATGCAGGTGGTGCTCATCGGCCGGTGCCAGGACGCCAACCTCGCGGCCCTGCGGCAGGTGGCCTATGGCACCGCACAGCCCAATCGCCTGCTGCAGACGATCGCCCCCGGCGAGCGCCTCGCAGAAGGCCACCCGGCCCACGGCAAGACGCAAGCCGGCGGCCAGGCGACGGCCTATGTCTGCACCGGCATGACCTGCTCCTTGCCCATCACCAGTGCCGCGGCACTTCGCTCGGCGCTGCAACCCTTGCCGCTCGCGCGCCATGCCCAGCCTCTCGCTCGCTAGCCCGCTCGGCGCCCTCACCCTCGTCGAGGAGCGCGGCGCCCTCGTCTCGCTCGCCTTCGGCGGCACCCGCGGGCACGACGAGACCCCGCTCCTCTCTCGGGCCAGAATGCAGCTTCTCGAGTATTTCGCCGGCCGGCGGCGGGAGTTCGCGCTGCCCTTGGCACCGGACGGCACGCCCTTCCAACAGGCCCTCTGGCAAGCCCTTCTCGCCATCCCCTATGGCGAGCTCCGCACCTACGGCGAGCTCGCGGCCGCGCTCAGAAGCGCGCCGCGCGCCGTCGGGGGCGCCTGCGGGCGCAATCCCATCCCCATCATCATCCCCTGCCACCGCGTCGTCGCCACGGGCTCGCTCGGCGGCTATTCCGGCGGCCAGGGCCTCGCCACCAAACGCAAGCTGCTCGCGCTCGAGCGGAGCGAGGCGCTCACCGGGTAGCCTCTGAGAGACCTGAAATAGGGCGACCTCCCTCTCCTCCTTCAGGAGGAGAGGGTCGGGGTGAGGAGGTAGGGGTGCGAGACACGTCACCGGCCGCACGAGCTCGCGACGCTGACCCTCCTCACCTCCCCATCGCTTCGCCCGGCGCGCGTAGCGCGCCTCTTATGCATGATGCAGAAGAAGCGGGCCTTTGGCCCGCTGGGGTCCCTCGTCGATCCGC
>JBKQRV010000055.1:0-52446 GCA_052143835.1 Alphaproteobacteria bacterium
TGTCCACGTAACGACGACGGATCGCGCGGGTCGCGAATTCATGAGATGAGGAACCGGGTGCGCGTGATGTGCAAGCCCGGATCTGTGGGGGGCCTGGGTGGGCGACCACCCAGGTCTACCCGGCCCAATAATCCTTCTGGTCAAATCCAAGCTTTTGGATCACATATTCGCAACTTTTCGATAGTGTATTGGCGAATACAGTGCATTACAATTAGTATTTATTATATAATGACTACTTAGTTCCCGTGAAAAACCCTCAAAAACGCAGGAAAAGGTGGTGCGTAGGCCCTGAAAAAGTGGTGCGTAAGCCCTGGTCATACTCCTCCTCTTTCAATCGCTCCTCCGTGAGCTGCTCCGGCGCGGTCGCCGGGCTCCCTGGTTTCCATTCTACCGGCATCTCGGTCCAAGTGGTTGCGCGGGAGGGGACATCGACGTCTCCTCCTGTGATCTCGATTGGCAACGACCTGCGACGTGGCATGACGGGGTCCTGATGATGGGATGACAGCCGGGAAAGTCAACCAATCGATCCAATGTCAAGTATCTCGGATAAATGCGCCGCACAAAGTGTCCAGATCCGCCCCCCAGGTGCGTCTTACTTGTCAAAAGAGCCATCAAGACCCCCACCTGGGGCACTCGGAGCAAGTAGAGCTCGGTATGGGCTCGTCTTAGGGGTACGCGTTCACACGCTGGGGCCCTTGAAAACAAGGATGCCGCTCGATCCGCTTCCGGCCAGCGCGGCCTCGGTGATGAAGCCGACGGCCCGGCTTGCAGCTGAATCCGTCGCGTTGAATGCGTGCCTAGGCCGGCGTAGGATGGCCGGCGCGGCTAACCGGCCGACGAGAGCTGGGGGCAACCTCGTGAGGAGAACGCACCATGCGAAAAGCATTTCTTTCGTCGTTGACGCTGGCCATCGCGGGCGCCCTTGCCGCGATCTTCGCCGGCGACGCCGCGCGCGCGGCCGATCAGGTCGACATCGCGGTGATAGCACCTCTCTCCGGTCCCAATGCCAGCGTCGGCGAGATGATCGTCAACGCCTCGAAGCTCGCCGCAGAGGACATCAATAACGCAGGCGGCATCAAGTCGCTCGGCGGCGCCAAGGTCAATCTGATCATCGCCGATGCGACGAACGACCCGCAGGGGGCGATCACCACCACCGAGCGCGTGCTCACCCAGAGCAAGGTGGCGGGCGCCTTCGGCTTGGCACTCTCGCCGCTGACGACGGCCGCACTCCCCGCTTTCGTCAAGCACCATGTGCCGGTCATCACCTCGGCGATCAGCGACGCGCTGGTAACGCCGAGCAACGGCGGCTATCTCTTCCAGATCGCGCCCAAGGGCTCGGCCTTCGGCAACCAAGAGGTCGAGTTCCTCAAGTTCCTCAACGAGAAATACAAGATGGGGATCACCAAGGCGGCGATCCTCTACGTCAACAACCCCTACGGCATCGCCACCGAGAAGGGCATCGAGCAGCTGGCCCAGAAGGCCGGGCTCGATATCGTGCTCAACTCGCCCTATCCCGAGAACATCACCGACGCGAGCCCGCTGGTCTCCAAGGTCCAGCAATCCGGCGCCCAGGTGCTGTTCCCGGTTTCCTATATCTCCGATTCCGGCCTCCTGCTGACCGCGCTCAGAAGTGCCAACAGTCACGTGCTGGTCATCGGCGGCGGCGCCGGCTTCATCTGGCCGCCGATCGGCCAGTCCCTCGGCGACAAGGTAAACGGGCTCACTAGCGTCTCCTCGTGGAACCTCGATTCCAAGAACATCAAGGACGATCCCAAGCTCGCCGCCGTCGCCGAGCGCTACAGCAAGACGTATAACACCTTCATGCCGGAGCAGGCCGGCGAAGCCTATGCCGGCGTCTCGGTGCTGGCGGCGGCGGTCGAGGCGGCCGGCTCGGCCGACCCGGCCAAGGTGCGTCTCGCGCTCCAGACGCTCGACGTCAAGAGCGGCGGTGGGGCCTTGATGCAGCCTGGCGAGGTGTCCTTCGACGCCAATGGCGCCAACACGCACGTCACGCCGGTGATGATCCAGTGGCAGAACAACGTGCCGCACACCGTGTTTCCCGAGGCCGTGGCGACTTCGGCGGTGACCAAGCCATAAGACGAGCGGTCAGCCGCGGGCAGGACGGCACGATTGTGGCCAGTCCTGCCCGCTTCCGCCCGGCGCATTCTTGCCGATGACGATCCTCGCCCAAGCGATCCTCAACGGCCTCCTCATTGGCGGCGTCTACGCGCTCGTCGCCATGGGGCTGAACCTCATGTTCGGCGTGATGAAGCTCGTCAATTTCGCCCATGGCGAGTTTCTCATGGCCGGAATGTACGTCGCGGTCGCTCTCGCCGGCCTCGGTCTGCCGGGCGGCACATTCGGCATCTACTGGGTGGCGCTGCCGACCACCTTCCTCATGGCCGCCTTCGGCTTGGCCTTCTATCTGCTGCTGCTCGACCGCGCCGCCCATTTCGGCGAATCGCCGCAGATCCTCCTCACCATCGGTCTCTCGATCGGCGCCCAGGGCCTCGCCCAAGTGGTGCGCGGCTCGGACTTCAAGCTGGTGCCGAACCCGGTCAATGGCGCTGCCCTTCATTTGGGCGCGCTCAGCCTGCAGCTCGGACCCACCATCGCCTTCGTCGTCGCGCTGGCGGTGACGATCGCCATGGCCCGCGTGCTGCGGCGGACGCGCTTCGGCAAGAGCGCCCGTGCCGTGGCGGAAAGCGTGGAGACGGCCGAGATGCTCGGCATCGACGCGCGCCGCGTCTACGTTATGTCCACGGCGATCGCCATCGGTCTCGTCGGCCTCGCCGGCGCGCTTCTCATCCCATATCACTACACCTTCCCGAACGTCGGGCAGAACTTCGTCGTCGTCGCCTTTCTCGCCATCGTGATCGCCGGTCTCGGCAATGTCGTCGGTGCCGTCTTCGGCGGCCTCCTGATGGGCGTCATGCAGTCCCTCACCGCCTCTTATCTCGATCTCGACCTCTCGACCGCCGCGATCTACGTGCTCTTCCTCGCCGTGCTGCTGCTGCGGCCCCAGGGTTTGTTCTCGCGCGGGAGGCGGACTCTGTGAGGCGCGCGATCGTCATCTTTGCACTCTGGGCGCTTGCCGCTTTTGCCGGGCTCGCGACCAAAAGCGACTATCTCGTGAGCGTCGCCACCGCCACGGCCTTCTTGGCCCTTTGGGGCCAGAGCTGGAACCTTTTGAGCGGCCTCACCGGCAATATCTCGCTCGGCCATTCGGTCTTCGTCGCCGTCGCCGCCTACGTGACCCTGCTTCTCTTCCAGGATGCCGGCCTCTCCCCGCTATTGGGCGGCGTCGCCGGCATTGCCGCGGCCGTGCTTCTTGCAGCCGTGATCGGCGCGGCGACGCTGCGCCTCAAGGGTCCCTATTTCACGCTGGCCACCCTCTCGGCCGCCGCCGTCGTGCTCTCCCTCATCCTCCACTACTCGGAGCTCACCGGCGGGCCGAGCGGGATCGCCATCCCCTTCGCCGAGGACGCGCCCGCGAAGCTAGAGTTCACCAACGTGCGCGCCTATTTCCTCATCGCCATAACACTCCTCGCCGCGGTCACGCTCTTCCTCGCCTTTTTCCGCAAGAGCCGCCTCGGCTTTTACATCGCCGCGATCAAGAGCAGCGAGGAGGCCGCGGCCGCGGCGGGCATCCACGTCGCGCGCATCAAGGTCCTCACCTTCTGCGTGAGCGCGGCACTCACCGCCCTCGGCGGCGTCGTCTATGTATTCTTCATCGGCTTCGCCGATCCCAACTTCCTCTCCGGCCTCACCCTCTCCGTCGAGATCGCCCTCATCGCCGTCGTCGGCGGTACAGGCTACCTCGTCGGGCCGATCGTCGGCGCCGTCTTCTACGAGACGATCGATGCCGGCGCCAACGCCTTCCTCGGCGCCGCCGGAGGCTGGGACGTCATGATCCTCGGCTTCTCGGTCGTCGCCCTCGTCATGACCGAGCCGCGCGGGCTTTGCGCGCTCGCGCAAGGCGTCGCCGCGAGGTTGGCTCAGCACCCGCCACCTCGGGCGAGGGAGCCTGTCCGATGACGGCACTCCTCGAGCTCGACGGCATCGCCAAGTCCTTCGGCGCCATCCGCTCGCTCATCGACGTGAGCCTCGCCCTCGAGCAGCACGGCATCGTCGGCCTGATCGGCCCCAACGGTGCGGGCAAGAGCACGCTCATCAACGTGCTCACCGGCGTCTACGTGCCGAACAGCGGCAGCGTGCGCTTCGCCGGGCGCGATCTCGCCGGGCTCTCAACCGCCGAGCGCGCGCGTCTCGGCCTCGTACGCACCTTCCAGCGCCCGACCGCCATCGCCGACCTCACCTGCGTCGAGGGGGTGATGGTGGGGGCACTTTGCCGCGGCCTCTCGCTTTCCGCGGCGCGCGCCACCGCACTCGACAAGCTCGCCTTGCTCGGCCTCGCCGGGAGTGCCGCACTCTCGCCGCGTACGCTGCCGACCGGGCATCTCAAGCTGCTCGACTTCGCGCGCGTGCTCACGCTCAACCCGCGCCTCGTGCTGCTCGACGAGCTCATGGCCGGCCTCTCGCAGAACGAGCTCGCCGTGGTGCTCGACGCCATCGAGCGCCTCGCCGCCCAAGGCACAACCTTCCTCGTCGTCGAGCATTTGATGGACGTGATCAAGCGGCTCAGCCACCGTCTCGTGGTGCTGGATGCGGGACGCATCGTGGCCGAGGGCGCTCCGGCCGAGGTGATCGCCGATCCGCGCGTCGTCGAGGCCTATCTCGGCGGGGAGGAGAGCGGCCATGCCCATGCTTGAGGTGAGCGGGCTCGCGACCGGCTATGAAGGCGTCGAGGTCGTGCACGGCGTCGATCTCGTGGTCGGCGAAGGCGAGACCGTCTGCGTGCTCGGCGCGAATGGCGCCGGCAAATCGACGATGCTGCGCGCGATCATGCGCCAGCTCTCCTGCTGGGCCGGGACGATCCGCTTCCAGGGGCGCGACCTCACGCGCGCCAAGGCCTTCGTGCCGGCCCATTGCGGCATGGGCTATGTGCCCGAGGGGCGCGGTGCCCTTGCCTCGCTCACCGTGCGGGAGAACCTCGAGCTCGGCGCCTATCCCCCGCGCGCCCAGGCCGACTTCGCGGCCAACCTGGCGCGCGTGCTGGGCCTCTTCCCGGCCATAGCCGAGCGCCTAGAGGAGGCGGCGGGCAATCTCTCGGGCGGCCAGGCGCAGATGCTGGCCATCGCGCGCGCCCTCATGGGCTCGCCCAAGCTCTTGGTACTCGACGAGCCCTCCCTCGGCCTCGGCCCGCAGATCGTCAGTCAGGTCTACGCCGCCCTCGCCCGGCTCAAGGCCGGCGGCCAGGCGATCCTGCTCGTCGAGCAGGCGGTCGGCAAGGCGCTCGCACTTTCCGACCGCGCCTACGTGCTCGAGCGCGGCCGCGTCGTGCTCACGGGCCCTTGCGCGCAAGTCAAGAACGACAAGCTGCTGCGCGACGCCTATCTCGGGCTGTGAATGCTCGGGTTAAATGGCGAGCTGATCGCTTGTGATTGCCGCCAATCAAATCCGGCCGTATTGGTGTTGGTGCCAACGCAAGATCGGCACGCCGAAAATCGAGCCGATCGGCTGCCTTGAGGGAGAGACCGTAGCATGATCGGATTCATCGTTCGCGCGGCGCTTGTCGCACTCGGGCTCTGGGTGGCGTCCAAAATCGTGCCGGGGGTCGAGGTAAGCTCGATCGGCAGCCTCATCTGGGCGGCCCTGCTCTTGGGCATCGTCAACGCCATCGTAAGGCCGATCCTGGTGGTCCTGACCTTCCCGATCACCATCATCACGCTCGGCCTCTTCCTCCTGGTCATCAACGGGCTGATGATCAAGCTCGTCACCCTCTTCGTGGCCGGCTTCGTCGTGCACGGGCTCATGCCGGCGATCCTCTGCGCCGTGATCGTCAGCCTGACGAGCTGGCTCGTCTGCTGGTTCATCGGCCCGCAGGGCACGATCGAGGTAGTGGTGATCCGACATTAGGCCGGCACGGCAATCGCTGGCGGAGCCGACGCGAACGATCGGCGTGGCGAAGCGGCACCGGTGCTAAGCGAAATGGTCAGCCATACTTCTTGACCGCCTGTGCAATCGCCGGCGCAGCCTTTTGCAGGTCGTCGGGGAGCATCGCCGGCGTTGCCTCGATGCCGGCATTCAGGGCGAGGAACCATGGCTCGGCAATTCTCGGAATGTCCGACACGTCCTTGAGATCCATGATGAGGATGCCGGTGCGCCGGCCGCCGTCGGCGATGAAGTAGGCGGCTTCCGGCTTCTGCTGTTCCAGGATCGTCCGGATCACCTTGAAGCCGTCCTTCTTCGCGGCGGCGTTCCCCGCCTCGACCGGAATAGAAACCTTGATCAGAAATCGCATGAGCCTGCCCTTCCATTTTGCTGGCGATCCGGCATCGGCCAGATCACCGGGATCCGCGCGAACGATATCATTCCGCCGCGATAGGCGGAAGCGAACAGGCGTCGCCCAACCCGGCCGCCGCGTTTACGCAATCAAACGTCCAGCCGCTCCTCGGAAAGCGCCTTGCGGGCGGCGACGTTGAAGCGCCCGTCGTATATCGGCCGTCCGCCGGTGGTGGGTCCCTGATACTGCACGAACAGCATGATACCGCCGCTCTCGGTCCTGAGCTCCTCCTCGTAGTGCGGGTCCGAGTGAAAAATCATCGTGCCCGGCCTGTAGGTCTTGCCGCCGATCGTGAAGGTGCCTTCAAGGATGTACCAGACTTGCGCGAAATCGTGGCGGTGCAGCGGGTGATGGGCGCCGGGCTCATAGCGCACGAAACCGGCATTGGGCTCGGTCGGTCGCTCCGGGTGGGGATGGAACAGCATCTTGCTCGATTGGCCGGGAAAGCGCAGCGTCTCCCATTCCCGCTCGCTCTCGTGCACCGCCTCCATCGCGTTGTCGCCTCCCTTACGTTGGATCGTAGCCATTGCCTCTGCCATGGTTCCCTCCGGGCGACTGGTGGCGTTCAGTTTAGCTCACATCGGTCAGCTTTATGGCACCGGCGCGTTGGTGAACGGCGGGCTGGCGGGCCACGACCGACGATGATGAGCACTACGTCCACGCTATAGCCCTATGAATGGCCGATCGTAGGCCGGTGGGACCGGCCATGATGTGATGGCAGTCAGTCCACGGCATAGCCCAACGTCGTCTCGACTGTTTCGCCTTTGACGAGCGACCTACCGCTAAGGTCAAGGCGTTCTTGACGCATCGGCGCTACCGGCTCCAGGCCGAGATCGTAAGGATTGGGGAAACGCAGAAAATGGACGGGCTTCCCGGAGATGGTGGTGTCACGGGTGGGACACGGAACGATAGTCTGAAACACCTCGTTGCCGTAGGTGAGAACGAAGGTCAGATAGGGGACCGGCAGGTCATCGCTTAGCCGCCGCAGCAAAATCGCGGTGATCCCGGCGAACGGGGCGACGCCAGGGACAAACGTGTAGAGGACTGGGAAATCGTTCACTAGCCCCGCCGAATGGTCGGGATTGCGTATCCATGAGAGGGCGGCCTGAAAGTTCGGCAGCTCCGCCTCGGGCAGGAGCGAAAGCGCCATCTTGGTGAACGCCTTCAAAACCGCAATCGGCGTGTAGGTATCGACGCCGAGCGTGAGTGTGATCTGTTGTGCATCCTCATGCACGACGGCGATCGGGTCATGATCCTGCGTGACCTGAAACCCACCATCCTTATGTTCGAAGCGCCAGCTTCCATTTGGCCCCTTGTGAGCCGGCACCCCCTTCTTCCCGCTGATCCCGGACATCGTTCGCTGCGGCTTGGACCAGTTGCCGAAATCGTTCTCAATGCCCTCCCCAAAAGATGCGTTGCACTCGTCACACTCGTAGCCCGTGGTAAGGCTCCGATTGCCGGTGCACTCTGGGATGGCGTGAGCCACGCTCCTGAACGTCGCCTTGGGCCCACTCAGCCCACAAAACCGGCAGGTGCCGGCCTGCGACGAGCGCAGAATAATCTTCTTTCCCGGCTCCAGCAGCCATTGACCGATGGACAAATAGTGCTCGTCATAGAAGCGGCACGCCTCACGCACCTTAGGCGGTGCATTAGGGAAACTCTCTTGAAGCGAGGACATCGCGCCGATCCTTGGGTTCGCGTTCAATATGGACAAGACCCGGTTTTTGGCAACGGCGCGCACGGCCGCGCCAGGAACAGGAAAAAGGATACCTACCCACTGCGTCTCCTAGAACGTGATGCCCCATCCTATTTTCCGGATGGTAGAAAACCGGAATAGCGAAAAGTATGTGGTATCGTTGTCGTAGCACGCTTGCGGCGAGGAGTATGGGATGAAGGTGCCGCTGAAAATCACAGTATCGCCGCTCCGAAACATGGAGACCGTATTGTAGAGTGGTGAGTTAACGGGAATTACTGTCGAACCATGAGGCTGCGTGTTCTGTTCATCGACGCCATACGCATAGTAATTCCCTAAAGAAAGCTCGACTCCCAATCCGCCGCTGCTCAGATCCTGGGTATGCACCTCCAAGGACAGACGTATTCCCTTGTCTGGTGAGTTGTTATCAATGGAGTTCACCTCACCGACCCAGCCGGATACCTCGCCCCTCGGTATCGCCGCGCAAAATTCCTTCCGAAATTCCGAATCAATCTTGTCTCGCTGGATGTCGTTCGGAGCGCTCTCATGAAGATCATTATATTTTGAAAGGATGCGCGTGAGTTCTCGTTGTTGTGCTGGAACCTGAACGCCATTTTGTGCCCAAGAGATTGAGGCACTGCAGACGCCCATCACCAGAGCCAAGGCAATAGCGGTAGGGAGTTGGCTCATTCGGTTGCCCTCTGTGCGAGCTGGGCCAGTGTTACGAATTCAATTCCAAATCCCTTACTGAGCCATTGGCGTGCATCGTGGTCGAGCACAGAACGCCCCGAGCCGTTCCTTCGGAAGTCCTCACTGCAAAACAGCTTTATACCGAAGCCGTAGTGAGCAGCAACGCTATCACCGTCCGCCCATTCACGGATTGCCTCGGCCACCTTTTTTCTTTCCGACTTATCCTTCGCACGGCCAAGGCCTTGCAGGAATAACTCCGGTTTGCCGACACCATCGCGGTGGCTAAACTGTAATCCAAGCTCGACAGCGATGGCCTGACCCACGCCGCGTCTGGCGATTTCGGTTGTCAGCTCGTTTACCTTATCCATGCAACGGATGAGTTCAGATATTCCCCCACCAGGCTCGTACAGCTCGCAATCTTGGTCCCTCAGATGGTATCCGCCGATTCGGGCAGCCGTTCGTAACGGGCGCATACCTAGCGCCAGCGCCGCCCGAACCCTGTCAGAGGATCGGGGGTCGAGGGGATTTCGGGCATGCCGGACGCCAACCGTGAGAGTGATGTTATTCTTGCCGGTCGACGAGGCATCGGAAACCACCCGAGTCCTCCCAAGAACGTCGGCGCGATCGACGTTCTTGATTCCCTCCAACGTGATAACGGTCTCACTGAAAAAGCCGCGAAAGCGCCCAGCCCGCATAGCAGCTGCGACAATTGCTCCGCTTGCTCCGGTCCCACGTTGCGCGGTTCCGGGCGCAACCACCGAGGCGAGCGTATTGGTGTCGAACGTCACGGTCAAAGGAGTTGAATCGCAGGGCTGATGCATCGGCATGCCCATTACCACATGCGTCGCGATAGCGTCCGTCTTGCTCTCACCCGTCCCGTGCGATGATTTTAGACGCGGTAGCTGATGCACAGATTTGCGCGCCGCACAGCCGCGGTTCCGCAATTCGCCATGCGAACTCGCACCACTCGAATGAGGGTTCATGGACAATTTCCGGCTACCCGAAATGCGTTAAGCCTGCCAGATGCGACAGGTTCAGAGATCGTATCCAGGGTTGTGCGGCGTAGGAAGAGCGAAGGCACGGAGACACTGATTTGGGCTGGGACGAAGATGGGGACGGGGGACGGCAAGATAAAAGCGTTGCTGTCGTTGGTCGTTTTTGTTGGTCCGATCAATGGGTTACAGCGTTCTCGCCGGAAGGGCCTGCTGGCGCTCTATGCGAATTCACCAATGATATCAATGCCATTTGCGCCATACATCGTTGCTTTCGGGCGGTTCGGCATCGACGAAAGTTGGACGGCAAGGGAAAAGCTTGGCCATCCGGCCCGCGTATGTGGCTGGGATGATTGATGTTTTCAGCGAACGGCCAAACATTCCCTGCCATCCGTGTCGTCCAGAGCGCCAATGATATCAACGATCCGAGCGCCATCCGCACCGCACTGCGGCAAGAAAGGGCCGGAAAGAGGGGGGCGTCCCGGCAGCGAACACCCGTGAAAGGACTGGCGAAACCCGGCGGACCATGATAGGTTACATGTAACTATATTGGAGACCTGTCATGGCCTCGGCATCAAGCGCCAAGCCCTCGCGCGTCAAGGTGCGGGAACATCGTGAGCGCCTGCGGGAGCAGGGTCTGCGCCCGATCCAGATTTGGGTGCCGGACGTGCGCTCCCCCGCCTTCCGTTCCGAAGCACATCGCCAGTCCGCCGCCACCGCCGCCAGCGCTCGTGCTGCGGATGATCAAGCGTTCATCGACGCGGTGTCGGACTGGGGTGATGAATGAGACGAGGCGACATCTGGACCGTCGCCGGCGGCAAGAACTACGCGGGCAAGCCGCGTCCCGTCGTCATCGTGCAGGACGACAGCTTCGATGCAACCGACTCGATCACCATCTGCGCCTTCACCACGGATGAGACCGACGCGCCGCTGTTCCGCCTGCCAGTGCAGCCCAACGAGCGGAATGGCCTGCGTGCGGCGTGCCGTTTGATGGTGGACAAGATTTCCACCGTGCCAAAGACCAAAGTCGGCGCGCACGTCGGCAGGTTAGACGACGAGGATATTCTACGGCTCAACCAGGCCGCTCTCGTGTTCCTGGGGCTGGCTGTCTCGCCAAGGGCCAAGCAGGAGGCGTGACGAGCAATGGCACAAAGCGTAGCCACGGCTAGGATTGGGCCGTTCCACTTTTTGTCCGCTCGCGCGATCCTGGCGAAATGTCTCGGCACCGCTCATCCCTGCGCGACCGCGCCGCATTCGGCGAATTGCCGCCCGATCTTTATGTCGTGCCCGGCCCCTGGCCGCGCCTTGGCCGTCCGGTCAAACATGATGTTGAGACGTGGCGCGTCATCGACGATTGGCCCACGCGGGTGCCTGTTACGGACCCCGAAATCGACATATTCGAAGCATGGTTCGGCGACCTGTTCGATGAACTGTTCGGGCCACGCCGATGACGTAAGGAGCTTGCTGTTATGACCGTGCCGCTGCGCGCCGCCCTCTATCTGCGCGTCTCGACGGCGCGGCAGGCCGAGCACGATGTCTCCATCCCGGACCAGAAGCGGCAGGGCGAGGCGTATTGCCAGTCGCGCGGCTACCAACTTGTCGAGACCTACGTTGAGCCGGGCGCGTCCGCCACCAATGACCGCCGCCCCGAATTCCAACGCATGATCGAGGCGGGAACCAGCAAGCCCGCACCGTTCGATGTCGTGATTGTCCATTCGTTCAGCCGCTTCTTCCGCGACCATTTCGAACTGGAATTCTACGTCCGCAAGCTGGCCAAGAACGGCGTGAAGCTGGTGTCGATCACCCAGGAGATGGGCGACGACCCCATGCATGTCATGATGCGGCAGATCATGGCGCTGTTCGACGAATATCAGTCCAAGGAGAACGCCAAGCATGTGCTGCGCGCCTTGAAAGAGAACGCGCGCCAGGGATTTTGGAACGGCTCGCTGCCGCCCATCGGCTACCGGGTGGTCGCGGCCGAGCAGCGCGGCGCGAAGGTCAAGAAGAAGCTGGAAATCGACCCGCTGCACGCCGACACGGTGCGGCTGATCTACCGGCTGGCCCTGGAAGGGGACGGCACATCCGGTCCGATGGGCGTGAAGAACATCACGGGCTATCTCAACCGGCGGCGCATCTTCACCCGCGACGGCGGGCGCTGGGGCATCGGACAGGTTCATCGCATCCTGACTCGCACGACCTATGTCGGCCGCCACGAGTTCAACAAGCGCAGCAAGGCGAAGGAACTGAAGCCTGCCAGTGAGATCGTGACGGTCGAGGTGCCGCCGCTGATCGATCAAGCGACGTTCGACGCTGTGCAGGCCCACCTTCGCGCTCGAAATCCGAGAGTCACGCCGGCGCGCGTCGTCAGCGGCCCGACCCTCCTTACCGGCATCTGTTTTTGCGCCGACTGCGGCGGCGCGATGACGCTCCGGACCGGGAAGGGAGGGCGGTATCGCTACTACACCTGCTCGATCAAAGCACGGCAGGGCGAGACCGGCTGCAAGGGCCGCTCGATCCCGATGGAGAAGCTCGACAGCCTCGTCGCGGAACACCTTGCCGATCGCTTGCTCCAGCCGGAGCGGCTTGAGGAAGTGCTCGCCTCGGTTCTCGACCGCCGTCAAGAACGAACCGAACGTCGGCGCGAACACATCGCGGAACTGAACAAGCGCGCCGCAGAAACAGAGTTGAGGCTCAAGCGGCTGTACGACGCCATCGAGAGCGGCATCGCCGACCTGGAAGACCCGGCGCTGAAGGAGCGCATCGCGGGCCTGAAAGCGATCCGCGATCAGGCCCAAGCCGATTCCGACCGCGCCCAGGCGATGGCGGAAAGCGCGGGGCAGCAGGCGATCACGCCCGCCATGGTCCAGAAATTCGCCAGGAGCGCCCGCGAGCGCATCCGGATCGAAGGAGGCGGCTATCGGCGCGACCACCTTCGCGCCCTTGCCCAGCGCGTCGAGGTCGCGGACAAAGAGGTCCGGATCATGGGATCGAAAAGCGATCTGCTCAGAACCCTTGCCGCCGCCTCGGGCGTAAAATCGGCGGCCGGCGGCGTTCGCAGTTCTGTTCCGAGTTGGCGGAGCGAGAGGGATTCGAACCCTCGATACGAGTTGACCCCGTATGACGGTTTAGCAAACCGTTGGTTTCAGCCACTCACCCATCGCTCCGTGGCCGGAAAGGCGGCCGCCGCCGAGCTCTTAGGGGCAGGGCGCCAGGCCGGGGCTCGTTACTTAGCCGCCGACCGGCGCACTGTCAACCAACGGGCGCGCGCCGGAGCGCGTCGCGGAAGCGATATTGTCAAGGAATTGCCGGGTGGCGTCCGCCCAGGAGAAGGAGAGCGCATGCGCGCGGCAGGCCTCGGGCCGGATCGCGAGCGCGCCATCGACGGCCTCGGCGAGGTCGTCGGAAAGCGCCCCCGCCCCGCTCGCGCCGATCACGTCGAGCGGCCCGGTGACGCGGAAGGCGGCCACGGGAAGGCCGCTCGCGAGGGCCTCGAGCAGGACGAGACCGAAGGTGTCCGAGCGGCTGGGGAAGACGAAGACGTCGGCCGAGGCATAGCAGGCGGCGAGCGTCTCGTCGTCGACATAGCCGGTGTAGCAGGCACCCGGGTACTTGGCCTTGAGCCTGGCCAGCTGCGGGCCGGCGCCGACCACGTATTTGGTACCCTTGAGGTCGAGCTTGAGAAAGGCCTCGATGTTCTTCTCGACCGCGACGCGCCCCGCGTAGAGGTAGAGCGGGCGCGGGCCGCCGAGGAAGTCCTTCCTGCGCGGGCGGAAGAGCCGGCCGTCGACGCCGCGCGACCACATCTTGAGACGGCCGAAGCCGCGCTCGCTGAGACGCCGCGTCATCGTCTCGGTCGGCACCATCACGCCCCGCGACGGCGCGTGGAAGCGGCGCATGAAGGCATAGCCGAGTGCCAGTGAAAGCGGCAGCCGCGCTTCGAGATATTCGGGGAAGGCCGTGTGATAGGCGGTGGTGAAGGGGACGCCCGAGCGCAAGCAATGGCGCCGTGCCGCGATCCCCAGCGGTCCCTCGGTCACGATGTGCACCGCGTCCGCCGCCGCGGCGTCGATGCGGTGCCGGACCTCGCGGGCGGCGAAGATCGCTAGGCGAATCTCCGGATAGCTCGGACAGGGAATGGTACGCATTCCCTCGGGCGAGATCACCTCGCAAGCGTGGCCGAAAATCTCGAGCTGGCGGATCGTCTCCTTAAGCGTGCGCACCACGCCGTTCACTTGCGGCGGCCAAGCGTCGGTCACCAGCAGGATCTTCACCGCCGCCGCCGCTCGGGACCTATTGCGCTATCCGGGAAACCAGCCACCGCCAATCCCAAGATATTGTGGGACTGGCGCCCTCTTATATGAAGTTGATGACGGATTGATGACGGTGGTGCCGGTCGCCTCCTGTCCTGGTTCTGAAATTCACGACGTCAGGAAAACGCTTGTCATTGCGAGGCGCCCGAAGGGTGCCGAAGCAATCCAGGAATGATTTCGCACCGGGCAGACTGGATTGCTTCGCTGCGCTCGCAATGACGGTTATTTCCGGATGAGACGAACTACCGAATCGGGACACTGGAGCAAATTCCGGCTGAATGGAACCGGTGCCGCCTTCGAGAGGCTTTTCGCACATCGCGAGCTTACGTCACGCTGAGCATCGGTGCGAAGCACCGCGTCTCGAAGCACGCACTGCGCCTATCCTCAGCTCGGCACCGCCATGCCGCGCACGACCGCAGGACGCGCGCCGATCGCGTCGTACCAGCGCTTCACGTTGGGGAACTCGCCGAGCTCGACGGTCTGCCACTCGTGGCGCGCGGCCCAGGGATAGGTCGCGATGTCGGCGATGGTGTAGGCGTTGCCCGCGAGGTATTCGGCCTCGCCGAGCCGGCGATCCATCACGCCGTAAAGGCGCCTCGTCTCGTTGGTGTAGCGCTCGATCGCGTAAGGGATCTTCTCGGGCGCGGCGCGGCGAAAATGGTGGCACTGGCCGAACATGGGGCCCACACCACCCATCTGGAACATGAGCCACTGAAGCGTGACGTAGCGCCCGCGGATGTCGGCGGGCAGGAGCTTGCCGCCCTTGCCGGCGAGATAGACGAGGATGGCGCCCGATTCGAAGAGGGTGAAGGGCTTGCCGCCGGGCCCGTCCGCGTCGGTGATCACCGGGATCTTGCTGTTGGGGTTGAGGGCCACGTAGGCGGGTGCGAACTGGTCGCCCTTCGAGATGTCGATCTTGTGCACCCGGTAGGCGAGGCCGAGCTCCTCCAGCATGATCGAGACCTTGCGGCCGTTGGGCGTGGTCCAGGTGTAAAGATCGATCACGATTCTCTCCCCTTCTCGTTCCGTCGTCCGTCTACCGTCGTCCGCTCACCCGAGCGCCTGCTCGAGATCGGCCACAAGATCGTCCACATCCTCGATGCCGACCGAGACGCGCAGGAGATCGCGCGGCACGGGCGAGCCCGCGCCCTCGATGCTGGCGCGGTGCTCGATGAGGCTCTCGACCCCGCCGAGGGAGGTCGCGCGCTTGAAGACCTTGACGCGCGCGGCCGCGGCGATCGCGGCCTCCTCCCCGCCGCGGACGCGCAAGGAGAGCATGCCGCCGAAGCCGCCCTGCATCTGCTTGCGGCTGACCGCGTATCCGGGGTCGCTCGGCAAGCCGGGGTAATGCACGGCGAGGACCGCGGGGTGGCGCTCGAAATGCCGGGCGAGCTCAAGCGCGTTTGCGGACGCGCGCGCGACGCGGATATAGAGCGTGCGCATGCCGCGGAGGAGAAGCCAGGCCTCGAACGGCCCGATGACGGCGCCGTTGTCGTGGCGGATGCGTTGGATGCGCGGCCAAATGCCGCCTTCGTCGGCCGAGACGAGCGCGCCGCCCACCACGTCGCTGTGCCCGTTGAGATACTTGGTCGCCGAATGCATGACGATGTCGGCGCCGAGGGAGAGCGGCCGCGTCAGCACCGGCGTCGCGACCGTGCTGTCGACGGCGAGGAGCGCTCCGGCCTCATGCGCGAGTGCTGCCCACGCCGCGATGTCCGTGACCGCCCAGGTCGGATTCGCAGGCGTCTCGATCCACACGATCCGCGTGCGGCCGGGCTTAAAGGCCGCCTTGAGCGCGGAGACGTCGCCGGGCGGGGTGAAGGCGACCTCGAGCCCCCATTCGGTCGCGAACTCGCCGAGCCACTTCCTCAGGCCCCAATACATGACGCTCTGGGCGATCACGTGATCGCCCGGCTTGAGCGCCTGGAACACCGCGGTCGCGGCGGCCATGCCGGAGGCGAAGAGGAGGCAATCCCGCCCGCCCTCGAGCATCTTGAGGAGCGCCTCGGCCTGGTCGTAGCTCGGGTTGTCGTCGCGGCTGTAGCTGCGGCCGGTGCGGTACTGGTTGTCGGGATCGCGGATGTAGGTCGTCGAGGGGTGGATGGGGGCGACGACGGCGTGGGTCGTCTCGTCGATCCAACCAAGCGCCTGGGCGGCGAGGGTGGCGGGCTTCAAGGGCTTGCTTTCGGTCATGGCGGCCGCGGATCTGGCTGAGGTGGTGCTGGAGGAGCTGTTGTCGCGCGCGCGATATTGGCATAATCCGCCCGCAAGCGCACCAGGGAGGATGGCATGGCTGCTTACATAATCGGCGATATCGGCGAGATCAGGGACCAGGAAGCCTACGCCCGGTACCGCGCGCAGGTGATGGCCACCATCGAGAAACACGGCGGCCGCTTCCTCGTGCGTGGGGGTCCGCACGAGACGCTCGAGGGCAAATGGCGCCCCGGCCGCGTCGTCATCATCGAGTTCCCCGACATGGCGGCGGCCAAGCGCTGGCACGGCTCGAAGGAATATGCGCCCCTCCTCAAGCTGCGCCAGTCGGCGTCTGAGGGCAGCCTCGTCGCGGTCGAGGGAGCGTGAACGTTCGCGCTTCGCGCGTCACCCCCTCCCCACCCTCCCCCTTCGAGGGGGAGGGGGAAATACTTGACGGCACTTACATCTTCTGCATCTTCCCTCCCCCCTTGAGGGGGAGGGTAGGGAGGGGGGTGTCTCACGCGCCGATGAAACCGAAAACTACCGTCGCGCGTATTGGGTGGCGCCGAAGAGGATTTCCCTCGCCTTCTCGTCGGGCGATCGGTTGGGCGATCATGCGGCCGGCCGCGCCGTGGATCGACCGGACGACGTACGTTGCGCCGGAGCGATTCGAGAGATGGGAGGATGAACCGTGGCGATTTCCGTGATCATCCCGTCCCGCTTGGCAAACCCTTTCGACAAGGAGCGATTGTGCCTGGAGGACGCGATCCTCTCAATTCACCAACAAACCGGCCTCGACGGAGAGTCGGTCCAGATCATCGTCGGTATCGATGCAGGTGCCACGGTACCCGAGCGTGTACGGCATCTGGCCGAATTCGTTCATAGCGATGGCCACAGCGCAGCCGCGGCGCTCAATGCCGCCGCGAGGGAAACCGCTGGCGAGTTTTTAGCGTTTCTCATGGACGATGACGTTTGGTGCCCGGCGTTTCTTGAGACTGCGCTTCG
This sequence comes from Alphaproteobacteria bacterium, assembly GCA_052143835.1. Taxonomy (GTDB): domain Bacteria; phylum Pseudomonadota; class Alphaproteobacteria; order JACZXZ01; family JACZXZ01; genus DASPPM01. Next base: position 17,290 of record JBKQRV010000055.1, read on the forward strand.
GGCGCTTCGGCAAACGGACTTTGTGTCGTCCACGGCCCTCGAAATCGACAAGGACGGTACGATTATCCGTATTAACGATTTTCCAATAATCTCCGGATGGGTAATGAAACGATCGTTGTTCGAGACGGTCGGCGATTTTGACGAAAGACGTCGCGATCATGGCGATAATGAATGGCTCGGGCGCCTCGGCGACGTTGCTCGGTCACGTATCCACCTTGTCGAAAGCACGGCGCCAATTGACGCGAGTTGGATACCGAGGATACGGCCGTGGCTTCAGACGCTGCTGACGAACGCCAAGCCGACGCCTCGCTTGCTGCGGCATCAATCCGCGCTGCCGCTCGTCGTAAGCCGGCTCTTCCCCGCCTCTACAATGGGGCAGCTCGCAACCGATGAAAAACGCCAAGCGGAAAGCAACGAGGCAATCGCACATCTGATAAATCGCTTCGGTCGCATTCCCTGGTGAGCGCGGTAGCTCCGCGCGAGTTCGTCGAGCGGCCCGCTACGGGCGCTGATCGACGGCCGCCAGCGCTTGACGCGGAAATTCGCCTTCGGAGCGGTTCGTTTGATCAGCGAGCCGCCGGATCAGCTGTCGCCACTCGCGTAGGCGCCGTGGCCAATCGTATACGGCCCTGCAGTGGGCCTGTTGGCTGAGCGACAGCTCCGGCTCGCCGGCCCAGGGCATCGCCATCTCGGCCGCCAGGTTCTCGGAGAACGTCGCGACATGCTGCTCGGCGTTGGGGTTATACGGATAGATACGCGCGTAGCCGCCAGTGGTCTCGGGCAGCGCACCTAGGGAGGGAACGATCACGCGGCAGCCTGCGGCCATCGCCTCAATTGCGGCGAGGCAGGCCGTTTCCGCGAACGTGCAGGGATAAACGAGGAAGTGCATGCTCCGCAACGCGGCGCGCAGCTCGGGGTTGGGTGCTACGCCGTGATAAATCACTCCCGGCATGGATCGCGCCCGCTCGTAAAGGTGCTGGTACGGACCGTTGTCCTCGAGATAAAGCTTCATCGATGACCAGACGTGGAGCTCGGCATTGGCGGGACCGAGGCGCTGCCAAGCGTCAAGAAGCACGGAAAGTCCGCGAAAAGGCGCGCTCGTGTAGGCGCAGCGCCAGACCGATCCCGCTTCCCAACGCCGCAGATCCGCGCTTGGGTCGATGGCGTGCCGGAGCACGACGCAGCGTTCCGGAGACAGCCCGAAGGTGCTGAGGTAGCGTTGCCTTTGCCAATATGACACGAAAACGAAGCAACTGATCGAATCGACAAGCTCCCTGTCTTTGCACCACTGAACCGCACGTTGGTCCACGTCATGGTGGATCCAGACGACCCGAGGCCGCTTGTCGGCCTTATCATGTCCAGGAAGGTTTATTTGCAGGTTGATCCGCTCGAGCTCCTCGCCGAGCCGCTCCCTTAGGCCCGCAACCATAAGCTCCGTGCCTCCAGCCGCCGCGGGGGGCGTCCAAAGAGACTCGGGCGGCTGAGCCGTCCCGGCCTTTGCTACGGCCGACGGCCGCGAGAGGGTGGCGCGGAGCCGGATTTTCTCGGCCGCGAAGTCGGCGTTCTTCCTCACGCGGTCGTGCATGTCCCGGGGGATCTTGCCTTCGCGGAGAAGGCGCTGACATGCCTCCAAGCAGTCCTCGTAGCGCTCGGTCCAATACGCATTGACGGCCAACTCATCCAGGAGGCCGTAGTCGTAGACCCATGGCTGGACGAAAAGGCCGCCAGCGGGCAGCGGGATCTTCAGGCCGCGGCTCGCGTACTCGTAGCCATCGGCGAATCTTTTGCTTTCGCGGCAGAGGCGGCTCGCGGCGTGCAGCGCCTCGGCACGGCTGGGCGCGGCATCGGAGGCGCGGAGATGCATCGCCACGACCTCATCGAAAGGCCGTCCCATCGCCTGCATAAGTTGCGCCGCGTTGTACAGGCTCTCGAAAATTTCCTCGCTCCAGAAGCCGAGCTCCGCTCGCTTCAGATAGTTTTCGAGCGCCTTTTCCTTTTCGCCTGCGTCGCGGTAGCTCTGCCCCAGATAAAAGGTATAGCGGGAGCGAAGGAAGGCGTCCTCTTCCGTTTGCAATGCCTGCTCGAGAGCCTGGGCGGCCTTGCGGTACTTGTCGGGGTCTTGGCTGCGAACGCCGTCACGACCCGATAAGATGTGGAAGCCGGCCGCAGTACCGGTCGAGACGTGCCCCGGCGGCCCCTCGATGAATTCGTGGACCACGCCGCGAAAGCGGAATTCGCGTTTGTTGCTGCAAATCTGGCTACGCTGAAAGCGGAAGGGTCCCTGCCGCATCTCGACGCCATACAGGTCCTCCGAGAGACCCGCCTTGAAGGCGGCCGCATCGAATCCGGGCTCGACGACGAGCTGGTCGTCCGCATCGATGATGAGAGCATAGTCCACGTCCTTGACCTCGCGCAGCCGTGCCAGAGCGTGCGAGCGGTTATAGGCAAAGTCCCGCCAGGGCTCATCGTACACTTCTCCCGGCAGCCCCACGCGGTCCAGCCATTCCCGGACGATCGTCTTGGTGCCGTCCGTCGACCATGAGTCCTCGATCAGCACGTAATCCACCAAGGGGCGGACGCTCTCCAGGCAGCGCAGGATCACGTGAGATTCGTTCTTCGCGATCATGCAAAGGCCGATCTTCTTCCCGCCGGCATTCACCTCCGCAATCGTGCCCTGCGGCGCATCGCCGGCCGATCCGGCCGACTTTTGTTTATGGAGTGCCTGTGCGGCAAAATCCGCGTTGGCTTGGATTCGGCTGCGGTAATCCGCGGGCGTCGCCTCGGACGCAAGAAGCTTATGGCAGGCCTCGAGGCACTCGCCGAATTTGCCGATCCAATACGCATTGACGGCGTACTCGTCCAGCACGCCATAGTCGTAGACCCATTCCTCGATAAAGAGGCCGCCGTCTGGGCGCCCGATCTGCAATGCGCGTTCCGCCAGGTCGAATCCCTGCTGGTATTTTTGCTTGATCCGGCAGAACCGCGACGCGCCGTGAAGGGCTTCGGCTCGATCCTTGCAGACGGCGTGAGCCCGCAGATAGGTTGCGATGACGTCTTCATCGTCGAAGCCGAGGTCCGCCTTGATGTTTGCGGATCGGTAGAGGCTGATGAACACCTCCTGCTCCCAACCGCCGAGCTTCGAGCGTTCCTCATAGGCCTTGAGCGCCTTTTGCTTGTCGCCGGAATCGAGATAGCTCTGCGCAAGATAGAACTTGTATCTCGACACCAGGAACGGGTCGGTCTCGGTTCGCAAAGCATCTTCCAGGACCATGGCGTCTCGTGCATAGCGCTCCGTGGATGACGATCGCCGGCGCGCTCCTCCCTCGGTCATGCGGATTCTTGCCCCGGGCAGAGGCTTTTGACTTCGGTGCTCCGATAACACCCTCTGACCCTTGTTGTCGACGCAGCTGAGAAATTCATGCAGAACGCCTTCATATCTCCACGGCAAGGCGTTCCGGACGATCTGCGGCCGCCAATAGCGGCGTCCCTTGGCTTGAATCTCTATCGTGTACGAGTCCGCGTTCAGATGCGGCATCTTGAAGCCGGGCGGGAGCTCGAGCACGTCATCGGCGTCGATGATCAGGCTGTAATCGCCATGATTTCTGGCGAGAGCGAGCGCCTCGCTGCGATTATGCGCGAAATCGACCCATTGCCGCTGGTGGAGCTCTCCCGGGACGTCGTGGAGATATTTCCGAATGACGTCCTGTGTTCCGTCGCTCGACCCCGTATCGACAATGATCCAATAATCGATGATTGGACGAACCGATTCGAGGCAACGAAGGATCACCGGCGCTTCGTCTTTCACGATCATGCACAAGCAAATCTTCTGACGTCGGCTGCGCACGGGAGCCCCTCACGCCGTCTGCATGACAGGCCCGCCCGGCGGGGGCCCCGCCGAGTTCGTGAGGTCGTCGACGGCCTGACGCAACTCCGCCGGACTCGGCTCGAGCTCCCCAAATCGTGCGATTTTGCAAGCCTGGACCATCGGACACGCCGGTACGCCCGAATAGCCGGTGATCAACGTCGAATAGCTATCGCGTGCTCTCATCTGCCGTCGATGACATGATTAAGGCAGCAACGAAGGTACCTATATCAGAACCGGTGAAGCGACGGGGCAAAATTCCACGTCATCCGGGCAACGTGACGTTAAACGGAAAACGTCCGAGATCAAAATCAGGACGATCACTCCTATTGGGCTTGTCGAGTGTGGTAGGATAAGTTGCGAAATCTCTTGAGCTGCAGTACGTCGCCCGGTTTACAAAAGTCACCTCTAGTACGTCTGGGCACTCAAAATCTCCTACTTCGAAAGATGTACCCCAATTATTTCCGTGCAAATGAATCGGAAAGTGAGTTGCACCTAGCTTTTGAAATATTTTTCTGGCACAAAGATTGAATGAAGCTTCCTTCAATTTCGCCAATCCGTGAAATTCTATTATGATTTGCGAGAACACATTCAGAGTTTCGGATTTGGCCGTGTCAATTATGTCCCATTCGCTTCCCTCCAAATCCATATTCAGTATAACGTACTTATTCTGTGAGTGATGCCCCGACTCCAGGAGCGTGTCGAGGCTAATCGTGTTGGCTTCTGAGCTGTCGTCGACTGCTACCCGAACGCGACGAAAATGGAAATTAGCGTGGGAGACGGGAGGCCCATCGACACTGTCGTCGTATTGAAATACTACTGCGCCGCGCTTTGCCAACTCCAAATCCCAGCTAACTTCTCTCCCGACGCCTAGGGAATAGCAGACAATTTCATGATTGAGATCATTGAGCATTACGTATCCGCCGTCACGATCGTGTCCAATGCGGACCTTGTTATGGCCGAGAACCGCGTAGGGGGCGAGCAAGCATAGAGTTTCCCGTATTTCTCTCGCAATCTTAAGTCGATCACGATTTAGATCCAAATCATCGTTAATTAATTTGCGGGCAAGGTCGATCCCGTTTTCAATATATGTATGCCCTCCTACAGCCGCTGTTAAGTATCCGTAGACTTGTCTATTATCCAAATATTGATTAACCAAGGACTTTCGTGCGCTATCGGAGAATATAACGTAATCCCAGCGGCCAGTCATATCAAAATCATAAGTCAAATGACGTAGTACGTCACTTCTGACCAAGTAAGTACAATGCACAACTGGCATTTCAATAATCCCGCGTACGTGTCTGTTAAGAACCCAATAATATTGATCGCAGCCCTCATAGAATCCGTTTGCATCGATTTCGGCATGGTAGTTTGAATGGAATTGTCCGGCAATTATCGAGCGAAGAAACGGAGCAACAATTGGTAAATTTAGCGCTACCAGTTCCCGTAGTGTGCATGGACGAACGAAGTTGTCTACGTCGCATACGAAATAGAACTGGCAACCATGCTCTAGCGTCTTCTGCAAGCTAATATTTCGAATGTGGCAAAGGACATCAAAGCGTGTTGCGTTCCACTCATGCACGCCGAATTGCTCAACGGGAGCGGCCACATCCTCAGCATCGAAGTCGACATCGGCATACAATTGGCCGACTCGCTTAATCCATTCGCGCAGAATTCGCTCGGTGCCATCCGTGTTGTTGTTGGTGCGGATGTACAAGACGATCGAAGACTTTGGATAATCCAACGACTCGATGCACTCAAGATAGAGCGGCAGCGACGGCTCCTTCTGCTTGGCAAGGATCGCTACAAGCACGCGCGGCGACCCGCTCACGCGCGAGCGAAGCGGTCGTGGCGGCACCAGAGGATGCTGCTCGATGAACCCTTCGGCGCCGCGGGATCCCAATTTCGGGTCCCCTGGCAATCTCTCGTTCGCCGCCCGCGCATTCGCGACTACGCGCTGCATATCTCGTTCCGGGAGCTTCCCGGTCGCAAGAATCCTCAGGCACGCATCGAGGCAGTCCCGGTTGTGTCCGGACCAATAGGCGTTGACTGCGAACTCGTCCAGGAGGCCGGTTTCGTAGATCCAGGGTTCCACAAATAGCGCGCCAGACGGCATGGGAATGTCCAATCCACGCTTTGCAATCTGATAACCTTCTTCATTGCGCCCCTTGTAGCGGCAGAACCTGCTTGCCCCGTGCACCGCCTCTGCCCGTGTCGGCAGCGCGTCCGCAGCCCGAAGGTAGGTGTCAATGACCTCTTGATCGGGGTGGCCTAGCTGCTCCTTCATCTGGGCGGCCCCATAAAGGCTGATGAAGACCTCCTGCTGCGAGAATCCAAGTTCGGCGCATAGCAGGTAGTTCTCCAGCGCCTTCTCCCTCTCGCCGCAATCGCGGTAGCTCTGCGCCAGGTAGAACCGGTACCGCGAGATCAGAAAAGGTTTGGCCTCGGTCTGCAATGCGGCCTCGAGCGCCGCGGCGTCACGGCGATACGTCTGTAGGTCCTTCAGACGCGCCCCGTCGCAATTGCGCCGCATCCGGATCCCGGAGAGATTCCCGGACGGGCCAGCCCCATCGCACGTGATATATTCGTGCAGCACCCCTTCATAACGCCACGGCAGGGCACTGCGCACCAATTGCGTGCCCTGATACACGGTGGCGTTATCGCGGATCTCGACCGTGTAGGAGTCGGCGGTCAGCACGGGAAGGGCCGTCTCGGGTAAAATTTCCAGCGTGTCGTCCGCGTCGACGATCAGCGTGTAGTCGCTCTTCCCCCGCGCCAGCTCCAGCGCCTCCGAGCGGTTATAGGCGAAATCCCGCCACAGCCGCTCGTGTAGCTCACCCGGCAGCTCGCGCAGATGCTCGCGGATGATATTCTGGGTACCGTCGGTGGATCCCGTGTCCACGATCACCCAGTGGTCGATGATCGGCCGCACGGAGTCGAGACACCGGCGGATCACCGCCGCCTCATTTTTGACGATCATGTTCAGACATAGCGTCTGGCCGGCAGCGTTCATCGGAGAGTCCGCCTGAGGCGGAATTTGAAACGTGATCGCTCCGGGTCGAGCTCGACGCGATCTTCCTGGCGATGCGCCTCGCTCGCGGCGAGTGCCGCGAGAGCGGCCCGAACCTCGCTCAGCACGCTGCCCCAGTCGCCCGGCTCGAGCTGCCGGAACTGCCGCAAGGTCGGATACCACGGACTGTCGTCGCGCCCCAAGAGCCAGCGCCAGCACGTGTCGAACCGGTTGAGCAGCCATACCGGCTTGGCGAGAGCGCCGGCCAAGTGCACGGCCGCGGTATCGACCGTGATCACCAGATCGAGCGCCTCCACCAGCGCGGCGGTGTCGGCAAAATCGCCGAGCTCCTCGGTCCAGTCGTGGATCGCCAGACCCGGCGGCGGCGAGCGGGTCTGCGACGCCGGCTCGCCCTTCTGCAACGACACGAAGCTGACCCCGGGCACGCTCGCGAGGCCGCCGAAATCGTCGAGGGTGATCGAGCGCCGGCGATCGATCGCATTGGCGCCAGGTCGGGATTTGCGCGCGCTGCCGGCCCAAACCAGCCCGACCCTTAGTCCCGGCAGCTCCTCGAGCCGTCTTCGCCAAGCCGACACGCTCGCCGCGTCCGCGGCAAGGTAGGGCACCTTGGCCGGTATCGTCTCGAGCGTCGTGCCGAAGGCGCGCGGAAGACTGAGCAGCGGGCAATGCAGATCGAAAGGCGGCAGCGGGTCGCCCTCGACGACGATCTGATCGACGCCCTCCAGGCTGGAAAGCAGGCGGACGATCGGGCGCGGGACCTCCAAGATCACGCGGGCCTTGGAAGGAATGAGCGGCGCGTAGCGGCAAAATTGGATGGTGTCGCCAAAACCCTGCTCGGCATAGAGGAGCAAGACGCGTTCGCCGATCGCCTCGCCCTCCCACAGGGGCTGCGTGAACCTCGCGGGCCACTGTTTGGTCGAGCGGCGCCATTCGTATTCATGCCAGCCCTCTTCGAGCCGTCCCGCCAGCAGCAGCAGCATCCCGAGATTGCTGCGCCACCCCGGATCATCGGGTTTCAGGCTCAAGGCCTTTCGGTAGCTGTTCTCTGCTTCCGGCAGGCGGCCGAGGTCCCTGAGCGCGTTGCCGAGATTGTGGTGCGGCTCTGCATAGTCGGGATCGAGGCGCAGCGCCTCCCGGTAGCAGGCCTCGGCTTCCGCCGGGCGGCCCTGATCTCCGTGCACGGCGCCGAGACTGTTGAGCGCCTTGGGATAGACCGGCTTCAGGCGCAGGGCCTCGCGGATAGAGGCCTCGGCCTCCGTCAAACCGCCGAGATCCTTGAGCGTGACGCCGAGATTATGGTGCGCCTCCGGATGGTCCGGTTTCAGGCGCAGGGCCCCGCGGAGAAAGGCCTCGGCCTCCTCGAAGCGGCCGAGATCCCTGAGTGCCGCGCCCAGATTGTTGTGCGCGTCCACGTGATCCGGTTTCAGGCGCAAGGTCTCGCGCAACAACTTCACCGCCTCGACATGCTTACCCTGCTGAAGACAAACCGCTCCCAGATTGTGCAGTGAGTCGATGTGATCGTGGTCGGCCTCGAGTATCGCGCGGTAGAGCTGTTCCGCCTCAGCCAGTCTCCCCTCCCGATGCGATGACGCCGCTGCTTGAAACGCCTGGGCCGGCACAACCGGCATGAGCTGACATTCGGTCTCCGCCGCCGCGCGCGGCCGACCCGATGGCCGAGCCGTCAGTTTCTCCTCGGCCCTGCGCGCGTTGTCGCGGATTCGCGGCCGCTCGCTTTCGGGAATTTTCCCGTCGGCGAGGATTTTTTCGAGCGCCTCGAGGCTGTCCTGGTAATGACCGGAGCGGTAGGCGGCCTCTGCAAACTCCTCGAGCAGTCCGAAATCGTAGGTCCAGGACACCACGAAGAGCTGTCCGAACGGCTCCGCGATCGTGAGCGCGTGCTTGCCGATCAGATAAGCCTGATGAGGCTTGTCGGTCAGCCGGCAATAGCGCATCGCTCCGTAGAGCGCCTCGGCTCGTCTCGGATCGGCCTCGTAGGCCTTGAAATAAGAGGCGATGACCTCGCTATCCGGATAGCCGAGAGCCTCCTTCAGCTCGGCGGCGTGATAGAGGGCGAGATAGACCTCCTGATCGAAGAAGCCGAGCTCGGCGCGCCTGAGGAAGATATGCAGCGCTTTTTCCTTCTCCCCGGCGCGCATCCAGCTCTGAGCGAGATAGAAGGTGTAGCGAGCGCGGATGAATTCATCCGTCTCGGTCTCCAGCGCCTTTTCCAGCGTCCGGGCGTCGTCGCGGTGCTTGTCCGGATTGCGGCTGCGCGCTCCCTCTGTCCCGGCCTGCACATGGAGCCCGGACACGACCCCCGCAGAGAAGGCTGCCCGCGGTCTCGCCACGAATTCATGCAGCACGCCCTTATAGATGAAATCGACCTTGTTGCTCAGAATATGCGCCCGCCAGAACCGGACGCCCCCCGCGCGATTTTCGATGGAGTAATAGTCTCGGTCCAAGGTCTCCCTGAACTTCGACGCGTCGAAGCCGTCCGCGAAAACCAATATGTCGTCGGCATCCATCACCAAGGCATAGTCGATGTCTCGCCTTTCGCGCAGTTTCGCCAGAGCGAAGGACCGGTTATAGGCGAAGTCGCGCCAAGGCTCCTCGACGACCTCGCCGGGCAGCTTCGTCTTAGAGAGGAATTCCTTGACGATCGCCTGGGTCCCGTCGGTCGAGCCTGTATCCACGACCAGCGCGTAATCGACGAGCGGGCGTACATTCTCCAGGCAGCGGAGGATTACGCGCGATTCATCCTTCGCGATCACGCAGAGACCGATGGTCGTCATGCGCGTCCCGTCGCGTCAGGTCTCATTGCGGCGGATGCATGCCGCGACGCCGGCGCGCCGGCATGCACGAGCGCCTCGTCGACATCCTTTTTCACCATCGTGTCTTGACTGGAGAGCAAGTGCATGACCCGTCTCTTAGCCGACACCGAGCATATTTTTCAACTGCGCCGGCAAGCGTCCGGAGGCATGGGTATCGGCGCAGCTCATTGCCCATAGGGCCAAGTAATCCTCCAGCGCAACCCCGCTTCGCGCCGGCCATATCAGCCGATGAACTTCCCTCGACCAGCATCTCTTGCCCGGCCTCGAATCGACACACGAGAAGCGCGACGGACCCCGGCAGGCCCGTCACTCCCCCTCGGCCCCTTCGGTGCGGCGGCGGCGGCAACGAGTTGTGATTTACCAGCTCCTCGAGCTATCCCGTTCCGCCGCCTTCACCTCCGTGCGAACTCTGTTGATGGTGCAACCAGTCGTTATTCAGCAGATCCTCCAGCTTGCCGCTGCCATGCGCGCTGACGATGGCGCCACCGCTTGGGTCGCTGGCGTCCTGCGTCATCTTGCTGCCGGACCCGAAATTCGGATCGCTCTTGCCGGACCCGAGCGCATTAATGAATTGGTTGATGTTCGTGAGGTCAACAGCCAGCGGCGTGCCGGCGAGCACTTGCGTCAGGTCGAGCTTGTCGCCCTGGTTGACACTGTAGCTCTCACTGAGGAATTGACCGGCTTGAACCACAAGGGGCTGGCTCGAGCCGCTAGAGTTTCCGCTCCCTCCGGGATCGCCGGACGTGGTTCCTGGATCATGCAGGAAGTTCCACATGGACGCCTGATCGAACTGCCCGAGCACGGAAAGCGGATCGATCGACGGTGTTAGCGGATCTTGACCGCCCGTCGCCCCCATGCCGGGGGGATCGCCGGTCGCACCGGAATCGCCGCTCGCACCGGGATCGCCGGTCGCGCCAGGGTCGCCCGCGGGGTCCATCGCGCCTGTCGCACCGATCAGCGGCACGACCATATCCAGCGACGCCACTGAACTCGGCGATGTCAGCATACTCGGCGATGGCGGATTTTGTCCGCCCGTCGTACCCATGGCTCCGGTTGCGCCCGTCGGACCAGGGTCGCCTGTTGCGCCGGTAGCTCCCGTAGCGCCCGTCGCACCTGTCGGACCGGGATCGCCGGTGGCACCCGTGGCACCTGTGGCGCCGGTCGGCCCAGGATCGCCTGTAGCTCCGGTAGCTCCCGTAGCTCCCGTAGCACCCGTAGCACCCGTCGCGCCCGTCGGACCAGGGTCGCCGGTCGCCCCGGTCGGCCCAGGATCGCCTGTTGCGCCGGTGGCTCCCGTAGCGCCCGTCGCGCCAGTGGCACCGGTTGCGCCCGTCGAACCAGGATCGCCTGTCGCGCCCGTCGCGCCGGTGGCTCCTGTAGCTCCTGTAGCTCCTGTAGCTCCTGTAGCTCCGGTAGCTCCGGTAGCGCCCGTTGCACCCGTCGCGCCTGTTGCGCCGGTCGGCCCGGGATCGCCGGTCGCGCCGGTCGGACCGGTAGCGCCGGGGGCTCCTATAGCTCCGGTAGCGCCCGTGACTCCGGTTGCACCCGTCGCACCCGTGGCGCCGGTTGTGCCCGTCGGACCAGGATCGCCTGTCGCACCCGTCGCACCTGTGGCGCCCGTCGCACCGGTGGCTCCCGTAACTCCGGCAGCACCCGTGGCACCAGTAGCGCCCGTCGCACCGGTGTCACCTGTTGCGCCCGTCGCACCCGTCGCACCTGTGGCGCCGGTGGCACCTGTAGCTCCGGCAGCGCCCGTCGAACCGGTCGCGCCAGTGGCACCGGTGTCACCTGTTGCACCCGTAGCACCCGTCGCCCCTGTGGCGCCGGTGGCACCCGTGGCACCGGTGGCGCCTGTTGCGCCCGTCGCGCCGGTGCCGCCAGTTGCACCAGTGTCGCCCGTTGCGCCGGTCGCACCTGTAGCTCCCGTCGCTCCCGTGGCGCCCGTCGCACCAGTGGCTCCCGTAGCTCCGCTCGCGCCCGTGGCTCCCGTGGCGCCCGTCGCACCCGTGGCGCCGGTCGGACCGGGGTCGCCTGTTGCGCCCGTCGAACCGGTTGCGCCAGTGGCACCGGTGTCGCCGGTTGCGCCCGTGGCGCCAGTTGAACCTGTGGCGCCCGTCGCGCCCGTGTCGCCCGTTGCACCGGTCGCGCCCGTGGCGCCTGTGGCTCCGGTTGCACCCGTCGGGCCAGGGTCGCCTGTCGCGCCCGTCGCGCCGGTGGCTCCTGTGGCTCCTGTAGTTCCGGTGGCGCCGGTCGAACCCGTAGCGCCCGTCGCACCTGTAGCACCAGTGGCTCCCGTCGCTCCCGTGGCTCCGGTTGCACCCGTCGGGCCAGGGTCGCCTGTCGCGCCCGTCGCGCCTGTAGCTCCGGTCGCGCCCGTCGAACCGGTCGCGCCTGTCGCACCCGTGGCGCCGGTCGCACCAGGGTCACCCGTGGCGCCGGTCGCGCCAGTTGAACCTGTGGCGCCCGTCGCGCCCGTGTCGCCCGTCGCGCCCGTGGCTCCTGTGGCTCCTGTAGTTCCGGTGGCGCCGGCCGAACCCGTAGCGCCCGTGGCGCCGGTAGCTCCCATCGCACCTGTGGCGCCTGTCGAACCCGTAGCGCCCGTCGCGCCCGTGGCGCCGGTGGCGCCCGTGGCACCTGTGGCACCGGTTGCACCCGTCGCTCCAGTAGCGCCCGTGGCACCTGTGGCGCCCGTTGAACCTGTGGCTCCCGTCGCGCCCGTAGCACCCGTGGCGCCCGTCGCGCCTGTTGCACCGGTCGCGCCCGTGGCGCCTGTGGCGCCGGTGTCACCCGTCGCGCCTGTTGCACCCGTCGCACCTGTTGCACCGGTCGCGCCCGTAGCACCCGTCGCACCGGTGGCGCCCGTGGCACCCGTGGCGCCGGTGGCACCCGTCGCTCCTGTTGCGCCCGTCGCACCCGTAGTACCAGTGGCGCCCGTCGCTCCCGTGGCGCCAGTGGCACCCGTCGCCCCTGTAGCGCCGGTCGCACCAGTGGCGCCCGTCGCACCTGTCGCGCCCGTGGCGCCAGTGTCACCCGTGGTACCTGTGGCGCCCGTCGCACCAGTGGCTCCTGTAGCTCCGGTCGCGCCGGTATCGCCCGTCGCACCCGTGGCGCCCGTCGCGCCTGTGGCACCAGTAGCTCCCGTGGCGCCGGTGGCACCTGTAGCTCCGGTAGCGCCCATCGCTCCCGTCGCACCTGTAGCTCCCGTCGCGCCCGTCGCACCTGTAGCACCAGTGGCTCCCGTTGCGCCCGTAGCGCCGGTCGAACCCGTGGCGCCAGTGGCTCCGGTAGCGCCGGTCGGCCCTGTCGCTCCGGTCGCGCCCGTCGCACCCGTGGCACCGGCGGCACCGGTGGCGCCCGTCGCTCCAGTCGGGCCCGTTGCACCCGTGGCACCGGTGGCGCCTGTTGCGCCCGTCGCACCGGTGGCGCCAGTGTCGCCCGTCGCGCCGGTGGCACCTGTAGCTCCGGTAGCGCCCGTCGAACCGGTCGCGCCAGTGGCACCGGTGTCACCTGTTGCACCTGTTGCACCCGTCGCACCTGTGGCGCCAGCGTCGCCCGTCGCGCCGGTGGCTCCCGTAACTCCGGTCGCGCCCGTGGCGCCGGTGGCACCTGTAGCTCCGGTAGCGCCCGTCGAACCGGTCGCGCCAGTCGCACCGGTGTCACCTGTTGCACCTGTTGCGCCCGTCGCACCCGTCGCACCTGTAGCTCCGGTCGCACCTGTAGCTCCGGTGGCGCCCGTCGCTCCGGTCGCGCCAGTGGCACCGGTGTCACCTGTTGCACCCGTTGCACCCGTCGCACCTGTGGCGCCTGTCGAACCGGTGGCGCCTGTCGAACCCGTAGCGCCCGTCGCGCCAGTGTCACCTGTTGCACCTGTTGCGCCCGTCGCACCCGTCGCACCTGTGGCGCCAGCGTCGCCCGTCGCACCGGTAGCACCCATGGCGCCGGTCGAACCCGTGGCGCCAGTGTCACCCGTCGCACCCGTTGCGCCCGTGGCGCCCGTTGAACCTGTGGCGCCGGTCGAACCCGTAGCGCCCGTCGCGCCGGTGGCGCCCGTCGAACCCGTGGCACCTGTCGAGCCCGTCGCACCTGTGGCACCGGTCGCGCCAGTGTCACCCGTCGCACCCGTGGCGCCGGTGGCGCCTGTCGCGCCGGTCGCACCTGTAGCACCGGTGGCACCCGTCGAACCCGTGGCACCGGTGTCGCCTGTCGCACCCGTTGCACCTGTGGCGCCAGTGTCACCCGTCGCGCCGGTGGCGCCCGTGGCTCCTGTAGCTCCGGTAGCGCCGGTCGAACCCGTCGCACCGGTCGCGCCAGTGTCACCCGTCGCGCCGGTGGCGCCCGTGGCGCCTGTGGCTCCTGTAGCTCCGGTAGCGCCGGTCGAACCCGTAGCGCCCGTCGCACCCGTGGCGCCGGTCGAACCCGTGGCGCCAGTGGCTCCTGTAGCTCCGGTCGCGCCGGTCGAACCCGTGGCGCCGGTCGCACCCGTCGCACCCGTCGCACCGGTCGCGCCAGTGTCACCCGTAGCGCCCGTCGCTCCGGTGGCGCCCGTAGCGCCCGTCGCACCGGTCGCGCCAGTGTCACCCGTCGCACCAGTGGCTCCCGTCGCTCCCGTGGCGCCGGTCGCACCTGTCGCTCCGGTCGCGCCAGTGGCACCGGTGTCACCTGTTGCGCCCGTCGCACCCGTAGCGCCAGTGTCCCCCGTGGCGCCCGTCGAACCCGTAGCGCCCGTCGCACCAGTGGCGCCGATGGCTCCTGTCGCTCCAGTAGCGCCCGTTGCACCTGTGGCGCCCGTCGCACCGGTCGCACCTGTGGCGCCGGTTGCGCCCGTGGCGCCCGTCGCTCCAGTAGCGCCCGTGGCACCCGTCGCGCCGGTGGAGCCCGTAGCACCCGTCGCTCCCGTGGCGCCGGTCGCACCCGTGGCACCAGTTGAACCTGTTGCACCCGTCGCACCGGTGGCACCTGTCGCACCTGTCGCTCCGGTCGCGCCCGTCGCACCTGTCGCACCCGTGGCGCCGGTCGAACCGGTAGCGCCCGTCGCACCCGTCGCGCCTGTGGCTCCTGTAGCTCCGGTAGCGCCCGTCGCACCCGTAGCGCCCGTTGCACCCGTGGCGCCCGTCGCGCCGGTGGCCCCTGTAGTGCCGGTCGCGCCCGTCGTACCTGTGGCGCCCGTAGCGCCCGTGGCACCCGTCGCACCCGTCGCACCCGTGGCGCCTGTCGCGCCAGTGGCACCGGTGGCTCCTGTAGCTCCGGTAGCACCCGTCGCACCGGTGGCACCCGTGGCGCCCGTCGCGCCTGTTGCACCCACCGCGACAACAGCCGACAGGCTGGACGTGACGGTGCCGGCGCCTAAGCCGGTAGTGCCTGTAGAACTAACGATAGAAATGTCGCCCGCGGCGCCAGGGGCGCCTATTACGTAAGTTCCGGCTGGGAGGGTTACAGTAACGCTGAAATCGTCAGCGTCGGAAAATGTCTCGGCCATCAGGTTGGCGATGACTTTAAGGTCGTTGTCGGCACTCGAGGCTCCAAGCTGTAATACGACATAATATGTATCGTTTATGGTGGCTCCCGAATAACTACCTGAGATCGAGACGGTCGATTCGGTCGTAAGGGTAATGGTTGTCGCCATATCAGCTTGCGACCTCGGCGTATGAGGTCATCTGCGTGCCGTCTCGATCGGGCGTTGCGCGAATGCCATTGCCCGCGGCGGTCTGGCGCGCTGCCGGCACTGCGCTGTCCGGCACGGTCGCCTCGACCCCGGGACGCAAGTCGCCGAGGCGCTCACTGCAATGCGTGTCGTCGCGCGGGATCGCGGCGACGTACGGGTCCGGCTGGCTAGGCGGCGAAGGGTTCTGGCGCCGTTTCTGGGCGGCGCGCGACGACGTCAAATGCGAATTATTTGCATTTTGCTGCAAACACGCTAAATTAGTATTAGCTGCAAATTGACGCAAAAATGCTGCAGCGGTCGCGGGCACGGGACGGGTTAAGCCGCCCGAGACCGAGACGCTACTAGAAGACGGAGTCCGAGTCGCAATCGCAGCCATTTCGGTCTTCGTCCGCTGCTCACGCCGCTCGACGCGCCGTGCCGTTCCGGCGGCTCTCGGGTATGAGGACTCGCCGCCCACGCGACAGTGCGATTCCACCCTGGGGCGTCACAATCAGTGTCGAGCGCGAGAACGCACTGATGCGCCCGCTCACGCGTGCGATCCCTGTCGGTGCACATACCTGCTTTCGATCCTCGACGATGTCCGACGAGGTCACGCACCAGCGGCCAAGCCCTCCGGCGGTTCGGCGAGGCGATGCGCTTGCTCCATGATCCCTGGCCTGAAACGGCCAAGCACAGCTTGCCCGCCCTGGAAGACCGGATCCCCAGGGTGCGTATTTCAACCTTTCAGATGTACCCCCTCCTTGGAATGGCCCCAAAATCCGTCAACCCACGCGCTAGACGAACCGGTCGGATTACGTGCTAGATCGTCTGCTAGATCATGCGCTCGCGACTCGATTCGACTCGGCTCTCCCCCGATGCACGCAAAATTGTTATCATATTTTGCAAGACGATTTAATCTAAAAATTGCCCTGTTTTTCTCGATTCAACCGACCAGCTTCCTTAGAACTCATCGCCTTTGATCGCTAAGTATCTCATTTATTGGAGTAAAACCGTATAATCGCGAGCGCGGGGCAGCTCGCGCCGGCTTCTCAAGGTCACGTTTCGGTGAGCCGGGGCGGCGGTTTCACCAGCGGGAGTTGTCGGAGGAGCGGCGATAGGGAGAAGGCGGCGCCGTCGCGACTCGGCATGCCTACGCAGGACGAAACGGTTGGCGTCCTGAGCGACCACCGGCTGTTCGACGAGGTCGAGGTTGTGCAAGTTATCGCCGCAGACTGGATTGACGCCGACCGCTCTCGTATGGATGCCAAGGCCCGCTATGGCGGATGAACAGCCCGTAATATGGGCGCTCTCAAAGGTTCTCCTAACGAAGAACAAGGACTCCGGCGCCCGTTCACCGGTATTTACCATGTATTCATTGTTCTTTTCGGTGCCGGAAGCTATAGTGGCGCCGGATCGTCACGCCGGCCGTTGCGGTGCCGAGGCTTCGTGGAACGCGGTGGTTGAGCTTGCGGCAAGCACGTTACGGCCGTGCCTGCAATTGCAATTAAGGACCGACCGTGGATAGTGAAGACGGACGCATCTCGAGCCGCTCGGCCCCGGACCTTCGTGCGCCGACTCCTGCCGAGGCGGAGGGCGGCGGAGCGCAAGCACGCGGCGGCGCGGAAAAGCCGCCCCACCAGGCCGGCGCGGTCCCGCTCCATCCCCGCCTGCAGGCGATGATCCAAGCCGCGCGGCATCACGGCGTCGAGCTCAATCCGAACGAGTTCCGACAGGTCCCCGGCCCCGCCGCGCCCTCCGCCGCCGCGCTATCGCTTTGGGCGCAGAATGCCAACATGTGGTCGCGCGCCGTCCGCATCCGCTGGCGCCATCTGCTGCGCTTTCAGGAAACCGGACCGGTGGTGCTGCTCTTCACCGACGGCAGCGCCGGCCTCCTGACCGGCGCCGATGCCAAGCAGATGGTCGTCTACCTCCAGGATCCCTACGCCGCGCCTGGAACGGCACCGGTCGCCGTGGACGAGCTCAGGATCTCGGAGGTGTGGGCGGGGGAAGCGGTGCTGGTGCGCGCAAGTCGCAGCTACGTCGCGACCGACGCGCCATTCAATCTGCGCTGGCTCGCCGAGCTCGTGCTAGGAGAGCGTCGGTCGCTGCGCGATGTCGGCTTCGCCTCGCTGACCATCAGCATTCTCACGATCTTCCCGCCGCTCCTGGTCATGGCCACGGTGAACAAGGTGCTCCAGTACCATAGCGTCTCGACGCTGGTGCTGGTGTCCGCAATCATGGCGGTGGTTTTCGCCTACGAGACGCTCCTGGGTTACGCGCGCAGGCTGATCGTCTCCGTGGTCGGTGCGCGGCTCGACATCAAGCTCAACCTGCACATCTTCAATCGCCTGCTTCGGCTGCCGCTCGACTATTTCGAGCGCCATCCGGCCGGCGAGACCTTGTACCGGATCGGCCAGATCTATCGGGTGCGCGAGTTCTTGACGGGCAAGCTGCTGACGACCTTCCTCGATCTCGTCACGCTTTGCGTGCTTCTGCCGTTCCTCTTCTATCTGAATGCGGTCTTGGCGTGGATCGTGGTGGGCTGCGCGGTCGTGATCGCGCTGGTCATCCTCGCCTATCTGAAACCGCTTCGGAACATGTACTCCCGAGTGGCCAGCGCCGAGACCTGGAAGGCGGCGACGCTGGGCGAGACCGTCGTGGGCATCAAGACTGTGAAGGCGCTGGCATTGGAGCCGCAGCGCAAGGCGCTCTGGGACGAGCGCATCGCGGAAGCCGGCAAGTGGCGCCTCGCCTTCGCGCGCTTGGCCAATTGGCCGCAGACCCTGGTGAATCCGCTCGAGCGCGTGATGGTGTTGGGCATGCTGCTCGCCGGCGCCTATCTGGCGATGAACGATCCCACCGGCTACATGGTGGGCGGGCTCTTTGCATTCATGATGCTGAGCCAGCGCGTGGCGCAGCCGCTGGTCGGCTTGGCGCGGCTGGTCGAGGACTTCGAGGAGGTCGGCGCTGCCGTCGGCGAGGCGGGATCGGTGCTGAACCGCCCGATGGAGCTCGATGCGGCATCAGGAGGGTTGCGGCCGAAGCTCCTTGGCGGCATCACCTTCCAGGACGTGACCTTCACCTACGGCGGCACGAAGGTGCCGGCACTCGACCGGGTGAGCTTCGCCGTGCCCGCCGGCTCCACGCTCGGCATCGTCGGACGCAGCGGCTCCGGCAAATCCACGATCACCCGCCTTTTGCAGGGGATCAATCGCGACTACAGCGGGTTCGTGAAGCTCGACGGCGCGGATCTGCGCGAGATCAACCTGCGGCATCTCCGGCAGAGCTTCGGTGTCGTCCTGCAGGACAACTTCCTCTTCCGCGGCTCGATCCGCGACAACATCATTGCCGGCCGCCCCGGCCTTACGCTCGCGGACGCCATGCATGCCGCACGCCTCGCCGGCGCCGAGGAATTCATCGAGCGCATGCCGAACGGCTACGAGACCTACATCGAGGAGGGCTCGCCCAACCTCTCGGGCGGACAAAAGCAGCGGCTCGCGATCGCGCGCGCGCTGGTGCACGACCCGCGCATCCTGATCCTGGACGAGGCCACCAGCTCGCTCGATCCCGAAAGCGAGGCAGTGGTGAACGCCAATCTGCTGCGCATCGCGCGCGGGCGGACCATGGTCATCGTCTCCCACCGGCTGTCCTCGCTGACCGAATGCGACCTGATCCTGGTAATGGAGCAGGGCAAAATCGTCGACATCGCTCCCCACAGCGTGCTGCTCGAGCGCTGCACGATCTATCGCCAGCTGTGGGCGCAGCAGAACCGCCATCTCGAGAGCCAAGGCCCCCGTTACGCGGCGGTCCCGCCGAGGCTGGTCCATAGCGGCGGTCGGGAAAAGAACCCGAGCGCATGAGCAGGACATCATCCAACGCGCTGATGCCGGCTCAGCGCCCGTCCGGATCGACGGATCCGACCCTGCCCGCCATCCTCGAGTTCCAGTGGCCGTCAACGGCGA
The DNA here is from genome assembly GCA_052143835.1 of Alphaproteobacteria bacterium. GTDB lineage: Bacteria > Pseudomonadota > Alphaproteobacteria > JACZXZ01 > JACZXZ01 > DASPPM01. Next base: position 36,617 of record JBKQRV010000055.1, read on the forward strand.
TCGCCAACGCGCCGATCCCGCGATCCGCGCGCGGCATCGTCTGGATGATCACAAGCATGGTCGCGGTACTGATCGCGGCGATGGGGTTGATTCCGGTGGACCAGGTGGTGACGGCGCGAGGCATCGTGGTTTCACGCTCACCCACGATCCTCGTACAGCCGCTGGAGATCGCCATCGTGCGCTCGATCGATGTGCACGAGGGAGAGCAGGTGCACGCCGGCCAACTCCTCGCCCGGCTGGATTCCACCTTCACGACGGCGGATGTCGCCACGCTCGAGGGACAGGTGTCGCAGCACGAGGCCGAGGTGTCGCGCCTGCAGGCCGAGGCGGAAGGCAAGCCATTCCAGAATACGAACGTCGACGCCGCCTGGACCCTCCAGTCGGCGATCTACGCGCATCGGAAGGCCGAATTCGACTCCAAGGTCGAGAACTTCAAGCATCGCTATGACGAACTCACTTCCATGATCGCGCGCGCGCGGTCGGATGCCGCGGGATACCGTGATCGCCTGCACGCGGCGGAGCAGCTCGAGCAGATGCGCACCCAGCTCGAAGCGATGCACTTGGGCAGCAAGGTCAATACGCTTGCGGCCATGGACAATCGCGCGGAGATGGCGCGCGCCTTGGCGAACTCGGAGCAAACGGCGATCAGCGCCGCGCGCGATCAAGCGGCCCTGAAGTCGGAACGCGACGCCTATGTCCAGGCTTGGCGCAGCGATGTCTCCCAGAAGCTCGCCGAAGCGACCGGCAAGCTCAGCGATGCGCGCGAGCAGCTCAACAAGGCGAAGCTGCGCCGGCAAATGGTCGAGCTGCGCAGCGAGCGCGATGCCATCGTTCAGTCGGTGGCCAAGGTGTCGGTCGGATCCGTGCTGCAATCGGGCCAGCAATTCATCACACTCGTGCCGACCGACGCGCCGCTCGAGGTCGAGGCCAATATCTCCGGCCGCGACAGCGGTTTTGTGCATATCGGCGATGCCGTGGCGATCAAGTTCGACACCTTCCCTTATTCCCAATACGGCATGGCGGAGGGCAAGGTGCGCATCGTGAGCCCGGATGCCTTCACCGCGCAGGACGAGGCGCGCAACCCCACGAGCGCGGTCCCGGTGCTGCCGACCAACATCGAACCTTTCTACCGGGCACGCATCGCCATCGAACGCCTGGCGCTGCACGATGTCATCGCCGGCTTCCATTTGACCCCGGGCATGCCGGTGACCGCCGACGTCAAGGTGGGAAAGCGGACGGTCCTCAAATACCTCCTCGGCTGGGTGCTGCCAGTCGCGCAGGAGGGCATGCGCGAGCCATGACTGCGCAAGGGGAGACCGCGCGGACCTGACGATCGGGGCTGAAGGCTAATGGCATTCGTCGATTGGTTGATCGGCCTTGCTTCGCCGGCGGCCGCCTTTCGCCGTGCGGTCCGGTTGAGCAACGCGGGGAAGGTCGCGGAAGCATTTCCGCTGTTCACGCGCGCCGCAAAGGCCGGCATCGCCGATGCCGAGTATCGGGTCGCGCGGGCTTATCTCGAAGGATCGGGTGTGCCGCCGAGCCGGGCGGAGGGAGCGCGTTGGCTGCAGCGTGCGGCGACGCATGGCTGCGTCGAGGCTCAGTCGATGCTCGCCGCACTCTGCGTGAACGGCCTCGTCAATGTGGCGGGCAGCGGTCCGATGGAGGGCGGGGCGCGGGCCGACCGCCTTTTTGCCGCCGATGCGCCGACCGGTCCGGATTTCGATTCCGCCCTGAAATGGGCTCGTCAGGCGGCCGAGGCCGGTTCCGCCGAAGGGCAAGCGTTGTTCGCCTATGTCATGACCTGCGGCCCGGAATCCATGCGGGATGCCGAGGAGGCGCATAGATGGTATCAGCGCTCCGCCGCAGCGGGCTGTCCGGAGGGCTGCCTCGGCTATGCCCTTTCGCTCGCGCGGCGGACCACGGGCGAGGAGGGCCGGCGTGAAGTTGCGGAACAGCTGCGTCGCGCCGCGGCGGCGGAAGTGCCGACTGCGATCTTCTTGCTCGCGGTGCTGACGGAGCAAGGGGTCGGGGTGACGCGCGACCCGGCGGTCGCGGCCCAGCTCTACCGCCATGCAGCCGAACGGGGACAACGCTCTGCGCAGGTCAGGTGGGGCCTCGCGTTGATCGAGGGACGCGACGTCGAGCAAGACGTCACAACGGGCGAAACATGGCTCCGCCGAGCCGCGTTGGCCGGCGATCCAGAGGCGGCCGCCTTGGTCGGCGATCTCTACGCCCGGAGTGGTCCGATACCGCCGAATTACGGCGAGGCGGCGAGCTGGTATCGCCGCGCCGCCGAAGCGGGACACAAGACCTCAGCGCGCGCATTGGGATCGCTCTACCTGACCGGCGCCGGGGTGCCCCATGACGTTGAGGAAGCCAGCCGCTGGTTGCGCGTCTCCGCGGAATCCGGCGATCTGGCATCGCGGGTCGATCTCGCGAACTTGGTTTTGCAAGGTATCGGCGCTCCGGATGACCCGGCGCGGATTGCGGCGTGGTTCAAGGAGGCGGCCGCATCCGGTGACCTCGTCGCGGCGTTCAATCTCGGCGTCTGCCTTGCCAAGGGCATGGGTGTCGAGCGTGACGAAGAGCAGGCGGCGCAATGGCTGCGCCGTGCCGCGGAGGGTGTCGCGGACGCCCAGTACATGTATGGCCGCATGCTGGCCGAAGGACGCGGCGTAGCGCGCGACCTCGCGGAGGCGCGCGCCTGGTTCGCGCGCGCGGCCGATGCCGGCATGCCGGACGCGCAGGTGGCGCTTGCCGAGATGATGGTGAACGGCCGGGGCGGGCCGCGCCAAGCCGCGGCCGCGGTCGAACTCTTCGAGAAAGCGGCGGCCAAAGGCCACAGCGGCGCCATGTTCGCGCTTGGCGCACTTCACAGCGGCGGTCACGATTTACCGATGGACCGAGCGACCGCCCAGCGCTGGTTCCGCGCCGCCGCCGAGCTCGGCCACGGACAGGCTCAGTTGACGCTCGGTCGCTATCTCGCCGGCGGCGTTGCGGGCGAGCGGAACGCGGCGGAGGCGCGCCTCTGGCTGGAGCGCGCCCTTGCGCAGGGAGTAGCCGATGCGGAGCCCGATCTCGCAGCACTCACCACACTGGCCCCGTCTTGAGGCATTATCACGAGAGCCGGATCAACGTTCGTATGCGGCCTCAGCGCCGCGCGTATTGGGTGGCGCCGAAGAGGATTTCCCTCGCCTTCTCGTCGGGCGGACCCTCGCGGCGGAGATCGGCGAGCACCTTGACGCCGCGCTGGACGGCGGGCCGCGCCTCGATCGCCTGGAACCAGCGCTTCACGTTGGGGAAGCTCTCGAGCTCATGGCCCTGGTTCCTGATCGAGCGCGTCCACGGCCAGGTCGCGATGTCGGCGATGCTGTACTGGTCGCCGCCCAAGTACTTGGCCTCGCCGAGCCGGCGGTCCATGACGCCGTATAACCGTCCCACCTCGTTGGTGTAGCGGTTGATCGCGTAAGGGAGCTTCTCGGGCGCATAGTTTCGGAAATGGTGGGCCGGGCCGAACATGGGGCCGATGTTGCCCATCTGGAACATGAGCCACTGCAGCACGACGTAGCGGCCGCGAATGTCCGTGGGCAGGAACTTGCCCGTCTTGCCGGCGAGGTAGACGAGAATGGCACCCGATTCGAAAAGCGAGAACGGCTTGCCGCCGGGGCCGTCCTGGTCGACGATCGCCGGGATGCGGTTGTTCGGGCTGATCTTGAGGAAGGCCGGATCGAACTGATCGCCCCTGCCGATATTGATCGGATGGGCCTTGTAGGCGAGGCCGCATTCCTCGAGCATGATGTGGACCTTGTGGCCGTTGGGCGTGGCCCAGCTATAGACGTCGATCATTCTTCCCTCCTCCTTCTTGAACATTGCGTCATGACATCGTCGCGCCGCCGCGAGGGCGATGTCAATTTCGTCCTCAACGCCGAGCCCGAAAGCTTCGCCCAAAGCTTCGCGCGCTCCACGGGCCCAGCATCTGCGCGATTGCATTTCGCGTGCGCGACGCCGCCTGAGCTCAAGGCGGGATTTCTTGGGACCCGCCTTCGCCGCTCACACCAGCGCGAGCACCTCGTCGCGAAACCGTTTCATGTTCTCGATCGTGGCGCCGGCCGTGGCGCCGGAGAGCTCGAAATCGACCGCGGCGACGCCCATCTCGCGTAGCGAGCGCAGGTCCGCGGCCAGCTCCGCCGGCGTGCCGGCGAGGAGGCGCCGCTCGCCTTCGGCCGTGCGCAGTTGCGCGGCAAGGCCATGCCTGGGACAGCGGTAGCCGAGTGCTATGCGCGAGGGATCGCGTCCGGCCTCAGCCGCGAGGCGGCGCAAGCGGGCGACGGCGCCGCGGTAGCGCTGAAGCGTGTCGAGCGGATGCCGGGGGTTGACCGCGATGGGGTACCAGCCGTCGCCCAAACGGGCAGCGCGGCGCAACGCCGGCTCGCTTTCGCCGCCGATCCAGAGCGGCGGGTGGGGCTTCTGGGTCGGCTTGGGCGAGAAGATCACGTCGGCGAAGCGGACATAGCGGCCCTCGAAGCGCGGCTTGTCCTCGGTCCAGAGCGCACGAAACGCCGCGAGATATTCGTCCGTGACCGCACCCCGCTCGGCAAAGGGCGGGGTGCCGAGTGCTGCGAATTCCTCCTTGAGCCAACCGGCGCCGCAGCCGACGGTAAGTCGTCCCGCTGACAGCACGTCGATGGTGGCAAGCATTTTGGCGGTGAGCACCGCGGGACGATGCGGCACCACCATGATGGACGTCAGCAGGCGCAAACGCGAGGTCTTGCCGGCGATGAACGCGGCCGCGATCAGTTGCTCCTGCCAATCGCCGCGCGCACCGGCCGGGAATTCACCGCTGGCGGCGTAGGGGTAGCGCGACTCGATGTCTTGCGGAATGACGACGTGGTCGCTGAAGGCGAGATAATCGAAGCCCATCGCCTCGCCGGCCTGAGCGACGCTGACCAAGGTGTCCGCCGTGGCGAGCGTCCCGCGGGTGGGCGCGTTGAAACCGATCAGCATGTCATTGCACCCGGACGCCGGCGAAGCGCCTCAAGGTGCTACCTTGCTCCAGCTGGCGTCGGGATCGAAGGCCGTCATGCGGCGGGCGATGTCGGCTGTCTTGGGCCCAAGGTCCTTCTGATAGACGACGCCGTCCTGGTTGACGATGAAGGTCGTGACACCCGAATCGCGGTATTTGGCCGGGAAGGCCACGAGCGCGAAGCCGCCGATCATGTGGCCCTTGACGACATAGTTATAGGCACCGCCGGGCGCGTCCTTTTCCTGCCGCGTGAGGATCCTGAAGTAATAGCCGTGAAAGGGCTGCGGCTTTGCGCCCTTGGCACGCGGACCGTAGCCCTCCGCGCGCGCGCTCGTCACGAGCGGGCCCAAGGGGCTCTCCTCCTCGCCCGCCTTCGCCGGCCAGAAGAGCCCGTCGTGCTTGCCAGGGCTGCTGCGGAACTTCATCGCATACTCGCGCAAGCCGTCGCCCTGACGGTCCTTGGAGGCATATTCGTTTTGCGCCTCCGCGTAGGCGCGGCAAACCTCGATCGTGCTGAGCTCGTTGCGGCCGACGCGCCGGGCGAGGATTTCCTCTTCGCCCGCCTTGGCATCGAAGTGCCAGGCATTCACCTCCTTGACAAGCGGGATCGGCATGGGCCAAGCGTCGGCGCCGATCTCGGCTGTCGCCTTGGCGTCGCCTTCCATGACGATCTTGTGGCCCTCGGCGTAGCGGGCGGCGAAGCGCGCGCGACCCTGCTTGTCGGCGACCGGATCGCCGGAATAGACGAGCTTGCGCCCCGCCGGCCCGAGGATCTTCGCGAGCTTGGCAGGCTGGTCCGCAGCGGCCGCAGTGTCGAGGGCCGCGAGTGCCTCCTCGGGCGTTGCGAAGCTCTGCGGGCCAGCAGCGGCACAGACCGGCGCCGCAGCGCTCATGACCGCGAGCGCCGCGGCGAGTGCCAGCGGCGCCAGGATTCGCAGCGCATTCCATCTCACACGGACCATAGCATCCTCGTACGCTGTCCTCGCGGGCCCTTCGCGGCCCTCATCGTTTCGGCGGCGCGCCCGGCGGCGCGGGCGCACGCGGCGGTGCAGCGCGCGGTGCCGGTGCTGCGCGCGGTGCCGGCGCCGGCGCGCGCGGTGGAGGGGCCGCGCGTGGCGGCGGCGCTGCCAGGCTCTGGTGGCCGCGGGCCGAATCGACCCGCGCAGCGGGCCCGTTGTTGACGCCCGCGAAGGCCGGCGACGGCGCGCGCGCGGCGGGTGCTGGCGGTGGTGCTGCGCGAGGTGCGGCCGGAGCGCGCGGCGGAGCTGCCGCGGCTCTTGGCGGCGGTGCGGCAGGCGCCCCCGCCGGAAAGCCGCGGGCGTCGCGGGAGGGTGGAGGCGCGGGCGCGCGCGCGGGCGTGAAGCGCGCGCGCGTGGCGGGATCGCGATAGGGAACGACGCGGCGGTGAGCGGCATCATGCGTCCAGTCAGTACCGCTGAAATGCTCGCGCCGCGGGTCGATACGGTCGAAGCGCCCGGCATCGACATGGATGCGGTGATTACGCCAGTCCCAGCTGCCCCAGCCCCAGAGCACCGGCACGATATTGATGCCGACGCTGAAGCCGAGCCCCGGACCCGGATTGCAGCCGTACCACGGAGAAAATGCGACCGGCGGATAATCGGCGTAGGGCCAAGCCCCGTATACGCCCGGGCCATAGCACGGCAGGTAGACCGCCTGGGGATTGCCAGGCTCGATCTCGATTATGCCGTCGGCAGTCACCACGCTCTCCTGCGGGCCCGAGGCGAGGGCGCCCGCGGCCTGCGCGGCGCGGCGCAGGCGCTGCACCGAATCCATGACGTCGGATTGCTGGGCCAAGAAGGCATCACCCACCGACTGCAGCCAGGCCAGATTCCCCGCCATCATCTGCAGCACCTGCGGGAAGGGCACCAACGACTTGACGCTCGGGTCCCAATCCTGATTGGCAAGTGCGGCCGAGAGCGCGTCGCCCGTGAGCCTCGCGTTGTTGGGATCCTGCGCCCAGGCCGCCGCCTGCGAGACCTCGAGCGGATAGGTGGCGGCCGTCAGGACCGCCACGAGCAGCGGATCGGGGTAGAGCGCCACCGGCGCCAGCATCTGGTCGAGCTGTTGTGGGCTCAAGGGTGCCGCCGCGGCGCCAGGAGGCGGTGGCGGCGCCTGGCCAGGAGGTGGGGGCGGCACTTGCGCAGTGCCGGACGTCGACAACGCCAAAAGCAGGACGAGCACGCCGGCGGCGATGCGAAGCAGCCTTGCCTTCATGTGCGATCCCCTCCCTCCGGCACTTGGCACCGATTGTAACGGCATTGGCGGCGTAAAGGATATGGCAAAAATTGGGCTCTCAAAAGCGACCGCCCCCCTCGGCCTTGCTCAGCGCTCGAGCTCTTTGCGCAAGAGCTCATTGACCATCTTGGGATTGGCCTTCCCCCCCGTCGCCTTCATGACCTGGCCCACGAGCCAGCCGACCACGCCCTGCTTGCCGGCCTTGTATTTGTCCACTTGGCCTGGGTTGTCGGCAATCACCTTGGCGACGGCGGCCTCGATGGCGCCGCGGTCGGTGATCTGCGTCAGGCCCTTGGCCGTGACGATCTCGGCGGCGGGCTTGCCGGTCTCGAACATCTCGTCGAACACGTCCTTGGCCGTGCGCCCGGAGATCGTCTGATCGGCGACGAGATCGATGAGGCCGCCCAAGGCCGCGGCACTCACCGGAGAGTCCGTCACGTCCTTGCCCGCCTTGTTGAGCCGGCCGAAGAGCTCCGAGATCACCCAGTTGGCCGCGAGCTTGCCGTCGCGGCCCTTGGCCACGGCCTCGAAAAATGCGGCGTTCGCGGCATCGGCGACCAGCACGCTCGCGTCATAGGGCGTCACGCCATGCTCGGCGACGAGGCGCGCCTTCTTCGCGTCCGGCAGCTCGGGCAACGACTTGCGGATGTCCTCGACCCAGGCCGGATCGAGCTCGAGGGGCAAGAGGTCGGGATCGGGGAAGTAGCGATAGTCGTGCGCCTCCTCTTTCGTGCGCATCTCGCGCGTGATGACGCGCTTGGCATCGAAAAGGCGCGTCTCCTGGCGGACCACCCCGCCGCCTTCGATGAGCTCGACCTGCCGGCGCGCCTCGTACTCGATCGCCTGCTGGACGAAGCGGATCGAGTTCACGTTCTTGACCTCGCAGCGCGTGCCGAGCTCGGCCCCCGGCCTGCGCACCGAGACGTTCACGTCGGCGCGCATCGAGCCCTCCTCCATATTGCCGTCGCAGGTGCCCAAGTAGCGCAGGATCGAGCGCAGCTTGCGCAAATAGGCCCCCGCCTCCTCGGCCGAGCGCAGGTCGGGCTTGGAGACGATCTCCATGAGGGCGACGCCGCAGCGGTTGAGATCGACGAAGGTGCGCCGCGGGTCCTGGTCGTGGAGGCTCTTGCCGGCGTCCTGCTCGAGGTGGAGGCGCTCGATGCCGATCTCGCGCAGCGAGCCGTCCGGGAGGTCGATCGAGATGCGCCCCCCGCCCACGAGCGGCTGCTTGTACTGCGAAATCTGATAGCCGGCCGGAAGGTCCGCGTAGAAGTAGTTCTTGCGCTCGAACACCGAGCGGAAATTGACCTTGGCGTCGAGCCCGAGCCCCGTGCGCACCGCCTGCGCGATGCACACCTCGTTGATGACCGGCAGCATGCCGGGCATGGCGGCATCCACGAACGACACCTGGGTATTGGGCTCGGCGCCGAATGCGGTCGCGGCAGCCGAGAAGAGCTTGGCGTTCGAGATCACCTGGGCGTGGACCTCGATCCCGACGACGGTCTCCCACGAGCCGCTCTTGCCCTCGATGAGCGCTGCCATCCTCACGCCCTCCCTGCCGTGAAGGTGGGTCGGGCGGCAAAGCCCGCCGCCGCCTCGAGTGCCGCCGCGGCCTTGAGCACGGTCTCCTCATCGAAGGCGCGGCCGATGATCTGGAGGCCGAGCGGCAGGCCGTCTTCCGAGAGGCCCGCCGGCAGCGAGATGCCCGGAAGGCCCGCGAGGTTGGCCGGCACGGTGAACACGTCGTTCAAGTACATCGCGATCGGATCATCCATCTTCTCGCCGACCGCGAAGGCCGCACTCGGCGTCGAGGGGGCGAGAATCACGTCGACCGCCCTGAAGGCCTCGGTGAAGTCGCCGAGGATGAGGGCGCGCACGCGCTGGGCCTTCAAGTAATAAGCGTCGTAGTAGCCCGCCGACAGCACGTAGGTGCCGACCATGACGCGCCGGCGCACCTCGCGCCCGAAGCCTTCCGCCCGCGTATTCTCGTACATGTCGGTGAGGTCCTCGCCCGGCACGCGCAGGCCGTAGCGCACGCCGTCATAGCGCGCGAGGTTGGAGGAGGCCTCGGCGGGGGCGATGATGTAGTAGGTCGGCAGCGCATACTTCGTGTGCGGCAGCGAGACCTCGACGACCTCGGCACCCGCATCCTTCAGCCAGCTCCAACCTTTCTGCCACAGCAAGTCGATGCCGATCGGCATGCCATCGACCCGGTACTCCTTGGGGATGCCGACCTTGAGGCCCTTGAGCGAGCGGCCGAGCGCCGCCTCGTAATCGGGCACGGGGAGCTTGACCGAGGTCGAATCCTTGGGGTCGTGTCCCGCCATCGCGCGCAGCATGATCGCGGCGTCGCGCACGCTGCGCGTCATCGGGCCCGCCTGGTCGAGGGAGGAGGCGAAGGCGACGATGCCCCAACGCGAGCAGCGCCCGTACGTCGGCTTCAGGCCCACGATGCCGCAGAAGGCGGCCGGCTGGCGGATCGAGCCGCCGGTGTCGGTGCCGATCGCACCCAAGGCCGCGCGCGCGGCGACCGCGGCCGCCGAGCCGCCCGAGCTGCCGCCGGGTACCAAGGGACGGTTGTCGCCGCGCCGGCGCCAGGGGTTCTCGACCGGGCGGTAGTAGCTCGTCATGTTGGAGGAGCCCATGGCGAACTCGTCGAGGTTGGTCTTCCCCAGCATGACCGCACCGGCGCGCCACAGATTCGCGGTGACCGTCGACTCGTAAGGTGGGGTGAAGCCGTCGAGGATATGGGAGGCGGCCGTGGTGAGCACGCCCTCCGTGCAGAACAGATCCTTGATCGCGAGCGGAATGCCCTCCATGAGGCCTCCCTCGCCGCGCTTCAAGCGCGCGTCCGAGGCGGCCGCCATGGCAAGTGCCTGCTCCGGCGTCTCGCTGATGAAGGCATTGAGCGGGCGCACGGCCTCGAGCGCGCGCACATGCGCTTCCGCGAGCTCGCGCGCGGAAAAGGTGCCTTTCGCGAGCCCGTCGCGCGCACCGGCGATGGTGAGCTCGGTGAGTGCGGTCATTCCACCACCTTGGGCACCGCGAAGAAGCCCTCGACCCCCTCGGGCGCGTTCGCCAGGATCTTTTCGCGATAGCCGCCGTCGCTGACGACATCCTTGCGCCAAGGCAGCTTGGCGTCGACCGTGCTGGCGAGCGGAGCCACCTTCGCGGTGTCGACCTCGTTGAGCTGCTCGATCCAGGCGAGGATTTGCGAGAGCTCGCGGGCGAGGGGTGCTACCTCCTCGTCCTTGACCTTGATGTGCGCGAGCCGCGCGATCTTGCGTACCGTGTCTTCGTTGACGGACATGCGCTGTTCCGGAACAAGAGAGCGCCGCGCGCCCCGCACGCGTCTCCCCTCTCCCGCAAGCGGGAGAGGGAGGGACCCATTGCGCAGCAATGGGAGGGTGAGGGACAGCCGGCCCTGGCCGAATTTGCGCGCGGAAACTAGCACCAGGGAGCGCTCGCCTGCAACTGCCCTTGCCGGGCCAGCCTCGCGCCTATATGCAGGCTCCATGTCCACCCCCCTCCCCTCGATCGCCGAGCTCAAGCGTTGCCTCGCGCGCGGAGAGCGCCTCCTCGGCCTCGACGTCGGCAGCAAGACGATCGGGCTCGCGCTTTCCGACACCACGCTCACCGTGGCCTCGCCGCTCGAGACCATCCGGCGCGGCAAGTTCGCAAGCGACGTCGAGCGCATCCGGCGCATCGTCGCCGAGCAAGGCATCGGCGGCCTGGTCGTGGGCCTGCCGATCAACATGGACGGGAGCGAGGGGCCGCGCTGCCAGTCGGTGCGGCAGTTCGCCAAGAACCTGCTCGAGCGCCTGGCCCTTCCGCTTGCCTTCTGGGACGAGCGCCTCTCGACCGCGGCCGTGACCCGCACGCTCATCGAGGCCGACATGTCGCGCAAGCGCCGCGCCGAGACCATCGACAAGCTCGCCGCCGCCTACATCCTGCAAGGGGCACTCGATGCGGCGCGCAGCTGAGCGGGGGCCTCCGACGGGTCCTCATGGTCGCAGCCCCCAAGCCGCGATCCGCCGCGCCACGGTCGCCGACATCCCCGCCCTCGTGGCCCTCGAGAACCGCACCTTCTCAGGCGACTGGCTCAGCCCCAGGAGCTTCCGCCACCTCATCCTCCGCGGCCATGCGGCGACGCTCGTGGAGGAGCGGCAAGGCGAGATCAGGGGCTATGCGGTCGTCTTCTTCCGGCGGACGAGCGGCACGGCGCGGCTCTACTCCTTCGCCGTAGCACCCGAGCACCGCGGCCAGGGGCTCGCCGCCGCCCTCCTCGCCGCGACCGAGCGCGCAGCGCTCGCGCACGCCTGCAGCACCATGCGACTCGAGGTGCGCAAGGACAATCCCCGAGCTCAGGCGATCTACCACAAGGCCGGCTACAGCACCTTCGGCAGCTATGCCGCCTACTATGACGACGACACGGACGCCGTGCGCATGGAGAAGCGGCTCGACCGCGATGGCGTCCACGCCTGAGGGAGCCCGCCCTCGGGAAAATCGCGCGCGCCCGAAGATTAGAGTTGAGCCCGGCGCCGGAATCGACGACCATCGGAGTGAGCTCGGGTGAGCCTGGCTGACCGCTTACGCCACCGCTCCTCGCCCGAGGCCCCGAGCGCATGCCGACCGAGGGGGCCTTCCCGGGCTCAGCACCGGTTGGTGATGACAGGGTTCGAGGAACGCACTATATGTGCGTGACCTCCAAGCGAGCCGGAAAGGCCAGCGGACGACGACCGACTGCAGCGAGATGCCGACCGACATAGAGGACTTAGAGCGCGTCGCCCATAGCTCGTGGGCGCACTTCATGACCGCTCCGACGCTGCGCCCGCCCCAGGCCGACGCATGACCGCGCATATCATCGTCGTCGACCGGCGCTCGGACTTCAAATGGGACGACTCGGGCCACCCCGTGGTCACCGCGCGCGAGTACCTCTCGCGCCCCGACGCCTTCATGTCGCGCTACCCGCGCATCATCAATCTCTGCCGCGACTACGACTACATGAGCTACGGCTACTACTGCTCGCTCCTGGCCGAGGCGCGCGGCGAGCGGGTAATCCCCTCGGTCTCGACCATCCTCGACCTCTCGCGCAAATCGATCTACGGCTTAGCACTCGACGAGCTCGAGGAGCATCTCGAGAAGACGGCGAAGAAGGACGCCAAGCGCGCCTCCGAGCCCTTCACCCTCTATGTCTTCTTCGGCATGCCCGAGGAGGAGCGCTTCCAGGACCTGGCGCACCAGATTTTCGATCTCTTCCGCTGCCCGCTCCTCAAGGTGCAGATCAACCCCGCGGAGAAATGGCGCATCACCGCGATCGAGGCGGTGCCGCTCAACGAGGTCAAGGCGGAGCAGGAGCCGCTCTTCGTGCGCGGGCTCGAGGCCTACACGCGGGTGGCCTGGCGCCCGCCCAAGGCCAAGCCGCCGCCGCGCTTCTACCTCGCCATCCTGCACAACCCCCAGGAGCAGCTGCCGCCGTCCTCCACCCGGACGCTGCAGAAGTTCGTCAAGCTCGGCGAGCAGATGGGGCTCGAGGTCGAGCTCCTGGAGAAGAAGGACTACCACCGCATCGCCGAGTTCGACGCGCTCTTCATCCGCGAGACCACCTCGCTCGACCACCACACCTACCGCTTCGCCAAGAAGGCGGCCTGGGAGGACATGGTGGTGATCGACGATCCCAACTCGATCCTGAGGTGCACCAACAAGGTCTATCTCGCCGAGCTGATGCGCTCGCACCGCGTGCCGACCCCGCGCACGCTCGTCGTCGACCGCGCGCGCATGGGCGAGATCGAGGCCGAGTTCGGCTACCCCCTCGTGCTCAAGATCCCCGACGGCGCCTTCTCGCGCGGCGTCTTCAAGGTGACGAGCAAGCAGGAGCTCAAGGACGTCTCCGCCGAGCTCTTCCGCCGCTCCGAGCTCATCATCGCCCAGGAGTTCGTGCCGACGAAGTTCGACTGGCGCATCGGCCTCTTGAACGGCCGGCCGCTTTTCGCCTGCCAGTACTTCATGTCGCGCAACCACTGGCAGATCGTGAAGTACAGCGCGAGCGGCCGCTTCTCCGAGGGAGGCTGCAAGACGCTCGCGGTCGAGGAGGCGCCGGCCGCGGTCGTCGCCGCCGCGGTCAAGGCGGCACGCCTCATCGGCGACGGGCTCTACGGTGTCGATCTCAAGGAGACCGAGCGCGGGCCCGTCGTCATCGAGATCAATGACAACCCCTCGATCGACATGGGGGTCGAGGACGCCGTGCTCAAGGACGAGCTCTACCGCCTCATCCTCGGCGAGTTCATCCGCCGCCTCGAGGTCCAGATGGAGCCCTTGGGCGGCAACGGCGACAGCCCCCGCAGCGCGGCCCCGAGCCCGATCGAGCCGGCGCTGCCGTTCGAGGCGGCGCAGAAGGGGTGAGGACTGCTTGTTAACGCCGAAAATCGCGGGAGAAGCGGTCGTTGAACGATTCAGAGCCGATATATATCCCTTTTCTCAAATGGGCTGGGGGCAAACGGTGGCTCACATCCAGCCATAGCCACTTATTTCCGGCAAATTTCGAAACATACGTCGAGCCCTTTTTAGGAAGCGGTGCTGTATTTTTCCACTTACAGCCTCGGAACGCAATTCTCTCGGATTGCAACGTAGAGCTTATCAATGTCTACAAGGAAATTCGGCTTAACTGGCCGAAAGTCCATCAGGCATTGAAACGTCACCAAAATAATCACAGCAAAGAGTACTATTACGTCGAACGCTGCCGAGAGCGTCGCGCCCCACATGAACGCGCAGCCCAACTCCTCTATTTGAACCGAACATGCTGGAACGGCCTGTATCGTGTGAACCTTCGAGGTGAATTCAATGTGCCGATTGGCACCAAAAATTCTGTTTTACTAGAATCCGACAACTTCGAGCAGATAGCGTCTTTGCTCGAAAACGCTACACTGAAAGTGTCGGACTTCGAGCCAATTTTGGACAGCGCCAGGAAAGATGATTTCGTATTCATTGACCCCCCATATGTTACGCGACATAATTGCAACGGCTTTCTAAAATACAACGGAAAAATCTTCAGCTGGCACGATCAAATCAGACTTGCAGCGGCCGTTGGACGAGCAGCTTCCCGGGGCGCCCTGATACTGCTGACCAATGCTAATCACCCTTCGATTAAAGCGCTGTATCAAGGCATCGGCAACCCACAAAGGATTCGCCCGTTAGTGCGGTCATCGGTATTGGCGGCTAGCTCGAAGCAGCGCGGTTTCGTTACGGAAATGGCCCTTACAGTTAACTACGACCCTCCAGCATGAGCTCGTTTCTTCCATTTTGTACGCGCTGTTTCCGCCGCCTCAAGGCGTGCGCGGCTGAGGACTTTCTTCAGGCGGCTGTTGAAGTAGGAGTAATCTGTTTTTCGGCATTTCTCCCTCTTATAGCCGGCCTCGTAATTTTCCCGCTCACCAATGTGCCCCACGCCACTGCAAGGTACGAGTATTCCTTCTTAACCTCCGGCGATATGCTCCTAATATGCTGCGCAATAATCGGGCCCCTTATTTACGTTGTTACGAGAAAATACGGCAAATTTATCGATCCATTGACCATCCGATTTCCCTACAGTACGGGCTTTTCTCTTATCATTGTTGTGATTTGGTTTATCGCTGGCGGCGTTTTTGTTGCAAAGAAATCCTTCGATCTTTACGTAGCGGGGCCGAATTTCTTCGACGATAACGCGATGTGGTGGTTATCTGTTATAATTACCGTAATAGCTATAGGTCACTTGTACATGGCGACTGTCTTTCGAAATTGCCTGGACCGCATCGATCCTGGCGATCTTATGCATGACGACCAAGAGGAGTTTGTGAAGGACTTTGGCAATGGCTGAGCTAAGTGAGCAACCCGTTGACCCTGATACGATTATTGTGCGCTTTCCAGCTCTACGGGTGCGACAGCCCATCGGTGACATCTATCTTGCAAGAATGACCAGTGATCAAATACAACGAATAACGCGTTTTGATGTGCGCAGAAGGATACAAGAGGAACGGGACATTGAACGCTACCTTGGTATTCAGCGTCCTCTTGACGATAAACGGGTGAAATCACTGAAACGATATGTGAACTACGCAGACGCGACATTTCCAACATCGATCATCATTGCGGTCGACGCCGACTACGCCGATTTTAGTGAAAAAACCTCCGAATTGATCCTCTCAAATACCAGAAAAGATGCTGATAAGCCGGACACGTCGATGGTTGGTCTTTGCAGGGTTATCGATGGACAACATCGAATTGCAGGGTTGGAAGGATTCGTCGGCGAGAATTTTGACGTATTGGTATCCGTGTTTGTTGGAAGCGACATTTCGGATCAGGCCTACATTTTCGCAACTGTGAATCTTGAACAGAACAAGGTGAATAGAAGCCTCGCCTACGATTTGTTCGAGCTTGCCCGAATACGCAGTGAAGTGGACCCCATCGCTGGGACCACGCGGAGCGGTTTCTTAATTGGAGTCGCGGCCGTTCCGACCTCCTGAACTGATCAAGCTGCACATGCTTGTTGTTGTGGCGGCTGTGGGCATGTGGGCAA
>JBKQRV010000056.1:0-7531 GCA_052143835.1 Alphaproteobacteria bacterium
CATCGTCATGGTGGTCACAGGGCTCTATCTCTGGTGGCCGCGCGCCGGCCGCGGCGTCGCCGGCGTACTCTATCCGAGGCTGTCGGCGAGCGGGCGCCTGTTCTGGCGCGATCTGCACGCCGTCACCGGCGTCTGGCTGTCGTTCCTCGCGATGTTCTTCCTGCTCTCCGCGCTGCCATGGACTACGGTTTGGGGCGGAGGATTTAAATATCTCCGCAGCGTCGGCAAGCAGCAATTGGTGAAACAGGATTGGCCCACCGGCCCCGCCGACAAGGAGCAGAAGGCCAAGGAGGGTTTTGAGAACACGCCTGCCGCGCCCGCCGAAGACCCGCACGCGCGGCATCGCGGACAAGCCGGCGCCGCGCTGGCTCCGGCGCGGGACGCCATTTCTGGCTTCGACAGGATCGCCCCGATAGCGGCGCGCCTTGGGCTCGCCGCTCCAGTCTCTATCGCGCCGCCGTCACCGGAAATGCCAAATTGGACGGTGTCGTCGATTTCACAGAATCGAATGCTGCAAAAAACCGTGATGTTTGACGCGAAGACACTCGAAAAGGTGACGGAAAGCGGATTTGCCGATCGCCCCTTCATCGACCGGGTCTTCGGGATCGCCATTTCGGCGCATGAGGGACAGCTCTTCGGCTGGTTCAACCAGCTGCTCGGTCTCTTGACCGCCGCCGGCTATCTCGTTCTCGTCGTTTCCTCCGCGGTGATGTGGTGGCGCCGGCGTCCGCGGGGGGCGCTCGGCGCGCCGCCGGCCTTCGCACCCGAGCCCAGACTCGCGCTCTCCATCGTCGTGATGATCGCGTTTCTCGGCGTCTTCCTGCCGACACTCGGCGTCTCGCTCGTGCTGGTGCTGACCGCCGAGCAGATCATCCGCCGTTTCGCACCGCGGACGAGCCGCTGGCTGGGACTTCGGCCGGCGGGATGACTTGGCGGCTGGGGCTCCCCCAAAGTCGCGCTCATGAAGATATTCCAGCAAAGCCATGTCGAGAGCGACAAGCCCCGTCGGATTCGCCTCTTTTCGATACCGGCAATATTCGAAGCGTCGCCAAAGATTACGCCACCGGCATTCGATCAAAACCTTCGGCTCGAAGCTGGGCGTCTACCTCGGGCTGACCGCACGGCGCAAATCTGAATCGATCACTAGGAATGGTCACGTTTCGGGTTCGCGGGGAGGTGGGGAGTGGCGGCTTCGGGTCAACCCCGCCCGCGCCAGCGTTGGCTTATGTGCTGCGGCTTGGCCTTCGACTCCGCAAATTGCACGGCGTCCCGCCAATTACGCAGAGCGCCAGGAACGGCCGTTGGCGCCCGAATGAGGACCCAAGCTTGCGGAAAGCGTCGCGGCCTTGAAGCCGTCGCCGTGGTTGATCGGAACGGGCTTGACTCAACGATCCGGTCCAGGATCGCCCTCGTTGGGCGCGATTGCCTTGATCCAGATACGGCACCTACCGTCGATGACCATGGCTCCTCATGCACCGACACGCGGAAGCGATATCTTGAAAGTCGCTCCTCCACCAGGCGTTTCATCAACCCACATTTTTCCCTTCAGTTTGAAGACAAGTTCCTTGGCGATTGCTAAGCCAAGCCCCGCGCCCGATGCGCCTTCGCTCTTGCGCCAGAACGGTTCGAAAATTGATTGCCGATCATCTTCTGCGACGCCAGGGCCGTGATCTACAACCTCGATCGTCGCATTATCGTCCACTTTAATCACGACTGAGCCGCCTTCCGGCTCGGCACGAAGAGCATTATCTACAAGGTTGGCGATTACGGCCTCGATCGCGCCCTTGTTGCCGCGAACCAAAACGGCGCTGGATGGGCCCAGGTACTCAACTTCACGGCTAGCACGAACCGCGATCAGAGCGGAGTCGTCAACCATCGCCTGCGCCAATTCAGCGACATCCACAATCTCATCAAGAGGCAATGCTTGTCCTTCCGCGCGTGCTTCGGCAAGTAGCTGTTGAATGATATGGGAGACCCGCCAAACATCTCGCTTGAGTAGATTTTCAAAATCCGCCTCTCGTGGCGCGTTGAGACGCGCCGCCATGATGGCGACCGGCGTGCGTAGTTCATGGGCCGCGTTAGCCGTAAAAAGTCGTTGCCTTCTCGTCCCGCCCTCTAGCCTTTCGAGGGCTTGATTTATGGCCTGCACCAGCGGCATCGCCTCGGTGGGGACGACATCCAAGCTCAACCGATTCCCCAGAGTATCCATATCAATGAGAGTCGCTTCCCGCGCAACCTGACGCAGCGGCGTCAAACCGTTGCGCACCGCGAACCAGGCGGTTAAAGCTGAAAGCAGGATCGCCATTGTAAGAAAGGCGGCAAGCCGCTGAAAGTGGAACGCCCAAACGTCAAGGATGTCGCCCCAACGAAACTTTTGCCCATGCACCGCGACATGCAGCCGTCCGAATTGCGTCTGCGTCGGCTCCATGTAACCCTCGGGCGCGAAGCCGTCATCCTTGGGCAATGCGAAATGGGTGTGCGTTGGACTTGTGCCGACGAGGGGCGCAAGAAACGAAGTCAATTCAGGATCGGAGCCCGGCAGCGCCTGTTTCGCCTTGTCAAACACGGCAAAACGCATGCGAGGCGCTCGACGAAGCTCCGCGAGAAGCTCTTCCGTGGGCTCGATCCGGACGCTTCCTTCGCCGTCCGACGCAAGCGAAGCGATCACCTCCCTCTCCGCGCGCAACATCGCGAACGAGTCCCATGACGTGACGTAGTTGCCTATTCCCGCCAATCCCAGCGCGGTCGAGAGAATCCACCCACAAAAAAAAGCGATGAGTTGAGCGATTACGAGATATCCGACGACGCGGGGCGCAAGCGCCAGCGGCTTCATAATCCCGTCTCCACGAGCATGTAACCTCGCCCACGCACTGTATGAATCGCCACGGGAGCCTTGAGTTCGGATAGCCTCCGGCGAAGCCGGCAAACGATCGTATCAAGGGAGGTCGCCATCACGTCGTCTTCAAATCCGTAAATCTCGGTCAGCAAAGAGCTCCTCGACGTTACCCTGTTGACTCTTTGCATGAGCCCTCTCAGGAGCATCAATTCTCGCCGAGAGAGATTAATTGTCGAGCCATTGATCGAAACGTCGTCGGTCTGAAGGTCGTATGATAACGGCCCTATAACAATAGGTGGGCGAGACTCGCCGCCGGGTCGCCGCAGGCACGCTCGAACGCGTGCAAGCAGTTCCTCACCCTGGAACGGCTTGGTCAGATAATCGTCGGCTCCAGCGTTAAGGCCAAATATTTTGTCGTCTAATGCGTCCAATGCCGTCAGCATAATAACCCGAATGCCGGGCCGCATTTCCCGCGCGGGCTTTAGAATCGAAGCGCCGTCGCCATCAGGCAGCCTCCTATCCAGCAGAAGCAGGCCATACGCGCATTCGCGAATGGCGCTCAAAGCGCGATCAATGGATGGGACTACATCGACATTGAACCCAGCATGGGAGAGGAGCGCCGCGATGAGGCGCGCCATTTCCTTCTCGTCCTCGACCAGCAACATCCTCATTCGTCATTGCTCCTGAGCGCGATGAACGCCTCGGCCCGTCGAGCCTACTCAACGTCAGATAAACCATAATACCGTTCACGCGCTAGGACAGCTGTTGCAAAAAGGTTACACTTCTCAATTTTCACCATCAATATCTTTTCTGACAGATTGCTGAAAGGTTACCGAGCCTATCCAGTGAGACGCAAACATCGTCGCCTCTCCAGGGCTTCGCCGTCGAACGAAAGGAACCCCGACATGAGCCGCGTTCCGAAGGCGGGCGATCCCATCCGATTCGGGCGCGTGTTCGCTTTCTCGAACGACGTCCGCGCGTTCGATGACCGGCCACCCGAAGATTCCTTCTTGCGCGGTCCGCGCCATGGGAAGCTTGAGCGAGTGTCGCCTTACCGCCTCTTCATGGTCTGGCTGCAAATCGCGGCCATGGCGCTTTTGATGGCCGTCAGCCCGCGCGCCGAAGCGATCCCCATGCAGACCATGGCCCTTGGCGCCAGTCTGGTCGCGGGTTCTGACGGCGCGCCTTGTGATGCGCTCAGCAGCGACAAAGCTCCAACGCATCAACACCGCGATTATTTTCAATGCTGTATTTTCTGCAACGCCGCCGGGCGTGACCTATCGGCTTTTTTCTCAGCCGTGACTTTAGGGGCGGCGCATTATTTCGTGCCCAGGACAAGCTCCGACGTCGCCTATCGCTTTGCCAATGGACGCAATCCTCGGGTCTTGCGTTGGGCTAAAGCCTGGTCGCCGCGCGCGCCGCCTTCATTCTCCTGAGTCGAACGCGGCTTTAAACAGCCCGCATATCTTCGTCTTGCTTCCAATTGAACCGTCGGCTCAGGGCCGCATGGGAAGGATTCACATGTCCATCAATTCTCTATTGCGCGGCGTTTCCGCCTGCGCGCTCACACTTGTGTTCGGGGCGTCAACGGCCGCCGCGCAAGAGACGCTGCCCTCCATTGATATCGGCGCCGGGCAAGGCTCTCCGGGCGAGGCGCAACCCGCGGCCCCACAGCCGCGGCCTGCCGCGGAACCGAAAGACAGCTATGTCGTCAGAGAAACGTCCACCGCGACGAAGATGGACATTCCGAACCTCCAGCTTCCGGCTTCGGTGAGCGTCGTGCCGGGACAAGCGATCGAGGATCAGGCCGCTGAGACCGTCAAGGCCGCGCTCGAGAACGTGAGCAGCGTGCAGCCGGCACAGACGCTGGGCACGGGCTCGTTTTTCTACGTGCGAGGCTTCCTGGACAAGAACAAGATCTACCGCAACGATCTCGTCGCGACCTCGGACGGCTACTATACCGACTTCGACACATCGAACGTCGAGCGGATCGAGGTGCTGAAAGGCCCGGCCTCCGTGCTCTATGGACGCAGCGAACCGGGCGGCCTCATCAATATCATAACCAAGCGCCCGGTCGACGACCCGATCCACGAGATCTCTCAGACGTTCGGCAAATATAACCAGTATGTCACCCAGTTCGATTACAACGAGGCGTTCACCGCCGATAAATCCGTGCTCTATCGCGTCTCGGGCGGCTACACGAACTCCGACACTTTCGTCGACTTCACCCACAGAGAAAAGTTCACCGTCAATCCGACAGTGACCTGGAAGCTGGACCAGGATACGAAGGTCACTTTGGACTTCGAGTATTTCTGGGACAACTTCCAGCCTACGCTCGGCATTCCCGCGATCGGCAACCGTCCGGCGGACATCCCGGTTTCGCGCAACTTCCAAGATCCGACCACGCCGCCAGACAAGATGCGGAACTGGCGCGCCGGGATGGAGTTCAGCCACCGGTTCAACGATATGTTCGAGTTCAAGAATCGGTTCTTGGCCAGCGGCGTCGACTGGACCGCGAGCTTCCTCGACCCGACCCCCTTCTTCGGCAGTCCTCTCCAGTCCAACGGCAATCTTCAGCGAAAGGTTTTCCCTTCGGGAAATGACGGCGACGTTTTCTCGACCAACTTCGAGCTGCTCGGGCATTTCAACACGCCCTTCATGCATCACGACACGCTGATCGGAGTGGACTATCTCAACAATCCCGACAGTTACTATTTCAATCAAGCTTTTTCGACGGCCAACCCTGCGTTCAACATCAACATTTTTTATCCATGGCCGGGATACCGGGTCTCCCCCTGGTGGTACAGCTACACACAAGCGATCGGCGGCGGGGGCAGCGCGTCCTCCAATCACTTGACCACGAGCGAGACCCAGACCGGCGTCTATTTTCAGGATCACATCACCCTGTTCGACGGAAAGGTCCACATCGTCGGCGGCGGCCGCTACGATTGGGCCGACGAGGGCTCGGCGAGAGGTTACAACTTCGGCGAATCCGAACTGGCCCTCGCGTCCGGCTACAATCTGCTGCCTCCTACGGCGGCCGGCTGGCTGCACGCCGAGCACTTCAGCCCGCGCATCGGCGCCGTCTACATGCCCGTCCCCTGGGCGAGCGTCTATGGAAACTACACGACGTCGTTCGGCCTGAACCAAGGCTACTCCTCGGCCGGTCAGCTGCTGCCGCCGGAAACGGCCCAGCAGGTCGAATTCGGCGCCAAGATGGAGTCCTTCAACGGAAAGCTCACGACGACCTTCGCGCTCTTCGACATCGAAAAATATCATGTCGCGGTGCCGGATTACAGCTCGCCGGTTGTGGGAGCGATGACCACGCAAGGCCAGGACCGGAGCAAAGGCCTGGAGTTCGAGAACACGGGCAAAATCCGCGACAATGTGAGCATTCTCAGCAGCTTCACCTACATGGACGCACGCACCGTCAAGGACACCACGATCGCCCACGACATCTTCGGCCCCTATTACACGATGCTCGGACACAGGCTGCAGAACATTCCGCGCTATCAGGGCAGCGTCTGGGCGAAGTGGGACGTGACGGAATTCGAGCAGCTCAAAGGCCTGAGCCTCGGCTTCGGCGTCTATGTCGTCGGCAACCGCCAGGGCGACTACATCAGCACGTTCCAGCTCCCCGGCTATGTGCGGCTCGACGCGATGGCCGCATACAGCTGGCTGGCCTGGGGCAAGAAGGTCACGGCGCAGCTCAACATCAAGAATCTCGCCAACGCGCGCTATTTCGAGTCGACAGACATCAACGTCAACGCCAACCCGCGGTACTCGATCTATCCCGGCGCGCCGTTCACGGTGTCCGGCACGATTAAGGTGAACTTCTGACGGGGTGGTCGACGCGCGGCGATGCGCCGTAAAGGAGAGAAGTCGGCGCCGCCACGGGCGGCGTTGACGAACAGCCATTGTCGTTGCTCGACGAGGCTGGCGAAGGCGCGCGCCATCGCCGCGTGATTTTGAGTTTCAATCCATGGAAACGAGGAGAGGCTCGAATGAACCGCGTGGGGAGCCACGAGCAACAACTCGCCTTTCGACTGCAACGAGAACGTGTTCAACCGCAGATACATCGCGTCGGCGAACAACGTGTCGGATACGCTGCTGGCGCCGGGGATTCAGAACCCCGGCGTCATTCTGGCGAACAGCGGCATCGGCTCGATCTACGCCGGCTCGCCGCGCGCGATCGGCGGCGGCGTGAAGTTGAAGTTCTGACGCGGTAATCCAGGGAGCCCGCTGATGGGCGTGCTCCGTCACTTGCGGATGTCGCACGTCTTTTTCTAGACGGCTCGAACATGCGTGAAGCGCGGAATGGAGGCGCTAGCCGCGCGCAGTCACTGGAGGTGATCGACATCAGCCCACGACTTTTTCATCCGCGTTCTTGATGGGGTGCATGGTCCCCGCTCCCCGGCATCGATGTGCCAAAGTGTGGTCGTCGGAAAACGCCACCAATGAGAGGAGCCATCCGCCATGCAGATTACCACTATCGGCCTTGATCTCGCCAAGCATTGGTTTCAAGTCCACGGCGTCGACGCCGCCGGCAAGGTCGTCGTCAAACGCCGGCTGCGCCGAGCCGAAGTCGTCGAGTTTTTCAAAACCCTGGAGCCCTGTCTTGTGGGCATTGAAGCCTGCGCGACGGCCCATCACTGGGCGCGTGAGCTGATCGCCTTGGGGCATGAGGTAAAGCTG
>JBKQRV010000057.1:0-27428 GCA_052143835.1 Alphaproteobacteria bacterium
CGGCGTAATGCTCTCGCGTGACCGCGTTGCTCGCGTTGCGCGCCTGGCAGATGCGCATGCCGCACCAGAGGTAGGAGGTGGTGACGGCACTGCCGCCGCCCGTGGGCGTGCTCGTGATCGCGGTGCGCCGGCCGAGGCCGTCATAGGCGAAGGCGGTGGCCTTGCCCGTTTGCCCCGGGTAGGTCATACCGACCAGGCGATTTTCGGCGTCCCACGTGTAGTTGCGCGCTCCGTCCGAAAGCAGGTTGCCGTCGGCGTCGTAGGTGAAGGCCTGGCCCGAGAGATTCGTGAGCGCGTTCAAGGTGTTGTAGCTCGCGGTCTGCGTCCCCGTCGTCGGATAGACCGTGGCGCTGTCGCTCGTCTCGGCGATGGCGGCGATGAAGTTCTCGGGCGTGGTGGTGTAGGCGTAAGTCGAGAACTGGCCGTTCGACAGCCCGACATTGGCGATCCCCGCAAGGCGCCGGTCGCCGGAATTGGCGAGATAGCTCCAGCTCGTCGCCAGGGTGGAGCTGGCGAGCGTGCGCCCGGTGATCTGCCCGGTCTGGCCGAGATAGGCGAGCGTGAAGGAGCCGAGGTCGCTCGCGTGGCTCACGAGCCGCCCGATCGTGTCGTACCCGAAGGTCTCCGCCCCCTCGCCGGCAACGGTGCGCGAGGCGAGCCGCCCGAGCGCGTCATAGGCATAGGCGATCGTGCTGCTCGCGAGCGGGCTGCTCTCCTGCTGGAGCCGCAGCGCCCCCAGGGCGCCGACCGCGACATAGGCATATTGCGTCGTGCCGTTGCCGTCCGTCATCGAGATGAGGCGCGGGAAGTAGGGGTCGTAGGCGAAGGCGACGTTGGGCGTGGGATTGACCGCGTTCGCATAGGCGATGGCGGCAAGCCGGTCGTCCTCGGCGTAGCCGTACTGCTTGGTCTGGCCGAGCGCGTCGACGACCGAGTGGAGGCGGCTCGTAGTGTTCTCGTAGGCGTAGGCGACCGTGCTCGAGTCGGCGTAGGTTTTTCCGGTGAGGCGGCCCTCGACGTCGTAGCTCCAGCTGGTGAGGTTGCCGTTTGGATCGGTCAGGCCGGTGAGCTCGCCGATGCCGTTGTAGGCGAAGAGCGTCTGGTGGCCGAGCGGATCGGTGATCGCGCTGAGACGCCGGTCGGCGTCGTGGCTAAAGCTCCACAGCCGGCCCTGGCGGTCCTGGTAGGAGGCGAGGTCGAGGTTGTCGTAGGTATAGAGGTCCGTCGTGCCGTCGGGGTAGGTGATCTTCGTCACCCGGTCGGCGGCGTCGTAGCTGTAGGCGACGGTCCAGCCCTCGGAATCGGTGTAGGTCGCGACCCGGTCGAAGGCGTCGTAGGTGAAAAGGGCGACGGCGACGCCATAGGCGTTGATGATCGTGGTCAGATCGCCCGCGGCGGGTTCCCGTAGGGGTCGTAGGCGTAGGCCGGAGTAGACTGCGTTGCCTCTACGAACCACAAGCTTCGAGCCTGACGATTGCGGTTCCTATATACCTGATTCGAACCATTAAACCATCGTGCAATGGACTAACAGAATCACGCGTCCCCCGAAATCCTGGAGTAATTCTATAGCGCGAGTATGAAAATGTGATTTTGCCCACGGAAAACCGTACAGTTCCGGGTTGGAGCCCCGGACCCGCGTCGGCGAAATGCTCGATTTCACCGGATACCTGTTGGTATGCACCGCCCTCATAGGCTTTGCGCAAACTAGAGTATTCAGAATAGGTCCAGATAAAAGACAACAGTGCCAATATTAAAGAAAAGAATATAGCTCTGCGCGCGCTCTTTTTCGCGGTGTTGGAGACGATGTTTTTGAACAGGGACCGAAATAGACCGTAAATGGTCCCGGCAAAACCAGCGGCGAGCAAGCCAATTGCAGGGAGCCACCATCCCTCATATCCCCGGCTCGTCATATCATAGACTATCGAGCAGTTTGCCATTCTACGGGTTCGTCCTACTTAGGCGAACCAGAGTCACCGTTTCTGTAGTATACGAGGAAACAGACGCACCGAAACCCCCACCGCCAACAGACAACGTGTAGACCGACTGGCCGGAGCTTCCCGTGCCCACAGCGAACTGGAGCGAAAACCACGGTGTATTTAAACTATAAACTGACGCAGGCCCCTCTAAATCTGTAACGCTGTTGGCCGTGGTTAGGCCGACCAACTCGGTTCGACCAGCAAATGCTCCAGCAACAAAGGGATTTGCCTGAGCCGGATATCCAACATTCAGGGCCGCTTGACCCGTCGCGCCCGCACCGAATGGCACTATTCCTGCGAAAGACGCGATTAGTCCGAATACACCAATGCTGGCGGATCCAAAATTCGGAGAACACCAGCTGGTGTTGATGAAGCCGCCGACGCCAAAACCGACCGTCGCTGCGCCCTGCGACCCGAGTGGTCCTCCTGCTTCTGCCGTTGCTCCGAGAGTGTAAACAATGCCGAGGAAGCCGTTGGGATCCGCGACATTTACCGGATCGTTATTGACATATCGGTACAGATTCGCCGCCGGATCGCTGCTCTCGCCGAAGGGATCGCGCGAGAGCCATCTCCCTATGGCGGGGTTGTAGGCACGGTACTGGGTCAGATAGAGCCCGCTGTCGGCATTGTAGAACATCCCGGCATAAACAAAATCCGTCACCGGCGCGGTCGCGTGCAGCGGGTTGCCGTAAGGGTCGTAGCTGTAGGCGGGCGCGCTGCTCGTGCTGGCGAAGGCGCGGCGCACCGAGCCCAGCTGGTCGGGGCCGTAATAGTAGGGCTGCGCCGGGCTGCCGGGGACGAGCTCGCCCTCGGCGTAATGCTCGCGCGTGACCGCGTTGCTCGAATTGCGCGCCTGGCATAGGCGCGCGCTGCACCAGAGGTATGACACGGTGACGGCGCTGCCGCCGCCCGTTGGAGTGCTGCTGATCGCGGTGCGCCGGCCGAGGCCGTCATAGGCGAAGGCGGTCGCCTTGCCCGTCTGCCCCGGGTAGGTCATGCCGACCAGGCGATTTTCGGCATCCCACGTGTAGTTGCGCGCGCCGTCGGACAAGAGGTTGCCGTCGGCGTCATAGGTGAAGGCCTGGCCCGAGAGATTGGTGAGCGCGTTCAAAGTGTTGTAGCTCGCGGTCTGCGTCCCCGTCGTCGGATAGACCGTGGCGCTGTCGCTCGTCTCGGCGATCGCGGCGATGAAGTTCTCGGGCGTGGTCGTGTAGGCGTAAGTCGAGAACTGGCCGTTCGAAAGCCCGACGTTGCCGATCCCCGCGAGCCGCCGGTCGCCGCTGTTGCTGAGATAGCTCCAGCTCGTCGCCAGGGTGGAGCTGGCGAGCGTGCGCCCGGTGATCTGCCCGGTCTGGCCGAGATAGGCGAGGGCAAAGGAGCCGAGGTCGCTCGCGTGGCTCACGAGCCGCCCGATCGCGTCGTACCCGAAGGTCTCCGCCCCCTCGCCGGCGACGGCCCGCGAGGCGAGCCGCCCGAGCGCGTCATAGGCATAGGCGATCGTGCTGCTCGCGAGCGGGCTGCTCTCCTGCTGCAGGCGCAGCGCACCCAGGGCGCCGACCGCGACATAGGCGTAGTGCGTGGTGCCGTTGCCGTCGGTCATCGAGACGAGGCGCGGGAAGTAGGGGTCGTAGGCGAAACCGACGTTGGGCGTGGGATTGACCGCGTTCGCATAGGCGATGGCGGCGAGGCGGTCGTCCTCGGCGTAGCTGTACTGCTTCGTTTGCCCGAGCGCGTCGAGCACCGAATGGAGGCGGCTCGTAGTGTTCTCGTAGGCGTAGGTGACTGTGCTCGAGTCGGCATAGGTCTTCTGTGTGAGCCGGCTTTCGACATCGTAGGTCCAGCTCGTGGTGTTGCCGTTGGGGTCGGTCAGGCCGGTGAGCTCGCCGATGCCGTTGTAGGCGAAGAGCGCCTGGTGGCCGAGCGGATCGGTGATCGCGCTGAGGCGCCGGTCGGCGTCGTGGCTAAAGCTCCAGGTGCGGAGTTGGCGGTCCTGGTAGGAGGCGAGGTCGAGGTTGTCGTAGGTGTAAAGGTCCGCCGTGCCGTCGGGATAGGTGATCTTCGTCACCCGGTCCCCATTGTCGTAGCCGTAGCTGACGGTCCAGCCCTCGGAATCGGTGTAGGTCGCGACGCGGTCGAAGGCGTCATAGGTGAAGCTGGCGGCGGTGACGCTGTTGGCGTCGACGATCGCGGTGAGGTCGCCCGCGGAGTCGTACTGGTAGCTCGTGGTCTGGCCGAGCGGGTTGGTGAGCGAGGTCAGCTGTCCTGCGGCATTATAGGCGTAGCTCGTCGTTTGGCCGGCCGCATCGGTATAGAGGATCGGCCGATGCCGCGTGTTGTAGATGAATTGGGCGACCGTCGTCTGGATGCCGTAGGCCGTGGTCTGGCTGATCGCGGAGAGGTCGACGTGGTTGGCATAGGCGAACGAGGTGGTGCGGCCGAGCGGATCGATCGCCTGGGTCAGCTTGAAGTAGCCGGCGGTGTCGTAGGAAAATTGGCTGAGCTGGGTGGTGCCGTCGTCGAGCACGCGGCCGATCGCGGTCGGCTGCTCGTAGGTCCCCGCGTAGATGGGGGCCGTCTGCGCCGGATAGTTATACCAGATGCGGTTCTCGAGCGGGTATTTGACGGTTCCGAGGCTGGTCGATTTGATGGTGGTGTTCGGCACGTGATTGAACTGCCGGTCCCGCGCCTTGGTATAGTCGCAGCCCCCACTCGGCGTGCAGCCTGCCGCAACGTAGGCGTCCTTGTCCCAGTGGAAGCTGTCGCGATAGGTGAGATATTGGTTCGTCGTCGACATGCCTTGCGGCACCGTGCCACTCGGGTCGCTGTCCGGGATCGGGGCGGGCTCCAGCCATTCCTCGCGCTCGTTCAAGCCGAGGGGGTCGGTCACTTGCACGAAGCGCGGCGGAGCGCTCGTTCCGGGGGCGGTATAGGCGAAGCTCGTCGTGCCGTAAGGCGTCGTCATCGCGTCGACGAGCGAATTGGCATCGTAGGTGAAGCTCGAGGTCAGCCCGAGGACGTCGGTGATCGAGATCAAGCGCTCGGACGAATCGTAAGCCAGCGCGGCACTGCGCCCGAAGGGGTCGGTGATCTGGCTCACGAGCAGCGGCCAACCGGCCACGCCGTAGGCGAAGGTGGTTTGCCGCCCGGTCGCGTCGGTCAGCGTTGTGAGCCGCTCCTGGCTGTCGTAGGTGAGCGTCACCGCGTTCCCTTGCGGGTCGATCACCTGGCTCAGGAAGACGTTGCGCGGATAGCTCGTGCTGCCGTTGGATTGGGCATAGATCTCGATGCTCCCGTCCTGCAGTTGGCGCTGATAGGTGATCGGCGTTTGAGACGCGAGCACGAGGATCGAGCCGTCATTGTCCTGCGCAGTGAAACGGCCGTTGCTCGCCGTGTATCCGCTGTAATAATAGGCGCCGCCGCCGGCGAGATAGCGCGAGACGTTCGCACCCGGGTTGGTCGGGTCGTCGGTCACATACGTGAGCCAATTCAGCGTCCATTTCGGGCTCACGTTGAAGAAGCTGAAGCTGGCGGGCTGGCTGTCCTCGCGCTGGTTATAGGTGATTTTCACTTTGGCCGAGGGCCCGATGGGCGGGCTGTAACCGACCGGGGTGTCCGACAAGGTGACGCTGACGCTCGATTCCTTGATGTTGTAACTGCACATCGGGCAAGTGGCGCCGGCGGCATTTGCATCCACGTCCAAGGACCCGGACCCGCCGGTCACAGTCCCGTTCGTCGGACCTTTCCCCCACACGCCGGCCGCCTCGGTGCGATCGACCGCCCGCCAGCCGGCGCCGTCCGGCGCGTGGGCCGGCGCCAGGAAATAGCCGCTTGCCTCCTGGTCGAGTGCCGCTTGCGTTACCCAGAGCTCGTGGCCCGCGAAGACCGGGTCCTCGACATGGAAGCGGCCATTGGCCTCGCCGACGATCGCGGCAAAATGGCCGACCTTCCAATGCACGACCGCCGGCACCGGCACCGGCTGTCCCGGCTTGCGGAAGACCAGGCGATGGGGAAATTTCGCC
The DNA here is from genome assembly GCA_052143835.1 of Alphaproteobacteria bacterium. Taxonomy (GTDB): domain Bacteria; phylum Pseudomonadota; class Alphaproteobacteria; order JACZXZ01; family JACZXZ01; genus DASPPM01. The sequence goes on from JBKQRV010000057.1 coordinate 5,996, forward strand.
TCCTCGGCCAAGCGCGCCACCTCCGCGAGGCTGGTGCCGTTCGGCCCGGCGCGGTACCACACCAGGGATTGCACCTGCGCGTCTTTGGCGCCCCGCGCCAGCATCAGCGAGCGGAGCGCCATCGGCCCGCAGATGAAGAGATGTCGGGGGTCTTTCTTGACCAGCGCCAGCTCTTCCCGGGCGGTCTGCACCGCTTCCGTCGCGGAGCCGGTCACCGGGCGGTCGCCGATCTCGTCGAAGAGGGCCGCGAGACTCTCGAAATGCCCGAGCGAGGCGTAGAGCCGCGCGAGCTCTCCTAACGCCCGGTCGACGACGGCCCTGGCCTGCGGCTCGGTGGTGCTTCTGCCTTCGCGCCAAGCCTTGCTCCAGGCGTCGATCGCCCGCGAGAAATAGCCGTAATGCAAATAGGAGATGCCGAGATCGGTGAGCAGCGCCGGGGCCCAGCCCGAATGCGGATATCTCGCCAGAAACGCGGTGAGGCTGCCGACGTCGTCGGGTGTCGTGCGCTTCTCGTAGACCGCCAGCGCCCGCACGAGGGCGCGGTCCTCCGCGGGCGTCGTGGGGGCGGTGGCGACGAGCGGCTCGGCGAAATGCGCCGCACGGATTGCCGCTGTGAGGGACTCGGCGACGGGGGGAGCGGGGGCCGCCTCCGCGGGAAGCGGGAGGCCCGCGGCGTGCAGCAGCAAGAGCGCCGTCATTGCCATCGATGCCGCGAGCAACGCCGGCCGCTTCAGCACCTTCATCTTCCTCGCTCCCGGCGCCCGCGCAAGCTCGCGCGATCAGGGCGTCCAACTGAAGCAACCCCATACGCCCGAGCCCCACGTCGGGGACTCGGGCGCGCTGGAGATGGTATTCGTTTGCGCTGTCCGATTGCCGTTCGCGTCGTAGGCGTAGGCGATGCACAGGCCGTTGTCGTAAAGACCCGTCGTGACGCGCCCGAGCGGATCGTAGGTGTAGACGACCGAGCCGATCGCACCCAACGGGATCGAGACGCCGAGCAACGCGAGCACCGCGACGCTCAAGAGCGCTTTTGCCTGCCTCACCCGGATGAACATCCGTCCTCTCTTGCGCGCATCGTCACGCGACCATTTTCGGGCGCCGGGGCGTCGTCGCGTTCATCATGGCGACCGCGCGTAATGGAAGAAGGTGGCCCCGACGGGGGCGTTATTTCCCTGGACGACGAGTCCGATCCTGGTCGGCGCGCCGATAAAGGCGCCACGAGCCACACTGGCTACCTTGACGAGAGAGTTGAGATCGTTCCCGGCGAACATATTGAAGTTTGTCCCGTCATCCAGGAATCTCAAGAAAACCGGCACGGCGACGATCCCGCCCCCCGTATCGGTGTTGTAGCTCGAATACGAGTTTAGATAGGTTATGGTCCAGGCGGGTCCGTTTGAGGAAGCGAGCGTGATAATGACGAGCTTAGCGGAACTGTCCCCGATGGCGATTCCGACTTCCCCATAAAAACCGCTTAGCCCCAAAAGAGTCGAATTGACGCCAACGGTGACGGTTTCGTTGCCGGAATAGGCCGTGTTGTCCCAATATACCTCCGCATTCCAGGCGGCGATGGATGATGGATAGGTCATCGCCAACCCGCTCGAGCTGTCCGCCGCCGTCGTGCCGCTCGGCGCGTTTCCCGCGGTGAAATTGGCGAGCTTCGGCGGAGTGTAGGGGCTGGCAGCACCTGAGATCGTAATGCTGCCGGGCCCGTTGGTGATCGCGATACCCGTGCCAGCAGTCAACGTTGCCGCCTGCGGAGCGCTCCCGGTCGAACCGATGGCGAGCTGGCCATTGGTCAAGGGACCGACGCCGCCGAAACTTCCGGAGCCGGCATTATATTGGAGGGCGTCGGTCGAGCCGGCGGGCGCGCTGTTGATGCAATTCAGCAAGGCATTGTAATTTGCCATGACCTGGGTTGCGTCCGCGGTCTGGCCGTTGGTGAGTGAATAGGGCACCGTACATGACGCCGCCGCATCGAGACTGTTCAAGGCCGAGCCGGCAAACGCCAAGATCAAAGCGAAAATGAAGTTCCGGCGCATGATGTCACCCTCGCATAGGCCCGCGTGGATTGCAGCGCGTGGTCGCTAGGCAAGGATTAAATACACGTATTAAAAGAGTGAGTCAATATTTTACACGTATAAATATTAGGATAAATGTGTGATGCTCTTATTATATTGCGGCGCGCTTAATAAGAACGACCCATACGAGCAGGGCTCCCGGCCGAGCAGGCGGGAATGTCGCGTGCGAGGCGCGCTATTTGAACCAGCGCTCGAAGGCGGTCTTGTATTCCTTGGTCTCGATCGCCTGGTGCAGCCACTGGTCGACGAAATCCTTCCACAGGAGATCGCGCGGCAGGAGATAGGCCTTCTCCGAGAAATTGAAGGGCTCTTCGGGATGGATGGCGCAGAGGCCGGCGTGCTCCTTCTGCCAGAGCATGGTCTCGCTCGCGTCGGTGATCATGACATCGGCCTTGCCGTCGAGAAGCTGTTGCCAGATGGTCTTGTTGTCGGGATAGACCTCGATGGCCGCGTGCTTGAGCGTGGCGCGATCGAAGCGCTCGTTCGTTCCCCCCGGATTGGTCACCACCTTGACGCCGTCGCGGTCGATGGCCTCCAGGCTCTGGTACTTGTCCTTGTCGGCGCAGCGCGAGGCCGCGGCCTTGCCGTCGACCATGAGGGGGATGCTGAAGAGCGCCTTCTTCTCGCGCTCGAGTGTCACCGAGATGCCGCCCATGGCGATGTCGAATTTGTTCGCGACCAAATCGTCCATCAGGTGCGGCCAGGAGGTCTGGACAAACTCGACCTCGACCCCGAGCGACTTGGCGAGCGAGCGCGCCATGTCGATGTCGATGCCCTCGAAGCTCTTGCTCTCCGCGTTGAGGTAGGAGAAGGGGCGATAGTCGCCCGTCGTCCCCACCCGCAGCACCTTGGCCGCGAGCACCGCGTCGAGACGATTTTGCTGGGGCTCCTCGGTCCTGACCGAGACCGAGCTCACGGCGAGCCCGGCAAAGACCGCGATCGTGAGGGCGGCGAGCACGAGAACGAGGCGGCGAATGTGGTTCATTAGAAGCCCCTTTTGCGTCTTGGTCTGTGTCAGCGGCCAAGCTACGCGATCCGTGCCGGCCCGGCTAGCCGATAAATGGAGAGATCCGGCTTGCCGCGGGCGGCCGCGCCGGCCCGCGCGCGACGAGGCACGGCTCTTGGAGCGGAATGAGCGCCCGGCCCGGCTCAGGGCCGACCTTGCGGTTCCGCCGAATTGCGGCGAGGCCGGTCTCAGCGGATAGAGCATTGTGTGGCCGCCCAAAAAGACCGAGCATCCGACCCTGGCCGGGCCGATGCGATGCTCAGGCTTCCCATCCGCAAAGCCGTCCCGGCAGAATGTTATCGTGCACGCCGATCCCTGCTCGTCCGGGGTATGTCGGCTCGATTTGCACGGTGCTGGCGATCAGCCGGCTGCTCGAGGAAGATATGCTGCGAGCGTCGTCCGCACTTGCGTTTTGCCTTTTCCTTGGCTCTCTCCCGGCTGCCGAGGCCCTTGAGCCAAGCTTCGATTGCGCAGCGGCCGCCGCACCTCCGGCCGAGTTGATTTGCGCCAGCGCCGAACGATCGAGTATCCACTTGGCCTATGTGCAGGCAAGCGACAACGGGGACACTGTTGCGCGCTATCCGCCCAAGGCCAGCGAGAGCAGCGGCGATCAGTTGCGCAGCGAGATGATCTCGATCGCCGAAACGCTGAGGCTCTCCCGGACCGCGTATTTTTGCGGGCTTCGAAGCGACGAGTGGTTCGGAGTGATGTCGGACGGCCTTACGAGCGGGATCGATCCGGAGATCGACCGTCTACGTGCCCTCTCGCCGGACGCCAACGCATTCAGCGGCTATGTCCGTGTCGTCATGATTTGGCTGAAGAAATACTCGTTGCCCCCCAGCCCCACGCAAGACGAATGCCGCGCGCTTGCGAGCAGCCCGACGATGGGCCGCCTGGATGAAACCGAGCGCAAATTGAGCGGGCATTCTCAGTGAATGAATGCGCGCGGCCTCGGCTTGGGCGTCGTCGGCAAGGGAGTTGAAACCGAGGCGCGGCTTCGCCGCCCGAGCGAGCAGCGGTGCGGTGACCGGAGCAGCATGGCCGCGTCCGGCCCGCCGGCGCGGGCGACCCGCGCGATCCCGCGCGCCACGCCCCTATACGCGCGCTCCCCCTCCCCATATAATCGATGCCAACGGCCCGCAAACGCGGAACGCAAGGCTCCGGCACAGAGCGAAGAGCCCGGCCGGGGCGCATGGAAAAAATTGAAACGGGAGGACAACATGTTCACGAGCAGGGCACGCATTTTCGCTGGCGGAGCCGCCTTCGGCATCTTCATGCTCGCCGCCGCGAGCGGCAGCCTCGCCGCCGAGGCGCAGCATTACCGCTTCGGCTACGACCAGCCTCATACCACGGGATATGGCGTCGCCGGCGACATCTTCGCCGCGAAGCTCTCCGAGCTCAGCAAGGGAACCATGCTGATCGACCAGTTCCCGGGCGCCCAGCTCGGTCAGGAGCCGCAGATGCTGCAGCTCGTCAAGTCGGGCGACATCGACTTCATCATCAGCTCGACCGCGAACGCGGCGACCGTCTCGCCGGAGTCGGGCGTGATGTCGATCCATTACCTGTTCAAGTCCGAGGCTCATCTCGAGAAGGCGATCGCGGACCCCAAGGTGGTCGCCGCGGTGCGGCAGATGTTCGAGGACACCGTCAAGGGCGCACACGTGCTTGCCTTGCTGACCCTCGGCCTGCGCGACCTTTACGGCAAGAAGGAGATCCACAACGTCGCCGATATCAAGGGCGTCAAGGTGCGCGTGCAGGCGACGGCGACCGAGGACACCATGTTCCCGGCCTATGGCGCCCAGACCGTGCACATGCCGTTCGGCGACGTCTACACCGCACTCCAGACGGGGGTCGTCGAGATGGCGGAGAACGGCGTCAACGTCTATCTCTCGAACAAGCACTACGAGGCCGCCCCCATCATGTCGATGACCCAGCACGAGGCGAACAACAGCGTGCTGTGGGTGAGCGACAAGGTGTGGAGCGGGCTCAGCCAAGAGCAGAAGGGCTGGGTCCAGGCGGCGGCCGACGAGGTGGGCCGCACGCAGCCGGCCAAGGCGATCGCGCTCGAGCATGAGTCCCAGACGAAGCTCGAGAAGATGGGGGTCAAATTCGTGACCGACGTCGACAAATCCGGCTTCATCAAGATCGCCGAGCCGATCCAGGACCAGATCGCAAAGCAGCTCGGGCCGCACGCGGTCAATATCCTAGAGCTCGTGCGCGCCGACCAGTAGGGAGCGCGCTGCAGCACCTCCGGGCGGGCGCCGCCCCGCATCGTTGCCGACGCGGGGAGAGCCGGAGCGCGGGGCCGCGAGAGGGCGGCACGGAGTGCGAGTGGCGGGAGCAGGGGGCATGGCGAGCGCAAGCGTTCTCGTGCTGCAGCGGCAGCGTCATCTCAAGTGGCCCGCGCTCGACGGGCTCGAGCGCATCCTGATGATCCTCTGCGGGGTCTCGATCATCGGCTTCTCGACCTCGGTGCTATGCGACATCGTGACGCGCGAGATCGGCCACCCGTGGCTCTGGCTGCAGGAGGTCACTTCGACCTTTTTCACCTACGGCGTCTTCATCGGCGCCGCCGTGGCGACGCGGCGCAACGACCATCTCTATCTGACCGCCGTCGCCGAGGCGCTCGAAGGCAGGCTTCGCCTCGTCGTCGAGGTGTTCAACCGTGTCGTCGTCATCGTGGTCGGCCTGTGCATGGTCTATTTCGGCTACCTCAACTTCCTCAGCGGCTTCACCAGCTTCCGCATGCCCTCCATGACGCCGATCGCGAGCCTTTACGCGGTGATTCCGCTCTCGGGCCTGCTCGTGGTGCTCTTCACGCTCGAGCAGCTCGTGAACGGCTGGAGAAACGGCTTCGCGGATCCCGAGCTGGCCGAGGCGCGGAGCCTGGACGAGGCCGCCGCCGACTTTCCGGCGGCACCTCTCTAAAGGCAGGCCGCGGCCATGAGCAGCGCCTTCATCCTCGGCCTGATGACGTTCCTCTTCCTCTTCTTCGGCTACATGGGCGTGCCGGTGGCCTTCTCGCTGATGGGCGGGGTGATCGTCGGCACGCTCTTCACGCCGGTGAAGCTGAGCTCCATGATCCAGCAGATGTTCAACGGCGTCGATTCGACGGCACTCCTCGCCGTGCCGTTCTTCCTCCTGGTGGGCGAGCTCATGAGCTCGGCCAACGTGGTCGTGCGCATCGCCAACCTCTCCCAGGCGCTCGTCGGACATCTGCGCGGCGGGCTCGCCCAGGTGGTCACCGTGTTCAGCATGTTCTTCTCCGGCATGTCGGGCTCGTCCTCGGCGGACGTCGCCGTGCTGAGCCGCACGCTCGCGATTCCGATGGAGAAGGAGGGCTATTCGCTGCCCTTCGTGGCGGCCCTCATTGCGGCGGCGTCCACCATCGCCGCACTCGTGCCGCCGAGCATCATGGCGGTGGTCTACGGCGCCATCGGCAACGTCTCGATCGCGGGGCTCTTCATGGGCGGGGTGGTGCCGGGCCTGATGATCGGCTTCGGCTTGATGATCTACTGCTACTTCTTCGGCCCCGCCGGTTTCCGCCGCCCGCGCGCGAGCCTGTGCCAGTTCGCCCAGGCGGGCCAGGCGGCGGTCCTCCCCCTCATGATTCCGGTGATCCTCCTGGGCGGCATCGTGAGCGGCTGGTTCACGCCGACGGAGGCCGGCGTGGTCGCGGTCGCTTGGATCCTGCTCGTCGTGATCCCGCTGCTCAACCGCAGACATTTGCGCCATCTGCCGATCGATTTCGCCCATGCCGGGCTCATCTACTCGCTGCCGCTCATCACCATCGCGTCCGCGACCGCCTTCGGCTGGCTGCTCGCCTACTTGCGCGGGCCCATCGTGGTCTCGGGGTGGATCACCTCGATCGCCGGGACGGACCCGCACATGATCATGTTTCTCCTGGTGGCGCTCTTCACCATCGTGGGCGATTTCATCGAGCCCATTCCCGCCATCATCATCTTCATGCCGATCGTCAACGCGCTCACCGATCAGGCGAGCATCAACTCGGTGCACATGGGCGTGGTGCTGATCGCGACGCTTGCCTTCGGATTGATCACCCCTCCTTATGGTCTGGCGCTCCTCATGGCGTCCAAGTTCGTCGGCACGCGCTTCTCGGCGGCCCTCAAGGCGTCGCTGCCCATTTATGTCGTGTTCTTCGTGACGATCGCCTTCACCATCTTCTTCCCGCGCGTCGTCCTGTGGCTGCCGAAGCAGGTCATTCCCGAATCGGTCGGCTGCTTCAAGTCGCCGGCGGGGGCGGGCTACATCTGCCCGCCTTGAGCGCGGGGCCGGGCCGTCCTATAGCTCGCGCCGCCGCACGGTTAGCGAATCTCGTGACGCGGGACCTCCCTGCGGCCGCGCTCGAAGACGACGATGCTGTCGTAGAAATGGATCGCCTTCGTCGTCCGGCAGAACTCGGAGACAGTGTCGAGCAGCTTGCCATTCTCCGGCGAGCCGAGAATCCCGAGGTTCTCCGCTCTGCCGGTCCATTCCATGAGCGAGAGGCATTTCTTGAAGGCGAAGGTCATGAAGGTCTCGCCGTCCTCGCGGTCCTGGAACTCGCCACCCCAGAGGCTCGTGAAGGTGTCCTCGACCATATAGATGCCGTCCTCGGCGAGACGCGGATAAAGCTCCTCGAAGGTCGTGATCTGATGACCCACCGCGTGACTGCCGTCGTCGAGGACGACGTCGAGCCTGCCCACATCGGCGGCGATGCGCTGCAGGAGCGCGCGGTCGGTTTGCTCGCCAATGTAGATTTCGATGCCGTCGTCCTCGTACTGCTTGCATTCGGGGTTGAAATCGAGGCCGTAGATGCGCGAGCGCGGACCGAAATATTTTCGCCACATCTCGAGCGAGCCGCCCTTGTAAACGCCGATCTCCAACATATTGACCGGCCTGCGGTCGCGCAGCGGTCCGAGGAAGCGCTCGTAGACCTCGAAAAAATGATGCCATTTGTTGAGGACGTGCTTTTTGCGGCCCGCGATGAAATACGAATAGAGATCGACAGGCTCGCGGCGCTTTGCGACGAGCTGCATGATCCATTGAAGCATCGTCCGTCCCTGCGATCTGTGCGAGGACATTTGCGGTTCGCTTGCCCGCCTACCGCGCGGACGGTGCCCACGCCGAAGGGCGCCTCCATCCGCCGCCCACTGCGCGCAATGGCGGGCTCAATAGGAGAGCCGGTAGTGCGCGCGCAATTTCGCCTGCATCGGCACGAGATAGCTCGCGCGCGTCATGGCGCCGTTCGTCTCGCGCACGACCGACGCCTCGTCCTGCTCGAGCCGCGTGACGTACCAGGCGTGGAACACGCCGCCGGCTGTGGTCGGCACGCGGGGGTCGCCGACCGCGAGCGGCGCGCAAAACTCGATCTCATGGCCGATGATGCCGCGGCCGGCCGCGATCATGCGCAAGGTCGCCTCCTCGCCGGTATCGGTGTCATCGCCGCGCACCTTGCGAAGCACGACCAAGCTGTCCAGGTCGGACTTCAGGAAGGCCATGAAATGCGGGTGGACGTACCAGCCGTGAGGGTTGCCGCGGTGGTGGTCGCGAAAGACCGCGCCGGCGAGGCGGTGGTGCCCATCGAGCCGGTCGGCGCTGTCGGCAAGCCAGCGCGCATCGAGCGGATGCGCGTCCGAGTCGAGCAGCACGATGCGCTCGTGCCGCGCTTGGCGCGCGCCGAGCTCGGCGGCTTCGCCGTGGCCGTGCTCGAGCGTGTGCGATTGCTCGAAGGTCAAGAGGCGCACGTCCGGTTGCGCGCCGAGCCATCGAGCCGTGCCGTCGCTGCTGCCGCGGTCGACCGCGATGATCTCGTAATCTCGCGCTCCGACGAACTCCCGGACTTTTTCGACGAGCAGCCGGACGAAGAAGTGACCGCCGCGTGTGACGGTCACGATGCTGGCGGCAGGCAAAGTCATGGGCGGAGCGACCGCGTTTCCATGCGGTCCATAATGGCGAAGCGGTCCTCCGCGGGCAATCGAAACCGCTCACCCATCGGCTCTCGGGGACTTCGCATGTGCTGCTTGGCGGCGCTCGCGCTATGGCCGCCGTCTCCGCCCGAGCGAGGCGCTGGAAATCGCGGCGCCGAGGATGGCGACCGCCGAGGCACGGCGCGCCGGCGCGAGCGCCTTATAGGGCTGCTCGCCCAAGAGGGCCAAGGCCGCGCATTTCAGCAGGGCGTTCCGGTCGCCGAGCGTGTGCAAGCCGTATTTGAGCCGCAGCCGGGCGAGCCCGCGTCTGGCGTTGCCGGCGAGCGGCGGTCCCTTCCGGAAACCGATGAAATATAAGTCCGATACCGCGTGCTCGCGATAGAACCCCCAGCACGACAGCCATTCGCGCAGATCGATCGCCTGGCGGAAATCGGCAGCGGCGAGATTCTTGTAGTGCTCCCAGCCGAGTGCCACCGTGAGGGGCGAGGCGGTCGGGTCAGTGCGTGTCGTTCCGTGCTCGTCGCGCCCGGGGCTGGCGCAGGTCATGAGGATGAAGCCGCCCGGCTTGGTAAGCCGGAGCATGTTCGCGAAGGTTTCTTTCCAGTAGGGGTTATGCTCCATCGCCTCGCAGGAGATCACGCCGTCGAAGCTGCCATCGGGCGCGCGGAAGTCCTGGCCTTGGCAGACGATATCGACGCCGGGCCCGGCCCCGACGTCGAGTCCGATGAAGTCGCAGCCTGCGAAGAACGGCCGCACCGAGCCGTTTATGTCGAGGCTGCCGACCTCGAGGATCTTTCGGCCGGTGAAGAGCGTCGGAAACGCCCCTTTGACGGCCTCGATGAATTCCTGCTGTGCGTGATGGGCCATGTCGCGGCGCTCGGGGTTGGAGGCGGCTATCACCGCAAACTCGTGCCACGCCCGCCCTCCGCGGACATTATAATGATTATGCCAGATGCGCGGAAAGCCGCGGCCGAGCCAGGCAGCGGCAATCGCGGGCTAGGCTGGGGGGCGGCCGAGGGAGGTGCCTCGGAAAAAGGGAGGATTCATGGGCTCGTTGCCTGAGGCGCTCGATTTCGACGTCGTCGTAGTCGGCTGCGGCATTTCGGGCCTGGCCGCGGCCGCGTCGGCCTTGCAAAGCGGCGCGAGCGTCGCCGTGCTCGAGCGCGCGCCGCGCGAGGAGCGCGGCGGCAATACGCGCTGGACGGAGGCGATGCTGCGCATGAAGAGCGAGCATGCCGTCGCCGACGATTTCGAGAGCCATTTCGCGGAGAACGCCGGCCATTACCTCGACCCGGCACTGGTGAACGAGGCGGCCGGCGACTACGAGAGCTGGTCCTCCATCGTCAAGGTCCTCGGCTTCACCGATCCCGAGGTCATCGCGACCTTCGCGGAGCGCGCCGGGCCGACGCTGCAATGGCTCAAGGGCTTCGGGCTACGCTTCGATTTCCTGCCGGGTTATTTCATCACCACCTGCACGACGCGCATGGCGCCGGTGGGCGGCGGACTGGCGCTGGTCGAGACCTTGGGCGACTGGGTGGAGAAGGGAGGTGCCAAGGTCTTCTACCGGACGACGGCGCAGCGGCTCCTAAGGGATGCCTCGGGCGCGGTGATCGGGCTCGGCGCGGTCGGGCCCGGCAACGCGGCCTGCGAGTTCCGGGCGCCCGCGATCGTGCTCGCGAGCGGCGGCTTCGAGGGCAACCCCGAGATGCTCGTGCGCTATCTCGGCCCGCGCGCCCGCTATCTTCGGCCGGTGGCGCGCGGCGGCTACTACAACAAGGGCGAGGGCATCCGCATGGCGCTCGATGTCGGAGCCGCACCCTGCGGCGATTTCGGCAGCATCCACGCCGAGCCGCTCGACCCGCGCTCGGGTGTCGCCGAGCCGATCGTGCTCGTGTTCAATTACGGCATCCTCGTCAACAAGCGGGGCGAGCGCTTCGTGAACGAGGCGCCGGCCACGGTCGATGCCACCTACGAGGCGATTACGCGGCTCATCAACGAGCAGCCCGAAGGCATCGCCTATGCCATCCTCGACGGCAAGATCGACGAGGTGCCGGGATGGCGGCGCTCGGTGCGCTCGGACCAGCCCCCGCTCGCTGCGACGACTCTCGGCGAGCTCGCGCAAAAGATCGGCGTCGGCAGAGAGGCACTCGCGGCCACGGTCGCGGCCTATAACGCGGCCTGCCCCGCAGGCGACGCCTTCAAGCCGCTCGCACTCGACGGCCTCGCGACAAGCCGGGGCTTGATACCACCCAAGTCGAACTGGTCGCGCCCCCTCGACCGCCCGCCCTTCATGGCCTATCCGATCATCTGCGGCAATTGCTTCACCTTCGGCGGCGTCAAGGTGAATGCCAGGAGCCAGGTGCTCAATGCTGACGGCGAGGTCATCCCGGGTCTCTATGCGGCGGGCGAGGTGATCGGGCTCTATTACGGCACCTACACGGGCGCCACCTCGGTCTTGCGCGGTGCGGTGTTCGGCCGCATCGCGGGCCTCGATGCGGCGGCGCGGGCGCGCGCGGCAAAGAGCCGCACCTCGACGCCCGCCTGAGCCCACCGCCCGGAAACTTAGCTCACGCGCTCTGCAGCTCGCCGTCGGCGCGCAGGAGTGCTATCGCCTTGGCGAGGGCGGCCGTGGTCGCCGCGAGCTCGGCCTCGCCGTGCGTTGCCGAGATCAGGCCGCCAGGGCGGCCGTTTAAGTCGATGCCGCCGAGCAACATGGCGAGCCGCAGCTTCTGGGCGAGCTCCGGGGGGTTGCGCACGAGCTCGAGCGGGTCGCGCGCGAGTGGATCGAATCCGGGCGGCGAGAGCGCCTCGCGCCTCGCGTTGAGGAAGAAGTAGAAGCCGCTGAAGCTGCCGAAGACGGCCCAGGGCACGCGCTCGGCCTCGAGCACGTCATTGAGGCGCCGGCGCAGCTCGGCACCGTAGGCATTGGCCCGCGCGCAGGCATCGCTCTCGGCGACGATGCGCAGCGTCTCGATGCCGGCTGCGGCCGAGACCGGATTGGCGTTGTAGGTGCCCTGGTGGGCGATCTTCTCGCGGCCTTTCGCCTTGGCGACATCGAAGTCGAGATAGTCGAGGATGTCCTTGCGCCCGGCCACGGCCCCGCCGGGCATGCCGCCGGCGAGGATCTTGGCAAACGTCGCCAGATCCGGGGTGACGCCGAAATGGGCCTGGGCACCGCCGGGTGCTACGCGGAAGCCGGTCACCACCTCATCGAAGATGAGGAGTGCCTCCGACGCCAAGGTCGCCTCGCGCAGTGCCTCCAGCGTCCCGGGCCTGAGCGGCGCATTGCCGAAGCTGGCCCCCGTGGGCTCGAGGATCACGGCCGCGATATCGCGGTCGGAGACGAGGGCGGCGCGCATGGCCTCGGGATCGTCGGGGCGCAAGAGGACGACGTTCTCCGCGATCTCCTTCAACACGCCCGTGGTCGGCGTGCCGTCGAAATGGGCGGTGTAGCCCGCGCTCATGTGGTCGTGCCAGCCGTGGAAATGACCCATGAGGCGGGCGATCTTGTGCCGGCCGGTCGAGGCGCGCGCGAGCCTCAAGGCCATGAGCGTCGCCTCGGTCCCCGAGGAGGTGAAGCGCAGGCGCTCGGCGCAAGGGACCAGGCGCTTGACCGCCTCGGCCCAGCGCACCTCGAGGGGATGGTTGGCGCCGAAGTGCGTGCCGCGCTCGAGGGCTGCGTGCACGGCTTGAGTCACTTGTGGATGATTGTGGCCCAGGAGAAGGGCACCATGGCCGCCGAAATAATCGACATATTCATTGCCGTCCACGTCCCATTTGCGCGGGCCCTTGGCGTGGTCGACATAGATGCCGTAGGGAGAGAGGTTGCGCGCGTCGTGGGTGACCCCACTCGGAAAGCAGCCGCGGGCCTCTTCGGCGAGCCGCGCCGAGCCGGGCGTGCGCTCGCGGTAGGCTGCAACGATCTTGGAGTTGGTCAAGCCGGCGTCGGGCATGGAGGCGGCTCCTCGGCAAAGGCGGGCAGGGAGGGCGATCCTAGACGATCGCGTTGGCCTTGTCTGGGGTGAGACGCGGGGGGATCAGCCAAGCGGCTCTAATCTACAAAATTATCACGCTTTATAATCCTGTTCTACCGGTTTGATTTGTCCAAGGCCGGCACTCAGCTCATTAGCCTACTCGGCAAGGTTCTACGGCCGCGGGCCACGATCGACGAGAGCGAGCATGGCCACGCTATCGCGCGAGCCGGTCGACGCCGTGACGGCAAGCCTGAATTATCCGGCCGTTCCAGATGATCTCGCCGATTTCGTAGCGATACGTCGTCGTTTTACCGAAGGGCGATGATGGCGGGCGTTCTAACGTGGGCATGTTTCCTCATTCCCGGACAATATGATAAAGGACATTATCATACATAGAGTTAGACGGCGGCCGCCGCTTTGTAATGACAATGGCGTTACGTTGTGCTATGACGCCTTTCATGGAGGGTTCCATGCCAAATTCAAAGCCGACGGCACGCCGCGACACTCTCAACCTCCGCATCAAGCCGGATGATCGAGGCCTGATCGACCGCGCCGCGCAGCTCACCGGCAAGACCAAGACCGACTTCGTGCTCGAAGCCGCGCGCCGCGCGGCCGAGGATGCGCTCTTGGACCGCACGCTGTTTGTCGTCGGTCCCGAAGCCTTCGACGCCTTCCGGGCGCGCCTCGACGAGCCACCGCATCCAAATGACAAGCTGCGGCGTGCGCTCCAGACCGCCGCTCCCTGGCAGTAGGCGTGCCGCTCTCCGCACCGGAGCCCCTTGCCGACGCGCACGAGCTGGCCGAATTCTCCTCCGGGGTTCCTTCGCTCGACGACTGGCTGAAGCGCCGCGCGCGCGGCAACCAGGCGAGCGGCGCGACCCGCACTTTCGTTGTCGCGGAGGGCCGCCGCGTCGTCGGCTATTACGGTATCGCCTCGGGTGCGATCAGCCTCGGAGGCGCGCTCGGCCGATTTCGGCGTAATATGCCTGACCCTATCCCGGTTGCCGTGCTCGGCCGTCTCGCGGTGGATCGCGCCTGGCAGGGCCGTGGATTGGGACGAGCCCTGTTTCGCGACTGCGCCGGGCGAGTCACCCACGCTGCCGGCAGCATCGGCATTCGGGGCATCGTCGTTCACGCCATCTCTGAGCAAGCCAAAGCCTTCTATATGGCCCTCGGCTTCGAGCCGTCTCCCATCGATCCCATGACGCTCATGGTCACGCTCAGCGACGTGCGGGCGATACTTGGAGCGCCGGCAGGATGAGCAGGCAGAAGGAGCAGCAATGCCGCCGCTCGCCAGCGCTTCTGCCCGAACGTCTGAGCCCCGGAAGGGAGACGCGCGCTCGGGCTCAGTCGGGCTCCTCGAAATTGGCGCCGAAATCGTCGGGCGCCGGCGGACCCCAGCGGTAGAGCGCATCCTCGGGCGGATAGTCGGTCGGCCGCCAGGAGCCGTCGGCCGGGATCTGGTCGATATCGCAGAAATATTCGGCGAGGCTGTTCCACGGATCGCGCACGTAGTGGAAGAAATTTGAGCCGATCACGTGCCGCCCGAAGCCCCAGCCGTTCCTGTAGCCGGCCTCGAGCACGTGTTGCGCTCCCATGCCGATCTGGTCGATCGAGCCCACCTCGAAGCTCGCGTGGTGGAAGCCCGGACGCTCGCTGCTCAAGAGGGCCACGACGTGATGGTCGCCACCCGTGGGCACATGCATGAAGGCGATGATCGGACCGCAGCGATCGGAGAGCCGCATCCCGAGCACGTCGCCGTAAAAGCCGATCATCTCCTCGAGCCGCGGCGTGTGGAGAAGGACGTGGCCGAGGCGATAGGGCTGGACGGGGGCCTTGGCGGGGCAACCGGGTGCGCCGATGCGGCTGTAGCGGCCGGGCGTATTGAGCACGACCGCGGGTGCCGCCCGCGCCGGCTTCGCCTGCTCGACGCGCACGTTGACGGCGTTCCCGTCGGGGTCGCGCAGCCATACACCACCTCCGAAGGCGTTGTGCGGAGCGGTGCTCTCGGAAACGCCCTTTGCCGCCATGCGCGCGCGCACGTCCTCGAGCCCGGCCTTGTCGCTGCCGAAGCGGAGATGGTTGAGCCGCTTCAGCTTGCCCTCGACGAGATGGACCTGATCCTGCTCGCGGCCCGCGCAACGCAACGCGATCGCGTTGTCGCGCTCCGCCGCAAGGAGGCCGAACGTCGTGTAGAAGCGGCGGCCCGCCTCGAGGTCGGGCACGGTCAGGGCATAGCTCAAAAGCGCTTGGACGGTCATCGCTCCACTCCCGGCTGCACGGCTTCGCGAGCCCGTCATTGTGGCCGATCCGGCGCTTCCGGCCAATGTCTTTGTCGAGGAATGTGCTTGGCGCCGCCGCGAGGCCGAGGCCGCTTCTTTCACTTGAGCGGGGAGAAGGAGGTCGGCGTCAGTATCTTGCTTTCCTGGGACTGCAGCGCGGCGAGCTCGGCATTGCGCTTGAGGAAATCGGCCCAGGCGGGGTCCTTCGCCATCTCGGCCCGGCGCTCTGCCCGGTCGGCGAGGCTCTCGTAGGACCAGAGATGGACCACCTGGTTGAGCGGCCCGATCTCGCTCACGAAGAAGCCGATGAGCGGACCCAGGTGCCGCTTCTGGACTGGCAGGCCGTAACGCTCGTAGAGCTCGAGCCACGCCCGCAGCTTGTGCGGATGGAGCTGGTAGGTCCTATGGTCGACGATCATGCTCGCCTCCTTCGGCGCAAAAAGGCAGGCTACTTCTTCCAGCCGGTCATCGGCCACTGGAGCGGGGCCAATGCCGCCTCGGCCGGCCAGACCGCGACGTATTGGCCGCCTTGGAGCTGGATCAGGTAGGTGGCGGCCTCGATATTCTGGCCGGTCGCGTCGAACTTGACGCCGCGATAGCCCATCATGAGTTGGCTCGGTGCCAAGTTGGTCGCGCGCAAGGCCTCTTGGATCTTGGCCGGCTCGGTCGATCCCGCGCGGTCGATGGCGTCCGCGAGCACGAAGAAGCCCTCCATGTCGCGCCCGCTCGTGTCGTCGAGGTCGCGGCCGGTCTTGGCCTTGTACATCTCGTTGATGCGATAGGTGACGCTCCCCGGCTTGCCGATATCCCAGGCGCTGCGGTTCATCACACCTTGCGAGATGCCGCCGACGCCCGGGATGAAGGAGGGGTCGGAGAACCCGGTATCGTCGCCGATGATCATCGGCGGCAGATAGTCGAGCTCCTTCATCGTGCGCATATAGAGGATGGCATCGGAGGTGTAGCTCACGAAGATCAACACGTCGGGATTCTTCTGCTTGAGCTGGAGCACCTGCGGGGAAACGTCGGCCGCGTTCGCGTTGTAGGGAATGCGCGCCGCCACCTTGAAGCCGTGGTCCTTCGCGGCCTTCTCGACCGAATCCGCGACCGAGGTGCCGTAGTCGGTGTTCTCGTTGATGATGGCGATGCTGTCGACCTTGTGGCCGGCCTTCTGCATGTCGGGCAGGAAGCGCATGTAGGCCTCGGCATAGTCCGACGCGATCGGTGTCACGCGGAAGACCCATTTGAAGCCGCGGCCGGTGATGTTGAGCGCCGCCGAATCGCCGACCACGAAGGGGATGCCGTAGCGCTCGGCGGCGGCGGTCGCCGTGAGCGTCACCGAGGACTGGTAGGCGCCGAAGAGCGCCGTCACCTTCTCCTCGGTGATGAGCCGGAGCGCCTGGGTCTGGCCCATCTGCGGATTGCCCTCGTGATCGACGAAGAGCGGCTCGAGCTTGGCGTTGCCGAGGTGGGGAAGGCCGGCGCTCTCGGCGAGCGGCAGCCCCTTGAGCTCGGGATGCGCATTGTTGATGACGTCGAGCGCCACCTCGATCGCCGCCTTCTCCGCCTGGCCGGCGGCGCCGGCATTGCCGCTGAGCGGCAGGAGAATGCCGATCTTGACGGGCTCAGCCGCATAGGCCGTTGCGGACGCGGCTAAAGCGGATGCGACGGCGAGTGCTACGAGAAGCCTTTTCATCGTTCCTCCCAATGGCTGCGGCAGCAGCCGAAACAAGGGTGCTGAACGGTCGGATCGCCCCTCCGGACCGATCGGCGCGCGTGCGGGTCCTTGACCGGCTCGCTCCATGCCTGGCATGTGGCCGGATGTCCGACCACTTTCGACGCATGCTACTGCCCCGCCCTCGGGCGATCAAAGGGCTTCCGCGCGCGGGGGAAAGCCGGGCGGCGGCTTCTCGGCCCAGTAGCCGCAAGCGGGTGCCGCGCTCAGACGATCTGGTTCCTGAGCGTCGCCTCGCCGCGCCACAGCCGGTCGAGATTTTCCAGGAGAAGGTCGATGACGTTCTCTTCGTAGCGGCGCGTCTCGCCCGCGGTGTGCGGCGTGATCAGCACGTTCTCGATACCCCAAAGGGGCGAGGCCGCGGGGAGCGGCTCGTCTGTGACGCAATCGAGTGCCGCACCCGCGATGCGGCCCTCCCCGAGGGCCGCAATGAGTGCCGCCTCGTCGACGCAGCGGCCGCGCGCGACATTGACGAGCACGGCCGAGGGCTTCATGAGCGCGAACGCCTCCTTGCCGATCAAACCCTCGGTCTCCGGCGTCAAGGGGCAGGTCAAGGCGACGATGTCCGCCTGCGGCAGCAAGGCCTTGAGCTCCGCCACGCCGTGCACCGAATCCGCACCCTCCTTGCCCTTCGCGGGCTCGCGTCTCGTGCCGATCACGCGCAGTTCGAAGGCCTTGGCAAGGCGCGCCAGGCGCCCGCCGATGCGTCCCAGGCCGACGATGAGGAGGGTCTTGCCGCCGAGCTCGTCCTCGCGGCGCGCGAGCTCGCCGATCATGCCGCGCCAGATGCGCTTGGCCTGGTTGTCGCGTGCCTCGGGCAGCTTGCGGGCAAGCGCCAGCATGAGGGCGATGGCATGCTCGGCGACCGCGCGCTCGTTGGCCCCGCGGGCGCTCGCGAGGCGGATGCCGTGGCGCGCGAGCACCTCGCGCGAATATTGATCGGTGCCGGCGCTGATCGACTGGATGAAGCGCAGCTTGGGCGCCGAGGCCGCGAGCTCGTTGCGCCAGAGCATGGAGACGACCAGCACGTCCGCCTCGCCGATCCGGGCATCGAGCACCTCGTGCGTGCGCACCTCGAAGCTCCTTATCCCCGTCGCGCGCGCGGTGAAGCGGTCCTGCATCTGGTAGGCGACGTGAGCGAAGCAGATGGTAAGGCGGTCCTTGGGCGGAAGCATGGCGGGCTCGTGCTGTTGCGGACAAGCGCGTCACGACGCGAGCGCCGGCTCCCGTGCGCGGCCGCGGCGGAACGATGTCCTCACTTTCCGGTTTCGCTCGACTTTGTCAATTCCGCTTGCGCACGCGAACGGCTCCCATCAGACGAAAGCGCTCTTTTCGTCATTGCCGGGCTTGACCCGGCAATCCATGGACCCCCGGGTCACCCCCGGGCTTGGACCCGGGGGCGGGGGTGACTAGAAAACTTGGCAATTACACCAAGCGGGAACCCGCCTAAACGTCGACCTCCTTCACAAACCGCGCGTTCTCCTGGATGAAGGCGAGGCGCAGCTCGGGCTTGCGGCCCATGAGCTGCTCGACGAGCTCGGCGGTCTCCTTGGCGTCGAGCGCCTCGGCGTCGGCGCCGCCGTTCGGCAGCACCACCTTGAGGAGCGTACGCGTCTTGGGGCTCATCGTCGTCTCGCGCAGCTGGGCCGGCGGCATCTCGCCGAGCCCCTTGAAGCGGCTCGTCTCGACCTTGCCGCGGCCGGCGAACTCCTTGGCCAGGAGCTCGTCCTTGTGCTTGTCGTCGCGCGCGTAAAGCACCTTCCCGCCTTGGCTCAGGCGGTAGAGCGGCGGGATGGCGAGGAAGAGGCGGCCGTCCTCGATCAGCCCGGGCATCTCCTTGTAGAAGAAGGTCATGAGGAGCGAGGCGATGTGGGCGCCGTCCACGTCGGCGTCCGTCATGATGATGACGCGGTCGTAGCGCAGCTTGTCGGAGCTGTATTGCGCCCCGAGCCCGCAGCCGAGCGCCTGGGTGAGGTCGGCGAGCTCCTGGTTGGCGCGCAGCTTGTCGGCCGAGGCACTCGCGACGTTGAGGATCTTGCCGCGCAAGGGCAGCACCGCCTGGCTCTCGCGCTCGCGCGCCTGCTTGGCCGAGCCGCCGGCCGAATCGCCCTCGACGAGGAAAATCTCGGTGTCCTCGGAGGAGCGCCGCGCGCAGTCGGCGAGCTTGCCGGGAAGGCGCAGGTTGCGCGTCGCACTCTTGCGGCTCATCTCGCGCTGGTCGCGCCGGCGCTGGCGCTCCTCGGCGCGCTCGATGATGGCATCGAGCAGGAGCTTCGAGCCGGCGGGGTCGGCCGAGAGCCAATGGTCGAAATGGTCCTTGACGTGCTGCTCGACGAGGCGCGCCGCGTCGGGCATGGAGAGGCGCTCCTTGGTCTGGCCCTGGAACTGCGGATTGCGCACGAAGAGCGAGAGCATGATCGCAGCACCCTCGGCCACGTCGTCGGCGGTGATCTGCTTCGACTTGCGGTTGCCGGTGAGCTCGCCGTAGGCGCGCACGCCCCGCGCGAGCGCCGTCCGCAGGCCGAGCTCGTGGCTGCCGCCCGCCGGTGTGGGCACCGTATTGCAGTAGGAATGCAAGAGACCTTCGCCGTCGAGCGGCCAGGCGATCGCCCATTCGACGCGGCCTTGATCATCGGGGAAGCGCGCCTCGCCGGCGAAGGGGAGGGGAGTGATCGTCTTGCGCTCCTCGAGGGCCGCCACGAGATAGTCCCGCAGCCCGCCCGGGAAATGGATGGTCGCCTCGGCGGGCACGCCTTCAACGCCCTTCAGGAGCACGGGCGCGCATTTCCAGCGGATCTCGACGACGCGCGTGAGATAGGCCTTGGAGCGAGCCATGCGATAGACCCGCTCGGGCTTGAGGCCGACCTCGGTGCCGAAGATCTGCGGGTCGGGATGGAAGCGCACGGTGGTGCCGCGCCGGTTCGACACCGCACCGGCGTCCTTGAGCTTGCCCTTGGGCTTGCCGCGCACGTAGTCCTGCACCCAGAGGCGGCGCTCGCGCGCGACCTCGACGGTCAGGCGGTCGGAGAGCGCGTTCACCACCGAGAGCCCGACGCCATGGAGGCCGCCGGCCGTGCTATAAACCTTGTCGGAGAATTTGCCGCCCGAGTGGAGCGTGGTGAGGATGACCTCAAGCGCCGATTTGTCCTTGAACTTGGGATGGCGGTCGACCGGAATGCCGCGGCCGTTGTCGCGCACCGTGAGCGAGCCGTCGGCCTCGAGCTCGATCTCGATCCAGCTCGCGTGGCCGGCGATCACCTCGTCCATGGCGTTGTCGAGGAGCTCGGCGACGAGGTGGTGGATGGCGCGCTCGTCGGTGCCGCCGATATACATGCCGGGCCGGCGGCGCACGGGCTCGAGGCCCTCGAGCACCTCGATGTCCTTGGCGGTGTAGCTCCCGCGGCCCTTGGGAGTGCCGGCGGCGGGCAAGTCGAAGAGGTCGGCCATGGAGCGCATTATGGGGGGTGCCCGGACGGGCTTCAAGGGCATGCTGTGGCTTGTTGCGGTGCATTCAACAAGATGTTGTGGGTGAAGGAGATGAGCGCATGGCAAAGCAGGCGCTGACGAGGCAGGCGGCAAGGCGCTTGGGGCGGGACGCCGAGGAGCCGCGCGGCGAGCTTCAGATCCGCACGGCCGCCATGCCGGCGGACACCAACCAGAACGGCGACATCTTCGGGGGCTGGGTGCTCGGCCAGATGGACGTGGCCGGCGGCATCTTCGCCTCCAAGGTGGCGGGCGGGCGCGTGGTCACCGTTGCGATCGAAAGCATGACCTTCAAGAAGCCCGTTTATGTCGGCGACGTGGTGTGTGTTTACGCCGAGCTGATCCGGGTGGGGAGGAGCTCCATCACCGTGTGGATCGAGACCTGGGTCTTGCGGCGCAATGCGGGCGACCGCATCCTGGTGACCGAGGGCACTTTCACCTACG
This sequence comes from Alphaproteobacteria bacterium, assembly GCA_052143835.1. Taxonomy (GTDB): domain Bacteria; phylum Pseudomonadota; class Alphaproteobacteria; order JACZXZ01; family JACZXZ01; genus DASPPM01. Next base: position 26,925 of record JBKQRV010000057.1, read on the forward strand.
TCGCGATCGACGCGAAGGGGCGGCCGCACAAGATCGAGGCGAGCCTGTGAGAGGATCGCCGGCCGGCCATGGCTTCGTTCGCGCATCTCGCCTCGGCCGGCGCCGGGTAACTGCTTGCAGAGTTTCGACCAGGCGGCGCGCGACGCCGTTAAGCTCTTCCTCGACGGCTGGCGCGACAGGACACGGCACGAGAAGTCACGATGGCGGCCCGTGGGACGGCGCACGGAGAGGGCACCGCCCGAGGATTGGATCCGAGGCGTAAGACGAGCGTCTCAGCGCGCTCGTGGCCCCGAGCGGGCGGGCCGGCGCTGCGCGATTCAAGGGCTCTGCGGGCCACCGGGCGAAAAACGTTGCAACGACGAGGCGATCGACTTTATACTAGGGTCTGTACCCACATAGTTGCTTGAAAAACTGACCGGATTGTGATTCACCGTGGTTGGAGGTGGATCATGCGATTTGATTTGAGCGATGAGGAGTGGGCTCTTCTCGAGCCGCTGATGCCGC
>JBKQRV010000058.1:0-21284 GCA_052143835.1 Alphaproteobacteria bacterium
CCACAGCCGCCACAACAACAAGCATGTGCAGCTTGATCAGTTCAGGAGGTCGGAACGGCCGCGACTCCAATTAAGAAACCGCTCCGCGTGGTCCCAGCGATGGGGTCCACTTCATTGGTGAGAGCACTCCGCTCGACCTAAAGCAGGTTTTTCGGTCGACACCTCAAATTGCGTCATTCCTTCGTGATCTAGATGGTTCCTTCCCGGCGATCGACCTAGAGGGCGAGTTTGATAAATATATTGGGAAATCGACGAAGGAGAATGGAGACATTCCAATCTTGTTGAAGTTTGATTCTGATACGAGATTAGTCGATTCTGTCTTCCAGAGCGCCGTAGAAACTGGTCGAGGTTTGTCAGGTGGTGGGAGTCAAGTGGCTGTCCTGTGCCTCAATGAGGATCTCTTTGATCGTTACCGAGAAGCTTCACGAATTGAAGGAAAATTTGTGCCCGTCACGTCCCGGGAAGATCTCCGGGAGCTTCGCTACGCGCGAACGCGATGCGTTTTTAGTATGCCCGAATACGTGGCGGGGCTTCAATTTGATACGGTGTTCCTTATCCATGCCGATAAAGCTGACATGGCCGATAGACACACTAGCCCTGGCGCGCGGCGACGCTATGTCTCTCGCGTCTATTTAGGGGCCAGCCGCGCATCCCGACAGCTGTTTATTGCTAGTTCCAGCGAGCGTGACGGACCAAGTGAGATTTTGACTGGCCCGTTGCGAAACGGCAGCCTCAGAGCCGCCAACGCCTGACGCGAGCTACTTGAAAGATCTCGAAGGCACCTAGCCGACCGCGGCGATTCGCTTGAGGGCGGCGCGTGATACGTCCGCCGAAATGGAGGGCTTTTGGGACTCCCTTCGGCGCCTTGCGGAGGGTAGATTCGCTGCCATGTTGTGGTACACTCAATCTGTCCCGAAAAGAGGCATAAATGGGACAGTAAGCGATATGGCAACACGGAAAACAAAGGCCAGAAGCGTCGGGTGGCGGAAGGTCCCAAGCACTGTAAATGGGACAGTACCCCGGCGCCGGGTCGGAAACGTTACCCGGCGTCCGCGCGAGTACCTCACCCTCAAGGAAGTCGGGCTACTCATGGGCACCGCGCGTGAGCGGGGGCGCTACGGGCACCGCGACGCGACCATGATCCTCACCGCGTACCGCCACGGCCTACGGCCGGGCGAGCTGTGTGCACTGAGGTGGGATCAGGTCGACTTCGGAAATGACCTTCTGCACGTTCGGCGCCTCAAGAACGGTACGCCTAGTGTGCATCCGATGAGTGGGAATGAACTCCGAGCACTTCGCAAGCTCAAGCGCGAGGAGCCGCAATCCCGATACGTGTTCAACACCGAGCGCTTGGCACCGATGACACCGGCGGGTTTTCGCAAGATGCTAGCGCGGATAGGGGAGGCGGCAACGTTTCCGTTTCCGATCCACCCCCACATGCTCCGACACGCCTGCGGGTACAAGCTCGCGAACGATGGGCAGGACACACGCGCAGTGCAGCACTATCTCGGGCATAAGAATATCCAGCACACCGTGCGGTACACCGAGCTCTCACCAGAGCGGTTCAAGTCGTTTTGGGAGGATTAGCCTAGGTCCGTTAAGTTCAGCTAGGTCCGCTATTGGGTTAGGAACGGCCGTCACTCACCACAGGCGGTGCTTCCGAAATGTGCCAGGAGCGGACCATCCGACAATTTGTCCAAAGTCGTTGAGCTTCAGCTTGACGGGATCATTGCAGCGGACGGCAGTAAATGATACATCTCGCCGACCGGCCATGGAATCCGGGGAATCCATCAAAGTGTGCCACTCGGGAACCCGGGTGGATAACAAACAGCGGCACGGCGCCTCGCCCGCCCATTAGGGGAAAAGCGATGCTCAGACTTCGGATCAAGCGAGCATTCTGCGCGATGACGGTCATCGCGACATCTTGTGGCATTGCCGGGATCACGGTCCCGCTTGGCGCCGCGCCGGCGGCAGCCCAAACGCCCGCTGGCGCTCTCTCCGAGGCACAGGAGTTGAACGGCGTTTCCGGCGTGGTGGCGGAAATCGTCCGATGCAAGCGCGACAACGGCGTGCTGGAGATCCGCATGCGGCTGCGCAACACCGGTGATGTGGACGTATCACTTACTTTAATTCCCAACGGCGCCAGAGACGGTTATTACGTCGTCGCCGGCAAGAAGAAGTATTTCGTGCTGAAAGATAGCGATGGGACCCCGCTTGGCACGCCGGTCAACGCCTCGGACAACCGGGTTATCGCAACGATCCCCAAAGGCGGCAGCTATGTTATGTTTGCGAAGTATCCGGCGCCGCCGGATGACCAAAAAAAGGTCGATTATTACACGCCGCTAACCCTGCCTTTCGAGGGCATTCCGATCACCGATTGAGGCTCGAGCGATGTCACGTCTTCGGCGCGTGGTGGCGATGGCCATTTTGCTTGCTGTCCTCGGCGCTGCGGCCGAGGCGCAAGCACCAGCGGGCCGATCCGACCAGCCGATAGGCAAGGTGCTCGACATCTCGGGCAGGGTGATCGACATCGTCGGCCTGACGAGCGAAGTCAAGGGGATGGACCTCGGCATTCCCGGCTCGCATGTAACTGTGACGCCGAAAGAGGTCCGCATCGAATTGCCGGCTGACATCCTGTTCGACTTCGACAAATCGGACATCCGCTCGAGCGCGGCCGACGCGCTCAAAAAGGCAGCGGCTCTGTTGCGCGAACGGGCCAAGGGAACCGTGCGCATTGAGGGCCATACAGATTCGAAAGGCAAGCCCGACTACAACCAAAATCTCTCGGATCGCCGAGCCGAGTCAGTACGCAACTGGCTGGTCGAGCGCGAAGGGCTGCGTGACGTCAAATTTGCGACGCAAGGTTTCGGCGCAACGCGGCCCAAAGTGCCGAACACCAAACCAGACGGTTCCGATGATCCCGACGGCCGGCAAACGAACCGCCGCGTCGAGATTGTATTCGGTACCTGATGAGGGGGATGCCGAGCCGCAAGTGGTAACTGGTCGCGCTCGCCGCATCGCTGATCGGCATTGGCGGCGCCGGGCTTTTTATGTGGCCGCGTCTCCAGTCGATCGACATGATCAGGATGGTGGCGCCGAGCGTCCGGAGATACGCACCTACAGCGAGATCTCCCGCCGGCAGGAGAGCGGCTGACGGTCCTTTGCACAGCCGCCGCGGGCGGCTGCGGGCGGTCATCTTTCGCTATTTAGTGCCACAAACCCGCTCGAAAACGGCACCTTGACCGTAGCGCGGATCGTGCCGGCCTTGAGGTCCAGCACGGACAGCGATCCCGGCGAGAGGTAGTAGCCGGTCGAACCGTCGCTTGCTGCGAGGGCTCCATCTTCCGGCAATTTCAGCAAGGAGACCTCCTTCCCCGTGGCGGCCTCGAGCACGTGGAGCCGCCCTAGTTTCTTGTAGCGCATGCCGACGGTTTGCCCGTTCGGAAGCACATTCGGAACCAGCGTTCTCTCGTCGACCAGCACCAGGGCGCCGCTGTCGGCGAGAAAATACTGTCCAGGGACACCGAGGTCGAGTTCTCCCACCATCGCAAGCTGCTCGAGGTCGAAGACGCGGGCCGGAATTCGTCGCCTATCATCCGAGCTGCCAGGCGAGCGGCCGACGAGCAGCACGCGACACCCCGCACTGCGGCCACCCACCAGTCTCGGCGACCGCACAGTGAGAGCGCCACCTGAGATCGGCGCCTTCCGAACGGTCATGTCCGCCAAGGCAAGGACGCGAATCGCCGCGGGCTCGGCGGCCGAGAACGACAAGAGACGGGAACCGTCGCTGGTGGCGCATGTGCCGGTGCCGACAGAGAAATCCTCGATCTTCATCGGCTCATGAAATTGATTGTCCTCGGCCATTGCGAGCGTTACCTCGCTCGACCCCCTTTCGTCTCCGCTCCAGGATGTCACGATCATGCGATGGGGATCCTTGGCGACGATCGCTCCCGTAAGGCTCGTCCCCGCCGGCGGCGCGATCGTCCGGACCAGCCGCAACAGGCTCCGCTCCTGCTTCTCGGTCGTCGCACGGAGGACCACGATACCCTCCGTCGGACCGCTGGCGGTCGCCGACCAGGCGCCCGCTGTCTCGAGAAATATGTCGCGGCGGTCGGGATCATCGATGACCCCGTCGACCTCGGCGGTCGCCTCGCTCCGGAGGTTGCCTTGCCCCATGACGGAAAGTGTGTCGGAAGCGATCTTCACGAAAGCTGCTTCGGGCGAGAACACATAGACAAATCTCCGGGCGCTGTGGTGGCATCCCGATGCGGCAAGGAAGATCGCCCCGACCAAGAGGGAGATGCACCCCGCTCGATGGATGACGGTCATGGAAACAGGCATCCTGATGGACAATTTGGCAACTGTGAAACCACTTCGTCGGCATAGCGGACAATTCCACCCCTTGGGGCTGCCACCCATTGTCCGGGCTGTTGAGGTATGTCCATCTCAGGTACCGCGTCCTGCCCCGGGTCCCACTCCCAGTAACCACGGTCGGCCAAATTCCCGCCATTGTATCGCTTGATCGCTTCCATCCTCAGTTGAGAGGGCGTAAAGGGGGTTGCGCCGGGAAACAGCCCGGGAATCTGTTTGGCTCTGGCCAACGCTGCTTGCAGGCGCGTTTTGCCGGTCGCGATATTGGTTTTCCAGCTCCAGATGTCGCCCGCCGCCCGAAGGTAGCAAATCTGCATGATCCCGGCGTCGCCGTTAGCTCCGAACCCGGGATCGCCGCTGCCGTGAAACTGGCATTGTCCGCTCTCTTGGCACGCGATGCGCTTCAAATCGCCCGGGTCGAACGGGGGCGGGGCGTCTCCCAGCACGGCCTGGATTGCGGCTTGCCCGGGATCGGTCCCCAAAATTTTTTGCTTGTCTTGCGTCTCCGTGCCGCAACCCGTCGTGGCGGTGACCTTGAGATTGCCACCGAAAAATCCATCGAAATCCGGGGAAAACTTGGTGCCGCTGCCGTTTACCACGCTGCTGTCGAATTCCGGTCCGCCGCTGCAGTTCCTAGTGGTGGGCGCCTTGAACGTTATCTGCGCCTCCCACGTCACCTTGTCGTCGGGGGCGTCGGTCACCTCGGCGTTGATCACCGGCATCCGCGGGTCGGAGGTGATCTTGAAATCGTCGGGAGAATCGACCGTCATCCCGCCGCATTTGGTCAGGCTGAAACCAAGCCAAGCGTTGAAGTCCGCGTCGGCATGGCAGTCGTTCCAGTGCGCGCCCTTCTCCGTGTATCCCCAGCCATCGGCGAGATATTGGCCGGATATGCGCTTGCCATCGGAACTTACCGTCGCCTTGAATTCGGTCAGGTAATCCGGGTGAGCCTTGCAGTCTTTCACGAGCTGCTCGCTCGCTGCGCAGGCTTGGTAGTAGCCCGTAAGCGAGCTTCCCGCGAGCACTCCGTCCACGATCAGCTTGGCCCGCCCCCCGCCATATTTGCACGCTTGCCGACCGGCTGTGAAGGTCGTCATAAGCGCGGCTCCATTCTGCTCCACGACAATCATCTGCTTGGTAGCCATCTGCTCGTCCTGCGCGACCCAGATGCCGTTCAAGTTGGGAGATTTCTGTGGCGTTTGGGCGAGCGCCGCCGGGCAGCAACACAGGGCCGCGACGATTGGGAGGGCGCAGTTGAATCTCGCCATTCGTCCTCCGGAAACCCGCTGCGATTTCATTGCGGGCTCAAGACCCGGTCGGCACCCACTTTAACAATCGAGCGCTAGACTAGCAAGAAAGCCTGATAAAGGACGTTCGTTACAGAAAAGTAGGGTCGTGCGGCGTCCGAAGCGCCCATTATCTCCACAGTAACCAAGCAATATTTTGTGCGCCCGCTAATCGCGTTCTCCGGCAGCAGTGGGCACCGATGCATCGAGCGCCATCGGCCAGCCGCAGGCGGACGGTCTCCTTGGACTCCGCCATCGCCGCCGGATCGCGCTTCGGCGCGCGCTATTACTCGGCCAGTTGGAAATGTGAATCGGCGTCGTCGGCAATGAGTTCGATCCCCTGCCGAAAGGTTTCCGCGGCGCCGTTCCAGTCGCCCAAGACGTCCAACTGCAAGCCTCTGTTGTCGGCCTCAGGCAGCTTGCCCTGCCGCTCCAGGGCGGGGTCGGTGTCCGTCGGGGCCTGGTCCTCGGCTAAGGCGCCTCACGGCGCAATGGCGGCACCGGCGATAAAACCGGCCACCGCCAGCGCAAGCGTCAGGATCAGACGAGAGTGGTACCGACTTCTCATCCTGAACCACCACTCCTCAATGATGGGTCCCGCCGATTTGCGCGCAGCCGCAGCAGATCTTCCAGGAGATAGCGGTGGAGACATACCAACCGTCCAGGACATGGAAACGAGGGGACTCGTTGCGCCAGCCGCTCTTGCCCTCGAACGGTATGACCGCATATTTCGAGGGATTGGCAATGCAGTCGCGTTGCTGTGTCGAGTCCGGATGCGCGCAGGGCGTCGGCTCGACCTGAAAACAACCAGGGTTGGGACAGGGATAGCCAGAAGTGCTTATCCCACTGCCATATGGTAGCGCGCCAGGAATTGGTGGTGTCGTCCCTTGCGGCTGTATATAAAACAATTCGGGCATTAGTGGGTATAAACGACTCAAGTTGCGGCGAAGTAAGGGCTTCCCATTCACACCTGCCTCGGCGTCTGCATCGGCCAAGAGCGGCCCTCTGATCGCATCAACTGCGCCGAGCGATCCGTTGGTGGTGATCTCCGGCCTCATCGCATAGAACTCGAAAAACCCAATCGACCCCGCCGTGTTCGGGGCCTCGCGAAATCCCATCGGCGAATCCTCCCCTAGCACAAGGGAACCGGAAGTCCGACGGGCCCCCAGGCCGGTGATGTAATCGGTGCCGCCGGGAACCTTGATGCATCCGTCCGTCCAGATCTGGTAGTGAATCCGGCTGACGTAATACGGATCGAGCAGCGCGTGCTTACCCCACGCGTTCAGCATCTGCTGAATCGTCGTCTCGCGAGCCGAGCCTTTCAGCAACGGCGACAGCATCGCGTCGATGGTCGCGTGCGTAAGATGCGGCCCCTTTTGCAGCATGTCGAGCCGCAGGTACTGCGTATACTCCGAATCGCAACCGGTGCCGCCCTCCCCCTCCGATTCGGGCTGAAGGTGGTAAGTGCTTTGATAGCGGATCCAGCCGCCAAGGGGGTTGTCCTCCGGACACTGGGTGGCGTCAGCGCCCAACGCTGCCGATCCGAGCCAGTTTCCGAGCCACAGCACGGTGGCGAGCGTTCGCGTGAGCTGTCGTCGGCAAGAGCCGCTCTTCATCTCGGTTTCCTCCCCCGGCCGCAAGATGCCCCTGCCACGAGCGGCGGCCGCTTCGCAGCTATCGGGAATGATCGCGCGAAAACCGATGTCTGTCGAGCGCGCCGTGCGAGGCCCGATTGTTCAGTCGGATGGGTGGTACGGCCCGACGCGTCGAGGGCAAATGACTGGAGCTTCGATCCCCCGCAAATCGTGCGAGAATCTTGAATCACATCGCCAGAACCACATCAAGGCGCCGTTTTCACACAGCCAGGGTCAAACTCGGCTGTGGCAGCATGTCCGCGGTATGTCCGGTCAACGTCCGACTGCGGTCATTGGCGATTGCGCCCAGGCAATCCCGTTTAGATATCGGGAGAATGAAAGGCCGCCGCCTGGCGGCCTAGGCTGACTCCTCCACTGTACCTTCGGAAAACGCGTGAAGGTAGTCTGACCATTTAACCCCAGTGGTCGGTACGCTGTCGCCTCGGCCGCTTTCGCGTCCGTGACGAGCGAGTTTGCGCCGATCCTGCTAAAAACCGCTCGATTCTCGCCTCAACGTGCGCACGGGGCCGCCCCCGGCGGTGGGCGCTGTTGGAGATGATCTGCGCGGCGCGCGAATCAGTCGGCTCGGCAAGCGGTGGCAACGTGAGCCGCACGGGCTCGGTCGGCGCTCCGGCAATCAGAAACTTGGCAATGGCACGGTAATTCGGCAGGTCGAGAAGCTCTCGAGGATTATGTAGCCCGAGATGCCGCGCAATGATATCGGCGTCCTCTGCTCCCACGCGCAACGCGATTAACGAGCCGCAGTTACCGAAGGCGGCCTGCCGCAGTGCCGCGGGCACTTGCTCCAGGAATTGGTGGGCGAGCGTGAGTGTGAGGGCGTATTTGCGCGCCTCGGAGAGGATGACCGCAAAGCTGTCTGTCGCGAAGCTCTGGTACTCGTCGGCATAGAGGTGAAAGACGCGGCGCTGGGCCTCCGGCGTGTCCTCGCGGGAGAGCGCGGTTTGCGCCACGGCATTGACGACGAGGGCGCCCATGAGTGCCGCATTGCCCTCTCCGAGCGCGCCTTTGGAAAGGTTGACGATGACAATTTTACCCTCGTCCATGATGCGGCGCATATGAAGGGTACTGCGCGGCTGGCAGAGGATGTTTCGCAGGTCGGGGGAGGAGAGGACCCGGTTGATCTTGTTGAAGATGGGAGATAGCGCGTCGCTTAATAGGCGCTCGCTGTACGACGGGTACTCCAACTCCCAGAACATCCGGATCATGGGATCTCCGACGCGCCGCACCGTGCTCTCGCGGTAACGGGCATCCAGGAAGAGACGCGGAATGCCGAGGAGGGTTGCCTCCTTCTGCTCCAGGAGCGTCCGGCACGCGTTGAGAAGGAAGTGCTCGAGGCGCGGCCCCCAGGAATCGGCAAAGGCGTGCTTGAAGGCCGACACGACGCTATCGGCAACAAGGGGACGGCGCGAGCTGTCCGAGCACTCCAGAGGATTGAAACCGATCGGGTGCGCCCGGTCGGCCGGGTCGAGGTAGATCACGTCATGCTCTCGGTCGGCTGGGATGCGGTCAATGACCGCGCGTGCGGTGTCGCCGTGCGGGTCGAGGAAGCACACCCCGTCGCCCGCAGCGATCTCCTCGAGGGCCATGCGCGCCAGAAGCACCGATTTGCCGGTGCCGGACTGGCCGATGACGTAGAGGTGTTGCCGCCGGTCGTCCGGCGAAATGTGCACCCGCTCGGCGGGGTGTTTTGTTGTATCGCCTATGTACATGCTCTCGGGAGTGCCCGGAGGGGAGGGCAACGGGCTATCGTTGCCCGCTTGCCGGCGGCTCTGCGCTTGCCGGGGTCGCGTCCGCCGCCCATGTCCGAGCACTCACAAGGCCACGCGAAGGCGGCCAAAGAACGGTCCGCTACAATTGTACTGCAATTCGGTGCCGGGCTTTGCCGCCCATATGCGCAATCTCGCGGCGTCGCGCTTTCGAGAGCTTTCTGGCGCGAGCTTGGCCGCCGCGGCTACTGAACTCTCTGTGATCCATCTATCCATTGTATCACAGTCACCTCTGCCAATCGCTGTGTTGTCGTATCCCACGCCCCGAATTTTATTGTCCTCGCCTGCCAGCTCTGTCGCACTAAGTTAATGATCTTTCGAGCTACCACGGCGGCGCGCCCTTGAAGGTCACTGCGGGTTTCAAGCGGTTGCTCGTCGGCAAAAGCAAGCAACACGTCCTCCACTATCGATTGCAAGGCAGCTTCCTTGTCCATATGCTATTTTCGTTTTCGACTAAGTCTTCCGATAAATGAATTCTGCGGCTTCGACCTATTGGTGAGCGGGACGTAGCGCCTGCACCCGCACCGCTTCCGAAATGCGCAGTATCCGCGGAAGCGCCGCGCTCGCCACTCGTGCTCCTCGCCGCGATGACCGCACCCATTGCATGCAGGCATGTCTTCAGCTTACCGGTAAGCTGACTGCGGTCAACTTCCGCGCCTGCGGAAATCGTGTTGTATTGCGAATTGGAATTGACCGCCCCGTTCGTCGTCGGCCGGACGGCCGCGACTTCAATTCAAACCAAGCGCGTGGGGAACGGTCCGATTGTCCCAAAGGACATATCGGACGTATCGGACGAGGAAGGAAGCGGCGAGGACTATCGTGACGCCGAGCGGAGCGAGGTGTTCGATAGCCCGCAGGCGTCTTCCTTCCTCGTCCGGGACTGATCCCCCCGCGGCCAGGGAATGGCCTGGAGGCTTTGCCGACGGGATTGTTAAACCCTGGTGGTTTGAATTGAAGTCGCGGCTGGATAGCCCGACGAATGGTGGCGGAACTGGGAGCGATTGTAATGCGGTAGGGATTCGGCAGTGTGAATGCGGAGTATGGAGACAGACATTGGACATATAAGAATAGGTCCCGGAAGTGATTTCCGGCAGCGGGGGCTAAGCTTCTTTTCGCGCGCTTGGCCGCGCTTCAAGCCGCTCATTCGGGCATACACTTTGCCAGGGTCGCGCTCGCTATCTGCCCATTGCGATCCGCATGACATTGACGGTGTTGCCGATCACGTCGGCGGGGCGTTTCTGGCTTTGGGGGCTGTTCAGCATCGGCGTATCATGGTTCAAAGGCATCAAGTTCGGGAGGGGAACATGAAACGCGCTGATCTAACTTCGACGGCCAATGTACCGATTGCTGGATTTGTGCGTGCGAGGCTGATGCGCGTCACAAACAGACTCGCTGTCTTCACATTTGTCGTCGTTGCCGCTGGCATGTTCAGCCAAAAGGTGTTCGCGCAAAACCCGTGCGAATGCTGGATTGATGCCAAGACCGGGTTACCTGTCCCGACCGTGCCATATCCCTTAACCGTGGTCGATTCCACGGCCGCCAACACTACCGGTAGCGCCATCCATCCTGATACAGGCCAAAATTTTGTTCGGATCCCGGACGGGACGTGGATCGATGCCAAAACCGGGCAATGCATCCCGACCGTGCCATATCCCTTAACCGTGGTCGATTCCACGGCCGCCAACACTACCGGTAGCGCCATCCATCCTGATACAGGCCAAAATTTTGCTCGGGTCCCCTGCCCGCCGCCAGAAGAGCCCGCGACCGCTGCCCCTCCGGGCGAAACGCACCCGCATACTGGATCGCCGACCGCGTCGCCCGCCACCCCGGTGCAGCAAGAGCCGCAGCCCAGCGGCGGCGTGAGCGTGCCGAGCATTGGCTTCGGTTTCGGTGGTTTCGGGCATGGGAGTGACCGTGGCGGGAGCAAGGGCGACAGCCGTTGACTCCGTTTCCGCCAATTTTAAAATGAGGCGCGCCGAAATTCTCACCTAAGTGCTTGATGCGACTCTCGAATAAAATCGTTGACCGGAAAGGGATGTAGCCGCATATTAATCTTTGGCAGGGACAATTCTATCAAGGAGTTGTCCTATGTTTTCCCGAACCATCCTGATCGCAATGTGCGTCGTCGCGCCGCTGTGCGCGAACGCCGCACAAAAACCTGCCGCGGCTGGACCCCAGGCCCAGCCGGCGGAAATTCCGTACGATACGCCGGTCAAGGCCGAGCTCGAGAAAATCTTCAACGGGCTCGCAAGCCAACTCCAGGAAGCGGACACGCTGGTGAAACTCCTGCGCAACACCGCTGCCAAGAACCCGGCCGACACGGAGACGCAGATCGATAGTGCCGCCCAAACGCTGGGGACGCTTGCGGATCGTCTCCAACCCGAGGCCGATCTGGCGCAGCAGCTCGCGGCGCTGCGCAATGCCGCGGCGGTCCATCGCAAGCGCGTGCAGGAAATGCCCAACGGCACGATCGGGGAAGCGGACCGCACGACCATTCTCGCCGCGTGGGATCGCATCCTCCAAGACGCCGACAAGGCGCAAGCCTCCATGAAGGATATGCACGACAGCCTCACGAACGTGCTCCAGGAGTTGCGCATTCGGAAGACCGCGGTATCCGAGCTGATGCTTGCGGGGCAGTACCAAGCCGCGGTCGATACGCTCAAGAATTGGCTCGGCGACCTGGAGATGACGGTCAAGAACCTGCATAAGTCGATCGACCAGATCGCTCCTAGCCATATATCGTAAGAAGGCACAAAAAGAGGGAGGCTACGCGTTGTAGCCTCCCTTTGTTTTGGCCGGGCGAGCGGGATTTCTACCCACACCTTCCGAGATTGGCAGGGACTTCTCGGACGCTCTCGTTGAGCTATCGCCCGATGAAGTACGTGCACTCGTAGTCGTGCTGCCCGAACGGCCTGACGGTCTGGCAGCGCATGTGCGGCCAGAAATTCGTCGCCTGCGCCAAGGCAATAACGGCGAGGGCGATGAGAACCCACATGCCGGGTCGCAGAAAGAGCATGGCGTCCTCCTTTCCTTTCCCATTCCATTTTCCCATACGGGGGACGAACGCCCGGCGACGGCCTGGGGACAATGCAGGGCCTCCGGGTGGAGGGCCGACCGTGCTAGCCGAAGAGAAGGGGCTCGGCGTACCGGCCCCTTGCCGTCGTTTGGGTCGGCGGCCGGGCATCCTCCTTGAGCTCGAAGAGCGCCGGTTGCGCTTGGCGGGCGGCTTTGCGCTGCTCACGCCGCAGGCGCAAAAGGTCGCGCCACAGGTATGGCTTACCGTCGATGACGACATGCCGCGGTGCCCCCATCAGTATTCCTCCGCGAGCATGATGGTGAGGACGCGCGTCGTGACCACCGGATTCGCCGGCTCCTCGGAGCCGTATACGAGCGCCTTGTCGTAGTGGTCGATTTTCCAGAAGATCTTCCGGCCCGTGACCTCGAAGCTCCCGAAGTCGTGCTCGTGGTACGGGTCGTTGTCTTCGCTGAACGCGTCGAACGTCGCGACGCGCCTGAGGACGATCGATTTAACGTCGGGCTCCAGCGCATCGACGCCCCGCGTCAACATCACCCTGCCGCCGGACATCGTTGTGCGGAAAGCATCATTGAGCGCGCGAATGCGCTCGGTCGTCTGCTGGTCGGTCATCTCGGTTCTCCTTCGCAAGCGACACGCCACTGCGGTGTGCCGCGGCGCGAAGGCGAACCACTGGTGGGAAGTATACCGCAAAGAAACGGAGCCCCTTGCGAGGCTCCGGCGAGGCGATCAATGATCCGGGCGGCCCATTATCGCGCTCTTGGTTCGATCGCACTGGTGGGAGCGCAGAAGCCCATGCAGCAGCACTCCTGCGGCAAATCTCCGGACAGAGCCCGCAACGGCGCTTGCATTGCTCAAGCGGTCGTCCGTTGGCGTCATGAAGGCTGGCGACCTTGGTGTTTTTCCGCCATCGGGATGGCGGTCAGTGCAGCTCGCACGACTCGATCTTCTTGAAATCCATCAGGACGATGAGCTGTTCAAGCTGCTCGGGCGCTATCGTCTCCGTGAGGAACGACACCAGGCATTCGGCCGGGATGCCGCTCTCGACCGCGAGCAACAGGGCAAGCGGATCGTGGCAGACGAGCAGGTCTCCGCCTTGGATGAGCCGCTCGGCATTGAAGATCACCATCCTCGGATCGAAGTTGTGGAACAGGAACTTCGGCGACTGCTCCGGCGACACCGCAATGCCAACGTAGGCGAGCAGGGTGCCGTCGGGCGTCCTGATGGGCACGGCGAAGCGGCCGCGAAGGACGCCCCTGCCGGCATACCCGGACTCGAAGGCTATGGCCGTGTCAGGAGACACGCCAAGGGCCTGTAACGACGGATGAACCGGGTCCAGGTAGGAAAGCGGCTGTAGGGCCGGTTTCGGCGCTACCGCGGCCATCCTAGCCTGGGGCTCGGGGGAACTGTTCCGGGAACTGGTCCCGGCATTTGCGGTGGTGGCCTTCCCGGCCTCGTCGAGGTGAAATTGTTCCGCGATGAAGATGGCGGCGTCGCGCTGAGACATGCCCTTGACGTGGGCCGCGAGCGCGATCGCGTCGCCGCCGCGTTTCCAGGCGAAGCAGTAGAATGCTTTCTTGTGCGGCGTCACGGCGAGGGCGCGGTCGCCCCCTTGCTTGCAGGCGGGGCAGGGGCCGCGCCAGGACAGCCCGTATTGTTGGAGCTGGAGCCCGAGAACCGGAGGCAGACGTTCGATGCTGACCTTCTGCTTGATCTCAGCAAAATCCACAATTGCGTTCATGCGATCCTCCTATGTGAAGGTGCCTGTGCACAATGGTAGCGCGTGCTCCGCTGCAACCTGGGGTATGCTGTGGATAGGGCACGCGCGCGGATGGGGAGGCGAGCGAGGAACCGCGCCTCCGCACCTGCACGCGCGCAGGAGAAAGAGAGCGACAATGCCGAAGTCGGAGAAGCAGACCGAGAAGAAAGGCGACAAGCCGGTGTTCGTGGCTCGCGCCCGGCAAAAGCCGGATAGCGAGTTCATGGTAACAATCGGAGCGGCGTGGCCGTTCAAGGACGGCGAGGGCTTCGTGGTGAAGCTCCAGCAAACGCCGGTTCAATGGGACGGCTCCTTCCTGCTCGTTCCGCCCAAGGACGAGTAAACCTTCCTCGGGGGCCGCATGATCGCGGCCCCCTTCGCTATGCAGTCACTGCGGCGCTGGCTCGGCCTTCGCATCGAAGAGTTCCTTCTGCTTCGCCGGCCTGCCGCGCGGCTTTTTCGGCTCGATGCCGAGGAGTTGGGCGAGCTCCGCGTCGATCTCCTCGCGCTTCGCGATCAAGGTCTTCACGCGTGCGATGCGTTCGTCGAGCATTGCCGTGTCCTTTCCTGGTTCACGATTTGAGGATGTTGAAGGCCCGATATCCAACCCGCTGGAACTGGAAGTCGAGCATGTCGAGGTAGGCGGCCGGCGGCTTGCCCAGCGGCGTGAAGCCGGGGAAGACGCCGACCAGGAGATGCTTCGATCCCTTGCCGTCAGTAAGGTGATGGATGAGCTTGAGGATGGACGAGGCGTGCGCAGGCGTGGTCGTGAGAATTGGCACGTACAGGTTTGGGACGCCCCACTGAGAGCAGTGTATGTTCTGCTCCACGATGGCGCGGTACTCGATGACCTTGCGGTAGATCGAGGAGCGCTTGTAGTTGCTGGTGAAGACCGGCTCGGTGTTGCAGTCGGCTTCGATGCCCGAAAAGAAGAAGTAGGTTTTCTTGCCGTCGAGGGTGCGCTCGATGCCGAAGGGCGGCGTGTCGGCGCAAACATGTTGCATATTGGTGACGCCGTTCACGGTGACGGTAACCTGGAGGGTGTACGGTTGGGCCAGGTCGCGGGACTTCGGCGGCATGCCGTCGCTGGCGAGGATCTCCTCCCACGATATGAAGCGGACGCCTTGGGTGTCGCGCGCAGCAAGGTCGAACGACGCCATGGCGCAACAGGCCATGAGCTCGTGGTCGGCGTTCTCATGGGCGTTCGGCCGGCTGGCGCCGATGAGAAGCTCGCCCGGCTTGTCGAGTTCGTAGACGCTCGGGCGGTAGATCGGATCGATCTTAGAGCGCAGCCAGGCGGGGCGTACGAGATAGCGGTACGGCTCGCGCGTCATCCTGCCGAGGCGGTCGAGCACTACCTTCTTGGAGCCGCCGACGAAGGCATGTACGTAGTCAGCCGGGAGGTACCGGTAGCGCGTGAAGAGCCGCAGGGCTTGGAAATCGCGCTCGGTAAGGCGGAGGGCCTTAAGCTTCCCGTTGCGGAACGTCGCGTCGCGCGACCAGCGCGAATTGTAGGGGCGCCGCTCAGTGACGGTTTCCATATGGTGCGAATGCCACGCGGGACAGCGCGCGTAAACGTACGCTATCGGCTATGGCGGGGGAGGATGGGGAACAGCGGTGCGCGGTGTGCACCGCTCAATTTTACGTGATTAGCGCCAGTCCGGCGCGCCCTCGGTGTGGATACTCGCGTCGTTAGGCTCGGACTGGGCTGGGGCCTGCGATATTACGGGTTCGGGAGCGGGGATGACTGTGGGAGCTTCGGGGGTTGCGGGGGGCGACGCAGTCTGGGAAACTCGCGCGCGATTGCGCTCGAGTAGCGCGGCAAGTTCCTCGTCGTTCATCTTAGGCATTCCTTCGAGCGCATAGAACGGAACGGTGAGTGACACGGCCGAGTCCGTGTAATTGCGGACGTAGCATGCGAATTGTGTGAAGCGTGGCGGCTCGCGCGAATCGCGCCGCTGCGCTTGGACGAAGTCTGGCGTGGTTCGCATGTCGCGCGACAGCCAGCGGGAATCGGTGTAGCCGAGGCCGCCCGCGTACTTGACCGTTGTGTTTGAGGCGATTGCGGAGCGAAGCTCCTTACTCGCCTGCTCGAGGTGTTGAAACGCGATGACGACCCCGAGCTTGAACTGACGCACTCTGGTGAGCATCGCGTCAAAGGTCTCATCAAAATACGGGGCGGCCTCGTCCACGATGAGGAAGGCTGGCTTCCGCTGATGCTCATCGATGGCAGCGCGCTCAAAGGCTGCGGCAAGCGTGCGCGCGATGATGTATCGGCCGAAGAGCGACGACGCATCTTCCTTCAGTAGCCGGACGCTCGTGTTAACGAGAATTATCGAGCCACGCTGTAGCTCTGCAAACATGTCGAGCTTGTTGACAGTAGAGAACATACGCTCGAAGGCGGGGACCTGCACCAAGCCATAGAGGCGCCGCGCGATTTGGCCTCGCATTGGCCGATTCGTAGAAGCGTAGAACTGGTTCTTGAAGAACGCTCGCGCAGTCGGGTCTAGCCGGGCGATGTAGGGGGCGAATTTGGACTGGGTTTCATCCGCGTCTTCAAGCAGCTCGAGCAGCGTATGGATGGTCGCCCCTGGGTAAGAGAGCATGAGGCGGATGAAATACGGGAACGCGGCCGATTGCGGCCCGGTGAGCTCAGTGGAAAGAGACGCGAAGACGTAGTTGAAGAGATTGATGACCTCCGCTTCAACATCTTCGCGCGCTGTCCGCGAGTACGTCTGCAAACGGGGATTGCTGACATCGAACATGTTGAGCGCGGGCGCGGGGTCGTGTTCGGGATCGATGATGATGATCCGGTCGGTAAGACGCTCATTGAACAACGCGAGCCGCTGTACTCGCCGGATAATGGCGTTAGTGGAGTCGATGACTACCATCGCCGGGGGGTCCTCTCGCTCGAGGTCGCCCGCGATCATGGACTGGAGGAGTTGCGTCTTGCCCCATCCTGCGCCCGCGATGATTGCCGTGTGTTCCAGCCGCTTCACGATCGAAATCTCGAATGGGATTCGCGACTCAAGGAATATGCATTCAAGCGGAGTGTTCTTGAGGTATGCCGAAATGATCTCGCGCTGCGAGCCACGGTAGTCGCTCGGGGGAAGCGGCCGGGATGACGAGATAAGATCGATGTTGGTTTTCAACTTTCCTCGAAACCAGCGAAAGAGGCCGATATCGCGAGCCTCGGGCGAATCGAATGCATCAAGGGCGTCCTCGATTATCTTCCCGACATCTGGGAGAATGTCGATAAGGGGAATGCTCGGAATATCGTCGCCGACTGTGTCGCCATCGGGATTGCCTTGGGCGATCTGCGGAAGGTGACGGGTAATGGCGATGAAACCAGCAATGAGAGTGTTCCACAGCGCGTCCAGGGTAACTTGGGGACGTGCGGCCTTGCGCTGTTGGAGGAGCAAAAGGTCTCGCAGCACGCCCAGGCCTGCCGTTATGCCATGAGTGGCGTACTTGGCCGGGTTCGGCGGCATGTCATTGAGGCGTTCGGCAGCATACAGCTGCGCAGCGGCAACGGACATTTGCATCGCGATATTGAAGTGCGGGATAGGCAACCCCGATTCCTCGCATCGATCTACAAGGCGCAGGATCGTCTTTCCGGCAAAGGCGTGCGGGTCGGGAAACTTGGCGTCTCTGACCAATTGCTCAGTTACTTTGTAGAGAGTGGCGTTATCACCGTATGGCCCCTCGAGTGCCTTATCGATGGCTTCAAGGCGCCTGAGCTCGTTCTCAACGAAGAGGTCTCTGGGCGGTAATTCTTTGCCGAAGAGCCAGTCGAAATATGACATTAGAACTCGACGGTTTGGCTTTGTTTGTGGCCACGGTACTGGTCGATGAGTTCCTTAATCCGCGGGAGGAGCTTTGTTTTCAGTTTTTCAGCGTACTCGTTCGCTTCGTGCGCGGTTTCGAACATGCGAGAATGAGGAGAGACGAGAAGATCGCCAACGCGGGTAGTTAACTTTGCAGTCCGCGCACCGTCCAAAAACATTTGCTTCGAAGCCATGTAACTCGCCTTAGCCGCGGCGTGGTGTTGAGCTTCGATCATCTGATCAAATTCCATCTGCTGCTCGATAATGCGATCGTGTGTATAGAGCGGCTCCTCCTGTAGAACAATCCCGGTGAGTTCATGCTCTCGGATAATCGCGCGGTCGGTCTCAGGAAGCTCCAGTATCATATCCACGGAATAACGGGTCTCCTCGCCTGCCGGGACATGTTCCGCGCTAGGGAAGCCAAAGGCGCTCTGAACGATACGTTGCTTTGTAATAGGGTATTTAATCTCATTGAGTTGAATTGTGGCGCGCATGCGGTCCGGAGGTAGTGGGGGCACTGCCGCCTTAAGGGCGGCTAGTTGCTTATCACGCTCTTGCTGGCGCGCCTTCGCATTCGGAGCGTCCGCCTCTTTGAGTGTGTTTATTGCGTTCTGTTGGGCCGCGCCTTTAACCGCGCGATAGCCGAGCTTGGTCGCGTAAAAGCCTAACCTGAAGGGCACGGCGGCCGTCCATAAGACACCGCGCGCGACGGCCTGTCCGACGCTTTCGTCCTCGTTGTCTGCCATGATTTTCCCCCGAACGTAACGGCGTTCCCCCGAAAGCCGCAGGGAAATTCTGTCACAATCTTTGCCAGAGTCGAGAAAAAAAGCCCGCCGAATGGGCGGGCTGTAGGATGCCCTCATTTTTCAGAGGGGTTGTTCGGTGCCGGTAACTCGCCGCGGGCTTTCCGACGCCCTTCGCTCCACGCCTCGACTTCGTCTCTGGGAAATCCGCAGCGGCCCCGGGGGTGGTTGGATAAACGCACGCGCCTCGGAAACCCCTGCTCGTCCTCCCATCGACCGACCGTCGTGCGGGAGACCCTGAAGAACGCGCAAACCTCCGCGATCGTGTAGTAGCCGTTCATCGACCGATCCTCCGAAAGAGGGTCGGCCGACCCTATGGGTTGAACCCCTAGGGACTTGGGATGTTACGCGCTTTCTACGAGAGTGAAAAGGTGCTCTTCCCACTTTTCCACGGCGGCGCGCATCTCGGGCATATACGAATGGCGCTGGTAGACCGAGACAATGCCGCCGAAGGAGCCGGAGACATGGTTCAGCAGCCGTTCGATGACGGGGAGCTGCACCCCGAGCGCCGCGAGGTTCGAGGCGACGGTCCGCCGAATGTCGTGAAGGGTCCAGCCCGCGACGCCCGAGAGCTTGTCGAGCGCGGTCTTGCTCTTGGACCAGCCATTGAAGGGGAGGCCCGGCTTGCCCCGCGCCGGGAAGAGCAACGCCGGCGGCTCGTCCGGCTTCGGGAGCAAGGGCTTCACGATCGCCTGGGTGAGTGGTCCGAGCGGGAGCGTGTGCTGACGCTTGTTCTTGGTGATCTCGGTCGGGAGCGTGAGCGTGTCGCCGGCTACCCATGACGATTGAATAGCCGAGCACTCTCCGCGGCGCATGCCCGTGAGGATGAGGAGCCGAACGATTGCGCGGAAGGCGTCCGGTAGCTCGGTATGGTCCATCTCGCATAGACGCCATATCGCCTTGAGCTCGTCATCGGAGAGAACCCGTGTGCGCGGACTGCGTCCGTACATCTTCATGCCGCGCGTGGGGTTGTCGTCGATGAGCCGCCGGTTGTAGGCCCAGTTGAAGAATGTCTTGGCGACGGAGAGCGTGTGGTCGTGCTCGCCAGGGGTCCTCACCTTGGCCAGCCGGTTCGCAAGCTCAACGTGATTGAACCCGGCGAGTTGCCCCGTGTAAGGCAGGTGACGCTTGAAGCGGTCCTCGTAGTTCTCAATCGTGGTCTGCCGGCGCGCCTTCCGCTTCTCTGCGAGGAAGAGTTCCTTGGCACGCTCATAGGTGATGGACTGCGGGCGCGTCTTGCCGAGCGTCTTCTCCGCCAGGAGCTGCTTCGCCTGGGTCCGCGCCTCCGCGAGCTTGAGGATGGGGTACCGTCCGAGCTTCCGTCGGGTCTTGTTGATGTTGAGGATGAAGGTCCTCGCACCGCCTTGCGAGACGCGCACGCCGAAGGCGGGAAAGGTCGTGTCCCAGTAGTCGGCGGTGCCTTTTTCAGGGGCGGTAAGGGCACGAACACCAGCATCCGAGAGGGCGATCTTTGGCATCTACTTGGCATCCACGAATGGGTTGGTGCGGTGTTTCGCAATGTACACCATGTGCACGCGGATGCCAACAAAAATATGAGCTTCAGTGCAATATATGGCGCGGTGTTACACCGTGGAAAACGGGCTAAAAGCAGTTACAAAACCGCTGCTCTACCCCTGAGCTAACCCGGCACCGACTAGCAAAATCAACGGATTACAAGAACGTAGCATGAGTTCACTGCCAATTGGCAGCCCCTCTGCAATCGGGCCTGCAACCCAATTTTTCGGATATTCGTTCTAGCGGCGTTCACGAGGGCGGGCAAGCCTGCCGGGCCCATGCAATCCGGACACGAGCCAGGGCCTATCACGAAGCGGCAAATTCGGTGCTGGTTGACATCGAATGCCTGATCAATGAACGTCGAGGAGACAGGCGGCGATAAATGGACCTTGTCCACGCAGCAGCGGCGCTCCAGAAGTTCAGTGGCACGGACCTGACAGTCACGCTCTCGAAAATCGAAGCGGCTGTTAAGGGTGCCTCTTCCTCCGATTGTGTGCACGTCCTTACCGAGGCCGGAGCTGACAGCCAGGCCCTTGCCGCTGCTGCGTCACTGAAGCAGGTTGCCGGTCAGATAAACGTCGCCATCCACGCCATAGGCATACTTCTCTGCCTACCTCAAATTCTCGAATCTAGCGAACGAGTCGAGTACGTATCGCTCGGTGCGGGCAATACAGGAAGGGAATTCGATTTGGAGACAAACCACCGAATTGCGGAATTCAAATTTATTCAGTGGCGGGGCGGCGCTGAAGTCATTCGCCAAAACCAGCTCTTCAAAGATTTTTTCCTGTTGGCGGAAAGTGGGAGCGATAAGCGCAAGTACCTCTACGTCGTCGGCACGAAATACCCGCTCAAATTTCTCAACGCCGGACGAGCAATTAATAGCGTCCTCAGCCGCAACGTCGCGCTGCTCCAGCAATTCCGAAGCAAGTTCGGTGACCAATTTCAGACAGTGCGCGACTATTATCTACCGCGCAAGGGATTGGTGCGTATCGCCGACGTGTCGCCCTGGGTGCCGCAGTTGATCTCGGACGCGACCGAAGCACAGGAATAACCCTGGCTATAGCTCGATAAACCGCTGCGGCATTTTCATGCGGAGAGTGTAACACGGCGAGATTGCCAAGCGCTCGTTGTCCACAGGCAGGTGAAGTGGACCCCATCGCTGGGACCACGCGGAGCGGTTTCTTAATTGGAGTCGCGGCCGTTCCGACCTCCTGAACTGATCAAGCTGCACATGCTTGTTGTTGTGGCGGCTGTGGGCATGTGGGCAA
>JBKQRV010000059.1:0-23775 GCA_052143835.1 Alphaproteobacteria bacterium
GGCTGCCGCGCGCGTTCACATAGACGCCGCGGCCGTTGGGCTTGCCGTCGCGGTACACGCCCTCGTAGCGATTGCCGTTGGCGAAGTCGACGATGGCGTGCCCGCTCGCCTGCCCGTCCTTGAACTCGCCCTCGTAGCGGTCGCCATTGGCCGAAATATAGACGCCGTGGCCGTCGGGCTTGTCGTCCTTGTATTCGCCGTCGTAGCGCGTCCCGCCGGTCGCTACGTAGACGCCGTGGCCGTTGCGCTTTCCCTCCCGATAGCTGCCCACGTAGCGGTCGCTGGGGCGCCCGTCGAGATACCACTGGAGCTCGCCTTCGCCCTCGACAAGGCCGCCCTCGCAGGATCCGCTCCACACGAAGCTCAATTTGGCATTCGGCCGCGGCTCAGGGCTCGGGTCGGCGACCCGGCAGCCCTTCTCGTCCGCAATCCAGCCGGGCGGAGGGGCGTCCTGCTGCGCGTGGGCTGCGCTCAGGAGAGACGCGCCGACGAGCGCGCCGAGCGCGAGCCCGACATTCCTCGCCACCCGTCTCGGCGTTGGAATCAAGCGTCGGAACCACGACGCGAGGCGACGGTCACCGGCACTGTGCGAGCGAAGTGCCGACCGCGGCACGGCGGTCGCCGTCTCGGAAGCAGCCGTTCGACCAGGTTCCGGAATAGACCTCGCCGCTGACGCTGCGGAAGCTCCCCTGACCGTTCGGGAGGTCGTTCCTGAACTGGCCCTCGTAGCGATCGCCGTGCGCGGACAGGAACACGCCGCGACCGTTCTCATGCCCGTCCCTCCAATCGCCCTCATAGCGGTCGCCGCTTGCCCAAACATAGACGCCGCGGCCGTTCAGCCTGCCGTTGTTGAATTCGCCTTCGTAGCGGTCGCCTGTCTTCAAGAGCAGCACGCCGTGGCTGTGGAATACGCCGTCCTTGAAGCCGCCCTCGTAGCGGTCGCCGCTGGCGAGCACGAGCACGCCGTAGCCGTTGAAGATGCCGTTCTTGAACTCGCCTTCGTAGCGATTGCCGCTGGCGAAGACGTAGCTGGCGCGACCGGTCTGGCGGTTGTCCCTGAAGTCGCCGTCATAGCGGTCGTGGTTCGCGTAAACGTAGACGCCATGGCCGTTCTCGAGGAAATCCAGATATTCGCCGTCGTAGCGCTCGCCATTCGCATAGAAATAGGCGCCGCGGATGTACTCGTGTCCGTTCCTGAACTCGGCCTGATAGCCCTCGGTGGGGCGGTCCCGCTCGTACCACTGGACGACGCCCTTGCCGTTGGCGACGCCTTTCTTGCACGGCCCGCTCCAGCTGACGCCGCGCGTGGGCGACGCGTCGAGGCTCCAAATGCGGCAGCCACCCTTGGCGGTGACCCAACCCGATCTGGGCTGGTCTTCTTCGTGCAGTTGCGCCTGGGCCTTGCCTGCTATGAGCAGCAATACGGAAACGACGATCCCCGCGATCGCTCGCCACATCCGCCGCTTTCTCCCCTGAACCCGTGCCCCCGGAGCGGTCCTCCGTCAAGAGCGGATTCTAGCACGAACGATGGCGCGTTTGAATCGGCTTCGTTGGGGCTGAGCGGCCTTGGCTATCGCGCCGGCCTTCGCTAGGCTTTTACCGCCCGAAGCCGAAGAGGGGCGGGCAAACCCGTGGGGGCCGAGATGGGATACGTCGAGCGGGTGTTGCAGCCGGGCGAGACGATCCGGCACGCCAGCAGGATTCACTGGGTGGTGTATCTGCCAGGTCTCCTTTTGTGCCTCATCGCGATCATCGGGCTCGGCTATATGGCGAAGAACAGCGCCAATGCGGCGATCTTTGTGTTTTTTGCGATCGTCGGGGGTGCCGGCCTGGTGAGCTTGGCTTCGGCCTGGTTCCGGCGCTGGACCACCGAAATCGCCGTGACCGACCGCCGCGTCATCTACAAGCGGGGTTTCATCCGGCGTCATACCATCGAGATGAACATGGACAAGGTCGAAAGCGTGGATGTGGACCAGACCATCCTCGGACGCATCTTGGATTACGGCACCATCACCGTGCGCGGGACGGGCGCCGGCCTGGAGCCGCTCCCGCGCATCGACTCGCCCATCGAGCTTCGCAACAGCGTGACCGCAAGGTGAGGGCAGGGGTGGTATCGTGCTGAAATCCGTACCCGTGAGGCTGGAGGAAATCTACGTTCCGGCCAACCTGCGCAGGACACTGGACCCGAAAAAGGTCGAGGCGATTGCCGAAAGCATCATCGAAAAGGGCCAGCAGACGCCGATCCAAGTGCGCCGCGACGGGGAGCGCTTTGTGCTGGTGACCGGGGTCCACCGGCTTGAAGCCTTGAAGGCGCTGGGCGAGACCACCGCGGACGCGCTGATCGTGAGAGCGCGCCGGCACTAGGACGCCGGCTCCTTGCGAGTGCGGGAGGACCCGGCAAGAGGCTGCTCCATTCCAATCTCAGAACCCGTGAGGCGTGCGCCATGATGGATCTTTCTGCGATCGAGAACGAGGTGATCGACGGCCGCTTCAAGGGCTTTCCCACCGATGCGGCCCCCACGGCGCTCAAGGATCTTGGCGCTAAGCGATGGAGCGTCCTGCGCCAGGACCTGCCCTTTCCCTTGGCACTCCTCAAGGAGTCCGCCCTCGAGCACAACCAGGCCTGGATGCGCGATTTTACCGCCGACTGCAACGTGCTCCTGGCCCCCCACGGCAAGACGACCATGGCGCCGCAGCTCTTCGCGCGGCAGCTTGCGGGCGGGGCCTGGGGCATCACGGTCGCCACGGTCAACCAGCTCGGGATCGCGGTGCGCTTCGGGGTGCGCCGAGTCATCATGGCGAACCAGCTCATCGGCCGGCGCGACATCGTCGCCGTGGCCACCCTCCTTAAGCGCCACCCCGATCTCGATTTCAGCTTTCTCGTCGATTCGGAGGCCCAGCTCGCGGCACTCTCGGCCGCCGCGGAAGCGCTGCACCTCGAGCACCCCTTCAATGTGTTGCTCGAGATCGGCATCGCCGGCGGCCGCACCGGCTGCCGCAGCGAAGCCCAGGCATTGGCGCTCGCCCGCCGCATCGCCGCCTCGCGCCACGCGCGCCTCGTCGGCCTCGAGTGTTTCGAGGGCCTCACGGTGACCGGCAAGTCCGAGGAGGACGTGCCGCGCGTCGAGGTGCTTTTGCAGACGGTCAAGGCCACGGCACTCGCCTGCGACGCCGAGCATCTCTTCGCCGCCGAGCGCATCATCCTGAGCGCCGGCGGCTCGGCCGCGTTCGACATCGTGGCGCGCGAGCTCCCGCTCCGGCTCTCGCGCCCCGTCCTCACCATTCTCAGAAGCGGCTGCTACTTCACCCACGACTCGGGCTTCTATGAGCGCATGCTGGGGCCGATCCGCGAGCGCAGCGGGGCCAAGTGGCGCGCGCGGCCGGGGCTCAAGCCGGCGCTCGAAGTGTGGGGCCAGATGCAGTCGCGGCCCGAGCCCGGGCTTGCCATCCTCACCATGGGACGCCGCGACGTGTCCTACGACATCGAGATGCCGCGGCCGATCGCCTGGTTCCGCGCGGAGGCGCACGAGATGCCGGTCGCAGCCGGAGCGGACTGGCGCATCGCCAAGCTCAACGACCAGCACGCCTATCTCAAGCTCCCCGCCGCCGCCGATCTCGGCGTGGGCGATCTCGTCGCCTGCGGCATCTCGCATCCCTGCACCACCTTCGATAAGTGGCAGCTGCTGTGGCTCGTCGACGACCGTTACGAGGTGAAGTCGGCCATTCGCACTTTCTTCTGACGCTGCACCGCGCCAGCGGGATGTCCTGGCGGCGGCAGCGCGTGCTATGCTCCTGAGCCGTCCTGACGGGGTCGCCGGCGCCGCGAGCCGTTGCGGAGCGGGCGCCTCGACGCGTACGATGGATGCGCCACTGCGCTCGATATTTTCATGAGTCGCTGAGCGGTTGGGAGCGGAGGACCATGACGGCGAAAATCAATCTGAACGAAAAATTCGCTCTTTTCAGCGAGCACTGGCGGCCGAAGGTGATCGCCGCCTTGAACGGGCAGGAAGTGAAGATCGTCAAGGTCAAAGGCGAATTCCCTTGGCATCGCCACGAGCGTGAGGACGAGTTCTTCATGGTGTGGAAAGGGAGGTTCCGCGTCGAATTTCGCGACCGCGTCGTCGATATGGGGGCGGGAGAATGCGTCGTCGTGCCGCGCGGGCTCGAGCACCGCACTTGCGCCGACGAAGAGGCGGAGGTGCTGTGCTTCGAGCCCACGGGCGTGGTCAATACCGGCGACGTCGTCGACGCGACCTATACCGCTCCCCAAGGTGTCTCGATCTGACCGGTTAGCACCCGATCGAGACGCTTGGCGAACGCAAGGAAGGGACTTGTTGTCGGACAAAGAGGAAAGGGAGGACACGCAATGAGGGGGAAGACGAACGGGAAATCCGTCAAGGGGGCCAAGGGCGCCAAGGGAGAAGGGTTGCTTCAGCGCTTGGCCAAGGGTGCGGTGATCTGCGCCGAGGGCTATCTCTTCGAGTTCGAGCGGCGCGGCTATCTTCAGGCCGGCGCCTTCGTGCCGGAGGTGGTGCTCGAGCACCCCGATCTCGTGGAAGAGCTCCACCGCGAGTTCGTGCACGCGGGCTCCGACGTGGTCGAGGCCTTCACCTACTACGGGCATCGCGCCAAGCTGCGCCTCATCGGGCGCGAGAAGGACCTCGAGCCGATGAACCGCCAAGCCTTGCGAATCGCCAAGAAGGTGGCGCGGGCGACGGGGACGCTCGTTGCCGGCAACATCTGCAATACGACGACCTACGCGCCGGACGACGCCTCGACGCACAAGGCCTCGCGCCGCATGTTCGACGAGCAGATCGGCTGGGCGGCCGACGCCGGCGTCGACTTCGTCATCGGCGAGACCTATTCCCACGGCGGCGAGGCGCTGATCGGGCTCGCCGCGATCAAGGCGGCCAAGCTGCCCGCCGTCATCACGCTGGCGATCCACAACAAGGGCATGACGCGCGAGGGCTGGGACCCGGTGGACGCCTTGAAGCGTCTCGAGGATGGCGGTGCCGACGTGGTCGGCCTCAACTGCAGCCGCGGCCCGCGCACCATGCTGCCGCTCTTGCGGCGCATCAGGAAGGCGGTCAAATGCCATGTCGCGGCGCTCCCCGTCCCCTACCGCACGACGCCCAAGGAGCCGACCTTCCAGATGCTGAACGACCGTCATTGCGATTGCATCCCGAACGACCATCCCTTCCCGGTGGCGCTCGATCCCTTCACCTGCAACCGCTATGAGATCGCGGAGTTCGGCAAGGCGGCCTATGCGCTCGGCGTGCGCTACCTCGGCGTCTGCTGCGGTGCCGGCCCGCACCACATCCGGGCACTCGCCGAGGCGCTCGGCCGCCACCCGCCCGCGAGCCGTTACTCCGCCGACATGTCGAAGCATTACATCTTTGGAAAGACCAAGGGCTTGCGCGCGCAGAACCTCAAATACGCCAAGGTGCTACGGGGCTGAGCGAGGGCGGTCGTGATGAGCGAGACGGGCGAGGGGCGGGCGGCGCCGCGCTGGGCGAGCGCCGGCCTCAAGGACAACGAGCGTCAAATCGACATGCTGGCCTTGCGCGCCTATAGGATGGGGCGCGTCCAGGCGGAGCTGAGGCGGCGCGACTACGGGGCCGCCCTCCTCCTCGATCCCATGAACATCCGCTACGCCACGGGCAGCCGCAACATGTCCGTGTGGACCTCGCACACGCCGGCGCGCTACTGCTTCCTGCCGGCGGACGGCAAGGCGATCCTCTTCGACTTCCACAATTGCGAGCATCTCTCGGCCGGGCTCGAGACCATCGCGGAGGTGCGCCCGGCGCGCGGCTTCTATTTCTTCGGCGCCGGCAGCCGCGTGGAGGAGAAGGCGAAGGCCTGGGCCGAGGAGATCGCCGACCTCGTCGCCCGTCATTGCGGTGCCAATCGCCGACTCGCGGTCGACCGGCTCGATCCGCCCGGCACCGCCGCACTGCTCGCGCGCGGCATCCTGATTTTCGACGGGCAGGAAGTTTGCGAGCTCGCCCGCTCGATCAAGTCGGAGGAGGAGATCGCCTGCATGACGCACGCGATCGCGGTGTGCGAGGCCGGCATGGCGCGCATGCGCGAGGCGCTCAAGCCGGGCCTCTCGGAGAACGAGCTGTGGGCCACGCTCCACGAGACCAATATCCGGCTCGGCGGCGAATGGATCGAGACGCGCATCCTCTCCTCGGGCGAGCGCACCAACCCGTGGTTCCAGGAGTGCGGCGACCGGCTCATCCGCGCGGGCGATCTGGTAAGCTTCGACACCGATCTGATCGGGCCGTTCGGCTATTGCGCCGACATCTCGCGCACCTATTTCTGCGGGCCGGGCAAGCCGAGCGAGGAGCAGCGCCGGCTCTATGGCCTGGCCCTCGAGCAGATCCATTACAACATCGACAAGCTGATGCGGCCGGGCCTCAATTTCCGCGAGGCCTCGGAGCTCGCCTGGCGCATTCCCAACGCCTTCGTGAAGAACCGCTATTCCTGCGTCGCGCACGGCGTCGGCCTCTGCGACGAGTGGCCCAAGATCACCCACATCCAGGACCGCGAGAAGAGCGCGTATGACGGCGAGCTCCAACCCGGCATGACCATCTGTGTCGAGAGCTACATGGGCGAGGAGGGGGGACGGGAGGGCGTCAAGCTCGAGCAGCAGGTCCTCATCACCGAAAAGGGCTCGCGCCTGCTCTCGACCTTTCCCTTCGAGGAGCCGCTCGCGGCGTGATGGCATGGAACGGAGGCGGCACGGGTGCTGCCGGGCGCGCGCGCTTCCTTGACAAGCTTGGGCGCTTCTCGGAGGATGACTCGACAACGAGAACCGGCCGCGGGTCGCCAAGAAACGGTCGTTCAGAACACGCAGGCTCCGAGCGGCCGTCTTCAAGGGAGGATGCCATGGGTGACGACCGCGAACACGCCTACATTCCGGTCCTCAAGCGGCAGCTGGCCGAGCGCAGGATCGACCGCCGCGAGTTCCTGCGTAGCGCCACCTTGCTCGGCATGTCCGCGGCCGCAGCCTATGCATTCGCGGGAAAGCTCGCGGGCGGCGATTTCGCGGCCCCCGCCGCGGCGCAAGCCAACATGCCCAAGGGCGGAGTGATCCGCATCGGCATGCGTTGCCAGGACCTCAAGAGCCCGCACACCTTCAGCTGGGTCGAATCCTCGAACTCCGCGCGCCTCGTCTACGACTATCTCACGGTCACCGGGGTCGACAACGTGACGCGCCCGGCACTCTGCGAGAAGTGGGAGGCGAGCGACGACCTCAAGAGCTGGACGCTCCACCTGCGCAAGGACGTGAAGTGGCACGACGGCCGCCAATTCACGGCCGACGACGTGATGTGGAACTTGAAGCACGTGCTCGACCCCAAGACGGGCTCCTCCGTGCTCGGCCTCTTCAAGGGATTCCTCCTCGAGGAGTACGAGACGGGCGAGAAGGACGACAAGGGCAATCCCAAGAAATCGACCAAGCTGTGGGACGCGAACGCGCTCGAGAAGCTCGACGACTACACGGTGCGCCTCAACGGCAAGACGGCGCAGCTCGCCATCCCCGAGAACCTCTTCCACTACCCGCTCCTCATTCTCGATCCCGCGGAGGGTGGGGTGAACAAAGTGGGGTCCAACGGGACCGGCCCCTTCACCATGGTCGAGGACGAGGTCGGCCGGCGCCAGGTCTTCAAGCCGATCAAGGGCTATTGGGGTCAAGGGCCCTACGTCGACGAATGGCAGTACATCGATCTCGGCGACGAGGCGGCCGCCTTCTTGAGCGCCCTTGCCTCGAAGCAGGTCGACGGTCTCTACAGCGGCGAAATCGCGCAGCTCGACGCCATGAAGCAGCTCTCCCACGTCGCCATGTACGAGGTCGGCACCGCCTATACCGCGGTCGCGCGCGTGCAGCCGCAGAAGCCCTTCGACGACAAGCGCGTGCGTCAGGCGCTCCGCTATGCCGTCGATTCGGAGCGCGTGCTGCAGATCTCCTATCGCGGCCTCGGTCTTCCGGGCGAGCACCACCATGTGGCCCCCGTCCATCCGGAGTATGCGAAGCTCGCCCCCTTCACGCGCGACGTGGCCAAGGCCAAGCAGCTCCTGGCCGAGGCGGGCTATCCGGGCGGCATCGACGTCGAGATCGCGGCACGTCCGCAGCCGGACTGGGAGCTCGTCGCCGTGCAGACCATGGTCGAGCAGTGGAAGGAGGCCGGCATCCGCGTCAAGATCAACGTCATGCCCTCGACCCAATACTGGGACGTCTGGACCAAGGTGCCCTTCGGCTTCACCACCTGGGCGCATCGTCCGCTCGGCATCATGGTGCTCGGGCTCGCCTACCGCACGGGCGTGCCGTGGAACGAGTCGCATTATTCGAACCCGGAGTTCGACAAGCTCCTCTCGGAGGCCGAGGGCACCCTCGACCTCGGCAAGCGGCGCGAGATCATGGCCAAGCTCGAGGCGATCATGCAGGACGACGGGCCGATCGTGCAGCCGGTCTGGCGCTCGGTCTTCACCTTCATGGACAAGCGAGTGCTCGGCTTCAAGATGCACCCGACGACCTACATCTTCGGCAATGAGATCGCGATCCAGCCGGCGTGAGCCTCGGGGGGAAGAAGCGGCAGGCGCTCTGATCGACCTCGCGCGCTATCCGATCGACGATCTTGGGAGCCCGGGCGCCGCTGCGCTGGTCGCCGAATGCCGCCGGCAGCTCGCGGCCACGGGGGCCTGCCTGCTGCCGGGCTTTCTGCGGCCCGAGGCACTCACCGCCATGGCGGCAGAAGCGGCGAGCCTGATGCCACTCGCGCACCGTACGCCCGGGAGCCGCAGCACGGCTTATCTGGAAGCGCCGGACGAGAGCTTCCCGCAAGGGCACCCGAAGCGCCGTCTGCAGCCGACCTCGGTCGGGGCCGTCGCCTACGATCTCATTCCGCCCGAGGCACTCCTGCGCCGGCTCTACGAATGGGACGGCCTGCTCGCCTTTCTCGCGCAAGCCCTCGGCAGGGAAAAGCTCTATCGCTACGCCGATCCGCTCGGCGCGCTCAATGTCGCGGCGATGGAAGACGGCGAGGGCCTCCTCTGGCACTTCGACCAGACCGATTTCGTGGTCTCGCTCCTCCTTCAGAAGTGCGCACACGGCGGGGTCTTCGAATATGCACCCCATATCCGCGGCCCCGATGAGCCTAACTACGAGCGCGTCTGGCGCCTCCTAGATGGCGCGCGCGAGGATGTCATCGCGCTCGACATGGCGCCCGGCACGCTCGTGCTCTTCCAGGGCCGCTACTCGATCCACCGCGTGACCGCGGTCGAGGGAGTGCTACCGCGGCTCATCGCCCTTCTCGGCTACGACACCCAACCCGGCACCATGAGCTCCGAGCGCCTCAAGCTGCGGCGATATGGGCGCCTCGACCCCCTCACCCCGACCCTCTCCCCCTAAAAGGGGGAGAGGGAGAAGATTTCATGATTCCCTCTCCCGCTTGCGGGAGAGGGAAGGGGCCCGTTGCGCAGCAACGGGAAGGGTGAGGGAGAGCTCCTCTGCCGGAATGTGGCAGGCGATGCGGTGGCCGTCTGCAAGGTTCTGTTCCGGAGGCGGCGTCGTATCGCAGATCTCGCCGACTTTGCGCGGGCAGCGCGAGGCGAAGGGGCAGCCGGCGGGGAGGTCGATCGCACTCGGCAGCGTCCCCTCGAGGATGATGCGGCGCGAGCGCTGCTCCGGGTCGGGCACGGGAACGGCCGAGAGGAGTGCCTCGGTATAGGGGTGGTGCGGGGGAGCGAAGACCGCATCGGTCGGTCCGAACTCGACGACCTTGCCGAGATACATGACCGCGACGTGGTCCGCGAGATAGCGCACGACGCCGAGGTCGTGGGAGATGAAGATGAGGCTCTCGCGGCGCTCGGCCTGAAGCTCCGACAGGAGATTGATGATCGCCGCCTGGACCGAGACGTCGAGGGAGGAGACGGGCTCGTCGGCGATCACGATATCGGGGTCGCCGGCGAGCGCGCGCGCGATCGCGACGCGCTGCTTCTGCCCGCCGGAGAGCTGCTGCGGCGTGCGCTCGGCGAGCTCGGGCGCGAGGCTAACGACCTCGAAGAGGCGCCGCGTCTCGCCTGCGGCCGCGGCGCTGCCGAGCCCCTTGAGGCGCTTGAGCGCGCGCGCCACCGAGTAGCCGACGCGATGGCTCGGGTTGAGCGTGCTGTCCGGGTTCTGGAAGACCATCTGAAGCTTGCGCTTGAGCGAATTCGGACGGGCCTCGACGCGCCGTGCGCCGATCTCCTCGCCCGCGAGCTCGACGCGCCCCGCGCTCGCCACCTCGAGCCCGCTCAGGATGCGCGCGAAGGTCGATTTGCCGCAGCCGGACTCGCCGACGATCGCGAGCGTCTCGCCGCGCCGGAGCACCAGGTCGACGGCGTTGAGCGCCTTGACCGGCCGGCCGCTCCTACCGAAGGCGCTGATCGATTGACGGTAGGATTTGGCGAGCCCCTCCGCCTTGAGGAGCACCGGCAACGTCGCCTCGTCCCTGTCCTCGCCGGGAGCTCCGGGCTCCGGCCGCCAGGACGCCAGCTCGGCCGCCTTGACGCAGCGCGCGCGATGTCCAGGCTCGCCGGGGACCTCGAGGCTCGGGATGGGAGCGGCCATGCAGCGCTCCGGCTCGGCGTGGGGACAGCGCGGCGCGAAGCCGCAACCCGGCGGCCGCGCGAGCGGCGAGAGCGCCTGGCCGGGGATGGGCTTGAGCTTGCCCTCGTGCTTGCTGCGCCCGAGGCGGGGGAGGCAGTCGAGGAGGCCGCGCGTATAGGGATGGCGCGGATTGGCGAAGACCTCCCGGATGGAGCCTTCCTCGACGAGCTCGCCGCCATAGAGGACGGCGATGCGGTCGCACACCTGGGCGACGGTGCCGAGATTGTGGCTGATGAAGAGCAGCGCCGTGTCGTGCCGTTTGCGCAGCGCGCTTACGAGATCGAGCACGGCGGCCTCGACGGTCACGTCAAGCCCGGTCGTGGGCTCGTCCATGATGAGGAGTGCGGGCCTGCCGATGAGCGCCATCGCGATGACGATGCGCTGCTGCTGGCCGCCCGAGAGCTGGTGCGGATAGCGCGCCATGATCGCGGCCGGGTCGGCGAAATTGACCTCCGCCAGCATGGCGACCGCGCGCGCGCGCGCCTCCTCCTCGCCCGCGTCCTCATGCAGCCTCGGCACCTCCATGAGCTGCCGCCCGATGGTCATGACGGGGTTCAGGCTGCTCATGGGGTCCTGATAGACCATCGCGATGCGGCGGCCGCGAATCGCGCGCAGCTCGGCCTCGCGCATGGCGGCCGTGTCGCGCCCCTCGAAGAGGATGCGGCCGCTCACGATGCGGCCGAGCGGGCCGAGATAGCGCACGATCGAGAAGGCGACGGTCGACTTGCCCGAGCCCGACTCGCCGACGAGGCCGAGCGCCTCTCCGCGCGCGAGCGCCAGGCTGAGGCCGGGCGTCACGTTGAGCTCGCCCTTCCGCGTCATGAAGGAGAGGCGCACGCGGTCGAGCTCGAGGAGGGGTGCCGGCTCAGGCACGGAAGGCCCTCTCGCGCAAGCCGATGGCGAGCAGGTTGAAGCCGATCACGAGCGAGGAGATCGCGGCGCAGGGAATGAGCGACATGTGCGGCCACACCGACATCATGCCGTAGGTGTCCTTGACCATGCCGCCCCAGTCGGGATCGGGCGGCGGGAGCCCGATGCCGAGGAAGCCGAGTACGCCGATGGTGATCGTGGTGTAGCCCATGCGCAGGCACATATCCACGATGAGCGGCCCGCGCGCGTTCGGCAGGATCTCGACCAGCATGATGAAGAGCGCCCCTTCGCCGCGCATCTTGGCGGCGGCGACGTACTCGCGCTCGCGCAGCTCGAGCGTGAGGCCGCGCACGATGCGGGCGATGATCGGCGCCTTGGTGATGGCGATGACGAGGACGATGTTGAGCGCGGACGAGCCGAACAGGGTCAGCACGATCATGTAGAGGATGATCACCGGAAAGGAGAGCAGGATGTCGGCGACGCGGGAGATCAGAAGGTCGGCAATGCCCCGGTAGTAGCCGGCGATGAGGCCGAGAAAGGAGCCGACCACGGCGGCGGAAAGTACGGCGATCGGCGCCACCGTCAGCACGCGGCGCGCGCCCCACAGCACGCGCGAGAGGATGTCGCGGCCGAGATGATCGGTGCCGAGAAGGTGTGCGGCCGACGGCAGCGGATTCGCAGCGGCCAGCATGGAGGTCGCGTTCGGCGGGTAGGGCGCGAGAAGCGGTGCGAAAAGCGCGGCCGCGACCCAGAACAGCACGATCGCGAGACCGACGAGCGTCGTCCCCGACCCGACGAGGCCCGCAAGCGGCGAGAGCCGGGCCGCGAGCCGGCCGGGCCCACGCGCGGGTCGGGGGGAGGCTTCGTGCGTCCGTGCGATGCTTTCGAAGCCCATGGCGGCGTCCACGCTCAGGTGCGAATACGCGGGTCGAGCAGCATATAGGCGAGGTCGCCGAGGATCTGCGTGGCGACGGCGACGAACACGGAGACGAGCGCGCCCGCCTCGATGAGCGCTATGTCCTTGTAAAGCGAGGCCTCGAGCATCATGCGTCCGAACCCCGGATAGGCGAACACGCTCTCGACCACCACGACGCCGCTCACCAAGTAGTTGATCTGCAGGAGGATCACCGTGACCGGGTTGATCATGGCGTTGCGCAGGGCGTGGCCGAGCACCACGCCGCGGAAGCGCATGCCCTTGAGCACGGCCGTCCGGATGTAAGGTTGGCGCATCACCTCGACCATGGAGGCCCGCACCATGCTCACGACGTAGCCCATGTCGAACAGCACGATCACCGCTACGGGCAGGACGAGCTGGACGGCGATCGGCCACGACCCGCCGGGCTCGAGCGTCGCGGTACCGGGAAGCCAGCGCAGGCTCACCACGAAGATGCTGGCGAGAAAGACGCCCATGGCGAACTCGGGCACCGAGGCGAGGACCGCACTCGTGAGCAGGATCACGCGGTCGAGCGCCGAGCCCTCGCGCATGCCGGCCACGATGCCGAAAAGCATCGACAGCGGCACGATGCAGAGGAACGAGACGAGCGCCAGGAGCCCGGTGTTGGCCAGGCGGTCGAAGATGATGTCCTTGACCGGCACGCGGAAGCGGGTCGAGACGCCGAGGTCGCCCGAGAGCATCTTGCCGACGTACTCGACATAGCGGACGAGCACGGGACGATCGAGCCCCATTTGCTTGCTCAGGATGTCGACCTGCTCCTGCGTCGCGTAGGCGCCGAGGTACTTGCGCGCGACGTCGCCGGGGGTGAGCTCGGTCAACATGAAGACGAGGAAGGAGACGACGACGAGCGTGAGGCAGAGAAAGAGGAGATGCTTGATCAGGAATCGCGCCATCGCCCGCCACTCGCCCGCAGACGTTCAACGGAAAGAGGGGGTGACGCGCGCTCTCCGCAGCACCTCTCCGCCTCCCCGGAATCCCCGAGCCGTCATTGCTCTTCGCGGCTCTCTCAAGAGAGGATAGCGCCGGGGCGGAGGGGGGTCAAACGCTGGCGGGGCTGGTGCTCGCGCTATGCCGTGCGTGATCGCGGGCGATGGCATATGATCGCGCGGAAGGGTATGCCGGCGCGCGGGGCCGCGGTGGCCGGGGACCGGCGGACAGTTCTTCGAGAGCTAGCGCAGAGGGGGGCGATGAAGTCGCATGTTCGGGTCGCCGTGATCGGCGGCGGGGTGGTCGGGTGTAGCGTGCTCTATCACCTGACCAAGGCGGGCTGGAAGGATGTCGTGCTGATCGAGCGCGACGAGCTCACCTCGGGCTCGACCTGGCACGCCGCGGGCGGCATGCATACCATCAACCTCGACCCCAACGTCGCCAAGCTTCAGCAATACACCATCAATCTCTACAAGGAGATCGAGGAGATCTCCGGGCAATCCTGCGGCGTGCACATCACCGGCGGACTCATGCTCGCGGGTACCCCCGAGCGGCTCGACTGGCTCAAGCAGGTCCACGCGCGCGGACGCTACCTGGGTCTCGAGACGGCGTTCGTCTCGCTCGAGGAGGCCCAGCGCCTCTTCCCCCTCATGGAGAAGAAATATTTCGTGGGCGCGCTCTACGACCCGATCGAAGGCCACGTCGATCCTTCGGGCGTCACCCACGCCTACGCGAAGGCGGCGCGCGTCAATGGGGCCGAGATCTACCGCTTCACGCGCGTCGTGGCACTCGAGCCGCAGAGCGACGGCGGCTGGCGCGTGATCACCGACAAGGGTGCGCTCCACGCGGAGCACGTCGTGAATGCCGGGGGCTTATGGGCGCGAGAGGTCGGGCGCATGGTCGGCCTCGAGCTTCCGGTCCTCGCGATGGAGCACCAGTACCTCATCAGCGAGGAGATTCCCGAGGTCAAGCGCGCCGCGCGCGAGATGCTCCACGTCATCGATTTCGAGGGCGAGATCTACATGCGCCAGGAGGGGAGCGGCATGCTCATGGGCACCTACGAGCGCGCCGGCGTGCCCTGGTGCGAGCGTACGACACCCTGGGACTTCGCCCACGAGCTCTTGCCGCCCGATCTCGACCGCATAGCACCCAGCCTCGAGGTCGGCTTCAAGCACTATCCGCCGATCGAGCGGGCGGGCATCAAGAAGGTGATCAACGGCCCCTTCACCTTCGCTCCGGACGGCAACCCGGTGGTGGGGCCGGTGCGCGGCTTGCGCAATTACTGGGCGGCGTGCGGCGTGATGGCGGGCTTCAGCCAAGGAGGCGGGGTGGGGTTGACGCTCGCCAACTGGATGGTCGAGGGCGATCCCGGCGCCGACGTCTGGGCGATGGACGTAGCACGCTTCGGCGATTGGGCGACGATGGCCTACACCAACGCCAAGGTGCGCGAGAACTACTCGCGGCGCTTCCGCATCCGCTTTCCCAACGAGGAACTGCCCGCCGCACGCCCCCTGCGCACCACGCCGGTCTATGACCGGCTCAAGGAGCGCGGTGCTTTCTTCGGCGTCTCCTTC
The DNA here is from genome assembly GCA_052143835.1 of Alphaproteobacteria bacterium. Classification (GTDB taxonomy): domain Bacteria; phylum Pseudomonadota; class Alphaproteobacteria; order JACZXZ01; family JACZXZ01; genus DASPPM01. The sequence goes on from JBKQRV010000059.1 coordinate 14,978, forward strand.
GGGCTCGAGCACGCGTTGTGGTTCGCTCCCGACGGCAAGGCGCCGAGCGAGGAGGTCACCTTTCGCCGCTCCAATGCCCATGGTGCCGTGGGCGAGGAATGCCGCGCGGTGCGCGAGGCGGTGGGGCTCATGGAGATCTCGACCTACGCCAAGTACGAGGTGGCGGGTGCTGGTGCCGAGGCCTGGCTCTCCCGTCTCCTCGTCAATCACATGCCGGAGGCGGGCCGCATCGTGCTTGCCCCCATGCTCAGCCCGAGCGGCAAGCTGATCGGCGACTTCACGGTCGCCAAGCTTTCGGCCGAGCGCTTCTACGTCTTCGGCTCGGGTATCGCCGAGGACTACCACATGCGCTGGTTCGAGGCGCACTTGCCGGAGAAGGGGGTCAGGGTCCGTCCGTTGCGCGCCGAGCTCGTCGGCTTCTCGCTCGCCGGTCCCCGCGCGCGCGCGCTTCTCGAGCGCCTCACCGATGCCGACGTCTCGAATGCCGCCTTCCCCTTCCTCGCCTTCCGCGAGGTCGAGCTCGGCATGATTCCGGCGAAGGTGGGACGCATCACCTTCACGGGCGACCTCGGCTACGAGATCTGGGTGGCGGTCGACTATCAACAGGCACTTTACGACAACATCATCGAGGCGGGACGCGAGCTCGGCCTGCGCCACTTCGGCGCGCGGGCCTTGAACTCGCTCCGCCTGGAGAAGAGCTTCGGGACCTGGGCGCGGGAGTTCCGGCCGATCTACGGGCCTTTCGAGGCGGGGCTCGGGCGCTTCGTCGATCTCCGCAAGAACGATTTCATCGGCCGCGATGCAGCACTCAGGGAGAAGGAGTCGGGGCCGCAGCGGCGGCTGGTCGGCTTCGCCGTGGAAGACAACGGCGCCGATGCGGTGGGCGACGAGCCGGTTTGGCATGACGGCAGGGTCGTCGGCTGGATCACCTCGGGCGGATTCGCCCATCACCTCGGCCGCTCGTTAGCACTCGGCTACATCCCGGCGGCGCTCGAGGCGGCCGAGGGCGGCTTCGAGGTCGAGGTTCTCGGCGAGCGCCGCCCCGCCAAGCTGGCGCGCGCCCCGCATTTCGACCCGCAGGGACGACGCATGCGGAGCTGAGCAGGCGGATGGGCAAGGAGAAGGCACCAAGGAATGCCGCAGGCGCGCGGGAGCCGCAGCTCACGCCGGCGAGCTTGGCGGCGCGGCGCGCGCGTGCCGCCAAGCTCGCCGATGCGTTGCGCGAGAATCTGGGGCGGCGCAAGGCCGATCTTACGCAAAGGCAGGAGGGGGCTCTGGATCAGGCCGAATCGGGGAATCGGGCAAAGCGCCGCTGAGCCGCGCTCTCCTCGTCGGCCTTCCTCTTCCGCAGGCGGGAGAGGGAAAGCCTCGTCAGAAGGTGATCTCGGCCCGGCGGTTGCGCGGCTCGCGCACGCCGAGCGGCGTCGGTACCGCGGGGTTGCTCATGCCCTTCGCCGCGACCGCGATCTGGTCGGCCGGGAGACCGAGGCGAATCATCTCGGCCTTCACGGCGTTGGCGCGGCGGAGCGAAAGCCGCTCGTTGTATTTCTCGGGACCGGAAAGGTCCGTGTAGCCGGCTATCTGGATGCGCGTGAGCTGGTTCTCGCGCGAGTAGGCGGTTGCCTCCGTCACGACCTTCTTGGCGCTCTCGTCGAGCATCGCGCTGTCGAAGGCGAAGAACACCACGAACGAGCGCACGGCGGGTGCCGGGGCCGGGGGTGCCGGGGCCGGCGCCGGGGCGGGTGCCGCGGCGGGGGCGGGCTTGGGCTGTTCCTGAGCCTCGCCGAAGCTCCAGCGGACGCCGATGGTCACCGTGTGCGACTGGTCGGCGCCCTGCAGCTTGACGCCGAGCCCGTTCTCGACATTCGAGCCATCGGGCGCGAAATAGCGGTAGGCGGCGACCAGCGCCAAATTATCGGTGAGATTGTAGGAGACGCCCACGATGCCTTGCATGGCGAAGACGGTATCGTTGTCTCTGACCGTCGAGCCGCCCACCGGGCTGATGGTGTTGAAGCCTGTGTAAGTAAAGCCGATGCCCGCGCCGACGAAGGGAACGACGGGCAAGCCTAACGGGATGTCGTAGACGAGATTGGACATCATGCTTACGGCGCTCAAGCTGCCCGAGGCGGACGCGCTATTGATCTTCGAGATGGTGGCGCGACGGTATCCGGGCTCCTCCTCGATCCGGAAGTCATCCCAGAAGCGATAGCCAAACGCGCCCAGAACGGCCAGGCCGACGTCCGGATAGGTGTGGGCGGTGACGCCGTTGCCCGAAAGCTGCTGGGTCGTCTGGTAGGTCGCCCCCGCCTCGCCGCTGACGTAGAACCCGTTGGGCGGGTGTTGCGCCGACGCCGGGTCAGACAATGCAGCGAGCGCCAGCGCGCCGGTTGCGATTGCGCAGAGACGCGCCAATGCGGTTCTCATTCAGCCTGCCCTATTTATTTGCCGGGTGCTCAGTCTTGTGAGTCGCAGGTCGTCAAGCCCAAGATACAATGATCCTTGGCATTTTAAAAGGCCGAATCGGGGAAAAACCGGCTACTTTCCGCTGCCGCGGGAGCGTGAGGAGGGGCCATCCCTTGTCCGGCGCCGCCGGGCGGTATTCCGGTGCCGGGCGGGCGTCTCATCCGTGCCGGAGCACTAGCCTTTCCGGCCTGGGGACCGCTATAAGGGGCCCTCAGCGGTCGGAGGCGGCGGGCGTGCCCGTTGCCGGGTTCGGCAGCCGCCGCTACGCTATTTTCCACGCGCCGGACAATGTCGGGGGTGCTGCCTCTCCCTCCTCGAGGATTTGCCATGGACAAGATCCGCATTCGCGGCGGCAGCAAGCTCAAGGGGACCATCCGGGTGGGCGGTGCCAAGAATGCGGCGCTGCCGCTCCTTGCCGCGAGCCTGTTGAGCGACGAGAGCCTGACGCTCACGAACCTGCCTCACCTCGTCGATATCACGACGCTTGCCAGCCTTCTCGGCGAGCTCGGCGTCGAGATCGAGATGAACGGCCACGCGCCGAGCGGCGGCCACGCCGGCCGCGCGCTCTCGCTCACGGCCAGGCGCATCGCGAACACCACCGCCCCTTACGATCTCGTACGCAAGATGCGGGCTTCGATCCTGGTGCTCGGACCGCTCCTGGCGCGCATGGGCGAGGCCAAGGTGTCGCTCCCGGGCGGCTGCGCCATCGGCACGCGTCCCGTCGATCTGCATTTGAAAGGCTTGACCCAGCTCGGGGCGGAGATCGACCTCGCCGGCGGATATATCAACGCCAAGGCGCCGGCCGGCCTCAAGGGCGCTCGCATCACCTTCCCCATGGTCTCGGTGGGCGCCACCGAGAACGTGCTGATGGCGGCCGTACTCGCGAGGGGCGAGACGCTGATCGAGAACGCGGCGCGCGAGCCCGAGGTCGGGGACTTGGCGCGCTGTCTCGTCGCCATGGGAGCGGAGATCGAGGGGATCGGCAGCGAGACGCTCCGCGTCCAGGGCAAGGCTCGGCTGCATGGTGCGCACCACGAGATCATCCCCGATCGCATCGAGGCCGGCACTTATGCCATCGCCGCGGCGATCACCGATGGCGAGGTGGAGCTCTTGGGGGCGCGGCTCGACATGATCGGGGCGGTGGCCGAGACGCTCGCGGCCGCGGGGGTGAGCCTGCTCGAGACGAACCAGGGCATCAAGGTCGGCCGGGCCAACGGCGCCATCAAGGGGGTCGACATGATGACCGAGCCCTTCCCGGGCTTTCCCACCGATCTGCAGGCGCAATTCATGGCGCTCATGGCGATCGCCGAGGGTGCGTCCATGATTACCGAGACCATTTTCGAGAACCGTTTCATGCACGCCCCCGAGCTCATGCGCATGGGGGCGAACATCAACGTCCACGGCACCTCCGCCATCGTGCGCGGGGTGGCGCGGCTCTCGGGCGCTCCGGTGATGGCGACCGATCTCAGGGCCTCGGTCTGCCTCGTGCTGGCCGGGCTCGCGGCCGAAGGCGAGACGATCCTCAACCGCGTCTATCACCTCGATCGCGGCTACGAGCGGCTCGAGGAGAAGCTGACGGTCTGCGGCGCCGAAATAGAGCGCCTCAAGGACTGAGCGCGAGAGGCGAGCGAGGAGGGGGATGGCCGGGACGCTGCAACTGCGGGCGGAGGACGAGGAGGACCTCGCGGTCATATCGAGCTGCTTGCAGGACGCGCTCGTGCCGCTTTCCGACATGCGATACGACCGCGCGGCACGGCGCTTCGTCCTCGCGGTCAATCGCTTCCGCTGGGAGGGCGGCGCGCCGGGCCCGCCGGGTGGCCGGAGCTCGGACGCCGTATTCGAGCGCATCACCTGCGCCGTCACCTTCGAGGGCGTCAACAAGGTGAGCCTCACGGGAATCGACCAGGGCAAGCGCGACCATCTTCTCGAGCTCCTCGCCATCGTCAGCGGAGGAGCCGCCGCGCCGCCGGGCGGTACTGGCGCGGGCGGGACGGCCATCCTTCTCGTCTTCGCGGGCGGCGGCACCATCCGCCTCGATGCGGATGCCATCCGCTGCCGGATCGAGGATTTCGGGGAAGCCTGGCCGACCAGGTGGCGGCCCCAGCACCGGCTCAGGCCTTGAAGGGGCCGGAGGCAGCCGCGCCTTTTGACCTGGGGTGGCGATATCTGTATGGGATGGCTGCGAAATCGGGGCTCCGCCATGGGCCGAGCCCGGTTGTGACGACGACAATGGAGACGGACGGCGTGGCCGGCGACGAAAATCTCGTGCTCGCGGTTCCCAAGGGACGCATCTCTTCCGAGCTCGGCCCGCTCTTCGCGCGCGCGCGCATCGTGCCGGAGCCCGCATTCGGCGACCCCGACTCGCGCCAGCTCCGTTTCCGCACCAACGACCCGCGGCTCGCCATCATCCGGGTGCGCAGCTTCGATGTCGCGACCTTCGTCGCCTTCAACGCCGCCCAGTTGGGCGTCTGCGGCAAGGACGTACTGATGGAATTCGATTATCCGGAGATCTATGCCCCCCTCGATCTCGGCATCGGCAAATGCCATCTCGCGGTGGCCGAGCCGGCCGAGCTCAAGCGGCGCGACGATCCGCGGCGCTGGAGCCATGTGCGGGTCGCGACCAAATATCTGGAGATCACCAAGCGCCATTTCGCGGCGCGCGGCGTGCAGGCCGAGTGCATCGAGCTTTCGGGAGCGATGGAGCTCGCGCCCGGCCTCGGCCTTTGCCGGCGCATCGTCGATCTCGTCTCCACCGGCAAGACGCTCGCGGCGAACGGTCTCGTCGAGGTCGAGCGGATTGCCGACATCACCTCGCGCCTCATCGTCAATCGCGCGGCGCTCAAGACCCGCCCCGAGGAGATCGCTGCCTGGATCGAGCGCTTCCGTCGCGCGGCCGAGGAACTCTCACGTGCCGCTTAGGCTCGCAACGGAGAAGCCGGGCTTCGAGCGGGCATTCGCCAGGCTTCTCGCCAAGAAGCGCGAGCGCGCGGCCGACGTGGACGATGCGGTGGCGGCCATTCTCGCGGACGTGAGGAAGCGCGGCGACCGCGCCGTGATCGAGTACAGCGAGCGCTTCGACCGCGTCCGCCTCACCCGCAGGCGCTTGCGCGTGAGTGAGGAGGAGGTGGCGGACGCCTTCGGCCGCTGCGACAAGCGCGCACTCGCAGCGCTCGGCTTCGCGGCGCGGCGCATCGAGGCTTATCACCGGCGGCAGAGGCCCCGGGACCTCGATTACCGCGACCGCAGCGGCGTGCGGCTCGGCGCCTACTGGCGCGCGCTGGGCTCGGTCGGCCTCTATGTGCCGGGCGGTCGGGCCGCCTATCCGAGCTCCGTCCTCATGAATGCGATCCCGGCCAAGGTGGCAGGCGTGGGACGCATCGCGATCGCGGTGCCGGCGCCGGACGGCGTGCTCAATCCGCTTGTGCTCGCGGCCGCCAGGCTGACGGGAATCGCCGAAATCTACCGCATCGGCGGCGCCCAGGCGATCGCGGCGCTGGCCTACGGCACGCGCACGATCGCCCCCGTCGACAAGATCGTCGGCCCCGGCAATGCCTACGTGGCCGCGGCCAAGCGCCAGGTCTTCGGCACCGTCGGCATCGACATGATCGCGGGCCCCTCGGAGATCCTCGTCATAGCGGATCGCGACAACGATCCCTCGTGGATCGCCGCGGACCTCCTCTCGCAGGCCGAGCATGACGAGGCGGCGCAGGCCATCCTGATAACCGACGATCACGCCTTCGCGGAGCGGGTGGCGGCGGCGGTCGAGAGCCATCTCAGGACGCTGCCGCGGGCGCGCATCGCGCGCGCGAGCTGGCGGAGGAACGGCGCCGTCATCGTCGTGCGCTCGCTCGATGAGGCGGCAGCGCTCGCCGAGCGCATAGCGCCCGAGCACATGGAGCTGGCGCTCGCCGAGCCCGAGCCCCTCGTCGCCAAGATCGCGAATGCAGGCGCCATCTTCTTGGGTGCCTACACGCCCGAGGCGGTCGGCGATTATGTGGGCGGCCCCAATCACGTGCTGCCGACGGGGAGGAGCGCGCGCTTTTCCTCGGGCCTCGGCGTGCTCGACTTCATGAAGCGCACCTCGCTGCTCGGCTGCGACGCCAAATCATTGCGCGCTCTCGCTCCCGCGGCCATCGCGTTGGCGGAGGCCGAGGGGCTCGAGGCCCACGCGCTCTCGCTCCGTCTGCGGCTCTCGGCACGAGAGCGCGGCTCCTGAGGCGCTCCATGGCGGAGCAGAGCGGCAAGGACAAGGGTCGCTGCCGGATCAGCCAGATCCATCTCGACGAGCACAGCATCGTGCGCTGGAGCCCCGACGTCGAGCACGAGCGTGCGGTCGCCGTGTTCGACCTTCTGGAGGAGAACTACTTCGCGCCCGTCGGCGAATTCGCCGGCCCCTTCGTGCTGCGCCTCTCGATCTCGGAGAGCCGCCTGGTGATGGCGATCCATGACGAAGCGGACGCGCCGCTCGCCACGGTCACTCTGCCGACTTCGCCCTTCCGCAAGATCATCAAGGACTACTTCACCGTCTGCGAGAGCTATTACGCCGCGATCCGCAGCGCGAGTCCGTCCCAGATCGAGGCGATCGACATGGGCCGCCGCGGTCTCCACAACGAGGGCTCGGAGCTCTTGAAGGAGCGGCTCTCCGATAGGGTCGACGTCGACCTCAATACGGCGCGGCGCCTCTTCACGCTCCTCTGCGTCCTGCACATCCGGGGATAGGACGTGGGCGGGCTTCCCTCGAGCGTGCTCTTCGCCTGCACCCGCAACTCGATCCGCTCGCCGATGGCGGAGGCGCTCCTCAGGCACCTCTGGCGCCAGCGCATTTTCGTCCAGTCGGTGGGTGTCAGGGCCGGGGAGCTCGATCCCTTCGCCGTCGCCGTCATGGACGAGATCGGGATCTCGATCGAGGGGCACCGGCCGCAGAGCTTCGAGGACCTCCACGACAGCTCGTTCGACCTCATCATCAGCCTCTCGCCCGAGGCCCAGCACTCGGCGGTCGAGCTCACCCGCACCATGGCTTGCGAGGTGGAGTACTGGCCGACGCTTGAGCCGAGCATCGTCGAAGGCAACCGCGAGACGCGGCTCGACGCCTACCGTGCCGTGCGCGACCAGCTCATTAAGCGCATCGAGAAGCGCTTTCCGCCGCCCTTGCGGCCGGAGGTGTAGCGCCGTGCCGACGGCGTCCGGCGCCGAGCCGCGCATCCGAGCAAATCCGCTTGACCGCAAGTGGCCTTGGTCTCATGTTCCCCTTCGCCAAAGCCGACACTGGTGAGGGGAATGCCGAAGGAAGACTTGATCGAGGTTTCGGGGACGGTCACCGAGCTGCTGCCGAATGCGATGTTCCGCGTGAAGCTCGACAACGAACACGAGATACTTGCCCACACCTCGGGCAAGATGCGCAAGAATCGCATCCGCGTGCTGGCCGGAGACCGCGTGAACGTCGAGATGACGCCTTACGACCTCAGCAAGGGGCGCATTACCTTCCGCTTCAAGTAACCGGCGCACGGGCGCGCCATTCGGGTGGAGACGATCGGGCGGTGCCGCGCTTGATCCTGGCCTCGGCGTCGCCGCGACGCCTGGAGCTCTTGCGCCAGATCGGCATCACGCCCGATCGGGTCGAGCCCTCCTTCGCGGACGAGAGCGCGCGCGCGCGCGAGTTGCCCCGGGCCCATGCCGCCCGCCTGGCGGACGCCAAAGCGCGCGCGGTCGCGCGCGGCTTCCCCGACGACTTCGTGCTCGCGGCCGACACGGTGGTGGCCTGCGGGCGGCGCATCCTGCCGAAGGCGCTCGACGAGGCGACGGCGCGCGTCTGCCTCGAGCGCCTCTCCGGCCGGCGTCACCGGGTGATCGGCGCGGTCGCGCTGATCGCACCCGGCGGCCGCGCCGGCACGCGGCTCGCCACCACCATCGTCGCCTTCAAGCGCCTCGAGCCGCAGGAGATCGCCGCCTATCTCGCCTGCGGCGAATGGCACGACAAGGCCGGCGGCTACGCGATCCAGGGCCGCGCCGCCGCTTTCGTGCGGCATCTGAGCGGTTCATACTCGAACGTCGTCGGCTTGCCGCTTTACGAAACGGCGGCTCTCTTGCAGGGCTTCGGTTACCGGTGAGCGTCTCTTACGAGATCGACGAGATACTCGTCAGCGTCTCTCCCGGCGAGACGCGGGCCGCCCTGGTCGCCGAGGGACGGCTCGTCGAGCTCCTGCTCGCGCGCGAGGCCAAGGGGAGCCTCGTCGGCAACATTTATCTCGGCCGCGTCGGCAAGCGGGCGCCGGGCACGGATGCGAGCTTCATCGAGCTCGGCGAGGCGCGCGCGGGCTTCCTCGCCCGCGGCGATG
>JBKQRV010000060.1:0-17729 GCA_052143835.1 Alphaproteobacteria bacterium
CCCAGCTCCGGGTAAGGCTCGGCTTCGCCACGCCAACCCTTCGCAACCCTCTCCCCCTTCAGGGGGAGAGGGGAGGGTGAGGGGGCACGCTGTGTTCACTTACCTAGAAAATGCTCTAGCCTCGAAGGGACCACCTTGTAAAGCGCGATTCAGATCTCAGAGCCCGAGGAGGGCGAGTTGGCGCGCGATGATCTTGTGCTCGTCGTAGAGCTCAAGCGCCCGCGCGCGCCCGGCGGCTCCCTGCCGCGCGCGCAAGGCCGGATCGGCAACGAGCCGTCGCAAGGCTGTCCCGAGGGCTCGCGGATCACGAACGGGGACAAGGGCCCCCGTCTCGCCCGCCACCACCTCCTCGCGCGCGCCGCGGATGTCGGTGGCGACCACGGGAAGCCCGCTCAGCATGGCCTCGATGATCGAGCGCGGCATGCCCTCGCGGTGCGACGGGAGGGTGAAAATGTCGGCCGCGCGCAGGAGCTGCGGCACGTCGCTGCGATAGCCAAGGAGGCGAATGCGCGGAGCGAGCCTAGGGTCGCGCGCGAGTGCCTCGATCGCCTGGTCGATGGCGGAGGCATGGTCGCTCGGCAGGCGCTCGCCTACGACCCAGAGAATGGCCTCCACCTCGCGCATGGCCTCGAAGAGCTCGAGATAGCCCTTTTCGGCGACGAGCCGCCCGATCATGAGGATGACGACCGCGTCCTCGGGTACTTCGAGGGCGCGGCGGATCGCGGCGCGCTCCGCCGCATCGGCCGGCGGGTGGAAGCGTCGGCCGTCGACCCCGTTACCGATCGCGGCGACGATGCCGCCTCGGCAGAGGTGGTAGCGCCGTGCCGACTCGGCATCCTCTTGCGCCTGGGTGAAGAGCACGTCGGTCAAGCGCCCCGCGAGCCATTCGAGCGAGATGAAAACCGTGCGTTTCCACGCCGGCATCCCGTCGTGGAAATAGAAACCGTGCGCGGTGTAGACGATCCTCGGCACGCCCGCGTGCCAGGCGGCGAAGCGGCCGATCAAGGCGGCGACCGGCGTGTGGAGGTGGACGATGTCGAAATGCTCGCGCCGGAAGAGTGCGAGGAGCCGGCGGTAGGCGGCGATATGCTTGACGACGTCGAAGCTGCGCGCGATCTCGACGGGCTCGACCGCGAGGCCGAGCGCGCGCACCTTGTCGAGATAGGGCCCGTCGGAGCAGACGCCGATGACCTCGTGTCCGGCCTCCTCGAGCCCCATCATGAGGGGTACCAAGAAATGATAGAGCGTGAAGTCGACGGCACAAAGCTGGCAGATCTTCATGCCTGAAGACGCCTCTCCGACCAGGCTTGGAAGGCGATGAGGCTCCAGAGCTGGGCCGAGCTGTCGCGCCGCCCGCCCAAGAGTTGGCGCTTCCAGCGCTGCGGCAGCTCCGGCCGGAAGAGGCCCTGCCGCTTGAGACGCGCGGGGTCGGTGGCGCGCCGGACGAGCTCGCCGAGCTCGCCCTTGAGCCACTCCGCGATGGGAACCTCGAAGCCTTTCTTGGGCCGCGCGAAGACCTCCGCGGGCAGGCGATCGGCGAAGCTGCGGCGAAGGATGCGCTTCCCGGCACCCGCTGCCAGCTTGAAGCGGCCGGGCATCGCCGCGGCGCATTCGACGACGTGGTGGTCGAGGAAGGGGCAGCGCACCTCGAGGCTCGCTGCCATGCTCATGCGGTCGACTTTGACCAGCATGTCGCCCACGAGCCCGAGGCCCAAGTCGGCGCCGAGCATGGCATTGATCGCGTCCTCGTCGCGCACTTCCGCGCGCAGGCCCTCGACGAGCGCCTCGACCTTGGGGGCTTCCGTGGGCTCGGCGAAAAGCTGGTCGAGCTCGTCCTCCTCGAGATTGCGCGCCCAACCGGCCTGGCGCGCGGCGGCGTCCTTCCAGCCGTGTGCTGAGAAGCGGCGCAGCCGGCGCGCGCGCTCGAGGAGCGGACGGCTCTTGTCCTCGGGCAGCCAGGCGAAGGGAGCCAGTGCCGCGTGCTTGAGCCAGCCCGGCAAGGAGGCGCAGCGGAGGGCCAAAAGCTCGCCCTGATATTTGCGGTATCCGCCGAAGACTTCGTCGGCCCCGTCGCCCGAAAGCGCCACGGTCACGTGTCGCCGCGTCTCGCGCGCGACGATGTATTGGGGAAGGGCCGAGCTGTCCGCGAAGGGCTCGTCGAGCCCGTCCCACACCGCATCGAGTGCCTCGAGCGCCTCCTTTGGCGTGACCGCGATCTCGGTGTGCGCGGTGCCGAGATGCTCGGCCACCCGGCGCGCGGCCGGGCGCTCCTCGTAATAGTCGGCCGCATCGGCGAAGCCGACCGTGAAGGTGCGCACACGCGGCACATGCCGCGCCATGAGGCTCACCACGATCGCCGAATCGATGCCACCCGAGAGGAAGGCGCCGATCGGCACGTCGGCGATGAGGCGCGCCTTCACCGCCTCATCGAGGTGCTCGCGTAGGGCGGCCGTCGCCTCCTCGGCACTTTTGAACCGCGGCGGACGCGCCGAGGCCAGATCGTACCAGCGCTCGATCTTGAGGCCCGCCTTGGAGAAGCGCGCGAGATGCCCCGCCGGCAGCTTGCGCACGCCTTCGAGGATCGACCAGGGCTCCGGCAGGTAACGGAGCGCGAAATAGAGCCGCAATGCCGTCCTGTCGAGCGTGCCCGCGCTGCCGGCGAGGCATTGCAAGGCCACGAGCTCGGAGGCGAAATCGAGGGTGGCGTCGGCGTGGCGATAGAGCAGCGGCTTCTTGCCGAAGCGGTCGCGCGCGAGGACGAGCTCGCCTGCTGCCTGATCCCACAGTCCGAAGGCGAACATGCCTTGCAGCCTCGGCAGCAGCGCTACCCCCCACTCGCGCCAGCCCTCGAGCAGCACCTCGGTGTCCGAGTGGCCGACGAACTGATGCCCGAGCGCCTGGAGCTCATCGCGCAGCTTGGGGAAATTGAAGATCTCGCCGTTGTAGCTGATCACCAGTCCGGCGCGCGCCATGGGCTGGGCGCCCGCGGGCGAGAGGTCGACGATGGCGAGCCGCGTCGAGCCGAGGGCGCAGCGCTCGTCCATGAAGCGCCCTTGCGAATCCGGTCCGCGCGGGCGCAAGCGCTCGATCGCCGCCTCGAGCCGCGGCGCCAGGCTCCCGCGGTCGATGCCGTGAAGCGCCACCCTGCCGACGATGCCGCACACGACCTGGCCCTACCCCCCGCGAAGACGCTTCAAGGACCACTTTACCACCGCCTCCTTGCCGGCGAGCGTGCTCTCGATGACGATCTGCTCGCTGCGCCTTGAGCCGCTCGCGGCACCCAAATAGATGCTCTCCGCGATGACCAGGCGGCCGCCCGCGGCATCGAGGCGGAAGCCGATGCGGTCCGCCGTGCGCAGCAGTGCCGCCTTGCCGTCTTGCATGAGGGAGGCCTGCACGTCGGGATGGAGATGGAAGCGCACGGCAAAGGCAAGCGGCCTGTGATCGACGCGGATGCGCACGAGGCGGTCCTCGCCGCGCAAGTCGTCGCCGTCCGCCGCGAGATAGAGACGGCGGCGATGCAGCACGCCGAAGGGCGGCTCATAGCCGTCGTGGCTCGCGTCGACGAGGACGGCACCGTCCGCCTCCTCGCGCCGGGCGAGCACGTGGCGCGGGCGCCGGCCGATACGGCCGGTCTGCTGGCCATGGGGGGCGAGGAAATCGGAGGAGTTGGTGTCCGCCAGCACGAGGGTGGAGTGGGCGGCACTCGCGCGCTGCGCCGTGAGCCAATCGCCCGTGGCATAAGGCCGCGCGCCGCAGTTCACGATCACGCGTTCCTTGCCGTGGGAGAGCTCGAAGCTGAGCGTGCCGGCATGGGCGTAGGCCTCGCTCTCGGGCGGCGGCGGGGGGCCGCTGTCCATGATCGCCAGGCCGGCGCCGGCCTCGAGGCGCTGGAAGCCCGTGTGGGGGGCGGAGGCGGGCGGCTTCCCCGGCGCATCGGCCCGCTTGAGCACGGCATCGATCGCGACCTCGCTCTCCTCGGCCGTGTGGTTGAAGAGGGCGAGGCGGCCGTCGCCGTGGCGGAAGAAGCGCAGCATGGGAGCCATGCGGTCGATCGCCGCCTGCAATCCCGGCGGCACCGCGTGGCGGCCGGCCAAGAGCGTCGCGCGCAGGCGCACCAGCATGTCGAGCACGGCGAGATGGACGGCGGGGCTGCGCTGGTAATGGCCGCCGTCGGGCAGCACCTGGCGCTCGAGCTCGTTGAGGAAGCGGGCGACGGGCTTGGCCAGGCGATCCTTCCCCCTCGGCAGGCAAGCCGCGGCCTCCACAGAGGCAACGAGGGCCTCGAGCCTGCCGTGGCCCGCCGGCCCGAGGCTGCTGCCGCCCAAGCGCGCGACCCGGCCGAGATGGCGCGCCTGGCGCGCCGTGCTGCGCAGGAAGCGGCGGCGCAAGGCGTCGTCGGCGCCGCTCGAGAGCACGGGATAGAAGGCGAGCCAGGCGCCGAGGCGGCGGCCGAGCACGTCCGCGCGCCAGGCAAGGGGCGACCACTCGCCGTAGCGCTCGATCCAGCTCGCGATGAGCGCCCGTCCCCTCTCTCGCGCCGCATCGCTGTTGACGGCAGCGAGGTCGGCAAGCCAGCGGAAGCCGTGGAGCGCGATCAAGACCGGCTCGCTCGCACCGCCGAGCGCCTCTTCGGGTGCGGCGGGCGAAGCCGCCTCCGGTGCCTTGGCGCTCGCCGCCGCGAGTGTAGCCGTGGCGGACGGGTGTGGTGCTCGCTTGAACGGATCCTCGGCGGCGAGCCGTTCGCCCGCAAGCAGCCACTCGCCGGCGAGGATGGCAGCACCTGCCCGCGCGTCGCCGGCGGGCCCCTCCGCGGTCGCGACGAGATTCGCGGGCGTGCTGCCGAAGAGGAGTGCCCGATAAAAGGCACTCGAGAACACCAGCCGCTCGAGCCGCTGAGCCGCTCGCGCGCGGAGCCGACGAAGGGGTGATTCCGAGAATTCCGCGGCTCGGCTCATCGGCGCGCTCCGCAGCCTCCCGCGCGCGGCGGCGCCATCAGTCGCCTCCGCGCAAGCGGGCGATGTTGTTGCGGTAGGAGGCCGGGCCGCCGCCGAAGGTCGCCGTGCCGGCGACCAGCACGTCCGCACCCGCGGCCACCGCGGCGCGCGCCGTCTCGAAATTGATGCCGCCGTCGACCTCGAGGTCGATCGCCTTGCCGAGCTTGTCGATCCTCGCCCGGAGTGCTGCGATCTTTTCGAGCTGGGAGGAGATGAAGCTCTGGCCGCCGAAGCCCGGATTGACGCTCATGACGAGCACGAGGTCGAGATCGCCAAGCACGTAATCGATGGCGTCCGCGGGGGTCGCGGGATTGAGTGCCACGCCCGCCTTCTTGCCGAGCGACTTGATGAGCTGGAGGGTGCGGTGGAGATGCGGCCCCGCCTCCGGATGCACGGTGATGATGTCGGCCCCGGCCTCGGCGAAGTGAGGAACGTAGGCATCGACGGGTGCAATCATGAGATGCACGTCGAAGGGGAGCGAGGAATGCGGGCGCAGCGCCTTCACGACCGCGGGTCCGATGGTGAGGTTGGGCACGAAATGGCCGTCCATCACGTCGATGTGGATGAGATCGGCGCCCGCGGCCGAGACCGCGCGCACCTCCTCGCCCAGCTTCGCGAAATCGGCCGAGAGGATGGAGGGCGCGATGCGGACCGCATGGGACATGGCAAGCTTCCTACCAGCTTGAGGAGTCGCCCGCAAGCAGTGCGGTGTGTGGAGAGGGATTCACCACGGAGACACGGAGGCCACGGAGGCCACGGAGAAGAGAGCGAAGGAATTCATTAATGACCTTGTTCTTCTAACCTCCTCCGTGACCTCCGTGTCTCCGTGGTAAAAATCTTCGGACGCAGCGCTAGTACCCACTATCGCAGATGGATGATTTGCGTAACCGTCTCCAACCGTCATGGCCGTGCTTGTCACGGCCATCCACGTCTATCTGCGACCTCGGCCAGACGTGGATGGCCGGGACTCGGCCTGTGGCCGGCCCGGCCATGACGGTGAAAGGCGGTGTATCAGGCATTTGCGATTGCGAGTACTAAAGCCGCTCGAGTCGGCAGGCGTAGAAGCCGTCGAGCCCGCCGCGCTCGGCGAGATGGCACGGCAGCGTGCGCAGATCGCCCTCGGGAGTCACGAGCTCCGCGAGCCCGTTGATCTCGCTCGACTCGAGCGGACGCCGCCTGAGAGGGGCGCCCGCGCCCAACAAGGCGGCGATACGCGCCGGCCCCTCCTCCAGCTCGAGCGAGCACACGGCATAGACGAGAAGCCCGCCCGGGCGGAGCATGGCCAGTGCCGCCTTGAGGAGGCGGTCCTGCTCGGCCGCCATGCGCGTCACGTCGGCGGGCGTCTTGAGATGGCGTATGTCGGGATGACGCCGGAGCGCTCCCGTTGCCGTGCAGGGCGCGTCGAGGAGGACGGCGTCCGCCGGCTCCTCGGGTCGCCACAGCTCGACGTCCGCGGCGACGAGCTCGGCACTGAGACGGAGCCGCGCGAGATTTTCCGCGAGCCGCCGCAGGCGATGGGCGGAGCGCTCGAGCGCCGTCACTTTGGCGCCCGCGAGGGCCAGCTGTGCGGTCTTGCCGCCGGGTGCCGCGCAGAGATCGAGGACGCGTTTTCCCGCGACGTCGCCGAGCATGCGTGCCGGCAGTGCTGCCGCCGCGTCCTGCACCCACCAGGCCCCCTCGGCGAAGCCGGGCAGCGCTTTCACGTCGCCGCCCGTGCGCCGGCGCAGTGTTCCCGTCGGCAGGAGCTCGGCCTCGAGCTCGGCGGCCCAGCCTTGCGCGTTGGCCTTGACCGTGAGGTCGAGGGGCGGCTCCTCGAGACAGGCTGCGGCAATGTCGCGCGCCGCCGCTTCGCCATAGGCCTGGCTCCAGCTCTGCCAGAGCCAGTCCGGCGTGTTGAGGCGCGGGGCGTCCTGGGCCGCGAGAATCGCCTCGCCCTCGGCCCCGAGCCGGCGCAGCACCGCGTTGATGAGGCCCTTGAAGCCGCCCCAGTTCATCGCCTCGGCGAGCTCGACCGTCTCGCCCACGGCGGCGTGGGCCGGCACCTTGAGGAAGAGGAGCTGGGCAATCCCGAGGCGCAGGAGGTTCTGCGCCGTTGCCGCCTTGGCTGGCAGCGGGCGCGCGAGCGCATGGGCGATGAGGGCGTCGATCTGGCCGAGGCGGCGCAGCACCGTCGCCGTCATGAGGTAGGCGAAGGCGCGGTCGCGCGGCTCGAGCGCCGCCAAGCCGCGATTGCCGTCGAGGAGCTCGTCGAGCGGGCGCTTCTTCTCCAGCACCTCGGTCAAGAGCTCGAGCGCCACGCCGCGCGCCGACGGCCTCGCACCCGCGGGCTTGCCGCCCTTGGGTGCGGTCAAGGCGGGCTTGGCGTCGGGCTTTTGGGGGGTGCTTCGCTTCGGCATGCTCTCGTCCTCAAACCAAGCCGCAGCTTAGCCCCGTCCCGCCTTCGGTGGTGGTGAGAAAATGCGGACGTGCGGGTGTAGGGGGCGCTCAGCCCCAAGGGCCGGCGACGCCCGCCATCTTGCGCAGGCGCCGGATGCGGTCCGCGGTCGCCGGGTGGCTGGCGAAGAGGTTGTCGAGACGCATCCCTGCGATCGGGTTGACGATGAAGAGATGCGCCGTAGCAGGGTGCGCTGCCGCGACCGGGTTGGGGGTCGCGCGCGCATGCGCCTCGATCTTCTCGAGTGCTGAGGCGAGCCAGAGCGGGTGGCCGGAGACCTCAGCCCCCGCGTGGTCGGCCTCGTACTCGCGGCTGCGGCTGATGGCGAGCTGGACGAGGGAGGCCGCAATCGGCGCCAACAGCGCCACGAGCAGCGTGCCCACGAAGCCGAGCGGATTGTCGCGCTCGTCGCGCGCGCCGAAGATGCCGAAGAAGAAGGCGAAGTTCGCGAGCATGCCGACCGCACCTGCGATCGTCGCGGTGATCGTCATGGTAAGCGTGTCGCGGTGCTTGATGTGGCCGAGCTCGTGGCCGAGCACGCCCGCGAGCTCCTCCTGGCTCACGATGCGCAGGAGGCCGCTCGTCACGCAGACCGCGGCGTGCGCCGGGTCGCGCCCGGTGGCAAAGGCGTTGGGCTGCGGCTGGTCGATGACATAGACGCGCGGCATCGGGATCCCGGCGCGGTCGGCGAGCTGCTCGACGATGCCGTAAAGCCCGGGGGCCGCGGCACGGTCGACCTCGCGCGCGCCATAGAGGCGGAGCACCATGCGGTCGGAATTCCAATAGGCGAAGAGGTTCATCGCGGCGGCCACGAGGAAGGCAATCACCATGCCGCTCTCCCCGCCGATGAGATAACCCACGGCCATGAAAAGTGCGGTCAGCGCCGCAATCAGCAATCCGGTACGCAGCGTGTTCATGTTGCCATAGATGGGGCTTCGCCCGCCGTCATCAAGGCTTGGCAATCAAGCGACGGCGACCTATGGTCGTTGGCATGAGCGCTCCCACCACTCTCACTCCGTCGCCAGCTCCAAAGCCCCTCTCCCGCAAGCGGGGTCGAGCCGCGAAGCGGATCGACGAAGGGGCCCGTCGCGTAAGCGACGGGAAGGGTGAGGGACCGCTCGTCGGCGCGAAAAAAGTCCCCGAAACGGGCGGCCCCGAGGGTCCCGAGCCCACCCGTTACGGCGACTGGGAGCGCAAGGGCCGCTGCATCGATTTCTGACGGCTATTCGACAGGGCACGCAAGGCCGCCCCTCTGCGCTTGCTTTGTGCCCACCCGTGTGCTCCTCGCACGACCGCGGACGTGGCCCCTCAGGCGCGGTATAAGTGTGCTGAACGGAGTGCCGATCGAGGGGCCGAGTCATCATGCCGACGTTCGAATCAAGGGGCGGATCGGCTTTTGGCCGGCTTTTGCAGAATGTTCATCCGCGGCGCCTGCTTCGTCTGGTCAAGGCGCAATCGGCATGGCGAGCGCCCGAAGCGCGATTCGCCGTACTCATCGCCGATCTCGACGGCGACGATGCCAATCTCACCCAGACCGAGCACGTCGAGCGCGCCCTTGAGCATGGGGCGACGGGCCTGCGCGTCCTGCGCGAAGGCACAGCACTCCGGCCCGGCAATGACGGCGATATCGCCGACGATCAAGCTGTCGCCGTGCAGAAAGGCCGGGCTTGGCTCGGGGAGCGGGGTGCGAATGTCCTCGTCTGGGGCGAAGTCGGCAGGGAGGATGGGGTCGTTCGGCTCCGCTTCCTGACTGCCGAAGGGGAAGGCGGCGACGCCAAGGGCTATCGCCTCGGCGGCACCCTCGATCTGCCGCAGGATTTCGGCTCGGATGTGGCCGAAGCGCTCAGCGGCGTCGTGCTGGCTTCCCTTCTGCCGGCGAGCGGGGAAGCCGGTCAATATCTGGTCGATCGACTGAAGCCCGTTGCCGCGCGCATCGAGGGCCTGCTCGCGGCCCCGCCGCCCGGCCTGCCGGGCGAGCGCTTGGTTCATCTCCAGGCCGCATTCGGCCTCGTGTGTTCCGTGCTCGGCAAAGAGATCGGCGATTCGCCTTGGACCGAGAAGGCGGTCGCGGCCTATCGCGCGGCACTCGAGGCACTGAGCCGCGAGCGCGTGCCGCTCGATTGGGCCACGACGCAGAACAATCTCGGCGCAGCACTTCGCACGCTCGGCGAGCGCGAGGGAAGCAAGGTGCTGCTCGAGGAGGCGGTCGCCGCCTATCGCGCGGCGCTCGAGGTCTATAGCCGCGCGCGCGCGCCGCTCCAATGGGGCGAAATACAGAACAATCTCGGTGCCGCACTTTGGGCGCTCGGCGAGCGCGATGAGGGGACGTTGCGGCTCGAGCAGGCGGCCGCGGCCTATAGCGCGGCGCTCCAGGTGCGCACCCGCGAGCGCGTGCCGCTCGAATGGGCCGCGACTGAGAACAATCTCGGCACGGCGCTTCA
This sequence comes from Alphaproteobacteria bacterium, assembly GCA_052143835.1. Taxonomy (GTDB): domain Bacteria; phylum Pseudomonadota; class Alphaproteobacteria; order JACZXZ01; family JACZXZ01; genus DASPPM01. The sequence goes on from JBKQRV010000060.1 coordinate 9,873, forward strand.
GGCACTCGGCGAGCGCGAAAGGGGCACGGTGCTGCTCGAGCAGGCGGCCGTGGCCTATCGCTTAGCACTGGAGGTGTACAGCCGCGAGCGCGTGCCGCTCGAATGGGCCGCGACTGAGAACAATCTCGGCAATGTGCTTCGCGCACTCGGCGAGCGCAAGGAGGGGAGGGGACCGCTCGAGGAGGCGGTCGCGGCCTATCGCTTAGCGCTGGAGGTCTACACCCGCGAGCGCGTGCCGCTCGATTGGGCCATGACGCAGAACAATCTCGGCAATGTGCTTCGCGCACTCGGCGAGCGCGAGGAGGGAAGGGTGCCGCTCGAGGAGGCGGTCGCGGCCTATCGCTTAGCACTGGAGGTCTACAGCCGCGAGCGCGCGCCGCTCGACTGGGCCATGACGCAAAACAATCTCGGCAACACGCTGCAGACGCTCGGCCGGCGCGAGGAGGGGACGTTGCGGCTCGAGGAGGCGGTCGCGGCCTATCGCGCGGCACTCGAGGTGCGCACCCGCGAGCGCGTGCCCTTGAATTGGGCCATGACGCAGAACAATCTCGGCACGGCGCTTCAGGCGCTCGGCGAGCGCGAGGAGGGGACCGCGCGGCTCGAGGAGGCGGTCGCGGCCTATCGCTTAGCACTCGAGGTCCACACCCGCGGGCGCGCGCCCTTGGATTGGGCCATGACAGAGAACAATCTCGGCAACGCGCTCAAGGCACTCGGCGAGCGCGAGGAGGGGAGTGCGCTGCTCGAGGAGGCGGTCGCGGCCTATCGCGCGGCGCTGGGGGTTTTTCGCTCAGCACCCGTCCCCTATTACGCGGACCGCGTCGCCGGCAATCTGGCGCAGGCCGAACGCCTTCTCGAAGCGCGGCGCCGGAGAGGCGCTGATTAGCGCCCCACGAGAAAGACCTGGCCGTCCTCAAGTGCCAAGGGGAGCTTGGCGAGCGACTGGCCCTGGCAGGGCCCGGTGAAGCAATAGCCGTCGTAGACACGGAAGCGCGCGCCGTGCGTCATGCACAGGATGTGGCGCTTGTCGTGCGTCATGAAGCGGTCGGGGATCATGTCGAGGGGCGTGCCGATGTGGGGACAGCTGTTGCGATATCCGTAGACGCGCTCGCCTTGGCGCACCACGAAAATGAGCGTGCGGCCCTCGCCCTCCCCGTATGCGAAGCCGAGCCCTTGGCCGTCCGGGATCTCCTCGAGCCGGCAGAGATACTGCGGGGCGAGCGCTTCGCTCATCGTACGCAGGCTCCCCTCAGGCCTTGATCCCGGCCATGGCCGAGAGGAGGCGCCACTCCGCCTCGCCGATGGGGACGACCGAAAGGCGCGACTGGCGCACCAGCGCGAGCTTCGCCAGGCGCGGCTCGGCCTTGATCTCGGCGAGCGTCACCGGATGCTTCACCGCCACGAGCGCGCGCACCTCGACCATGCCGAAGCGGCCGCTCGCGTCGCTCGGGTCGGGGCGGTAGGGACCTGCGACCTCGACGACGCCCACGATGCGCTTCTCCTCGACCGAGTGATAGAAGAAGCCCCGCTCGCCGAGCTTCATCGCCTTCATGTTGTTGGCCGCCTGATGGTTGCGCACGCCGTCCCAGCCGGTGCTCCCCTTTCTCACCAGATCGTCCCAGGAAAACGCGCTGGGCTCGGATTTGAAGAGCCAATGGGCCATCGTTCCTCGCTCGGGCAATCGTCCGTCGCTTCGAGTTGTCCCTAATGCTGTGATTCGGAAGTTCGTCTCATCCGTAGATAAGCGTCATTGCGAGCGTAGCGAAGCAATCCAGCGCGCGTGATGCCAACCCCGGCGTACGCCGGGGCTGGATTGCTTCGTTGCCCTTCAGGCGCCTCGCAATGACGCGTTTTTTCCCGATGTGGTGAATTTCATAACGACATCCCTAGGTTCCGGCGCTGCTGAGCCGCTCGCTCTTGAAGGGGCGCGCGAGCAGCCGCTCGATGGTCGCATCGATCGCCGCTCCCTCGTGCAGCACTTGCGTTACGGCGCGCGAGATCGGCATATCGACGCCGAGGCGGCGCGCAAGCTCGACGACCGAAGGTGCCGTCGTTACACCTTCGGCGACCGAGCGGCGCTCGGCGAGCACGTCTGCGAGCCGGCGCCCCTCGCCCAAGGCCTGGCCCAAGGAGAAGTTGCGCGATTGCGCGCCGTTGCAGGTGAGCGAGAGGTCGCCCAAGCCCGAGAGCCCCATGAAGGTCTCGGCCTTGGCCCCCTTGGCAAGCCCGAGGCGCGCCATCTCGGCGAGGCCGCGGGTGATGAGGGCGGCGCGCGCATTGTCGCCGAGCCTGCGGCCAACCACGATGCCGCAGGCGATCGCGATCACGTTCTTGACGGCACCGCCGATCTCGGCGCCGGTGGGATCGTCCGAGAGATAGGGCCGGAACTGCGGGCTGCCGAGGACGCCCAAGAGCCGCGCGCCGAGGGCCTGATCGCGCGTGGCAAGGGTGAGGGCCGTGGGCAGGCCCGCCGCCACCTCCCTGGCAAAGCTCGGGCCCGAGAGTACGGCCAAGGGGGCTTGCGGCAACCGCTCGGCCACGATCTCGCTCATCAGCGCGGCACTCTGCTGCTCGATGCCCTTGGTGCAGATGACGAGCGGGACGTGCGCGCTGAAGCGCGGCGCGAGGGTAGTAACGCAAGCGCGCAAATGCTGGGCCGGGGTGGCCAAGAGGACGAGATCCGCCTCCGCCACGGGGGCGAGCTCGCTTTCCGCGCGGATCGCCGGATCAAGTGCTATGCCGGGAAGGTAGAGCGCGTTCGCATGCTCGCGGTTGATCGCCTGTACTACCTCGCGCTCATAGGCCCAGATGAGGACCTCTGGCACTTTTCTCTGCAGCACGAGCGCCAACGCGGTACCCCAGGCGCCCGCGCCGACGATGCCGATCCGCTGCATGGCTCCGCTCTTCATGGTCATGGCCTAAGCCTTGACCCCCGCGCCGATCGCCTTGGGGGCACTCGGGTCGAGCGGCCAGCGCGGCCGCGGCGCGAAGTCGAGCGCGTCCGTGAGGCCGAGGCGCAGGCGCTCGATGCCGGCCCAGGCGATCATGGCGCCGTTGTCGGTGCAAAGCTTCTGCGGCGGTGCGGAGAAGGCGAAGCCCGCGGCAGCCGCCGTCGCCTCGAGCCGCTTCCTCAAGGTCTCGTTGGCGGCGACCCCCCCGGCCGCGACGAGCGTGCGGCCTCTTGGATAGCGGGCACGGAAAGCGGCCAGCGCATGCCGGGTGCGGTCGGCGAGCACGTCGGCGACAGCGGCCTGGAAGCTCGCGGCGAGATCGGCCGCGGTCCTGCGCTCGAGGCCGCCATCTTCCCTCCTCGCGTTGGGACCGAGCGCCTCGATGGCCTGCCGGACCGCGGTCTTGAGGCCCGAGAAGGAGAAGTCGCAGCCGGGCCGGCCGAGGAGCGGCCGCGGCAGCCGGTACTTCTGCGCGTTGCCTTCGCGCGCGAGGCGCTCGATCGCCGGTCCGCCGGGATAGCCGAGGCCCAAGAGCTTCGCGCATTTGTCGAAGGCCTCGCCGACCGCGTCGTCGAGCGTGGTGCCGAGCCTCTTGTAGCGGCCGACCCCCTCGACGGCGAGCAGCTGGCAGTGGCCGCCCGAGACGAGGAGCAAGAGATAGGGAAACGGCAGCTCGGCCGTGAGGCGCGCGGAAAGCGCGTGGCCCTCGAGATGGTTGATGGCGAGGAAGGGCTTGCCGGCGACGGCGGCGATCGCCTTTGCCGTGGTGACACCGACGATGACGCCGCCGATGAGGCCCGGCCCGCCGGTCGCGGCGATGCCGTCGAGCTCGGCGAAACTTAACCCCGCCGCTGCCATGGTTTCTGCGATCAGGCGGTCGAGATGCTCGAGGTGCGCGCGCGCCGCGATCTCGGGCACGATGCCGCCGTAGCTTCTGTGCTCCGCGAGCTGCGAGAGCAGGCGCTCGGCGAGGACCGTGCGGTCGTCCCGCACCACCGCCGCCGCCGTCTCGTCGCAGCTCGTCTCGATGCCAAGCACGATCATGGGGGCCGCAGTGTAAGGGGAGCCGAGGGCGATCGCACCTCTTTCCTTGCCCTTTTCTTCCAGCTCCGGGCGGGGTAGAGCTTGGCGATGCGGGTCCTCATCACGCGCCCCCTCGAGGAAGCGCAGGCGCTCGCCGCCCTCCTGGCCGAGCGCGGCATCGCCTCGCTCATCGACCCGCTCCTCGAGATCCGGCCGCTGCCGTCGGTCGAGCTTTCCCTTGAGGGGGTGCAGGCGCTCATCTTCACCTCGGCCAACGGCGTGCGCGCCTTCGCCGAGAGGGAGTCCCGCCGCACGCTTCCGGTCTTTGCCGTGGGCGCGCGCACGGCCGAGGTTGCGCGTGCGGCCGGCTTCACCGAGGTCGAGAGCGCCCAAGGCGCCCTTGCCGATCTCGCCCGCCTGGTGCGGGCAAGGCTCGATCCGCGGCGCGGAGCACTCCTTCATGGCGCCGGTGCGGTGGTCAAGGGCGAGCTCGCCGAGCTCCTCGCTGCCGACGGCTTCACCATCCGCCGCGTGGTGCTCTACGAGGCCGTACCGGCAAGCGCACTCCAGCCAGCGACGCGCGCGGCGCTCGCCGCGGGCGAGCTCGATGCGGTGCTGTTTTTTTCCCCCCGCACGGCGGCGACCTTTGTTAGTCTCGTGATAGCCGCCGGCCTGGCCGGAGCATGCGCGCGCCTCCGCGCCGTCTCCTTGAGCCCGGCGGTCGCCGAGGAGGCGGGCGCGCTCGCCTGGCGCCAGAGTCTCACGGCCGTCCGGCCCGAGCAATCCGCTCTCCTCGCATGTCTCACCGCCGAGCGCAGCGAGGGTCCGGTGTCGGACGGGGAAGGCGAGAGGCCGCAGGAGACGGGCAGCGCCGCGGGCGAGAGCCAAGTGCTGCGCGCCATCCGCGCCTTTGGCGGCATCCGCCCGATGGCGGCGAAGCTCGGCGTGCCGGCGACGACGGTGCAGGGCTGGAAGGAGCGCGGCCATATCCCGCCCGCGCGCATTGCCGACGTGCTCGCCGCGGCGGCGCGCCACGGCGTGCCGCTCGCAGCAGCCGATCTCGCTGCCCCAGCGGCGCACGAGACGGCTGCGGCACCTGCTGTGGAGCGCGCGCGGACTGCGCCGCCCGCAGCGGAGCAAATCCCTGCGCCCGCTGCGTCCGCGGCAAGCAGTACCTCGCACTTGGAGCGCGGATTGCCGCGCGGGCTTGGCCTGGCAGCGGCACTTTGGGTGCTTGCCCTCGCTGCGATCCTGCTTGCCGTGGCCGTGAGCCTGCCCGCTTGGGGGCCGGCCCTCGGTCTCAAGGAGCGGGAGGCGGCACCACCACCGCCCGCGGCGAGCACGACCGCACTCGCCCAGCAACTTGGCGCGCTCGGCAAGGGCCTCGAGTCGATCGAGGGGCGGCTCGGCAGCCTCGAAGCGCAAGGGAAGGCATCGCCCGCGGCTCCGCGCGAGAGCGCTCCGGCCGGCGATGCGGCCGAGCTTGCGGCGAAGCAGTCCCGCCTTGCCGAGGAGCTGGCGCGAAGCGAGGCGCGCGTGACCGCACTCGAGCGCACGCTCGGCGAGCTCGCGAGCCGGCCGCAGCCCACAGCAGGCGAGGCGGCCGACAGTGCCGCCAAGCTCGCAGCGTTCTCCGAGCGCCTCGCAGCCTTCGAGCGCGGGAATGCAGCACTCGGCCAAGAGAACGCGGCCGTGCAGCAGCGCCTCGCCGCCCTCGAGACGGCGCTCCAAAAAGCGCAAGCGGCGGAGGCGCGCCGGCTCGCCCTCGTGCTCGCGATTTCGAATCTCCGCGAGTCCCTCACGCGGTCACTCCCCTATGAGAAGCCGCTCGCCGCGGTCGCAGCACTTGCCGCCGGCGACGGCGAGCTCGAGGCGGCCGTGGCGGCGCTCAAGGGCGCTGCGGCGACGGGCGTGCCCACCCTCGGCGAGTTAAGCGAGCGCTTCGATGCGGCCTCGCTTGCCGCCGCGCGCGCCGCCATCGTGCCCGACCGGCCGGGCTGGATTGGCGAGACGCTCGCGCGCCTCAAGCACCTCGTGGTGATCCGCCACATGGGCGAGCTCGCAGGCAGCAGCCCCGATGCGCTCCTCTCCCGCGCCGAGGTGCTGCTCAAGGCGGGCGATCTCGCGGCTGCCGTTGCAGCACTCGGTGGCCTCAGCGGTCCGGCGGCCGACGCGATGAGGCCGTGGCTCGAGGGTGCCAAGGCGCGGCTCGCGGTCGATGCGGCTGCGGCCGAGCTCTCGACCCGCGCGCTCGTACGCCTCGGCGAGCCGACCGCGAGCGCCCAGTGAGCCGCGATTAAGCCATGATGATACGAGCGACCTTTTATCTCGTTCTCGCCATCGTCCTCGCCGCGGGCGTTGCCTGGCTCGCCGATCATCCGGGCAGCGTCACCCTCCATTGGGCCGACCTTCGCATCGACACCTCGGTTGCGGTGCTTGCCGCGGGAATTGCCGTCATCGCCGCCGCCGCCGCTTTGCTCTACCAGCTTTGGCGCTGGCTCGCGCGCGCGCCGCGCGCGTTTGCGCGCAGCCGGCGCGAGCACCGGCGCCTCAAGGGCTACCACGCGCTCACGCAAGGCATGGTCGCGGTCGCGGCCGGGGACGCGGCGGAGGCGCGGCGCCAGGCCCGGCGCGCCGACGTGCTGCTCAACGAGCCTCCGCTCACCATGCTGCTCTCGGCCCAGGCGGCCCAGCTCAACGGCGACGAGGCGGCGGCCGAGCGTTATTTCAGGTCGATGCTCGAGCGGCGCGAGACCGAGTTCCTCGGCCTGCGCGGTCTCATCATGCAGGCGACGAAGAAGGGTGATACCGCTGGCGCTCTGGCGTTCGCGCGCCGCGCCAAGCTCCTGCGGCCCAAGACGGAGTGGGTGCTCGCGACACTCTACGAGCTCGAGGCGCGCGCGGGCGAGTGGCGGAGCGCGGGCGAGACCGCGCGCCTTGCCGTGCGGCAGGGCACCATGACGGCCGAAGAGGGCGTGCGCAACCGCGCGATCGCGCTCTACGAGGAGAGCGTCGCGGCCGCGGCCGCGGGCAATGCCGATGCGGCACTCAGGGCCGCGCGCAAGTCATTGGCGCTCGATCCCGCCTTCACGCCCGCAGCCCTCGCCGCAGCAAAGCTCCAAAGAGAGAGCGGCAAGCGGCGGCGCGCCGAGCGCGTGATCGAGCGCGCGTGGGAGCGCCTGCCGCACCCGGCACTCGCGGCGCAGTATCTCTCGCTCGGCGGGGAGGCGGAGCCGCTCAAGCGCATGATGCGCATGCAACGCCTGGCCGCCCTCCGCCCCGCGCACCCCGAGAGCCGCTTGGCGCTCGCCGAGGCGGCGATCGCCGCACGCCTCTGGGGCGAGGCGCGGCGCGCGCTCGAGCAGCTCTCGCGCACGGAGGGCTCGCGCGAGAGCGCCCGCGCCTGCCGGCTGTGGGCGGCACTCGAGGAGGCCGAGCATGGCGATGGCGCCTTGGCACGGGCGTGGCTCTCTCGCGCCGCGCGCGCCGAGCCCGAGCCGCAATGGGTGTGCGCGCGCTGCGGTGCCGCGCACGGCGAGTGGGCGCCCTTCTGTCACGGCTGCGGCGCCTATGGCGCGCTCGCTTGGCGCAGCCCGTCGCACGCGGCGCCGCCGGCGCTGGAGCGCGTGGAGGAGCTTGGGAAAGCGGTGCCAACCACGCCGCCGGCCAAGAGCAGCTTCGTCGCCAACGAGGCTCCGCGGCCCGCCGAGGCGGTCACCGACGCGGGCGTGTAGGGCCAACGCTCGCAAATTCGAGCGTCACCCCCGCCCTACCCTCCCCCATCAAGGGGGAGGGGAAGACGTCGAAGTCGCCCACCAATACCCACCCCCCTTGAGGGGGAGGGTAGGGGGCGATGTTCCTATTCACAAACCCAGGACCAAGGGCT
>JBKQRV010000061.1:0-37202 GCA_052143835.1 Alphaproteobacteria bacterium
GATGGGCGCGCGCGCGCGCGCGGCGGCGTTCGAGCTCGCGCACACGCCGGCCGCGCTCAAGGAGAAGGCGCTCAACGCCGCCGCCGCCGCGGTTCGCCGGAACAGGGCCGCGATTCTCGCGGCGAATGCGCGCGATCTCGCGGAGGCGAGGAGCAAGGACACGAAGGCGGCCTTGCTCGACCGGCTCCTGCTCGACGAGGCAAGGCTCGAGGCGATCGCGGGCGGGCTCGAGAGCGTCGCGCTCCTCCCGGATCCCGTGGGCCAGGTGATCGCCGCCTGGGACCGGCCCAACGGCCTCCATATCGAGCGCGTGCGCACCCCGCTCGGCGTGATCGGCATCATCTACGAGGCGCGGCCCAACGTGACGGCGGACGCGGCCGGGCTCTCGCTCAAGGCGGGCAACGCCGCGATCCTGCGCTGCGGTGCCGAGAGCTTCCACTCCTCGACGGCACTTGCCGAATGCCTCTCTCTAGGCTTGCGCGCGGCCGGCCTCCCCGAGGCGGCGATCCAGCTCGTACCCACGCGCGAGCGCGCGGCGGTGGGCGAGATGCTCGCCATGAGCGGCCTCATCGACGTGATCGTGCCGCGCGGCGGCAAGTCGCTCATCGAGCGGGTCCAGCGCGAGAGCCGCATCCCGGTGCTCGCCCATCTCGAGGGCAACTGCCACGTCTACGTGCATGCCTCGGCCGAGCTCGAGATGGCGCGCCGGATCATCTTGAACGCCAAGATGCGGCGGACGGGCGTGTGCGGCGCCGCCGAGAGCCTGGTGATCGACCGTGCCATCGCCAAGAGCCATTTGCCCGCCATCGCCGCGGCGCTTATGGCGGCCGGCTGCGAGGTGCGCGGCGACGCCGAGGCGCGCGCCGTCGTGAGCTCGATCCACCCTGCCGACGAGGCCGACTGGTCGACCGAGTATCTGGACGCGATCATCTCGGTCAAGGTGACGGGCGGCCTCGCCGACGCGATCGCCCACATCAACCGCTACGGCTCGCACCACACGGACGCCATCATCGCCGCGGACGCGACGGCGGCCGCGCGCTTCCTCAATGAGGTCGACAGCGCGATCGTGCTGCACAACGCCTCGACCCAGTTCGCCGACGGCGGCGAGTTCGGCATGGGGGCCGAGATCGGCATTGCCACGGGCCGGCTCCACGCGCGCGGGCCGGTGGGTGCGGAGCAGCTCACCAGCTTCAAGTACGTGGTCCGCGGCTCGGGGCAGGTTCGCCCCTGAGCGAGACGCTTCCCCGCAACCTGGCCGGCTCCGCGCAGGTGCCTCGCCCGCACTTGGCGGCCGACTTCGGCCGCCGCCGCATCGGCCTACTGGGCGGCTCCTTCAACCCCGCCCACGGCGGCCATCGCCACATCAGCCTGATTGCGCTCAAGCGCTTGAATTTACAGGAAATCTGGTGGCTCGTCTCGCCCCAGAACCCGCTCAAGCCGAGGGCCGGCATGGCGCCCTTTGCCGAGCGCTTCCGAAGTGCCGTCGCGGCGGCACGCCACCCTCGCATCAAGGTCAGCGACCTCGAGGTCCGCCTCGGCACGCGCTTTACCGCGGACACCATCGCCGCCCTCAAGCGGCGCTTGCCGCGCGTCAAATTCGTCTGGCTCATGGGTGCGGACAATCTGCGGCAAATCTCCGACTGGCAGCATTGGCCGAAAATCTTCACGGAACTGTCCATTGCAGTTTTCGACCGCCCCACTTATTCTTCTAAGGCGTTGGCAGGAAAGGCCGCGCGCCGTTTTTGGCGTTTTCGCGTGCGGCCACGTCAGGCCAAGCGAATCGCCGAGCTCGAGCCGCCCGCATGGGTATTTCTCCATATCCCCCTGCACCGGGCCTCGGCGAGCGCGATCCGGGCGGCGCGCGGCGTTCGCCCTCGCGAACCTAACGAAAGGAGAGCACAACCATAGCACGACGCCAGAGAAAGCCGTCCACTCCCGCTGAGGCGCTTTGCCGGCTTATCGAGCGCTCGCTCGAGGACGACAAGGCCATCGACCCGGTGATCATCAGCCTCGAGCACAAGTCCACGATCGCCGACTTCATGATGGTCGCAAGCGGCACCTCTCAGCGGCAGGTGGGCGCAATGGCCGAGCATCTCATGGAGAAGCTCAAGGCCGCCGGAATCAGGACGGCACATGTCGAGGGCAGCAAACAAGGCGATTGGGTGCTGATCGACGCCGGCGATGTGATCGTCCATCTCTTCCGCCCCGAGATCAGGACGCTCTACAACCTCGAAAAGATGTGGGGACGAGCGCTCCGCGGACCCGAGCATGCCGTAGAGCTGATCGCCTGAGCGTGAGGCAGCCGGCAGCGGGCCGCCCCTTGCGGGCGTCGCGGGTGCGACGCTTGCAGCGTTAGCTTTGTCTCCGCGAAAGCTGGGGTGCCATGCGAATTCTTCTGGCCGCCGTCGGCCGCGCCCGCACCGGCGTCGAGCGCCGCCTCTACGAGCATTACGCGGCCCGCCTCGCCTGGCCGCTCCGCCTCAAGGAGATCGAGCTCGGCCGCACGCTCCCGCCGGCCCAGCAGAAGCTCAAGGAGAGCGAGCTCTTGCTCGCCGCCGTGTCCGAAGGGGCCAAGGTCATGGCCCTCGACGCCAGCGGTGAGCTCCTCACGAGCGAAGCCCTCGCGAGCCGGCTCGGTCGCTGGCGGGACGATGGCGTGGGCGAGCTCGTCTGCCTCATCGGCGGCTCCCACGGGCTCGCCGAAACCGTCCTTGCGCGCGCCGATCTCGTCTTGGCGCTCGGACGCGTGACCTGGCCCCATCTTCTCGTGCGCGGCCTCTTGGCCGAGCAGCTTTACCGGGCGCAGCAGATTCTTGCGGGGCACCCTTATCACCGGGGTTAACGCCCTTTAGCCCCTCTCCCGCTTCGCGGGAGAGGGAGGGGCCCCCGCGGGCCAAAGGCCCGCTTCTTCTGCATCATGCAAAAGAGGCGCGCTCCGCGCGCCGGGCGGAGCAACGGGAGGGTGAGGGACGGCTCCGACATCCGGCACTCCCTCACCCTTCCCATCCCTTCGGGATGGGCCCCTTCCCTCTCCCGCAAGCGGGCGAGGGAATTCTTCCTATTCGCCGGCACTCCCTTGCCCTATATAGACGCCATGAGCGAGGCACAGCGCCCCCGCCCGGTCGTCCTCTGCGTGCTTGACGGCTGGGGCTACCGCCGCGACGGCGCGGACAACGCGGTCTGTCAGGCCCGCATGCCGGTGTGGAACCGGCTCCTCGCCGAATGCCCGATGGCACTCCTAGATGCCTCGGCTGAGGAGGTCGGCCTGCCCGCGGGGCAGATGGGCAACTCCGAGGTTGGGCACATGAACCTCGGCGCCGGCCGCATCGTGACCCAGGACCTGCCGCGCATCGACCAGGCGCTGGCCGACGGCTCACTCGCCCGGAACCAGCACTTGCGCGACTTCATCGCCAGGCTGAGCGCGAGCCAGGGACGGGCCCACCTCTTGGGCCTGCTCTCGCCGGGCGGCGTGCATTCGCACCAGGACCAGCTCGCCGCCCTTGCCCGCCTCATCGCCGGCGCCGGTGTTCCCGTCGTCGTCCACGCTTTCCTTGACGGGCGCGACACCCCGCCCAAGAGCGCCCTCACCTTCGTCGCCGACTTCGAGCGCCGCTTGGGCGGCCTCGACAACGTCCGCTTCGGCACCATCGGCGGGCGCTACTATGCCATGGACCGCGATAAGCGCTGGGAGCGCGTGGAGCTCGCCTATCGCGCGCTCGTCGCGGGCGAAGGGCAGAGCGCCAAGAATGCGACGAGTGCCATCACGGCGGCCTATGAGCGCGGCGAGACGGACGAGTTCGTCAAGCCGACCTGCCTCGACGATTACCACGGCATGGCCGAAGGCGACGGCCTCCTGATGGGCAACTTCCGCGCCGATCGCGTGCGCCAGATCCTGACGGCCCTGCTCGATCCCGCCTTCGAAGGCTTCAAGCGCGGGAGCCCGGTCAAATTCGCGGCGACGCTCGGCCTGGTCGAGTACTCGAAGGAGCTGAACCGCTTCCTTCCCGCGCTCTTCCCGCAGCAGGATCTCTCCGACACGCTGGGCGAGGTCATCGCGCGCGCCGGCCTCAAGCAGCTCCGCATCGCCGAGACGGAGAAGTACGCGCACGTCACCTTCTTCTTCAACGGCGGGGAGGAGAGGCTCTTCCCCGGCGAGGCGCGCATCCTGGTGCCCTCGCCCAAGGTCGCGACCTACGATCTCAAGCCGGAGATGTCGGCCGAGGAGGTCACCGACCGCCTCGTGGCGGCGATCGAAGGCGGGAGCTTCGATCTCATCGTCGTCAATTATGCCAACGGCGACATGGTCGGCCACACGGGCATTCTCGCCGCGGCGGTCAAGGCGGCGGAAACGATCGATCATTGCCTCGGCCGCCTGGAGTCCGCCGTCAAGCGCGCGGGCGGCGCCCTCCTCATTACGGCGGATCACGGCAATCTCGAGGAGATGCGCGATCCGCGCACCGGCCAACCGCATACCGCCCATACCATGAACCCGGTGCCGCTCATTCTGGTGAACGGACCCGCTTCCGTGAGGGCGCTGCGAAACGGCCGCCTCTCCGACGTGGCGCCGACCATCTTGGCGCTCATGGGGCTGCCCCAGCCTGCGGCCATGACCGGCCATGCCCTCGTCCTCGCGGCGGCACCCGGCGCGCGGACAGAAGGAAAGCGTGCTTCCGCGTGAGCGAGGGCTGGGGAGTGCGGTCTTGGCCCTGTTCCTCCTGGCCGGGCCGGCCGCTCGTGGTGAGCCCGCGGGCAACAGTGCCCCGCCGTCGCTTGAGCAGGTCGAGCACGCGCTCGAGGAAGGCAAGATGCGCGCGGCCGACCTTGGCAAGCGCTCGGCGGCTCTCGCCGGCGAGCTTGCCGAGTTGCGCCAGCAGATGATCGACGCCGCCAAGGCGACGCAGGAGGAGGAGGACCAGCTCAGCGCGATCGAGGGCACGCTCGCCGAGTTGCGCAGCAGCGAGAAGGAAAAGATGCAAAGGCTGCGTGAGCAGCATGGCCGGCTCGCCCTCACGCTGGCAGCGCTCGAGCGCCTGGCCCTCTATCCGCCCGAGGCTTTGGCCGCCTTGCCCGAGAGCCCGGTCGATACGGTGCGGAGCGCCTTGCTCCTGCGCACCGCGATTCCCGCCGTCGAGGCCCGCGCGGCGAGGCTGCGCGCGGACCTCGACTCGCTACGCGAGGTGAGGCAGCAGATCACGCAAGAGCGGCAGGCGGACAATGCGGCGAAGCGGCAGCTCGAGGCCAACCAGCGCCACCTGGCGTCACTCGTCGAGCGCAAGGCCGACCTCTACCGCCAGCTTGAGGGCGAGCGCAGGGGTGCCGAGGACCGCATCGTCAAGCTCGCGGCGCAAGCCAAGGACCTGCGCGAGCTCATGGCGCGCATCGAGGCCGAGCGCCAGGAGCGCGAGGCGGCACTCGCCAAGTTGAAGCCGCCGACCCCGCCGCCCCGGGCGGCCCCGGATAGCTCCGCGGGCCAGGAGCAAATGGCCTCCCTCCCGCCGGGAGCGCCGCTGCCGATCCGGCCGATCAGCGAGGCCGAGGGCCATCTCACGCTGCCCGCCCGCGGGAAGATCACCAAGGAGTTCGGCGTGCCGGATGCCTACGGCACGACGAGCAAGGGGCTCACCATCGAGACCCGGCAGGGGGCGGAGATCGTCGCCCCTTACGACGGGCGGGTGGTGTATGCCGGCCCTTTCCGGGGCTACGGGCAAATCTTGATCATCGAGCATAGCGAAGGCTATCATAGCCTTCTCGCGGGCTTGTCACGGATCGACGCAGCCGCCGGCCAGTGGGTCCTGGCCGGCGAACCGGTAGGTGCGATGGGGCAACAGGAGACGGGCGAGCCTGAGTTATATTTGGAGTTGCGGCGCAACGGTCGGCCAATCAACCCATTGCCGTGGCTGGCACTTCACAAAGGTAAGGTGAGCGGATGAATCGTCACTTCATGTTGGCGGCTGCCATGGCCGCGGGCCTCTTGCTCCTGTCGCGGGACGTGGGCTCGGCCCAGAATGCCGGTGCTGCCAATGCGGACACCAGCGCCGACACCTATCGCGCGCTCAGCCTGTTCGGCGACGTGTTCTCGAAGATCAAGGAGGACTACGTCGAGCCGGTCGAGGATGACAAGCTGATCGAGGCTGCGGTCAACGGCATGCTGACCTCGCTCGACCCGCATTCGGGCTACATGAACGCCAAAAGCTTCCGCGACATGCAGATCCAGACCCGCGGCGAGTTCGGCGGACTCGGCATCGAGGTCACCATGGAGAACGGCCTGGTCAAGGTCGTCTCCCCGATCGACGACACGCCGGCGGCGAAGGCGGGCATCAAGCCGGGCGATCTCATCGTCCAGCTCGACAACGAGCCCGTCCAAGGCATGACGCTCGAGGAAGCGGTCGAGAAGATGCGCGGGCCGGTGAATTCGTCCATCAAGCTCACCATCCGGCGCGGCAAGGAGCAGCCCTTCGAGGTGAGCCTGAAGCGCGCCACCATCAAGATTCAATCGGTGCGCTCGGAGATCTTCGACAACATCGGCTACGTCCGCATCTCCTCGTTCAGCGAGCAGACCGACGACGGGGTCAAGGCGGCGATGGCCAAGTTCAAGGACAAGCTCGGCAAGAATCTCCAGGGCATCGTGCTTGACCTGCGCAACAATCCGGGCGGCCTCCTCGACCAGGCCGTCGCGGTGTCGGACGACTTCCTCGACCGCGGCGAGATCGTGTCGACGCGCGGCCGCCGTGCCGAGGACGTCCAGCGCTTCAATTCCCACGGCCACGATCTCGCGGCCGGAGTGCCCATGGTGGTGCTGATCAACGGCGGCTCGGCCTCCGCCTCGGAGATCGTGGCAGGCGCGCTCCAGGACCATCACCGCGGCGTGCTGCTCGGCACACGCTCCTTCGGCAAGGGTTCGGTGCAAACGATCGTGCCGCTCGGCAGCCACGGGGCCATGCGGCTCACCACCGCGCGCTACTATACGCCCTCCGGACGCTCCATTCAGGCGCGCGGGATCGACCCCGACATCGTCGTCGAGCAGGCCAAGGTCGAGCACATCGCCGATGGGGAAATGCGCACCGAGCGCGACTTGCGCGGCGCCTTGCACAACGACACGGCACCGGAGGAGCAGCCGGGCGATACGGACAAGGACAAAGACAAGGACAAGAACAAGGGTGGGGAAAGCAAGGCGGCTCCCAGCGACCAGACGGCCAAGCCGGCCGAAGCGGAAAAGCCGCTCGACACCCAGGACTATCAGCTCGCACGGGCGCTCGACCTTCTGCGCGGCGTGACATTGTTCAACCAGCACGTGAGCAATTGAATGGAGACGCCGAGGCGCTCCCTTGTCCGCCTAGAGTGGCGTCGGATCACGTTGAATCGGCCGTTCGTATCGTCATTCCCCGCGAAAGCGGGAATCCAGTCAGCTTCTGGACCCCCGCTTGCGCGGGGGTGACGATTAGGGTGTTTCAACTTGATTGGATCATGCTCTAGCGGCGCAGTCCTAAGGACGGGCATGTGAATGGCCGGAGCGCCAAGAAGGACGACGAACGGCGGCTGAGTCCCCTCAGCGCGACGATTCTCGTCCTTCTGGCGTTCCTTCTCGAGGTCATTGCCTGGCTATGGATCGCGGGTCCGCCGGCCGAGCTGCCGCAGCCGCGCGTCGCGCGCGTCACCATCCGCCTCGCCCCGACTCCCGCCCCGCCTCCGGCGGCGCCGCCCGCCTCGGCCGCACTCCCGGCACCCTCAGCGCCTGTGGAAGCAGAAGCGCCGCCCGCTCCCGAGGTGCCGCCCGAGCCCGAGACGCCGGCGGCACAGCCTCAGGCGGCACAGCCTCCGGCCGCACCCGAGCCGGTGCCGAGTGCTGTGCCCGCCGGCAAGGCCGCCGCGGCGCCAGAGCGCCAGCTCGCGTTGGTGCCCGCTCCGGCACCGGGCCTCGTCGAGCGCAACAAGCTCGGGCCGCTGCCGCGCATCGCCCCCGACGGGCGCGCGCCCTGGCGCGTCTATGCCCGCCCGTTCGACAAGAGCGACAGCCGGCCCCGGGTCGCCATCGTGATCGGCAATCTCGGCTTCTCGAGTGCGGCGACCGAGGCGGCGATCCAGGAGCTGCCGGGTGGCGTGACGCTCGCCTTCTCGCCCTACGCTCACGGGCTCGAGGAGTACATTCCGCTGGCGCGCGCCGCGGGGCACGAGGTGCTGCTCAGCCTGCCCATGGAGGCGGACGAGTCGTCCGACGCGGGTGCTGAGCCGCGGACCCTCCTCGCCGCCGTGACGCCGGCCGAGAATCTCGAGCGCCTTAGCTGGCTTCTCTCGCGCTTCACCGGATACGTCGGCGCCACCAACTACACGGGCTCGAGTTTCTCCAGCGCCGAAGAGGACATGCGCCCGATCCTCGCGGAGCTCAAGGAGCGCGGTCTCCTCTTCCTCGACAGCGGTGCGAACGGCAACGGTACCACGACGCGGATCGCGCGGCAGCTCGGGCTGCCGGAGGCGGCGACCGAGCACGTCATCGACACCGAGGCCTCGCGCGACGCCATCGACCAGAGGCTGCAGGCGGTCGAGGAGGAGGCCAGGCAGAAGGGCGCCAGCATCGCCGTAGGCTTCCCTTACCCGGTGACCATCGAGCGCGTGGCCGCCTGGACCGCGACGCTTGCCCAAAAAGGCATCTCGCTTGCCCCCGTCTCGGCGATGGTGCGCCAGCGGAGCGGAAGCTGAGATGGTAGAGGAGCGGGAAGGTGACGATGCCTATCGCCGCGGCGTAGGGGTCATGCTCGTCGACAGCCGCGGCTTGGCATTCGTCGCCGAGCGCATCAATCTGCCCGGCGCCTGGCAGATGCCCCAGGGCGGCATCGACGCGGGCGAGGCGCCGGCCCAGGCGGCGCTGCGCGAGCTCGAGGAGGAGATCGGCACGGACAAGGCCGAGATCGTCGCGGAGAGCCGGGAGTGGCTCAGCTACGAGCTGCCGGACCAGATGCGCGCGCGCGCGTGGGGCGGGCGCTTCCGCGGCCAGAAGCAGAAATGGTTTCTCTGCCGCTTCACCGGCCGCGATGCCGACATCGACCTCGATCGCCATCATCACCCCGAGTTCAGCACCTGGCGCTGGGTCGAGCCCGCACTCCTCCCCGGCCTCGCCGTCGGCTTCAAACGCGGGCTCTACGAGGCGGTGCTCGCCGAATTCGGCGAGCCTCTCGCGAAGTTGAAAGAGGGCGGCTGAGGCTGGCCTATCCCAGGCGGATATGCTAGGTCCGCGGTGAGATATCGAGCCACGGGAAGCGCATGCAGAACCTTTGGTCCGACCGCGATGCCGAGGCTGCCGTCGCGCGCTATGGCGCGAAAGGCGTGAGCCGCGAGTTGGCACTCAGGGTCTACACGACGCGACTCTTGGGCGGCGAGCCGCAGCTGGTGCTGCACGGCGGCGGCAACACCTCGCTCAAGAGTCGGGCCAAGGACCTCCTCGGCGAGGAGGTCGAGGTCCTCTGCGTCAAGGGGAGCGGGTGGGACATGGCGACGATCGAGCCGCGGGGCCTGCCCGCGGTGCGGCTCGAGCCCTTGCGCAAGCTGCGCCGCCTCGAAAGCCTCTCCGACGAGGACATGGTGAACGCCCAGCGCGGCAATCTCCTCGACAGCGCGGCCCCCAACCCCTCGGTCGAGACCCTGCTCCACGCCTTCCTCCCCCACACCTACATCGACCACACGCACGCGAACGCCGTGCTGGCACTCAGCGACCAGCCGCAAGGCGAGCAGATCTGCCGCGAGGCCTTCGGGAAGCGCGTCGCGATCGTGCCCTACATCATGCCCGGATTCGCCCTCGCCAAGACGGCAGCCGAGGCGTTCGAGGCCGATCCGGAGGTGGAAGGCCTCATCTTGGCCAAGCACGGCATCTTCACCTTCGGCAACACGGCGCGCGAGTCCTACGCGCGCATGATCGAGCTCGTGAACCTGGCCGAGGCGCGTCTCGAGCGCGGCGCCAACCGGGTCATGAGTGCGGCCGCGTTGCCGCGCACGCTCGCCTCCGCGGTGGAGATCGCTCCCATCCTGCGCGGACTCGCGGCCTTGGCACTCGAGCCCGAGGCGGGACGCTTCACTCGCTTCGTCATGAGCTGCCGCAAGGGCAGCCGCGTGCTCGCTTACGTGAGCGGCGCCGAGCTCAGGCACTACGGCCAGGCCGGCGTCGTGACCCCCGATCACGTGATCCGCACCAAGCGCCTCCCGCTCATCCTGCCCGCCCCGGACGCCACGGATTTGGATGCCTTCGCCCGCGCGGCGCGCGACGCCTTCGCCGCCTACAAGGCCGAGTACCACGTCTATTTCGCGCGCAACGACGCCCTCTCGCGAGTCAAGAAGAAGGAGCTCGATCCGGTGCCGCGCGTGATCCTCGTCCCGGGCGTTGGCCTGTTCGCGCTCGGCGCTTCCGCGAAGGACGCACGCATCGCCGGCGACCTCGCCGAGACGACGATCGACGTCGTCACGGCCGCCGAGCGCATCGGCCGCTTCGAGAGCATCTCGGAAAAAGACACGTTCGACATGGAATATTGGTCGCTCGAGCAGGCGAAGCTCGGCAAGGCCGCGGAGAAGCCGCTGCAACGCCAGATCGTGGCGGTCACCGGCGGCGGCAGCGGCATCGGTGCTGCCACCGCCGCCGCGTTTGCAGCACATGGTGCCGAGGTTGCCGTGCTCGACCGCGACAAAGGCCTCGCGGAATCCGTGGCCAAGCGGATCGGCGGCCTGGCACTCGCCTGCGACGTGACGGATGCCGGCCAGGTGGCCGCCGCCTTCGCGCGCATCTCGGAGAGCTACGGCGGCGTCGACATCGTGGTGTCGAATGCGGGTGCCGCCTGGCAGGGGCGCATCGGCGAGATCGCAGACCGGATCCTGCGCGAGAGTTTCGAGCTCAACTTCTTCGCCCACCAGAGTGTCGCGCAGCACGCGGTCGCCATCATGCGCGCGCAAGGGACCGGCGGTTGCCTTCTCTTCAACACCTCCAAGCAAGCGGTCAACCCGGGCCCGGACTTCGGGCCCTATGGCCTGCCCAAGGCCGCGACCCTCTTCCTCATGCGCCAGTACGCGATCGACTACGGCAAGGACGGCATCCGCTCGAATGCGGTCAATGCCGACCGCATCCGCTCGGGGCTCCTGACCGACGGCATGATCGCAGCGCGCGCCAAGGCGCGCGGGCTCTCGGAGCGGGAGTACATGGCGGGCAATCTCCTCGCGCGCGAGGTCACCGCCGCGGACGTGGCGCAGTGTTTCGTCTCCTTGGCGCTCGCCGAGAAGACGACCGGTGCGGTGCTCACCTGCGACGGCGGCAACGTCGCGGCGGCGCTGAGGTAACCCTTGAAACCCTTCGATCTCGTCCCTCCCAAGAGCGAGCCGGTCCCGGTCATGTTCGACTCGCCCCACAGCGGGCGCTTCTATCCCGCCGACTGGCGCGTGAAGCCCCCGCTTGCGATCCTGCGCCAAGGCGAGGACGCCTATGTCGACGAGTTGGTGGCGGACGCGCCGCACTTGGGCGTGACGCTCCTCAACGCGACCTACCCACGCTGCTACATCGACGCCAACCGGGAGCCCGACGATCTCGACCGCGAGCTCTTGCGCGAGCCCTGGCCCACGCCGCTCAAACCCACCGCGAAGACGCGGAAAGGTCTCGGCCTGGTGCGGCGCTATCTCGTGCCGGGGGTCGAGGTCCATGCCGACAAGCTCAGCGTCGCCGAGGTGCGACAGCGCCTCGACGATGTCTATTGGCCCTACCACCGCGCCCTCGATGCCGCCCTCGACGGCCTTCAGGCGCGCTTCGGCTTCGCCTGGCACATCGACTGGCACTCGATGAAGGCGGTGGGCAACGAGATGACGCCCGACAAGGGCAAGCGCCGCGCCGATTTCGTGATCGGCGACCTGGAGGGGCGAAGCTGCGACAAGGGGCTCACCGCCCTCCTTTGCGAGAGCCTCGAGGCGCTCGGCTATCGGGTGGCGCTCAACGATCCCTACAAGGGGGCCGCAATCGTGCGGCGCCACGGCCGCCCTGCGGCGGGCCGCCATTCGGTGCAGGTCGAGATCAACCGGGCACTCTATCTCGACGAGACCGCGGTCGCGAAGAACGGCGGCTTCGCCAAGCTCAAGGGCGACATCGCGCACCTCACCCGGCGCGTCGTCGCGGCGGCGAAGGAGGGCCGAGCGAAATAACGCCGCCCGAGCACGAACGGGGCTCCCTTTCGTTGCTCGTTGAGCTAGAATACGGGCATGACAAGTACTACCGATCGCGACGATCCGATCCGGCACGTGGTGCTCCTCATCCTGGAGAACCACTCCTTCGACCAGATGGTGGGGTGCCTCGCGGAGGTCTATCCGGGGCTCGACGGCGCGGATCAGGGCCGGCCGAGAAGCAATCTTGATCCTCAAGGCCGCTCTTACGGACAGGCGCCGACGACCGAGCGCCAGATGCTGCTCGACCCGCATCACGAGCTCAAGCACGTCGCGCGTCAGCTTGCGGACCACAACGCCGGCTTCGTCGAAGATTTCGCCATGAGCTTTCCCCAAAGCACGCCTGCGGCCCGGCAATTCATCATGGGCTATTATCCCCTCGGCTTTCTTCCGGCCCTCCACGCCTTGGCGAGGGAGTTCACGATCTGCGACCGCTGGTTCTCCTCGCTGCCGGGGCCGACCTGGCCCAACCGTTTCTTCGCGCTCAGCGGCACCTCGCATGGGCGGGTCGACATGCCGGACGACGGCACCCACAAGATCGACTTCGCCGGCTATTTCGAGCAAACGCAGGACACCATCTTCGACCGGCTCAGCGCGCGCGGCAGGCATTGGAAGGCCTACTTCCACGACATCCCGCAATCCTGGGCGATGACCCGCCAACGGCGGCCCGAGCGTGCCGCCCGCTACTTCTACATCGACGAATTCTTCGATGACGCGCGCGGCGCCGAGGCCGAGTTTCCCGATTTTTGCTTCGTCGAGCCGGACTACCTGGGCTGGGGCCAGAACGACGATCATCCACCCCACGACGTCATGCGGGCGGAGAAGCTCCTCGCCGACGTCTATAACGCGCTTCGCGCCAACGAGGCGCTGTGGCGCTCGACGCTGCTGGTGGTCTTCTTCGACGAGCACGGCGGCTTCTACGATCACGTGGAGCCGCCCACAACGATAGCGCCGGACGGGCATCACAAGGATTACGACTTCGAGCGGCTGGGCGTGCGCGTGCCGGCTTTGCTGGTTTCGCCCTGGGTTGAGCGCGGGGTCGAGCACACGCAGTTCGACCACACGAGCCTGCTCAAGTATCTCATCGACAAATGGGGCCTTGAGGAGCTCGGCGCGCGCGCGCAGCAAGCCAAAAGCATCGGCACGGTACTCGCGCGCCGCACGCCGCGCGAGGACACCCTCGTCCGCATCGAGCTCTCGCCCGAGGAGCTGAGACCGCCCGATACGGAATTGGAGGAAGCGGCCTTCGGCACCCTCTCGGCCCATCAAACCTCATTGGCGAGCTTGGCGACCTTCGTGAATTGCGAAATCGTCGAAGGCGTCCCGTGGATCATCTCCAGGGCCGCCCGCCTCATCGAGGCGTCGCGGTGGCTTTTGGGGCTCGGGCGTCGCTTACTCCACCGCGGCGCCGAGAAGATCCGGGTCTCGATCGCTGAGCCGGACAAGCTCGCGCGGCGGGACGCGATCGCGAAGGACGACATCGCGCACGCGCTCATGCGCCGGAAGCGGCGCGCGGTCCCGCTCCTCGCGAGGAAAATCCGCGACGAGACCCTTCCGCCCGCGGAACGCGCGCACGCGCAGCACACGCTCGCACTCATCAGCAAGCGCAAATTCCACCTGAGGGACGACAATTTCGCCGCTGCCAAGCAATGGCTCGGGCGGCACGGATATTGAGCGAGACGACGCAGTTCCGTCCCGCACCCAGGGGCGCGAAGTCATTACGCGCTCGACACGCCGCCGCAACAATCAAGCGATGAGCCGACGAAGAGGGGAACGGGCCTCGCGCCCTCACGCCCCTGCGCGCGCGAGGTGGTGGGCGCGGGCGGCCATGAACCAGGCGGCGAGGCGGGCAAGCGCGCGGCTGAGCCCGCCCTTCGGGTTGAGGCCGACCGCCTTCATCGTCATGGCGACGGCGCGCTCGACGTGGGCAGGGCGGAAGAAGCGGTAGGCGCGGCGCGCGTAGGCGGCGGCGTAGCGCTTGCGCTCGTATAGACCGTCGCTCGCGTGGTTCGCCGCGTAATAGGCGAAGGCGAGCTCGTCGTCCTCGCTCTCGAAGAGGCGGCCGAGGGCCACGAGCACGCGGCGCAAGGCACCGATGCGCTCGCGCTCGAGATAGCGCTTGAGGTGCGTATAGAAGAGCTTGTAATGGCGCAGCTCGTCGGCCGCGATGTGCTTGCATATCTCGTGCAGCACCCGCTCCTCCGCCGCCGCGGCAAGTGCGGTGTAGTAGGAGCTGGTGCCGACCTCGACCACGCAGCGCGCGATGAGCTCGCCCGCGCGCGTGCCGCGCACCGAGCGGTCCATCCCGCTCGGCAGCTTGATCTTGGCGGCGAAGAGCGCGAAGGCGCCCGCGAAGTCGAAGGAGGGATCGGCGAGTGCTGCCCAGCGCGCGAGCGCCTCGCCGTGCTGCACCTCCTCGCGGGCCCAGGCCCAGGCGGCCTCCTTGAAGGCCGAATCGTCGGCGAAGACCTGCTCGAGATAGCGCGCGTACGCGTGGCCGTTATGCTCGACGAGGCTCGCCGCCTTCACGATCTTGAGGATTTCGGGATCGACGAGGGCAGGCTCGAAGCGCTGCCACGGAATGTCGTCCAGCTTCCAGTGCGCCATGGCGGACCTTACAACGCTTCCTTCAGCTCGACCTAAACAATTATATGACTTGCCCCACCCGCCCTGGCAAGAGTCGTCCTCGGTCGATTATCTCATGGATTTCCGTGAGTTATCAGGCGGCGGTCGCCTTGAGCTTGGCCTCGGCCACGGCGATCTTGGCCTTCACGCTCGCGCGCTCGGCGTCGTCCTTGGCATCCTCCAAGTCCTCGCCCAGCTCCTTGAGCGACGTTTCCACGGCAGCGCGGTCGATCTCCGCGAGTGCCATCGCCTCGTCCGCCAGCACCGTGCAGCGCTCGGGCGTCACCTGGGCGTAGCCGCCCGCGACGAAGTAGCGCGCGACGACCTCGCGGTCCTCATAGATATCGAGCGTACCGGGGCGCAGCTGCGAGAGGAGGGGGGCGTGGCGCGGCAGGGCGGCGAAGTTGCCCTCGGCCCCCGGCACCACCACCATCTCCACCTCCTCCGAGCGCAACAGGCGCTCGGGGCTGACCAGCTCGAAACGCAACTTCTCCGCCATGGCTTGGCACTCTCCTTAACACTCCGCCGTCGCGGCGCGCGCGCTCAGGCCGCCTCGGCCGCGAGCTTCTTCGCCTTCTCGACGGCCTCCTCGATGGTGCCGACCATGTAGAAGGCCGCTTCAGGCAGGTCGTCGTAATTGCCCTCGGCGATGCCCTTGAAGCCCTTGATGGTGTCCTCGAGCTTGACGAAGACGCCGGGCGAGCCGGTGAAGACCTCGGCCACGTGGAAGGGCTGGGAGAGGAAGCGCTGGATCTTGCGCGCGCGCCCCACCGTGAGCTTGTCCTGCTCCGAGAGCTCCTCCATGCCGAGGATGGCGATGATGTCCTGCAGCGACTTGTAAGTCTGCAGGATGCGCTGCACCTCGCGCGCGACCCGGTAGTGCTCGTCGCCGACGATGCGCGGATCGAGCACGCGCGAGGTCGAATCGAGCGGGTCGACCGCCGGGTAGATGCCGAGCTCGGCGATCTGACGCGAGAGCACCGTGGTCGCGTCCAGGTGCGCAAACGAGGTGGCGGGTGCGGGGTCGGTCAGGTCGTCGGCGGGCACGTAGATCGCCTGCACCGAGGTGATCGAGCCCTTCTTGGTCGTGGTGATGCGCTCCTGCAGGATGCCCATGTCGGTCGCAAGCGTCGGCTGATAGCCCACGGCGGAGGGAATGCGGCCCAGGAGCGCCGACACCTCCGAGCCCGCCTGGGTGAAGCGGAAGATGTTGTCGACGAAGAAGAGCACGTCCTGGCCCTCCTCGTCGCGGAAGTACTCGGCGACGGTGAGGCCCGAGAGGCCGACGCGCGCGCGTGCCCCCGGCGGCTCGTTCATCTGGCCGTAGACGAGGGCCACCTTGGAGCCGGGTCCCTCGAGGTCGATGACCTTCGATTCGATCATCTCGTGGTAGAGGTCGTTGCCCTCCCGCGTGCGCTCGCCCACGCCGGCGAACACGGAATAGCCGCCGTGCGCCTTGGCGATGTTGTTGATGAGCTCCATGATGATGACGGTCTTGCCTACGCCGGCACCGCCGAAGAGGCCGATCTTGCCGCCCTTCGGATAGGGCTCGAGCAGGTCGACGACCTTGATCCCGGTCGCCAGAATCTCGACCTCGGTCGACTGCTCGATGTAGGCGGGTGCCTGGCGGTGAATGGGCAGCGTGTGCGTGGCCTTGACCGGCCCGCGCTCGTCCACCGGCTCGCCGATCACGTTCAAGATGCGCCCGAGCGTCTCGGGGCCGACCGGCATGAAGATCGGCCCGCCGGTGTCGCGCACCTCCTGGCCGCGCACGAGACCGTCGGTCGTGTCCATGGCGACGGTGCGCACCGTGCTCTCGCCGAGATGCTGCGCCACCTCGAGCACGAGCCTCCGGCCGTGGTTTTCGCACTCGAGCGCGTTCAGAATGTACGGCAGATCGCCCTCGAACTGCACGTCGATGACCGCACCCAGCACCTGGGTGATCTTGCCGACGAGGTTCTTCGCCATGCGTTACTCCATCTCTCTTTCTCTTGCGGCGTCTCTTGCGGCCAATCGCGGCCTCACGCGGCCTCGGCCCCCGAGATGATCTCGATGAGCTCCTTGGTGATGGCCGCCTGACGCGTACGGTTGTAATTGAGCGTCAGCTTGTTGATCATGTCGCCGGCATTCCGCGTGGCACTGTCCATCGCCGACATGCGGGCACCCTGCTCGCTCGCGTTGTTCTCGAGCAGCGCCCGGAAGAGCTGGACCGCGAGATTGCGCGGCAGGAGATCGGCGAGGATCTCCTCCTCGTCGGGCTCGTACTCGTAGACCGCGGCATTCCCCGCCGCCGTCTCCTCCTCCTCGGCGCGCTCCGCCGCGGCTGCCGCGAAGGGGATGATGCGCTGGCGCGTGACGATCTGCTGAATGGCGCTCTTGAACTTGTTGTAGACGATCGTGCAGGCGTCGAACTCGCCCGTCCCGAACATCTCGGCGATGCGGCTGCCGATGCGCTCGGCGGTGGCGAAGCCGAGGCGCGGCCGGCCCACGTCCTGGATGGTGTCGATGATGTAGGCGCCGTAATCGCGCCTGAGCTGGTCGCGACCCTTGCGCCCGATGCAGACGATCTTCACGCTCTTGCGCTCCTCGAGGAGCGAGCGGATGAGCCGGCGCGCCGCGCGCACGATAGAGGAGTTGAAGCTGCCGCATAGCCCGCGGTCCGCGGTCATGACGACGACGAGATGGACCTCGTCCTTTCCCGTGCCCACCAGCATGGCGGGTGCCGCCGGCCGGCCGCGCATGCTTTGCGCAAGTGCTGAGAGCACCTGCTCCATGCGCTCCGCATAGGGGCGCGCCGCCTCCGCCGTCTCCTGGGCGCGGCGCAGCTTCGCGGCGGCGACCATCTTCATGGCGGAAGTGATCTTGCGCGTCTGCTTGACGCTCACGATGCGCAGTCTGAGGCTCTTGAGGCTCGGCATCTAGGGCGCTTTCGGGCTTTGTCCGCGATCATCGAGCGAATCACCCCCCACCCTACCCTCCCCCTCAAGGGGGGAGGGGAAGTTCGGGAGTCGCCGTAACCTACCCCCTCCCCCCTTGAGGGGGAGGGTTGGGGTGGGGGGTAAGTGCCGCACGCGTGCTCTCGAGTCCAAAAGCATCACGCGAACTTCTTGACGAAATCGTCGAGCAACGCCTTGAGCTTCGCCTCGGTCCCGGGCTTGAGCTCGCGGTCGTCCCGGATGGCGTCCAGGATCGCCTTGCTGGCCGCGCGCAGCTCGGAGAGGAGCGAGGTCTCGAAGCGCTTCACGTCCTCGAGCTTCAGGGTATCGAGGTAGCCGCGCACGCCGGCGAAGATCACCGCCACCTGCTCCTCGACCGGCATGGGCGTGTACTGGTCCTGCTTGAGCAACTCGGTCAGGCGCGAGCCGCGGGCGAGCAGCTTCTGGGTGGAGGCGTCGAGGTCGGAGGCGAACTGGGCGAAGGCCGCCATCTCGCGGTACTGCGCCAGCTCGAGCTTGATGCGGCCGGCGACCTGCTTCATCGCCTTGATCTGCGCCGCCGAGCCGACGCGGCTCACCGAGAGGCCGACGTTCACCGCGGGACGGATGCCGGCATAGAAGAGATCGGTCTCGAGGAAGATCTGCCCGTCCGTGATCGAGATCACGTTGGTCGGGATGTAGGCCGACACGTCGTTGGCCTGGGTCTCGATCATGGGAAGAGCGGTAAGCGAGCCGCTCCCGTTGGCGTCGTTCATCTTGGCCGCGCGCTCGAGCAGGCGCGAGTGGAGATAGAACACGTCGCCCGGATAGGCCTCGCGACCCGGCGGCCGGCGTAAGAGGAGCGACATCTGGCGGTAGGCCACGGCGTGCTTCGAGAGGTCGTCGTAGAAGATCACCGCGTGCATGCCGTTGTCGCGGAAGAACTCGCCCATGGTGCAGCCGGTATAGGGGGCGAGGAACTGGAGCGGTGCGGGCTCCGAGGCCGTCGCGGCGACGACGATCGTGTATTCGAGCGCGCCATTGTCCTCGAGCGTCTTGACGAGTTTGGCGACACTCGAGCGCTTCTGGCCGATGGCGACATAGACGCAATAGAGCTTGCGCTTCTCGTCGCCTGACTTGTTGATGTCGCGCTGGTTGATGATGGTGTCGATCGCGATCGCCGTCTTGCCGGTCTGGCGGTCGCCGATAATGAGCTCGCGCTGGCCGCGGCCGATCGGGATCAGGCTGTCGATCGCCTTGAGGCCGGTCTGCACCGGCTCGTGCACCGAGCGGCGCGGGATGATGCCGGGCGCCTTCACCTCGACGCGGGACATCTTGGTCCCGGCGATGGGACCCTTGCCGTCGATCGGGTTGCCGAGCGCATCGACGACGCGCCCCAGGAGCGACTTGCCGATCGGCACCTCAACGATGGCGCCGGTGCGCTTGACGATATCGCCTTCCTTGATGGTGCGGTCGTCGCCGAAGATCACCACGCCGACGTTGTCGGCCTCGAGGTTGAGGGCCATCCCCTTGATGCCGCCCGGGAACTCCACCATCTCGCCGGCCTGGACCTTGTCGAGGCCCCAGACGCGCGCGATGCCGTCGCCAACCGAGATCACCTGGCCGACCTCGGCCACATCCGACTGCACGTCGAAGTTGGCGATCTGCTGCCTGAGAATGGCGGAGATTTCCGCCGCCCGGATTTCCATCAGCCAATACCTTTCATGGCAAGCTCTAGTCTCTGCAATTTGCTCTTGAGCGAGCTGTCGACCATGCGCGAGCCGATCTTCACGACGAGCCCGCCGAGGAGGGCCGGGTCCACCTTGAAATCAAGGTTGACCGCCTTGCCCATCGCCTTGGCGAGCTGGGCCTTGAGCGCCTCCACCTGGGAGGCTTCGAGCGGGGCCGCCGAGCTCACCTCGGCCGAGAGCTCGCCTCGCCGTGCCGCAAGCGTCGCCAAGAAGGCGTCGATCATGGGGCGGAGGAGGAAAAGGCGGCGGTGCTGGGCGGCGACGCCGACGAAGTGGCGCACGGTCACCCCGATGCCCGCCTTCTCGAGGAGTGCCGCCATCGCCTTCGCCTGATCGCGGCGCGAGATGAGCGGGCTGCGCACGAGTCGCTGCAGCTCGGCGGACCCGGCGATCATGGCCTTGAGCGCGCGCAGGTCGGCGGCCACGGCGTCGAGCTCCTTGCTCTCGTCCGCCAGCTCGTAGAGTGCCACGGCATAACGTCCGGCAATGCCGGAAAGGCCTGTCGTTTCCGAAGCCACTCGCGCTACCCTCTCGATGGCCCTGAAGAATCCCGCTCCCTCGCCCGGATGTGGCCGGGATGGGACGGGTTTTCGGCGCGCCCGCGCGCCTGGCGCCACGGGGGCCCAACCTTCGGGGACGGCAACGGCCGCCCGAAAGCGGCTGTTTCCTATCACATCTCAAGGGGCCCGCGCAACCAACTCGGGATGCGTCGATTTGTCCGAAAGGGGATGATGGCGAGCTGCGATTTGCCTGCCGGAATCTGGTCATCGGCGTATCCCGCGGTCATGGATTTTGGCGACACGTCCGTTGTGCGCACCCCGAAAAACCGCTACCAAATGCGCCTGCGACGGCGGCTCTTGATCCCCCGAGCGATGCGTCGATGCAGCTCGGGTGCGCGCACTTTCCGTCAACCCGAGTGCCGCTCGAGGATCGCGCGATCATGCCGATGCGCCTACCCCTCCTCCTCGCGCTGGCAAGCGGACTCGCCATCGGCTGGGCAGGCTATGCGGACGCCTATTTCCCGCAGCACGACGTCTTTTCCTACTACCAGCTTTATCACGTAGCCTATTCGTCCATTTTGCTCGACCACCAGATCCCGTTATGGGAGCCCTACGCCGGTTACGGCATCCCGAGCGCCTTCGAGCTCTTGTTCACCTTCGGCCCGAGCAACACGGCGACGGCGCTCATCGGCGCGCTCTTCCGAATTACCGACATCAAGCTGCTGTTTTTCGGGGCGATCGGCATCGACTTCGCGCTCATCGGCGTGGTTTCGGCCTACCTCGCGCGCGATTTGACCGGCAAAGGCGGACCCCACGTCGGCTTCGCCGCGGTGGCCATGCCATTCACGCATTACATGGAGACCACGAACAACCTCGGCTATCTCTGCGCCTTGACGGTCCTGCTCGTCATCCTGTTCCTGCTCCGCTTCTTGCAGAGGCGGCGCGGCATCTATCTGATCGCCGCAGCGCTGGCGCTGGTCTCCAGCCTCTACGGCAATCCGCAGTATCTTGTCGTGCCGAAGTTCTATATCGGCGCGCTGTTCCTGCTCATGGCGGGCCTGCGCTACCGTGATGCGCTCGTTGCGGAATGGCGCGCCATCCTCCGCAGCCTGTTCACGCTCCCCGCGCTGCTCCTCGCCGCCCTTACCGTGGCGCTTGCCGCAGGCGTGCTGGCGATCGACCACGAAGTGCTGAAGTACGTGGAATTCACCCCGCGTCTGCGTGACCCGGTGACCCTGCTGCCGGCTTTGGACGACTACCTTCACGACCTCTCCGCCCCGCTCAACCTCAGGCTCTTCGAGCTCTTCACCGGGCGGCCCGTGAGCATCCCGGACATTTGGACGTATTTCGGTACCGCGAATCTGGCGATCCTGCTCTTCGCTCTTGTCGTCGGATGGCGGATAAGGTTCGTCCCCGAACTGCTGCTGCTCATCGGCCTCATCGTCGTCTTCGCCTTGCCCGACCAGTTCCCACTCGCCAAATGGGCCTATTACTGGGTCCCCGGGATGAATCTGTATCGACCGGCCAGCGCCGCGATCGTATTCGCCAAGCCCTTCGCCATCCTTGCCGTTGCCGTCGTACTCGCCAGCCCGCGGCTGCGCAAGGCCGGCGCTCGCTTTGCCCTGCTGCGGCTCAGCATGGCGGTGCTGCTTTGCTCGATCATTCTACAGACCAAGGCTCTGTCGCCGTTTTATTACTGGGACTCTGTCGGATATGGCCGGATTGCCATCGGCGCGACGCTCGTGTTGAGCGCGGCGCTCATCCTCTGCCGCGAACGATATTGGCAGCGCTTCGCGCCCCTCGTGCTCGCCGTGATCGCGGCTGGCGAGACGGTGGTCTACCGCGCGGATTTCGAGGCGACATTTTACGCAGCACTCGATCCGGCACGAACCTCGATTGCGTTCACGGATCTGCCTTTCGTCGAGTCGTGGTACCAAAGGCCGCATCAATTGGTTTATCAGCCAACTCGCGTTTCAGATGGCCACTATCCCTACATCAGGGCCCGCTTCGCGTTGAGCGGCTCGCTCTATCATGGCTTGTGGGATTTCATCGGCATCGACCCCTGTATCCCAAACGCCCGCTCCGACAGCTACGCGCGGGGGGTCGCCGAATCTCTAAGGCGCCGTGGTGCGAGCGATCTCGAATTGACGGAAGGTCAACTCTTCGGATTGGGGAAGCCGCAGGCGCGCCGTTATTTCGGCCCTGCGGCGACACCTCGCTCCCATGGTCTGGGCGACGACTTCGATGCCGCCTTCGGCTGCCATCAGCCGAAGCTCACGATCAGCGATCCCAGCGGCACAGCGCAAATGATCCGCTTCACCGCCAATGAAGCGACCATCGCGGTAACCACCCCTCGAGGCGGAGTCCTTACCTATCGCGACGCCTGGACTCCCCAATGGCAAGCAGCCGTGGACGGCGCCCCGGCGGCACTCGAGCCGAACGCGGACGGCTTCAAGACCGTGGCATTGGCGCCCGGCGAGCACCGGGTCGATCTCGTCTTTCGGCCGCTGGTCGGGGAGAGGCTGCTCTTCGCGCTTGCCGTCCTTCTGGCACTCGCGCTCGTGGCGTTGGTCGTGCTCGTTTGCCATGAGGACCGCGGTCGCAAGGCGCCCGCACCCTCCCCTTGATGGCCCGCCGCGTCCCGCCTCCGATCGGCGCGGGCTCGCCCTGACGCGTGATCAGATCGCCCTTTGCGACGCGCTGCCCTAAAGCCCGTTCGGCTGATAGAGGGCGATCTTGCTGCCCTCCTGCTCGAAGGCGAAGGAAACCTCGATCAGATGCTTGAGCCGCTCGCGCACGCGCGCCTGCTTGCCGGGCTCGACCAGGAACAAGATGAAGCCGCCACCGCCAGCGCCGAGGAGCTTGCCTCCGAGCGCTCCCGCCGCGATCGCCGCATCGTGAATCTCGTCGATCGCCGGCGTTGAAACAGCCGCGGCCAATTCCCGCTTGAGCCGCCAGCTTTCCTTCATGAGCGCCCCCAGCTCGCGAATCGAGCTACGCTCGTCGCGCAATATCTCCAAGGCGCGGTCGACCATGGCGCGCATGGCGGTGAGCTGCCCGGCAGAGCGCCCGACGTTGTCGATCTGCTCACGGGCGATGACCGAGGCATCGCGCGGAAAGCCGGTGAAGAACATCATCATCGAGCGGTGCAGCTCCGCGCGCCGATCGGGCGGCAGCACGACCGGGGTCACCTGGAAGCTCCCCCCCGGCAGGAAATCGATCCGGTTGAATCCGCCGTAAGCGGCCCAGACTTGATCCTGGCAGCCGACCGCCTCCTTGAGCACGTCCTGCTCGACGTGGATCGCCTGCCGAGCGAGCTCTAGCTTCGCCACCATGTGGCCGCGAAGCGCATAGAGGGCGTTGAGGAGGCCGACGGTGAACGAGCTGCTCGAGCCCAGGCCCGAGCGCGCCGGCAGGTCCGCGTCATGGTGGATCTCGAGGCCCTGCTCGACGCCCATCTCGGAGAGCACCCCACGCACGGCCGGATGCTGGATCTCGGCCAGCGCGTGAACCAGCTCAATCTTGGAATAAACGATGCGGTGACGGTACTCGAAGAAGGGCGGCAGGCGGCGCACGCTGATGTAGCAATATTTGTCGATCGTCGTGCCGATGACGGCTCCGCCATGCTGCGAGAACCAAGCAGGATAGTCGGTCCCGCCGCCAAAGAGGGAAATCCGGAAAGGCGTCCTGCTGATGATCATCGCCTGCGAGCGCCCCCGCCCGCTGCCGCCGCTTCAGGCGCCAAACCGCCAAGCATCTCGGCCGCCCGCGCGAAAGATTCCGGGGTGCCGATATCGATGAACCTGTAGCGTCCCGCGAGGGCGGCAAGCGAGCCTGCCGGCAGGCGTTCGAAGACATCGCGCTCGAGGGAAGCGGCCGTGCCGGCGGCGATCTCGTCCAAGAGGCGTCGAGAAAGCAGATAGACCCCGGCGCTTATCATGGCCCTGCCGCGATGGCTCGCGTCCTTCTCGATGAAGCCCGCGATGCGCCCCCCTGCGTCGATCGCGACGCGGCCGTAGCGGCCGGCGTCCTCGACCTCCGTGCACAACAACGTGCCGAGCGCCCCCGTTCTCCGCTGCCGCTCGACGAGCTCGGAGAGATCGGCGTCCACGAAGCTGTCGCCATTCACCACCAGGACGGGATCGCTTGAGAGCCTGCTGCGCGCAAAGCGGATAGCGCCCGCCGTGCCGAGCGGGTAGGGCTCGACGACGCTTTCGAGCGCAAGGCCCGACTTCTGCACCCGTGCGAGATGACCGAGAACCGCCTCGGCACCGTAGCCGAGTGCCAAGACGATGCGCCGCGCGCCGAATCCCGCGAGCCAATCCAGGAGATGGTCGAGGAAGGGCCGGCCGGCGACGGGGGCGAGCAACTTTGGCCCGCCGGCCAGCGCCTCGCGCATGCGGAGCCCCAGACCACCCGCAAGCACGAGCACGTCGAGCCCTTCGAGGCAGCGCGCACTTGCCGGCTTGCTGCTCATGCCGCCGGTTCGTTCTCGCGCGCCGCGGCTGCGGGTAGCGCCGCCTCGAGCAATCTGCGGCAAAGCTTGTGACTCGCCATCGCGACGACGTGCTCGCGCGCCTCCGGGCCGAACTTCCGACCCACCATGTCGAGGTAGCGCGGGCTCGCAAAATAGGTGCTGAATGCCCGGTCGCGGAACTCGAGCACCGCAGCGGCAGAGAGCTTCTCCGTCCTGAGCGGCAGGCAATCGTAGCTGTGCTGCGAGAAGCCGCTCCATTCTTCGGGCAACGCCCAGCCCTTAGCTAAAGCGGTGCGGTAGAGCGGCGAGCCGGGATAGGCCATCGCCGAATAGAAATTGACGAACTCGCAATTGAGCTCTTGGGCAAGGGCCAAAGTCTGCTGCATGGTCTCGAGATCGTCATCCGGCAGGCCGAAGATGAAATTGCCGATGACGTTGATGCCCGCCGCCTGTATTTGGCGCACGACCGCGATGATGTCGGCTTCCGAGAAGGACTTCTCGGCCCCGTCGCGCACGTGCGCGCTGCCCGACTCGATGCCGAGCGCCAACCAGCGCACGCCCGCCCGGCGCAGCTTCTCGAGCATGCGCGGCTTGACCGTGTCCACCCGCGCATAGGCCCAAATGTTCAGGTCGTAATCGCGCTCGATCAGAAGATCGCACAGGCCGAGCACGTGCCGCTCGTTCAACACAAACATCTCGTCGCTGATCTTATAGGTCTTCACCCCGTATTTGGCGTGGAGCAGGTCGATCTCCGCCGCGACCGCTGCCGGCGCGCGCATGCGGTAGCGGTTGACGCCGAAGGGTGCGTTGATGCAGCAGAAGTTGCATTTGTAGGGGCAGCCGAGCGAGGTATAGATCGACGCGTAGGGCTTGCGGGCGGCAAGATCGCCGAAGCACTGCCAGTTATGCGCCCGGTATCGCTCCATGGGCAGCAGATCCCAGGCGTTGCCGTGGAGGTCCTTGTCGAGCTCGACGATGAGCGCTGCCGAGGGGTTGGTGCGGACGACGCCATCCTCGCGATAGACGAGGCCCTGGACCTTGGAGAAGTCGTGGGGCCTCCCGCCGCGCAATACCGCGAGCAATTCGCTCAGCGTGACCGGACCCTCGCCGTTGCAGGCGAAATCGACCGCCTCCTCGCGGAGCGTGCGCTCGGATAGCGCCGACACATGCCCACCCAGCATGATGACGGGCTGGGCGGGGCTCTCCGCCTTGATGGCACGGCAGACGGGCCGCGCTGCGGCCATCTGCTGAGTCGAGGCGGACGGCTGATGGCCGAAAGCGACCACGGCGACGAGGCGCGGCCTGGCTTCGGCGACCCGGGCGGCGACGGCCGCGGGCTTGAGCTCCTCGGCCTCCGCATCGACGATCGCGACCGAGTGGCCGCGGTCGCGGACGTAGCCCGCAAGGAGACGACACCAGAGCGGGGGCTCGACCGCGGTCAGCTCCGCGCCCAGCTCCTGGTAGACCTCGTCGCGGCCGCCCGGATTGACCAGCAAGAGCTCGAGGCCACTCCTTCCGCTCATCGCCGCGCGGCTCCCTTCACGCCTCGGCACCTCGACGTTCCCGCCGCCGCGGCGCGCACTAGAGGTTACCATAGACGGAGTTGCGAATCATCCGATAGCCCTTGATCAGCTCGCGGATGCCGTCGTCGAGCGAGAAGACGGGCTTGAAGCCGGTGCGCTCGATCTTCGCGTTCGAGACGATGTAGTCGCGCTTGTCGGGATCCTTGCCGACCGCGGCCTCGAGGAAGGCGAACTCCGGTATCTGCAGCTTGATGCGCTCGCAGAGTTCAAGCTTCGAGAGATTGGCGTCCGAGAGCCCGACGTTGTAGGGCTCGCCCTTCATCGTCTCGAACTTGTCGATCGCATGGAGGAAGGCGCGCGCCACGTCCCGGATATGGAGATAGTTGCGCCGGAAGTGCCCTTCGAAGAGCACCACGGAGCGGTCGTGGACGGCGCGATAGACGAAATCGTTGACGAGAAGATCGATGCGCATGCGTGGCGACATGCCGAACACGGTCGCGAGCCGCAGGCTCACCGCATTGCCGTGCGCGAGTGCCAACTCCTCCGCCGCGACCTTGTCGCGCCCGTAAAGCGAGACGGGACGCAGCGGGGACTCTTCCGTGCAGCGCTTGTGTTTCTCGCCGACCCCGTAGCCGCTGTTGGTGGTGGGCAGGATAACGCGCTGCTCGCCGCTGAGCATCTTCACGAGCGTGGCAACGGCGTCGCGGTTGGTCGAGGTCGCCGCGAGCGGGTCCTTCTCGCAGAGCGGGGCCCCCACAAGCGCCGCGAGCGGGATGACGAGATCGGCGCGCTCGACGAGCGGCCGCAGGACCTGGGCCTGCCGCGCATCGCCGGCGACGACCTCGAAGTTCGCAAGATGGCAGACCTGCGCGAGGCTGTTCTGGCGGTACATGAAATTGTCGAGCACGGTGACCTTGTGGCCGGCCGCCAGAAGCTCGGGCACCAGGACCGAGCCGAGATAGCCGGCCCCGCCCGTCACCAGGACTTGCAGGCCCGACTTTGCGCGCGAGGGGGCCGCGGCGCTCATGCGCGCGCCGCACGGTCGAGGACCTCGCGCAGGCGTGCGATCTGCGCGGTGAGGTCGAAGGGATGGTTGCCCACGAAGAATCCCTCGTCGTGGGCGAGGTTCGCGTTCGGCAACCCGTTCACGCACGCGTAGTCGTAGTGCCTGATCACGTCGTGGCGCGTGATGCAGCCGCCCGTGATCATGCGGCAGCCGATGTCGGCCGCCTTGAGCCGCGGCAGGATGTCCGCGCGCCGGATGCCGAGCTCCGGATTGGGGATGATGGTGAAGGAGAAGGCGGAGCTCTTGCCGTTCTCGCGCTGGATGATGAAGCGGTTGTCGCCGCCGAAGAGCTTGCGGAAATAGTCCCAGTTTCGCCGCCGGGCCACGGTCATTGCCGGCAGCTTCTTGAGCTGCTCGATCCCGACGGCGCCGCCGATCTCGGTCGGACGCACGTTGTAGCCCGGCAGGATGAAGCGATAGGCCTCGTAGAAATCGTCGGCGCGCTTCTCATAGAGCTCGGAATCGGCGGGGAGGTCGCGGATCCAGCCGTGCGCGCGCATGGCGCGGCAGAGCTCGAAGAGCTCGCGCTCGTCCGTCGTCACCACCCCACCCTCGACGGTCGAGATGTGGTGCGAGTAGAAGAGGCTGAAGGTCGAGATGTGGCCGAAGGTCCCGGCCTTCCTGCCGGCGAGCTCGGCATCCATCGATTCGCAATTGTCCTCGATGAAGTAGAGCCCGTGGCGGTCGGCCGCGGCGCGCATGACGTCGAGGGCCGCCGGGTTGCCGAGGATGCTGACGCCTACGATCGCGCGCGTGCGCTCCCCGATCGCGCGCTCGAGCTGGGTCACGTCCATGTTGAGCGTCTCCAGCTCGATGTCGAGGATCTTGAGCCTGAGCCCATATTGCTGCAGCGGATGATAGGTCGTGGCCCACGAGACAGCCGGCACGATCACCTCGTCGCCGCGCACGAGCGGGCGCTCCTTCTTGTAGAAGAGGGCCGCGACCGCAACGAGATTGGCGGACGATCCGGAATTGACCATGACGGCGTATTTCCGGTCGTGGTAGGCGGCGAAAGCCTCCTCGAAGCGCGCCACCTGCGGCCCCATGGTGAGACGGTCGGAGGCGATCACGCGCTGGATCGCCGCGATCTCCTCCGCACCCCAGGTGCCGGCCGCCAAATCGTAGAACATGGGCTCGCTCTGCTCCTCGCACTGCCGCGAGCGCCCCTCAGAAGGGCCCGCGGAACCTCGTTTGATAGGCAAGCTCGGCGTGCCTCTGATCGGGCCGCCAGGGAGTCGCATCGGGACGCACCATGGCGTGGGCGACGTGCGCGATCTTCGCCGGGTCGGGATAGAACTCCGCCTCAAGCGCGGGCGTGGTCGGGCAGGTGACCGGAGCATAGCCCATGCGGCGGGCCTTGAGCGGGTGGCCGTTCGCAGCACGCTCGACCACGGCGGCGACGATCTCGGCACTCGCCCCGCAGCAGGTCCAGGCATTGTCGACGACGAGAAGCCGGCCGGTGCGGCCGACCGACTGCACGATCGTCTCGATGTCGAGCGGGACGAGCGAGATCGGATCGATCACCTCGGCCGAGATGCCGACCTCGGCAAGAAGCTCGCGCGCCCTCAGGCACTCGACCAGCATGTTCGAGACGCCGACGATGGTGACGTCCCCGCCCGCGACGCACACGCGCGCCTTGCCGAACGGCACCTCGTAGGGCTCCTCGGGCACGAATGCGTCGGTGAAATAAAGCAAGCGGTGCTCGACGAAGATCACCGGATTGTCGTCGCGGATCGCCGCGGCCAGGCAGCCCTTGGCGTCGTGCGCGTTCGAGGGCGCCACCACCTTGAGCCCGGGCACGTGCATGAACATCGCGTGCAGGCCTTGCGAGTGCTGCGCGCCCTGGCCCCAGGATTTGCCGATCACGCTGCGCACGACGAGTGGCACCTTGACCTGCCCGCCGTACATGTAGCGGCTCTTGGCCGCGATGTTGACGAGCTGGTTCATGCACAACATGAGGAAATCCATGCGGATGTGCACATGGATCGGCCGCATGCCCGCCATGGCGGCCCCGATCGCGACTCCCGCCATGGCGTCCTCGGAAAGCGGCGTGCTGAAGACGCGCTCGGCGCCGAACTCTTCCGCGAGCCCGCGCGTCGAGCCCTGGATCGCCTTATGGTCGTCGACGTCGCAGCCGAAAACGAAGATGCTGGCATCGCGCCGCATCTCCTGTGCGACCGCCTCGGCGAGCGCATCCACGTAGTGCAGGAGGCGCGCGTTGCTAGCCGGCGAAGACATCGGTGAAGAGCGCCTCCCGCTCGGGAAAGGGACTGTCCTCGGCAAAGGCGATCGCCTCCGCGATTTCGCGCTCGATGGCGGCATCGATGGCCGCGCGCCGACCGACCGCAAGCAGCACTCCGATGCGTTCGAGCTGGTCGTTCCTCTGCCATGGCGCGAGCTCGGCACGAGAGCGATAGCCCGCGTCATAATCCTCGTTGGGGCCGACGTGCTCGCGCCAGCGATAGGTGCGGCACTCGAGGAAATGCGGGCCCCCGTCGCGGCCGCGCATCTTGGCGACGGCGCTAGCTGCCTGCGCGCGGATGGCCAACACGTCGCCGTCCTCAATGCGCGCGGCCGGGATGCCGTAGCTCGCGACCCGCTCGACGAGGCGCTCGGTCGCCCAGCGCTTGGCGATCGGCGTATGGATGGCATAGGCGTTGTTCTCGCAGACGAACAGCACCGGCAGGCGGTGCAGAGCCGCGAAATTGAGGCTTTCCGCGAAGACCCCCTCCTCGGTGGCGCCGTCGCCGAAGAAGGCCGCGACCACGCGCGTCGATTTCATGCGCTTGAAGGCGAGCGCGTGGCCGACAGCTAAGGGGATCGTGGTACCGACCACCGCCGAGGCGCCGAGCACGTTATGGCTCATGTCGATGAGATGCATCGAGCCGCCCTTCCCGCCGGTGAGCCCGGTCGCCTTGCCGTAGAGCTCGGCCATCATGCCCTTGAGCGAGCCGCCCTTGGCCAGGAGGGCGGCGTGGCCGCGGTAGGTGGGCGACACCACGTCATCCGGACGGAGTGCCTCGCACACGCCGACCGCGACCGCTTCCTGGCCGATCGAGAGATGCACCGGGCTCTTGATCTTGTCGGAGGGATAGAGGCGCGCGATCTCCTCCTCCGCCCGCCGGATGAGGCGCAACGAGCGGTAGATGCGCTCGAGATCGTCGCTGCTCGGCTCGCCTTCGGGGAGTGCGTTCAAGATCAGCAACCTCATCTGTCGCGGCGGAATGGCCGCTTGCGGCCTGCTTCCGCGTGATTGAGCGTCAAAGCTTTACCGCAGTGCCCCTGCATAACCGCACGACGAGCGGAAATCAACCACGGCCGCGGCACGACTCGATAGCGCGAATCGCGCGGTTGCCGTGTCCGGAACGCCCTTGCGCCCGATGGACGGCAGCACCCCAGAGGCCCCGCCATATCCCCGGGTCGTGGCGCAGAGCATGATGCCTGCAAATTGTTATGTCGGGATAATAATTATGATGCATCCTTTTGGCGTAGAATCCGTGTCGGTCGAGGCTTCGCTGAGAAGCCGACCGAGTCGCTCGCTCGAGGAGGCGGTAGAACGTGGCCAGTGATATCATGACCATCCCCAGGGGCGTCTCTAATGTGAGCGCGCCCGTTTTTCCCGCGGTCAAGGAGATGAAAGTCTCGATCGTCGCGCTCACTTTGAACGAGGTCGAGGGGGTCAAGGCCGTGCTGCCGCGCATCCGGCCGGAATGGTACGATCAACTCGTCGTCGTCGACGGCGGCTCGACCGACGGCACGCCCGAATGGTGCCGTGAGCACGGCTATGAGGTCATCGTCCAACGCCGGCCGGGAATCCGCTTCGCCTATCTCGATGCCCTCCCCAGCATCACCGGCGACATCATCCTGACGCTCAGCCCGGACGGCAATTGCGCCCCCGAGTTCATCCCGGAGATGATCGCCAAGGTGCGCGAGGGCTATGACCTGGTGATCGGCTCGCGCTACCTGGGCGATGCGCAGAGCGACGATGACGATATCGTCACCGGCTTCGGCAATTGGCTCTTCACCCGTACCGTCAATCGGCTGCACGGCGGCGCATATACCGACGTCATGGTGATCTATCGCGCCTTCCGCCGCGGGCTGATCGACGATCTCGGCCTCGCCGCCGAGGATACCTATCGCCTGCCGGAGCGGCTGTTCGGCACCGTCATCAGCTGGGAGCCGATCATGTCGGTGCGGGCGGCCAAGGCGAAGAAGCGGATTGCCGAGGTCGCGGCCGGAGAGCCTGAGCGTATCGGCGGCAAGCGCAAGCTGCAGATTTTCCGCTGGGGTGCCGCCTATTATTTCCAGTTCTGGCGCGAGCTGTGGTTCTGGCAGCCCAAGCAGGACCGCGCGTGCGACTAGAGGCCGGGATGCGCCTGCCCCTCCTGCTCGCGCTCGCGAGCGGCCTTGCCGTCGGCTGGGCGGGCTATGCGGACGCCTATTTCCCCCAGAACGACGTCTTCTCCTACTACCAGATCTTCCACTACGTCTATTCCTCGATTGTCACCGGCGGCGAGATCCCGCTGTGGCAACCTTACGCGAGCTACGGGCTCCCCAACGCCTTCGAGATGGCCTTCACCTTCGGGTCGACGAAGGCGGCGGCCGCCCTCCTCGGCGCGCTTTTCCGAATCGCCGACATCAAGCTTCTCTATTTCGGCGCCGTGGGGGCGGACTTCGCGCTGATCGGCGTGGCCGCGGCATTGCTCGCGCGCGAGCTCAGCGGCAAACCGGGCCCCCACGTGGCCTTGGCCGCCGTTGCCATGCCGCTCAGCCACTACATGGAGACCCAACCCAACTTCAGCTACGGCTTCGCCTTGACCTTCCTCTTCGTGATGCTCTTCATCGTGCGCTTCCTCAGGACGCGGCAGGCCATCTACCTCCTGGCAAGCGCTCTGGTGCTGGTGGCGAACGTCTACGGCAACCCGCAATACCTCGTCATTCCGGAAGTCTATCTCGGCGCCCTCTTCGCGCTCATGGCGGGCTTGCGCTACCGCACGGCGTTGGCGGCGGAGTGGCGGCGCGTTCTCTCGAGCGCCTTCACGCCGCCGGCACTCGCGTTGGCACTCTTGACCGCGG
This sequence comes from Alphaproteobacteria bacterium, assembly GCA_052143835.1. Classification (GTDB taxonomy): domain Bacteria; phylum Pseudomonadota; class Alphaproteobacteria; order JACZXZ01; family JACZXZ01; genus DASPPM01. The sequence goes on from JBKQRV010000061.1 coordinate 32,111, forward strand.
CCCTTGCGGCGGGGCTCATCGCCATCGACCGCGAGGCCTGGGAGACGATCCGCTTCTCCGCCCGGCTGCGCGACCCGCACACTCTGCTGCCGAGCCTCCGCGTCTTCCTCTACTATCTCTACCAGATGCCGGGGCTCCGCCTGCTGGACGTGTTCGACGGCCGGCCGGTGACCACGTACGACGTCTGGCTTTATTTCGGCGCCGGCAACCTCGCGGTGCTGCTCTACGGCCTCGCCTTCGGCTGGCGCACGCGCTTCGTTCCCGAGCTTCTCATCCTGTTGCTGCTGCTCACGGCCTTCTCGCTGCCGAACCAGTTTCCGGTGGCCGAGTGGGTCTATGACTGGCTGCCGTGGATGAAGCTTTACCGGCCGGTGAGCTACGCCTCGGTGTTCGCGAAGCCGTTCGCCATATTGGCCGTCACCACCGTGCTTGCCGATGCGAGGACGCTCGAGGGCAGGAATCGCGCGGCGCTCTTGTATGCGGCGGCGACGGTCGTGCTCATCGCATGCATGTTCCAGGCGCATCGCTACGCGCTTCTGTTCTATTGGGACTCCTTCGTTTACGGCTGGATCGCCATTGCCGGCGGCTTGGCGCTCGCCGCGGCACTGTTGCTCTTGCTTTCGAGCGGAAATCGCTTGAAGCCATGGGGGCCGGCCATCCTCGCGCTCGTGCTCGGCGGCGAGGTGGCCGCTCATCGCATCGCTTTCGAGGCGACCTTCTATGCAGCCCTCGCAGAAATCCGGCCGACGCCGGCAGAGGCGGCCGGCCAGGTCCTGGTCGAGCCCTGGTACAAATGGCCGCGGGCGCTCGTCTATCAGCCGGTGCGCGTGGACCTCCCGACACTGGCGGCACCCTATGAGCCGATTGGCGACCGCTACCATGGAATGTGGTCGTTCCTCGGCATCGACCCGTGCATACCCGGCGCGCGCTCGGATACCTACGCGCGCTGGGTCGGCGAGGCCCTCAAGCGGCGCGGGGCCACGGATGAGGAAATGACGAACGGCGATCTCGAGAACCTCGGCAGCGATTTCGCCGCCGCCTTCGGTTGCGGCCCGCCCAAGCTCACGATCAGCGACCCGGCCGGCGACGCGCGGGTGGTCCGCTTCAGCGCCGACGATGTCGCCATTGCGGTCACGACACCCGCCGGCGGCGAGCTCGTCTACCGCGACGCCTGGCTGCCGGCCTGGCAGGCGACGCTCGACGGCAAGCGCGTGCCGCTCGCGCGCAACGCCGACGGCTTCAAGATGCTCGAGGTGCCGCCCGGCGAGCATCGCGTGGAGCTCGCCTTCCGGCCCCTCGTGGGCGAAGGCGCCGTGGTTGCCCTCGCCTGCCTCCTCGGCCTCTCCCTGGTGGCGCAGCTGTGGCTGGCCTTGAGGGCTTGCTACGATCGGCCCGAGCGCTCGAGCTGAGGCGCGGTAGGCCGCGAACGCGCGCCTCACGCTTTCGCGAGATAGCGCTCGACGAGGCGCACCCAATAGCGGCTGCCGATGGCGATGCAGCGGTCGTTGAAGTCGAAGCCCGGATTGTGGACCATGCAGCTGCCTTCGCCCGCGCCGTTGCCGATAAGGAGATAGCAGCCCGGGAGCTCCTCCAGCATATAGGCGAAATCCTCGCTCCCCATGAGGGGTGCCGAATTCGTCTCGACGTTCTCGGGCCCGACGAGCTCCTCGGCCACTTGAGTGGCGAACGCCGTCTCCTTCGCGTGATTGACGAGGACCGGATAGCCCTCGTGCAGGCGCACGCGCGCCGTGGCCCCGTAGCTCTCGGCCTGCGCCGCGATGAGGGCGGCGATGCGCCGGCGCAGCGCCATGCGCACCTCGGGATCGAGCGAGCGCACGGAGAGCCGCATCTCGGCCTCCGCCGGGATCACGTTCGCCGCCTCGCCGGCCTTGATCGCGCCGACCGTCACCACGGCGGGGAGCTGGGGGTCGATGTTGCGCGCGACGATCGTCTGTAGCGCCATCACCGTACTCGCCGCCACCACCACCGGATCGACCGTCTTGTGCGGCACGGCGCCGTGCCCGCCGATACCCTCGATAGTGACGTCGAAGCGGTCGGCCGAGGCCAGGAAGGGCCCGGGCCGGAAGACGAGCTTCCCCTCGGGATAGCCCGGCATGTTGTGCATGCCGAAGACCGCATCGCAGGGGAAGCGGCGGAAGAGGCCGTCCTCGATCATCCGGCGCGCCCCTGCCTGGCCTTCCTCGGCCGGCTGGAAGATGAGGTGCACGGTGCCGTCGAAGCTCGGCGCCTCGGCGAGCGCCTTGGCCGCACCCAGCAGCATCGCGGTGTGGCCGTCGTGGCCGCAGGCGTGCATCTTGCCGGGATGCACGCTCGCGTAAGGCAGGTTGGTCGTCTCGTGGATGGGGAGTGCATCCATGTCGGCGCGGAGGCCGATGCGCCTCGTGCCGCCGCCGCGCGTGAGCGTGCCGACGACGCCGGTCTTGCCGAGCCCGCGGTCAACCTCGTAGCCCCAGGCGGCGAGCCGCTCGGCCACGAGATCGCTCGTCCGCGTCTCCTCGTAGGCGAGCTCGGGATGGCGATGGATATCGTGCCGGATGGCGACGATCTCTGCGTCAGCGTCCGCCTTGCCGATCGCCTTGTCCATCGCTCCCTCCCTTTTCCGGCACTTCCCTGCCGCGGAGGCCGATTATTGGCCAGTTAAGGGCCCAAAGGAAGCTCGGAGGATCGCCATCACGCGGCGAGGGCCGACTAACAGCCGATGCGGACAATGTAGAAATGGCGCCCGACCGGCTCCGCCGCCACGACGCCGCAGGCCAGCTCCGTCCCCGCGATCCGCTCCTTCCAAGCCTCCGACCGCTTTTCCTTGGAAAGCATAATCTCGTCGCTCTCGTCATAAACGACGGCGTGCGAACCGGCGAAACCGCCCCAGTCGAAGATCGCGAGACGCGGGCCTTTGTCCATGGCCAACTTGGCGATGTCGGCGAGATAGGCCGCGCGCTTCACGCGGAAATGGATGTATTCGCCCGTTTGGACAGCAAATCCCCACATGCTCATGAAGTTCAAGAACGCCACGAGCACCGCCAGAGGAAATAGGGCGAGCGACAGGGCCTCAAGCCACCTCCGTCCGATCGCCAGTATCACGGCGACGACGAGGGCAATGAGCGCCACGAACACCCAGAGGCCAAGAAACGGGAAGGCAAACGTGAAGGCCGCATCGAAGGAGATCGACCAGAGCAGGACCAGGCCGGCGGGCCCCGCGATCGCGAAGGCAAGCGGCCAGAGAAAGATCGCCATCCTGCGGCGCCTGCGTCTTGCGGGCAGCGGTACCAATGGTTGTGTCTGATCCGAGCTCAAAGTGGTTAACAAGCGATGCGGACAATGTAGAAATGACCTCCAACCGGCTCCGCTCCCATGAGGCCGCAAACCAGCTCCGTCCCCTTGATCCGTTTCTTCCAATCCGGCGAGTCCTCTTCCTTCGAGATGATCTCGTCGCTCTCGTCATAGACGATGGCGTGCGAGACGCCGAAGCCGCCCCAGTCGAAGATCGCGAGACGCGGCCCATTGTCCGTGGGCAGTTTGGCGATCTCCGCAAGATAATCCGCGCGTTTCGCGCGAAAATGGATGTATTCGCCCGTCTCTATGGCAAATCCCCACATGCTCATGAAGTTGAGGTAAGCCACGAGGACTGCGAACGGGCACAGGGCGAGCGACAGGGCTCGAAGCCACCTCCGTCCGATCGCCAGGATCGCGGCGACGATGAGTGCAATGAGCGCCAGGAGCGCCCACAGCGCAAGAAAGGGAAAGGCAAACATGAAGGCCGCATCGAAGGAGATCGACCACAGCAATACCAGGGTGGCGGGTCCGGCTGCCGCGAAGCCAAGCGGCCAGAGAAAGAGGGTAAACCTGCGGCGCCTGCGTGGCACCCGCGGTTGTGCTTGATCTTGGCTCATGACGGGAAAATTGCAGCAGTCTCCGACTCTATCGGGCCAGCTCTTTGGCCGACCTGCCTCAAAGGAAGCTCATGGGACGGAAGGCGCTTGCGGCGGGCGGCAACTAACAGGCGATGCGGACGATATAGAAATGGTTCCCGACCGGCTCCGCATGTACCACCTCGCAGGCCAGCTCTGTCTCTTCGGTCCGCTTCTTCCAAGCCGCGGACCGCTTTTCCTCGGAGAGCACCACTTCATCGCTCTCGTCGTAGACCACGGCACGATAAGATCCGAGAAAACCTCCCCAATGGATGACCACGAGACGCGGTCCTTTGTCCGTGGGCAGCTTCGCGATGTCCGCAAGATACGCCGCGCGCTTCGCGCGGAAGTGGATGTATTCGCCCGTCTGGATAGCAAATCCCCACACGCTCATGAAGTTGAGGAAAGTTACGAGCACCGCCAGGGGGAGAAGGGCGAGCGACAGGGCCCCTCGCCAGAAGCGTTCGATCGCGAATATTATGGCGACAAGGAGCACACAGAGCGCCACGAGCGCCCAGAGGGCAAGGAACGGCAAGGCAAACAAGAATGCCGCGTCGAAGGAGATCGACCAAAGCAGGATCAGGCCGGCGGGTCCCGCCATCGCGAGGGCAAGCGGCCAGAGAAAGAGGGCTATCCTGCGGCGCGTTCGCTTTGACGTTGCCGGCGCTGCCTGTGGTTGTAGCTCGTCATGGATCATGGCAGGAAAATTGTAGCAATGGCGTGGGGCACCGGCCAGCGCAAACGAAGTCACTTCTTGGACGGACCGATCCTGCCGGTTTCGAACAATTCGTAGCCGAGCTCGGTATTCTTGACATTAATTTCGGGCAGGTGGCTATATGTCTTATCCATTTGTGCGCCTTTTCGGTGTGTCGATTGGAATCTAAAATAGAAGTCCTCTATTTCGAGCATGCTATTCATATCGATCCCAGCGGCGGCACCATAGAGGCCGATGACCACAGTTGCGTAGTTGATGAATTCGTGCACGACCGTTCCTTCGATCCGCTGTGCGTCCCAGGCCCCTCCCTGCCGAAAATGGAATAGGGACATGTGAAGTGGACCCCGAATTTGGGACCGGTCGGTTAATTGGAGCGTGAGCCGTTCCGTCGTGGTAGATGGAGCGGATCATGACAAAGCGAACGAGACGGAAGATCGACGCGGGGCTG